>UQZU01000021.1 GCA_900545665.1 uncultured Collinsella sp.
ACCGAGCCGTACGCTTGAACTGAGAAGGGGGAGGCCTCGCGGCCTCCCCCTTTTTGCGTTTATGGGGCGTAAATGACTCAATTACTCCAGACGATCTTATCGTTTTTGGTATTGAGCCTTTATTTAAAGAAGATAAATCGAATAACAAGGGCAACTGCTGTGGCCGCAATGATCAAAAGCAGGATTGCCAGTCGATGTTGCTTGCGTCGTTTACTTGATGAAACGAAGATTGATTTTCCCTGTTTTGGCGTTTCGAGATAGCGAGCCGAATGCGTCAAGGTTTGCTTTGGTCGAGGACCTCTTTGTCGATGAGTGGCGGATGCTTTCATCGGTTCATCACTAGCTGCGCTGTTTTTAGATAATGGTGCGTCTTTCAGATATACAGGGTCTCCCGAGGCGACGCCCATATGCTTACGTCCCGTCTGGGCATCCTCGAGCGTTTGATATCGATTTCTCGTAACATACTCGGGCTCTAGATCATTAATGGGCTCTTGCGAGATGTGGGGGCGATGGAACCGTGGCGGCTGCGTGGAAGTATCTTCCCCCTGCGTCGGCATAAACATATTGTTCTGGTTTTGGTCGTCCATGATGCCCTTTAGCTCGTTACCAACAACGTGTACGCGCTCATTGTAAGCCCCTTGTTATTTGTAGCTGTGGACATACTCGTTATTTAAGCCCTGGTTCAAAGAACCTTAACCTTCCCTAAACCTGAGTCATACGCACTTAGATATGCTTATAGTATTGGACTCAAAAAACCTTATAGTCGATGTATATATGAGCTCCGGATGGGAATATATAAGAGCGTCAAAAGAAGTCCCAGTCACCTAGAAGATGACTCGGCAGTCTCATAAAGGAGTGGTAAACATGGCAAGCATGGTTCCTTATCGTTCGGTTTTTGGCGTTCGTCCCTCTGCAAGCTCACTGTTCGATCTGTTTGATGATATGAGTGACCTGGCGAACGGCTCGATTGCCTCTAAGGCGTTCCCCGTTGACGTTGAGGATAAGGGCGATGGCTATGAGGTCAAGGCTTATCTGACCGGTGTTGCCAAGGACGATATCGATGTCGAGCTTAATGAGGGCCGTCTGTCCATTAGCGTGAATGTCGAGGAAGACGAGGAGAACGAGGGCAAGAACTTCCTGCAGAAGGAGTTCAGCTCGTACAGCGCGACGCGTGGCGTGTATCTTAAGGACGCTTCGAGCGAGGGCCTCTCGGCTAAGTACGCTGACGGCATCCTGACCGTTACGGTTCCCAAGATCGTCGAGAAGAAGAACGTTACGAAGATCTCCATCGACTAACTTCGTTGGTGTTCTGCGCTATTAAAAGATAACAAAAGGGGCTGGGAAGCGATTCCCGGCCCCTTTTGCTGTCTAGAGCAGTCTATTGAATGGTTGCTGGCCGATACTGGCTTGCGGGGCGTATCGAGAGTTTTCGCGATCCTTGGAGAAGGGTGGCGGAGCTGCCGAGCTCGTCATCTAGGGTTGCGGCTAGAGCTTTGGCATAGCTTTTGACGGTAAGGCTCGGACGATTGTTGTCTTGGCTGATATGCATGGCAATGAGCTGTTCGGTGCGATCGGTAACAAGCTCGCGTGCGGCTTCGGCTGCCTGATCGTTGGAGAGATGCCCTTTTGTAGATAGGATGCGCTCCTGCAGAAAGCGGGGATATTCTCCCTCGCGCAGCATAGTCACATCGTGGTTGCTTTCGAGCGCGAGGACTCGACAATCTTTGAGGGTGTTCATGGTTTGGCTCGATAGCTCTCCGGTGTCGGTGGCAAAGCCGATGGAATCATCGGGGGCGTCGAATCGATAGCCGACTGGATTGATGACATCGTGTGATGTTGAGTAGGTTTGCACGTGGATGCCGGTGATGGATAGGGTGTCACCGGGATCGAATTCCTCGACAGGCAGATGCGAAAGATTTTCTTTGCTCGAAAGTGTGCCCCTGCTGGCAAAGAGGGGACCGTGCCAGTGCTTGCACCAAACATCGAGGCCCTTGATGTGATCGCTATGCTCATGAGTAATGAGAAGAGCCGAGACGTTGTCTGTCGAGAGTCCCAGTTCTGCCATGCGCTTTAATGTCTCGCGGCGAGAAAGACCGTCGTCAATCATGATGAGCCCTCGGGGGCCTTCGATGAGTGCGCAGTTGCCTTTTGAGCCGCTGCCAAGGATATGAAGGTGCAGACGAGACATAAGATTCCAAAGGATACAATGGGTGCGAACGAATAGAGGAGGAAGCAAATGCCAACGGTATCTCAGCATTATGGACACCATGCTGCGTTGTGGGCCGATGATAAAGCCCTGGCAACGCGGCGGACGGCTGCCCCCGTGGTGCTCATGGTATCAGGTGGTGCGGACTCAACGGCTTTGCTCCTTATGGCGTGCACATCAAAGTTGGATATTCTGGATGGGCGTGGTGTGGCCCCCATCGCGCGTGAGCGACTGCACGTGCTGCACGTGAACCATCATCTGCGCGGCGAGGCATCCGATGGCGACGAGGCCTTCGTGCGTGAGCTCTGCGCGCAATATGGTCTACCACTGTGTGTTGAGCACGCCTATTTTGATGATGAATCGGGCAATATCGAGGCGGCTGCCCGCGAGGTGCGCTATGCCGCGGCGCGGAGGTATGTTCGCGAGCTCTGCGCCCAGACGGGGGCACCGCGAACGGCGGCTCGTATCTGCACCGCGCACACGTCTTCGGATCGCGCGGAAACGTTTTTGATGAACGCGATTAAGGGTTCGGGGCCCGCTGGTCTATCGAGCATTCCTCGCCGGAGAAATATCGTGGTGCGTCCCTTGCTCGACCTGACTCATGATGAGCTCGTGGGCTATCTGCAGGTGCATGGCCAGCCTTGGCGAGAGGACGAGAGTAACGAGGACGTGTCGTACTTGCGTAACTACGTGCGCCATCGGGTGATGCCGGTGGTGGCGCAGCGCAACGCGAGCGTCTGTAAGACGATTGGCGCCGCCTGCGAGATCCTAGGCGATGAGGACGCCTTTCTTTCCCAGCTTTCCGCACAGGCGTTTCGAAGTTGCCTGCGTAAGGAGGCGGCGGGTGCACTGGTCCTTGACGCCCGCCGACTGGCCGCGGCCGAGGTGGTGATTGCCCGGCGCATGGTGCGACTGGCAATTAAGCGTATCGACCCCGACGCTCGTCCGGAGATGCGGCATGTGGAGCGCGTGCTTGCCTGTGTCGCCGAAGGCTCGGGTTCGGTCACGCTGCCGGCGGGAATCGATGCACGCGTGGAGTTTGGCATGCTGTCATTCAAGGCCCCGGCGGCGCGCGAGGGGTTAGTTGCCGATTGGGTCACCATTCCCGGTCGATTGCCGCTGGGGGCGGGCCGCATCCTGGTGGCAGAGCCGATGGCTGTGGAGCCGGGGTGTGATATTGTGCGCCGTGCCCGCGAACTCGCGGGTGCCGGAGGGGTGACCGCTATGGTGGATGCCGCGATGCTGGGCTTTGCCGATCGCGATAGCGAACGGATGCTCGCCGGCTCGCGCGGGGAGATACCCGCCGAGGCGCGTTTGGCGCGTCTGTGGGTAGACGGTCCCGCGCCGGGGGATGTGATGTGTCCGTTGGGCATGAGTGGGCGAAGTAAGAAGGTATCCGACCTGCTCAACGAGGCTCGTATTCCCGTTTCTGAGCGCGCAGGCGTTCCTGTGGTGAGAACGGCTCCGGGAGGTGCCGTGGTATGGGTCGCAGGCGTTCGCACGGACGAGCGTTTTAAATGTACGGCCGCAACGCGCGTGGCGTATCTGCTTCGTGTGGTCGATGCGGAATAGCGTCCCACGCCAGCTATTCTGTGCGACGTTGACGGTATTCCCGCGCTGATGGCGTATGGGCTGGAAAATATATCCCGTGCGCTGCTAGAATGTGAAGTTCGCGTCCATACGGCGGTGTGTGGGCGATAAGCACAAGAAAGGGTTGTCATGGCTTCTCAACATCCGGATATCGAGAAGGTTCTGTTTACGCAGGAGGATATCGACGGTATCGTCTCTCGCCTAGGCGAGCAGATTACTCGCGACTACGCGGGTAAGGATCTGGTGCTGATTGCGGTCCTGCGCGGCGCCGTGGTCTTTATGGGCGACCTGATGCGCAAAATCGAGCTGCCGACCAATATCGATTTCATGGCTGTTTCGAGCTATGGCGACGGTGTGAAGTCTTCGGGCATCGTGCGTATCATTAAGGACCTGGATATCGACATCCGCGGTCGCGACGTGCTGATCGTCGAGGACATTCTGGACTCGGGCCTGACGCTCAAGTATCTGATGAAGAACCTCGAGAGCCGCAAGCCCGCTTCTCTGGAGGTCGCCGCCTTCCTGTGGAAGGACGTTGAGGACCGCACCTCGGCCATCACGCCCAAGTATGTTGGAACCCATTGCCCCGATGCCTTTGTGGTGGGCTACGGCCTCGACTATGCCGAGCGCTATCGTAACCTTCCGTATCTGGGCATTTTGAAACCGGAGGTTTATTCGTAAGATGCCCGACGACCGTAACGATAACAATTCCCAGACTCCCCGGGAGCCTAAGATCCCGGGGATGCCCGGAGGCAAGAAGCCCACGCGTACGGGCTGGCTGTATTTTATTTTGGCTTGCGCGCTTCTGGGCTACGCCTTCTTTAACATGGGCTCCGGCTTTGCCAATTCCAGCAATACCGTAAAGCTCGCGACGAGCGAGATGGTCAACGCCATTAAGCAGGATCGCGTCGAAGATTTGACCTATACGGTTCAAGACGGAAGCGTGGCGGGCCATTACTGGAAGACAAAAAAGGACAAGGGCGATACGAGCGAGCTCAAGAGCTTCTCCTCGACCTATGTCGGCTCCGATTCGCTTGCCGAGCTTATGGCGGAGCATCCCGATACCAAGTACATCGTCAACACCAACGATCCCGATTTTTGGGGCGACCTGGCGATGAGCGTGCTTCCGACAATCGCCCTGATCGCTATCATGTTCTACTTTATGCGCCAGATGATGGGCGCCAACAACAGGAACATGCAGTTTGGCAAGACTAACGCCAAGACCAACGAGGCCACGCGCCCCAAGGTCAAGTTTGAAGACGTTGCCGGCGTGGACGAGGCAGTCGAGGAGCTCGAGGAGATTCGTGACTTTTTGAGCGATCCGGATCGCTATCGCAAACTGGGCGCCAAGATCCCGCGTGGCGTGTTGCTGGTGGGCCCTCCGGGCACCGGTAAAACGCTGCTGGCCAAGGCTGTTGCCGGCGAGGCGGGCGTGCCGTTCTTTAGCATCTCGGGTTCCGATTTTGTCGAGATGTTCGTGGGTGTCGGCGCCAGCCGCGTGCGTGACCTCTTTAAGGAGGCCAAGTCCCAGGCCCCGTCGATCATCTTCATCGATGAGATCGATGCCGTGGGACGTCAGCGCGGAGCTGGCTTGGGCGGCGGTCATGACGAGCGCGAGCAGACGCTCAACCAGCTGCTGGTCGAGATGGACGGTTTTGAGGAGAGCGAGTCGGTCATCCTGATCGCTGCGACCAACCGTCCTGACATCCTGGATCCGGCATTGCTGCGTCCCGGTCGTTTTGACCGTCAGGTTACGGTCGACCGTCCGGACGTGAAGGACCGCGAGCAGATCTTGCGCGTGCATGCCGAGAACAAGCCGATGGACGAGGACGTGAAGTTTGAGAAGCTCGCCCAGATGACCGTTGGCTTCACCGGCGCCGATCTGGCAAATCTGCTCAATGAGTCTGCGCTGCTGGCTGCCCGCCGCCATCGTTCCGTGATTTCGATGGACGAGGTCGAGGAATCGATGGAGCGCGTGATTGCCGGACCGCAACGCAAGGGTCGTGTGATGACCGAAGCCGAGCGCACCACGATTGCCTACCATGAGAGCGGCCATGCCCTGGTGGGTCACATCTTGGAGCACTCCGATCCGGTTCATAAGATTTCGATTGTCAGCCGCGGCCAGGCTCTGGGCTACACACTGCAGCTTCCGCAGGAGGATCACTTCCTCAAGACCAAGAACGAGATGCTCGACGAGCTCGCCGTGTTCTTGGGCGGTCGCGTTGCCGAGGAACTCATGTGCGACGACATCACGTCGGGCGCGAGCAACGATCTAGAGCGCGCGACCAAGATGGCGCGCGAGATGGTCACACGCCTGGGCATGAGCGAGGAGCTTGGAACGCAGGTGTTTGGTGAGGCGCAGCATCAGGTATTCCTGGGCCGCGACTATGCCGATCATCAGGACTACTCTGAGGAGACGGCGCGTCGCATCGACATTGAGGTCCAGCGCATTATGCGTGAGGCCCATCGTCGTGCGGTCGAGATCCTGGATGCCCGTCGCGATCAGCTCGACCTGATGGCCAAGGTGCTGCTTGAGCGCGAGACCGTCGAGGGCGATGCCGTGAATGCCCTGCTCGATAACGAGTGGGACGCCTACCTTGAGCGCGAGGGCGATATCCTGGCGGCCAAGGAAGAGCGCAACGCCAAGGCGGCCGGCATGCCGACCAAGAAGCGTGCGCCTCGCATGAGCGAGGAGGAACTTGCGGCCGATGCCGCGGCATTTGCGCAGGCAGCCATGCAGGAGGATGCCGAAGCCACATCCGATGATGCCGGCGATGACCGTGCCGTCAATGCCGGTGCCGACACCGACGACGACAAATAGTCTTTGTGGCGAAAGCCTCCGCGGGGAAACCTGCGGAGGCTTTTCTTTTGAGCGATATGGGGCCGTCTGTTGATTGGGGACAGACTTAAATGAGCGTTTTCACGCATTTAAGTCTGTCCCCAATCAACATTGCTGCGGCGCTTTTCCCGACTAAAGCGTACAATAGCGCCTATGCGAAAGGGGAACAGATGATCAACGAAACTATGTATGCTCGCGGTGCAGAGAGCTCCATTATCCGCGAGATTTTTAGCTATGGCCTTGAGCGCAAGGCGCAAATCGGCGCGGAAAACGTGTTCGATTTCTCGCTGGGCAACCCGAGCGTTCCGGCACCCGCTGCCGTCGCGGAGTCCATCAAAAAGGCGCTTGAACTGCCCAGTGACCAGCTGCACGGCTACACTCCCGCACCGGGCCTACCGCAGTGCCGTACCGCCGTTGCTGAGTCGCTCAACCGTCGCTTCGGTACGAGCTATGAGGGCAAGGACGTCTTTATGACGGTGGGCGCCGCGGCTTCGCTCACCTGTACGCTCAATGCCGTTACGAATCCGGGCGACGAGGTTATTGTTATCGCCCCGTACTTTCCGGAGTATCGCGTTTGGATTGAGAAGGCCGGCTGTACGTGTGTCGAGGCGCTTGCCAACGAGGACACATTCCAGCTGAGCGTGGACAACGTGCTCAAGGCGATCAGCGATAAGACGGCGGCCGTCATTATCGACTCGCCCAACAACCCGACCGGTGCCGTGTATACGCGCGATACGCTGACGCGACTGGCCAATATCTTGCGCGAGGTCAACGCCAAGCGCGATCCCGAGAACCCGATCATGCTTATCTCGGATGAGCCGTATCGCGAGATTGTCTATGGCGCCGAGGTGCCTTGGGTGCCTTCTATCTACGAGCACACCATCGTGTGCTACTCGTATTCCAAGTCGCTTTCGCTGCCGGGCGAGCGCGTGGGGTGGATCCTGGTTCCCAATACGAATCCTCAGGCAGCGCGTCTGATGCCGGCTGTTGCGGGTGCTGCCCGTACGCTGGGCTTCGTGTGCGCACCGGCGCTCTTCCAGCGCGTGATTATCGATTGCATCGATGAGCCGAGTGACGTTGAGGCCTATGCACGCAACCGCACGGCGCTTACCGGTGCATTGGCGGAGTACGGCTACACGTATGTTGAGCCGGATGGCGCGTTCTACCTATGGGTGAAAGCGCTGGAGCCCGATGCGAACGCCTTCTGCGAGCGCGCGAAGAAGTACGAACTGCTCGCGGTGCCTTCGGATAGCTTTGGCATGCCGGGCTGGTTCCGCCTTGGCTACTGTGTGAGCTACGAGACTATCGTCAACTCACTGCCCGCCTGGAAGCAGCTGGCTGACGAGTATCGTCAAAAGTAAAGCGCTCTGCTTACAATGTTTTACGTGAAACGGGGTTTGGTTTTAAACCGGACCCCGTTGTCATGGACGTTGTGTCGTTGGGATGGAGCGGTTTTACGACCATCGAATGCTATGCGTACAATGAATATACGCGACGGCCATACCGGATAAGGAGACCCGATGCCCTACCTGCTTTCTTGTGATATCCATACTCATACGATGTTCTCCGCGCATGCGTATTCAACCATCGAGGAGAACATATATTGGGCGGCAGAACGCGGCCTGCAGGTGCTCGGATCTGCCGACCATCTGAGCTCGATGGTTACGCCTTGCCCCAATGACCTGCGCAGTTTCCAGTTCTTTATTAACCAGGATATCTGGCCGCGCATTTGGAGCGGCGTGCTGATGCTTCGCGGCGCCGAGGTCGATATCGTTTCGCTGGACGGAAGCTTGTTTGGCGAGGACATTCCCGTGTCGCTCGATATTGCCGGCGATTCGTACAGTCACCAGCATTCGCTGTTCGATTTGGTGACGCGTAATTTGGATTATTTGGTGGCAAGCGTGCATAACCCGCAGTTTGCCGAAGGCGCGACGCTCGCCCAAACGACCCAGATGTACATCAATGCCCTGGAGCACCCCAAGGTGTTCATGCTTGGGCATACGGGTCGTTCGGGCGTGCCGTTCGATATCGATGAGGTGCTGCTGGCGGCCAAGGCCAAGCACAAGATCATTGAGATCAATAACCATAGTCTTGAGCATGGCACGGATGCCGAGCATTGGGCCGCATGCCGCAAGATTGCCGAGCGTTGCGCCGAGCTGGGCGTGGGCATTGGCGTGTCGACCGATGCCCATATTGGCATGGCCATTGGCAAGCTTGACCATGCCCGCAAGTTGCTCGACGAGATTCACTTCCCGCTGGATTTGATTGTGACGCGTGACCGCGAGACGCTGCTGCGCGAGATGGCGGCAGCCGGTGTGTGCGACCTGCGCAAGGGGATGTAGCGAGACTCATATGCCCAACGAAGGGGGGGGGCGGTCCAGACGGGCCGCCTCCTTTCTTGTGCCGGTGGGTTAGCGGCGCTCGAGGACCGCTATGGTTTCGGTGTGGTCGGTATGGGGGAACATGTCGACGGGCGTGATCTTGAGCAGGCGATAGCCTCCGTCGAGGAGTTGGTGCAGGTCGCGCTCTTGGGTCACGGGGTTGCAGCTGATATAAGTGATGCGACGCGGCTTAAGTGCGCAGGCGGCCTCGAGGAACTCGGGGGTAGAGCCGGCGCGCGGCGGGTCGATGGAAAGGACGTCGACGCGCTCGCTGTTATCGGCGGCATCTAGGATGTAGTCGGTGGCGTCGTCGGCCATAAACCAAGCGCTGCGGGTGAGGCCGTTGAGTTCGGCATTGCGACGTGCGTCGGCAATGCCCGCCGGGTTGCGCTCCACGCCGAGCAACATAATGCCGACACCTCTGTCCTGGGCATCCTTCGCGGCGCACAGACCGATGGTGCCGCTGCCGCAGTACGCGTCCATAAGAATGTCACCCTGCTGCAGATCCATGCCGTCAATGGCGAGCTGATAGAGCAGTTCGGTCTGCTGCGGATTGGTCTGATAGAACGCGGTAGGGGAGATATCGAATTCGCAACCGAGCAACTGGTCGCGCATGCACTCGGCGCCATAGACGATACGAGTCTCCTCGCCCAAGATGGCGTTACCGGGACGGCCATTGATATTTTGGGCAACGGTGACGATATGCGGATCGAGCGCCGCGACGGCCTCAAAGAACTCCTGCGCATGCGGTAAGTCGCGCTGGGCGGTCACGAGCGTAACCATGACTTGGTCGGTACGCCAACCGCAGCGGACGACGGCATAGCGAAGCAGACCAAGATGCTTGTCCTCATTAAACGCGGGAATATGCAGCCGCTCAGCTTCGCGTGCGATGCCGTTGAGAATCTGACGGGCACCTGGCGCCTCGACAGGACACTCGGGTACGGCAACGATTCTGTGCGTGCCGCGCTCAAAGAAACCGCAACGGACAGCGCCCTCCTTACCGGGAGCAAAGGGAGTGGCGGCCTTATGACGAAAGCCACGCGGCGCAGGATATTTACCCGGGTCACCCAGGGTGACGCCCATACCGCGAATAGGATCAACGGCGATACCCTCACGCTCACAAAGCGAAGCAAAAAGCTCCTCCATAGCAGCCTGCTTGGCCGCCAACTGCTTCTTATAAGGACGATTGAGCGCCGTGCACCCACCGCAAGATTTCATGATCGAACAGGGAGACTTGGGGTCCACAGCCTTACGCGCAGACGAAACCGGATCTTTATGCGGGCGCTTGGAACGAGTCTGAGGCGCTTTATCCCCGCCTCGACGAGAGTCAGAACGCTTGGTCTTAGCTCTGCTCTTGGTCGGTTTGCTTTTTGCAGCTTTAGAAGACTTGGATTTCGTAGAAGATTTCTCCTCCTTCGACCCCTCAGCCGCCTCGATCAAAGCACGACGAGCCTTACGCTCCGCACGAGATTCTGCCATGAATTAACCCCACTAATTTACAAATTGAAATCTGAAAGCATTGTACCGTGCCAAGCTAGCGGACGATATGCAAGCGTCCATTTCGTGTCAGTGATAAGTCCAACGATGTTTGCTCCCCGCCCATGCCGGGCAAACCCTCCCTTGTACTTTATCAAGGTAGAGTGTATGATTCTGGACGTTACACGACTCACTTTACTTAACTAAAGTGCCATCAAGGGGGAATACCATGAATACCGATATGTCTCGTCGTCAGTTTGTTGGTCTAGCCGGCTCGCTCGCCACGGTGCTTGGCCTTGGTCTTGTCGGTTGCGGCGGTGGTGCCGGCAAGGGCTCCGCTGCTGGCTCTGCCGCGGCCAAGGATGTGAAGGGCGCTGCGGAGTCCAAGAAGCTCGTGGTGGGCTTTGATAAGTCCTATCCTCCGTACGGCTTTGTGGGCGACGATGGCGAGTACACCGGCTTTGATCTCGATCTGGCCAAGGCTGTTGCCGATAAGCAGGGCTGGGAGGTCAAATACGAGGCCATCGACTGGGATGCCAAGGATACGCTGCTTAACTCGGGCGCCATCAACTGCATCTGGAACGGCTTTACCATGGAGGGTCGCGAGGACGATTACACGTTCTCCGAGCCGTACATGCTCAACGAGCAGGTGCTGGTGGTAAAGAAGGATGCGGGCATCAAGAGCTGGGACGATCTTGCCGGTAAGACCGCGATTACCCAGACCGATTCCGCTGCGCAGGATGTGCTCGAGGGTGACCAGAAGGATCTGGCGGCGACGTTTGCCACGCTCGACACGATCGGCGAGTACAACACGGCCTTTATGCAGCTCGAGAGCGGCGCGGTCGATGCTGTGGCTTGCGACCTTTCGATTGCCCAGTATCAGCTTGCCGCAAAGCCCGATGCCTATACGCAGCTTGATGAGCCGCTGTCCAGCGAGCACTACGCCGTCGGCTTTAAGAAGGGCGACACCAAGTCGGCCGACGCCGTGACGGAGGCGCTCAAGGCACTCTATGAGGACGGCACGGTCAAGGACCTGTGCGACAAGTATGCGGATTACGGTCTTTCCTTCGACAACTGGGTTCTGAAATAGCGGCTTTCCCAGGCACCCGATTTTGCCGTTCAAACCGTCGCTTGCGTACATTTAGTACGCGGCGCTCCTCTTTCACGGCAAACTCGAGCACCTGGAAAACCCGCTTTAGCATTGGGTTTGCTGTTCTGTTGTCGCGAAAGAGAGCTTAGGTTGTCTATTCAGGTCATGATGCAGATGCTTGGCCAGGGATTCTTGGTCAGTTTGCAGTTGTTTGTGCTGACACTGCTGGGGTCGATTCCGCTGGGAATCCCCGTGGCGTTTATGCGCATGAGCAAAATCGCGCCGCTTCGCTGGATTGCGCGCATCTACATTTCGGTCATGCGCGGTACGCCGCTCATGCTGCAGATGTTTGCCATCTACTTTGCCCCGTACTACGTGTTCGGCATTTCGCTCACGCCCGATTCCAAGTGGACGGCGTGCGTCGTGGCGTTCATCATCAACTACGCCGGTTACTTTGCCGAGATCTATCGCTCGGGCCTGCAGTCCATTCCGCGCGGTCAATACGAGGCAGCGGAGGTGCTGGGCTATTCGCGCATGCAGACGTTTCTGTATATCGTGATGCCGCAGGTCGCCAAGCGTATTCTGCCGGCGATGGGCAACGAGATCATCACGCTGGTCAAGGACACGTCGCTGGCGTTTGCCATTGGCGTGGGTGAGATGTTCTCGACGGCCAAGGCGCTGGTCGCCTCGCAGGTGAGCATGGTGCCGTTTGCGATCGCGGCGCTGATTTACTGGGTCTTTAATTTCGTCGTCGAGATGCTGCTGGGCGCCGCCGAGAAAAAATTGGATTACTACCATGATTAATTCGGTAATGAATATAGCGAACGCGCGCAAGGCGTTTGGCGGCAATGAGGTGCTCAAGGATATCTCGCTTGAGGTGAAGCGTGGCGAGGTCGTGGCGATTATCGGACCTTCGGGTGGCGGTAAGTCCACGCTGCTGCGGTGTGCCACGCTGCTCGAGACACTCGACGGCGGCTCGCTTTCGTTTGGCGACCTTGCCGTTGCGACGGATGCGGGTTCGGGCGCGGTCTATGCGAAGGGCGATGTGCCCAAGCAGGCGCGCTCGCGATTCGGCCTGGTGTTCCAAAATTACAACCTGTTCCCGCACTATACCGTGATGAAAAACATCATCGACGCGCCGATCCGCGTGCTTAAGCGCCCGCGCGAGCAGGCGGAAGCTCGCGCTCACGAGCTGATTGCGCAAATGGGGCTGACGGGCAACGAGAACAAGGTGCCGTGTGAGCTTTCGGGCGGTCAGCAGCAGCGCGTGAGTATTGCCCGCGCCCTGGCGCTCGATCCGGAAATCTTATTCTTTGACGAGCCGACCTCGGCGCTCGACCCCGAGCTGACGGCCGAGGTGCTGCGTGTCATTAAAGACCTTGCCGCGCAGAATATGACGATGGTGATCGTGACCCACGCGATGCAGTTTGCGCGCGATGTTGCCGACCGCGTGGTCTTTATGGATGGCGGCCGCATTGTCGAGGAGGGTCCTGCCGAGCAGGTCATCGACCATCCGCGTGAGCAGCGCACCCGTGAGTTCTTGAGCCGTATCGAGGGATAGGCTCAGGTATTTACTCAACTATTAATTGAGACGAAGCCGTCGCAGGTCTTACGGTCTGTGGCGGCTTTTTGTTTGCATCGACGGGGTTCAATAATCGCCTCACAAGCTTGTCTCTTCCTCTCGCCGCCTGTATTCATACGTGCGCCGAAAGGTATGCATGGACAGCCGCCCGTGAGGGTAGGGTGGTGGCATAGGACATTTGGAGGGTGAGTCGGCTCGGCTGCCGACCATGCTGCTCCCGGGATGGCACCGACCGCGAACTCTCCCCGTTGGCGTCGCGCATTGCGCGCGGCCCTGCAAGGAGGTCATCATGGGTGCTCCCAAGACCGGTAACGTAAGGAACGTGGTGCTCGTAGGCCAAGGCGGGGTGGGCAAGACTTCACTCGCCGAAGCCATGCTCCACCTTTCCGGCAAGACCGCCCGCCTGGGCGGCCACGACGGCACCAAGCCCACGCTCGACTATGACCCCGAAGAGGTTAAGCGTGCGTTTTCCATCTCGACGACCATCGCGCCGATCGACTGGAAGGGCGCGCGCATCAATGTGCTCGATGCCCCGTGCTACCCCGATTTTATCGGCGACGCCTTTGCCGCGATGAGCGTCTGCGAGACGGCTCTGTTTGTGGTCGACGCCGAGGCCGGCCCACAGCCTACGACGGTTAAGCTCTGGTATGCCGCCGAGGACCTGCGTCTGGCGCGTGCGGTGTTCGTAAACCGCCTGTCGCGCTCCGAGGCCAGCTTTGCGACCACGATGGACCTGCTGCAAGAGCGCTTTGGCACGCGCCTGGGCGCCGTGACCCTTCCCTGGGGCGAGGGCGAGGACTTTGACGGCATCATCGACCTGGTGCGCATGAAGGCGCGCCATTGCAACGGCACCGAAGCCGTTGAGTCGGAGATTCCCGAGGAGTATCGTGCCCAGGCCGAGGAGGCCCATGACCATCTGTGCGAGCTGGTGGCCGAGGCCGACGATGAGCTGATGATGAAGTACCTGGAAGGCGAGGAGACGCTGACGCAGGAGGAGCTTGAGGGCTTGCTGTCGAAGGCGATTGCCGAGCGCATCTTTGTGCCGGTCTTTGCGGGCGATTGCATTAAGGAGCAGGGCGTCAACTCGCTGATGGACGACATCGCCACATACTTCCCGGCGCCGACCGACTACGGCGAGATGCCGCTTATCGACGGCGATTCGCTCAAGATTTCAAGCGACGATGATCGTCCGGTGGCGTTTGTGTTTAAGACCCTGGCCGATCCGCAGCAGGGTCGCATCAGCTTTATCAAGGTGCTGACGGGTACGCTTGAGCCGGGCCTTGAGCTGGTCAACGCGCGCACGCGCAAGGGCGACCGTCTGGCTCACCTGTATGTGATGTGCGGCCGCGACATGACCGAGGTCGGTCACGCCTATGCCGGCGACATTATCGTGGCACCCAAGCTGGCGGCCGAGACGGGCGATACGCTCTCGATTACCGGCAAGGTCGAGGCTGCGGCGTTTAAGTTCCCCAACTCGCAGTACCGCATTGCCATCGAGGCCGAGAATCGCGGGGACGAAGAGAAGCTCTACACGTTTATCGAGAAGGCCTGCAAGGCCGATCCGACCATGAGCATCGATCGTGACGAGGAGACCGGCCAGACCATTATCTCCGCCGTGGGTGAGGCGCAGGTTTCGGTGCTGCTCAACCGTTTGGAGGACCGTACCAAGGTCGTGGCCAAGAGCGTGCCGATCCGCATTCCGTATCGCGAGACCATCCGCCGCACGGCGAGCGCCCAGGGCCGCCACAAGAAGCAGACCGGTGGTGCCGGTCAGTACGGCGACTGCTGGCTGCGCGTGGAGCCGCTCATTGGGCCCGACGGCACGAGCGACGGCTACGAGTTTGTGGACGAGGTCGTGGGTGGCCGCATTCCGCGCTCGCTGATTCCCGCCGTGGACAAGGGCGTCCAGGAGACCATGAAGGACGGCATCATTGCCGGCTACCCGCTCACGGGCATTCGCGTGGCTGTGTACGACGGCTCGTATCACAGCGTCGACTCCAACGAGATGGCGTTCCGCGCGGCGGCTCGCATCGGCCTGCGCAAGGCATGCGCCGATGCCGACCCGGTGGTGCTGGAGCCCATCGAGGAAATCACGGTGACTATCCCCGAGAGCTACGCCGGCGCCGTGATGGGCGACATCTCGGCATCGCGCGGTCGCGTGACGGGCATGGAGACCGATGAGCGCGGCGACACCGTGGTCATCGCCCAGGCGCCGCTGGCCGAGTTGACGGATTACTCGACGCGCCTGCGCTCTATCACGCGCGGCACGGGTGACTTTACCATGAAGCCCGCTGGCTATGAGCAGGTTCCCTATGACGTTCAGGCCAAGCTGGTCGAGCGCTATGAGGAGGGTCGCGCCAAGTAGCGTGTGGCGTTGCCTGCAATGTGGACGCTGACGAAAAGGCCGCCCTGGGTAATCCAGGGCGGCCTTTTTTGATCCCATGGGGACGGAGGAAAACGAATCATTTTTGGGTTACGGGCGGTGCGGTCGGCACTAGTCTCCGGATGCCTGGTTGCGGCCGGTGGCGTAGTCGATCTGCACGTGCGGCTGCAGGTTGTAGCAGTACACGTGGAAGCAGAGGGTCTTGCCGTGGTCCTCGACCGATTGCGCCTCAAGGCGCACGCCGCGGCAGACAAGTTCCTCTTCGTTATACATGGGTGTGACGCGATAGAGCACGTGGTTGCCCGTCTCGCGGATGTAGTCGAGAATCTGCTCCTCAAACGGCAGCATGCCTGTCTCGTTGAGATAACGCGTGCCGGTGAGGAGATTCTTGCGGTTGGCGTTTTCGCCGCAGAGCGACCAGGCGATGAGATGGCAGCGGTTGTAGAGGCTCTGGCCCGGAATAAAGTCGTAGCGCTGCTGGCGCCATCCAGCGGGATGGATACGCGAGATATCGCCGCGCTCGCCTTGACCGAGTGATTCGGGGCCCACGCAGGCGAGCGCTTTGCGGGTGCGGCCCAGGCTGTCAAGCTTGGAGAACTTCTTAAAGCAACCCTCTTCTGTAGCGCGCTCGTATTCATCGAGCGTGAATGATGGTGTGCCGAGCGGGTGCGTGCTGTCGGCGCGCAGGGCAACGTAGGGGTTGCCGGCGTAGTCGGGAATGCTGCTGAGATATACGCCGCTGGCGCGGGCGAGATCGGGGTTTTCGACTTCGTCGATGGGGGTGGCGGCGCTGTCTGTGGAAGTGTCGTTACCGGTGTCGGTTGCGGCGGATTCGGAGCCATCGCCATAGTGTTGGCTATTTTGAGAGTCCTCGGAGCTCGCTGTTCCCGATTCGAGCCGGGCGACCATGTCTGCCTCGTCGTCGGTGCGGCTGGGACTCTCGTTTTGTTTTTCGGCCAGAGCCGCCGCTTGCTCATCGCTTTGCGGCGACAACAACTTGGGCGCTCCGTCGAGCGACCCTGTGAACAGCGCAAACCCCAGCACCACGGCGGTGCCGATGGAAAGTGCTTGCTTGTAGGCGGACTTGCGCGACATTGAGGCTCCTGGCTAGACGGTTGGGAATCTACCAGTCTAGCAGGAGACGCCGCAGGACGTTTGCTCGGCAGAATACGTAAGATGCGGGACAAACGCTGCTGATGAGGTTGTACCGTATAGGCTGGGAAAGCGATACGCTATTCTTCGTCGAGAACAATGACAGAGAGAAGGCCCCATGCCCGACATTATCCGTATAAGCGACGCGCGGCTTGAGGAGCTTATCGCCGAGGATGTCCCCTATATCGATCTTACGACGCATATCCTGGGAATCGGTGAGGCGCTCGGTGCGATGGAGTATTACACGCGCGAGAACTGCGTGCTTTGTTGCACGGAGGAGGTTGTGCGTATGGCAACTATGCTGAACCTGACGGTCGAGTGGTTTGAGCCCTCGGGAACAAAGGTTGAAGCCGGGCGATCTTTTATGCGTGTATGCGGTTCGGCCGCCAATTTGCATCTGCTATGGAAAGTCGGCCTAAATATGTTCGACCACTACTCGGCTGTGGCAACCAAGACGCGCAAAATGGTCGACGCCGCGCATGCTGCCAATCCCATGTGCGAGGTGCTGACGACGCGAAAGAGCACGCCGGGCAATAGGGATCTGCTGACCAAGGCGGTCGTTGCGGGCGGAGCGTTTCCACATCGCATGGGCCTTTCCGAGACCGTATTGGTGTTCGACAACCATACCAGGTTTATGACAGCGCCTTCTGGAGCAACGGGACTCGATGCGCTTATTGAGCTTCTGCCTCGGGTTCGCCGGCGCTGCATCGAGAAAAAGCTGTTTGTCGAGGCGGGTGCCGATGACGCTCGCAGGCTGGTGAGGGCGGGCGTCGACGGTATTCAGTTCGACAAAGTGCCGGTCGCTGAGCTTGGGCCGCTTGTCGAGGAGCTACATGGAATCGATCCTCATGTGGCCTTGGTTGCAGCGGGCGGGATTCGTCCCGACAACGCGGCCGAGTACGCGTCGACCGGCGTTGATGGCCTCGTGACCACGTCCTGCTTCACAGCGAATCCCGTCGACATGAGCGTCAAGATGTTCGCCTAGCGCGTCGCTGCGCGTTTGCCCGGACAAACGCGCCCAATAATAAAATGCTTCTTTCTTCGCGGGTCCATGCTTGCCAAACACAGTTGCGGTGGAATAGTTCTTGTTTGGGTCCGATAGGCCGTAAGACAGGAACTATTCCACCGCAACTTATCGGGATGCGCTACTGGTTCATGTTGCCGTGGATGTAGGGGGTGACCTCGGGGGAGATATGGTCGCAGCCCAGCTCGCGCAGCGCGGGCTCGATAACGGCGGGCAGCGGGGTTTTGCCCTCGGCATCGACGGCGTTGCCACCGAGGGCAGCAATCTTGGCGACATCTGCGGGTGCGGCCTCGATATGCATGCAGCCGCCGATCAAGCGCGCGCGTACCTGTGCCAGATCAAGATCGTGCAGGTAATCCTCGCAGGCGCGGATTAAATCGACCTTCTCGCGCGTAAGCTCCTCGCCCGTGGGGACGCGGGTGGCAAGACATGCTCCCGCCGGCAGGTTCCAAACGGGATAGCCCCATGCGCGCAGCAGCTCGCGCTCTTCGTCCTTGGTAAAGCCGACCTCCATGAGAGGGGAGCGTACGCCGAGCTCTTCGGCGGCGCGCATGCCGGGACGGTAATCGCCGCGGTCGCTCGCGTTGCTGCCATCGATGACGGTGGGAAAGCCGAGCGACTTGGCGTGGTTGACGATGGCGGTAAAGCCGGCGTGCTTGCAGTGGTAGCAGCGATTAGCATCGTTGCAGGCTACTTGGGGGAGCTGCAGCTGATCCACCGAAAGATTGAGCACGGGGAGCTTAAAATGCGGCCCCTCATTGGCCTGCCCATCAACGGACTGCTCAAACGAAGCCTGCTCGGGCGTGCCGATGAGCGGCGTGGTGAGATGGACGAGGAGGGTATTGGTAGGCATGATGCGGGCGCATACGGCGGCCAAAAAGCTGCTGTCAACGCCGCCGGAAAACCCGATAGCCACGCGCCCGTATGCCAAAAGCAGCTGTTCGAGCGCCGATAGCTTGTCTTGAAGCTCCTCTGCGGGTGCCGTGGTGTCTGAAAGCATGAAAGTTCCTTACAGTAATTAAAGCTCGGATGAAACTATAATCCCACCGAGCTGCTTGTCATAAGACTTCCAGCTATGTAACGAAAGTGCAATATGCTATATACGTTATATACAAGCTTGTAAAGTGCGGTAGAGTGGCAGTAATGCAATCCGGCGAGGGGGACCGATATGATCAAGGCTGTTATTTTTGACATGGATGGAACGCTGGTCGATACCGAGCGTTTGGGGATTAGGGCCTGGAAGGCAGGCGCCGCTGAGCTGGGGCTCGCGATTGATGATGCGCTGATCCATCAGTTTATCGGTCGCACGCTACCCGATGTCATGGACATCCTCGATAAGCATTACGGCAGCCACGAGACCGCCGAGGCGATCTATGTCCGCCACAAGGAGATTCGCGACGAGATGGTCAAGACCGAGCTGGAGCTTAAGGCCGGCGCCGCCGAGTGCCTAGACGAGCTGCTGGCTGCGGGCTATCACGTGGGTCTAGCGACGTCGTCGCGCCACGTTACCGCCGAGCGCAACCTTAAAGCATTCGGCCTCTTTGACAAGTTTGAGACCGTGACCTGCGGCGACGACGTTGTGCACGGCAAGCCCGACCCCGAGATGTATCTGCTCGCCTGCGAGCGCGCGGGCTTTGCTCCCGAGGAATGTGCCGTGGTCGAGGATTCGCGCAACGGCTGCGTCTCGGGCATTACGGCCGGCTGCCACGTCTTTGCCGTTCCTGACATTGTTCCGCTGCCGCAGGACGTGGTGGATGGCTGCGAGGCCGTGCTCGATACGTTGTTCGACCTGGCGGCGGCGGTCAAGGCCGTGCGCTAGACAGTTGCGGTGTTGAAACGAGCAATTGCCCACGTTTGCGCTTAAGCAAAAGGGGCCCGGCAATGGTCGGGCCCCTTTTGCTTAGGCGGCGACATAGCATACTTGCGGGCGTGCTATAGATACGCGCCGAGGTTGATGGCCGTGGCGTCGGCCTGGCTGCTTGCCTGGGTGCTGGCGCGCTCCAATAGGAACGGACGCACCAGTTCTTGGCGGTTGATATCCTCGGCGGCGGTGACTGCGGTGACGGTGCGCGCTGCAGAGCCGACGCGGATATGCTTGGTCTTTGCCGGGGTCTTGTTCTCGATTTGCTCCATGAGCAATTGAACGCCCTTGCGGCCAATCTCGTAGCCCGGGGGCGCTACCGTAGTGAGCGGGACCGATCCGCTCCAAGCGAGCGGGTTGCCATCGCAGCCTGCTACGCGTACCTGCCCGGGGACAGAGATGCCCTTGTCGACCAGTGCCGAGATAACGCCCGAGGCCAACACGTCGGTCAGGCCGACGACAAAATCGGGGCGTTCGTCGGCGGGGCGCGCGGCGATTTGGGCGCCGATGCCGTAGCCGTCGGCGGCGGTATTCCATTCGCCGGCGTCGATGACTTCGATCTTGATATCGGGGTGTAGGGCGAGTGCCTTATGAATGCCAAGGACGCGCAGGGTGAGTTGCATAAATGCTGCTCGGCCGACGACGACAATATGGTGCGCGCCGCGGGCGATGGCGAGTTCGGCAATGATGCGACCCTGGGCCTCGTTGTCGGCCGCTACGTAGTAGCCGGGCTCGGAGCAATGGATGTCCAGATGGACGATCGGCACGGGCATCTTGGTCATGGCGGGGTGCCAGTCGGGGGATGCCATGGGCTGAACCATGACGCCGGACATCTGGGTGCCCATAAAGTAGCGCAGGTAATGGTCCTCGAGAATATCGTCGTTATCGGCGTTGGCGATGAGCAGGTCGTAGCCGTGCTTGCGGGCCTCGTTGTGGGCGCCGCTGGCGATTTGGAGTGAAAAGCCGTGGTCGAGACGGGGGAGCACCAGGCCAAAGGACTTGGTGGCGCCGCCCGCGAGCTGACGGGCGCTTTGGTTGGGCAGGTAGCCCAGTCGATTGATGGTTTCGTTAATGAGCTTGAGGGTCTCGGGACGCAACTTTTCGGGATGGTTGAGCGCGTTGGAAACCGTGCCCAACGAAACCCCGGCTTCGCGCGCGACGTCGCTGATTTTAACCTTTGCCATAGCGGCCCCTTTGATGCGTTTCAAGTACAAGCCAGATTGTAGCATCCTAAACCTACCAAAAAGGGACAGGTTTATTTTGGCAGGTTTATCTGGGGAAACGCCGTTGCCAGCGCGACTGCCACGAAGGTGCCTGTCCCCATTGTGGTGGTTTGGACCGGCTTGACGTGTGTGCATCGAGTGGTATCTAAGTTGAGATACCACTTCTGGTATATCAGCTTGCGTTTGCGTGAGTACAATACTCGAACGTTATGCGTCTCAGCGCCCATGTGCGTGGACGTTTTGCAGTCACGCGGACGAAGGGATTTATCCTATGTGCGGAATTGTCGGCTACACCGGCTCTGATATTGCAAAGAACATTCTGGTCACGGGCCTTAAGCGTATGGAATATCGCGGTTATGACTCCTCGGGCGTCGCGCTCGAGGTGGGCGAGGGTGCCGCGGCTCACCTCGACGTCATCCGCCGCGTGGGTAAGGTTGCGGGCCTGGAGAGCGAGCTTTCCAACATCGACAGCGATGCTACCTGCGGTATCGGCCATACCCGCTGGGCCACTCACGGCAAGCCTTCCGTCGTTAACGCCCATCCCCACACCAGCTGCGATGGCCGCATCGCCATCGTCCACAACGGCATCATCGAGAACTTCGCCGAGCTGCGCGAAGAGCTGGAGGGCCGCGGCCATCACTTTAAGAGCGAGACCGATACCGAAGTCTTCGCGCACTTGATCGAAGAGGCCTATGTCGAGACGCGCGACCTGATGGCTTCCGTGCGCGAAGCCTGCACCCATGTGGTGGGCGCCTATGGCTTGGCCGCTGTGTGCGCCGACGAGCCTGGCGTAATTGCTGTTGCCCGCAAGGACTCCCCGATTGTGGTCGGCGTGGGCGAGACCGGCTCTTACGTTGCCTCCGACGTGATCGCGCTTATCGATGCCACCCGCGATGTCGTGGTGCTCGAAGGCGGCCAGTTTGCCAAGCTCACGCCTGCGGGCGTCGAGTATACCGACGAGACCGGCAACGTTATTGAGCCCAAGATCACCCATATCGATTGGGATCTGGACATGGCCGAAAAGGGCGGCTATCCCGACTTTATGCTCAAGGAGATCCACGAGCAGCCGCGCGTCGTGCGCGACACGCTGGTTGGCCGTATGGCGCCTGCCGGCGAGCTCGACATCGATGAGCTGGGCCTGTCCCTCGAGGAGCTCAACGACATCGACCGTGTCTACGTGATCGCCTGCGGCACCAGCTATCACGCCGGCCTCATCGCAAAGAACCTTATTGAGGGCTGGGCTCGCATTCCCACCGAGGTTGAGGCTGCCAGCGAGTTCCGCTACCGCAACCCCATCATCACGCCGACGACGCTCGTCGTTGCCGTGTCCCAGTCGGGCGAGACGGCCGATACCCTCGCCGCCATTCGCGATGCGCGCATCAAGGGTGCCAAGGTCTTTGGCATCACCAACGTGGTGGGCAGCCCCGTGGCGCGCGAGAGCGACGGCGTCATCTATACCAAGGCCAACAAGGAGATCGCCGTCGCCTCGACCAAGAGCTTCATCGGTCAGGTTGTGAGCCTCACGTTGCTTGCTCTGCTGCTGGCGCAGGTTAAGTACCGTCTGACCACCAAGCAGGCGCGCATGCTGTTCCGCGAACTTTCCGATACGGCCGAGCAGATCCAGTGGATTTTGGATACCCAGACCGAGGCCGTGCACGAGGCCGCCCTGCTGTGCAAGGATGCGCAGTCGGCGCTGTTCGTGGGCCGCGGTATGGGCGCTGCCATCTCCTACGAGGGCGCACTCAAGCTCAAGGAAGTCAGCTACCTGCATGCCGAGGCGTATGCTGCCGGCGAGATGAAGCACGGTCCCATCGCGCTGATCGATCCAGGCTTCCCCGTCATCGCCGTGGCCACAAAGAGTGCCACCTACGACAAGACCGTGTCGAACCTTATGGAGTGCAAGGCGCGCGGTGCCAAGGTCATCGTCGTTGCCACCGAGGGTGACGAGGAGATCAACAAGATTGCCGACTGTATCATCCGCGTGCCGACCGTCCGCGACGTGTTCAGCCCCATCACGGCGAGCGTCCCGCTGCAGCTGCTCGCCCGCGAGGTTGCCATCCTGCGCGGCTGCGACGTCGATCAGCCCCGAAACCTCGCTAAGAGTGTGACCGTGGAGTAGTTGTTCCGCCGTTCTGCCGACCAAGGCCCGGCTCCGTTGTGGCGGAGTCGGGCCTTGTTTCATTTGACCAGGTAAAACCTGCCGAAATAAACCTGTCCCTTTTTGGCAGGTTAGCGGAGCTTGCTGGTCTCGAAATACTTGGGATATTGGTCCAGGACCTCGGTCTGGTTGCGGAACATCATATGCAGGTGCTTGCTGACCAAAAAGCTCGCCTCGATGGGGTCGCGGCCGGCGATGGCGCGGCGGATTTGCTTGTGCTCGTTAACAATCTCCTGATTGTCGAGCCTCTGCGTGGCGGCGCGCAGCCAGCGGAAGCGCTCCAGGTCGGCATTGGTCGCCTCGAGCCACGACCACACGGTGCTGCGGCACGCGATGCTAAAGATCATGCGGTGCATGAGGTTGTCGCTTAAAAAGAATCCGATGCGATCCTCTTCGGCCATGGCCTTTTCCTGCAGTGCGATGGCTCGGTCGAGCTGCTCGATGCCTGCCGAGGTGGCACGAGCGCAGCACTCCACAATCACCTGTTTTTCCAGGTGTTCGCGAATGTAGCAGGCGCTCTCGGCAAAGGTGAGGTTGATGGGCGAGACATAGGTGCCGCTTTGGGGCACGGTGCGCACCAGGCCCTCTTGCGCCAGACGCACCAGTGCCTCGCGCACAGGGGTGCGCCCCATATCCAGGTCGTCGCAAAGCTGCTTGACGCCTAGCTTTTCGCCCGGCTTGTAGTCCAGGTAGACGATTTTGCGTCGAATGGTGTGGTAGGACTGGTCCTGTAGGCTCGTTTCCTGCTCGCCGACGTGCATCGATTCTTCCATAGTGCCTCACAACCGTTCTATCACACTCATATATCAGCTGTTAATTATGCCGCGAATCAGCTCTCCGCGGTGGGTAATTCGGCTGTTGCCCAAGAACTATTGCGGCATCTTAGTCTGTATTTGCGCAGGGCTGTGCCCAATGTTGCCGTATCATAAGCCGTCGCAAACGTGAAATAGAAAGAAGGAATCCCATATGCAACTGGCAAATATCGTACGCGAGCGCTGGAAGGGCGTCTTGTTCTGCCTGATCATCGCCATCCCCGCGACGTTGTTTGGCAAACAGATTGAGGTGGTCGGTGGGCCGGTATTTGCCATCCTCTTTGGCATGGTTCTGGCGCTTGTCTTTCCCAAGAATCGCCGCGAACAGCTCGCCGCCGGTGTCACCTATACGTCTAAAAAAGTCTTGCAGTACGCGGTTATCCTGCTTGGCTTTGGCATGAACCTCTCGCAGATTCTGTCCAAAGGCGCCCAGTCGCTGCCGATTATCGTGGCGACGATCTCGACCTCGCTTGTCATCGCCTTTGTGCTCTGCCGCGTTATGAACGTGCCGGGCAAGATCGCGACGCTTGTGGGTGTGGGCTCGTCGATTTGCGGCGGTTCTGCCATCGCTGCGACCGCGCCCGTCATCGATGCCGACGATCGCGAGATTGCCCAAGCCATTTCGGTCATCTTCCTGTTTAACGTTATCGCGGCGCTCGTGTTTCCGACGCTCGGCGGCATGCTCGGGCTGACCAACGAGGGCTTTGGCCTGTTTGCCGGCACCGCCATCAACGACACCTCGTCGGTAACGGCTGCGGCGAGCGCCTGGGATAGCATGCATCCCGGCGCCAATGTGCTCGAAAGCGCCACAGTGGTTAAGCTCACCAGGACGCTGGCCATTATTCCCATTACATTGGCTCTCGCATGCTGGCAGATGCATCTGGCGCGCAAGGCCGGCGGCGACGCCAAAAGCACGTTCTCGCTTAAACGTGCGTTTCCCATGTTTGTGTTGTTCTTTGTGCTGGCGAGCGTGATCACCACGGTGTTTCAGCTTCCTGCGTCCATTACGGCGCCCATCAAGGAGCTGTCGAAGTTCTTTATTGTGATGGCCATGGCGGCTATTGGCTTTAATACCGATATCGTCGAGCTGGTCAAAAAGGGCGGCAAACCCATCGCGTTGGGCTTTTGCTGCTGGATTGGCATTGCATGCATGAGTTTGGGAATGCAGCACGTGCTGGGAATCTGGTAGAGAAGTAGCTGAGTTGCGTGCTGCGTGCTGGCGAGCGCATTCTCACGGTGGAGCGATAGGAGCTCTTGCGGGTATGGCTTGTCCGCAGGTTGATAGGTCCCGAAGAGCTCTTATCGCCCCGCCAGGATGGCGATGCGGGGCAATTCATATACTCGCAGGACGGCGACTTTTGCCCTATAGTGTTTGGTGAGTAATATCGTTCAATTTTGAAACATTCGGTCGTGCGACCGTCGGCGGTTGCACGTCGCCGCGGACAGGGGCAAATCATGGATAGCGATGCCAAGCTGCAGATTCTGATTGAGGCATTGTCCGCAGCCGGAGCATCGGCGCTGGCAATCGATGAGCGCGGTGGTGTTGTGATCTCGACTATGAGTGACGCGGCGCTCGAGCAGGATATCGCTGCTTTTGTTTCCGAGCGTCTCGCTCGCGTGGGCGATGGGGCGCGCCTGGTGATGGGCCACGAGGGCGTGCGGTTGAGCTTGACGGTGCGCCCGACGGCCAAGGAGCGCGGAGCGCTTTGGGTGGTCGTGGCGCATGAGGTGCGCGCCGCTGCGACGCATGCGGGCATCGAGTGGCTCAATGCCGACGAAGTCGAGGCTCGCTACGCGTCGAGCACGTACGGCATCGTCGAAGACACGGCGGCGGTCGCTGCCCCCGTACGGGAGAGCTATGCGCGTGGGGTGCCCCTTATGCTCGAGGGCGAGCTGGGCGCGGGGCAGGATCAGATTGCAAGACGCCTGTACCTGGATGGACCCTATGCCGATCAGCCCTTTGTGTCCGTTGCGCTCGATGAGCTTACGGATCGCGGCTGGCGCCATCTGCTCAAAAGTTCCGAATCGCCGCTATTCCAAACGGGGCTGACACTTTGTATGGGCGGCTGGCATGCTGTTGGCCCCCAACGTCTGCGCGAGCTCGTGTCCGCAATGATCGACACGGCGCTCGCAACTCGTTGCCATGTGGTGTTGACGGCAAACGATATGCCGGGCGGCGGCGAAAGCGATCAGGCTGCTTTTGTAACCGAGCGTCTGGCCTGTGCCGTGAGTGTGGCGCCGGCGATTGCCGAGCAGGGCGGCGCGTCGGAAAAGGTTGCGCGCTATCTGGGGTATCTGGCAGATATGTTTAAGACGGGTGCCCCCATGTTGTCCGCCGCCGCGGCAGAGACGCTCGATGCGTACCGTTGGCCCCGCAATTACCTGCAGCTGCGTGAAGTCTCTGAACGACTCTATATATTAGTGGGGGCTGGAACGGTGGAGCGTGCCGTGGCGAAAGAGGTGCTTGCCCAGGAGGACGTTATCAAGACCGCGACCTTTGGCGCCCCGGCGCTCGAAAGCGATTTGTACATCTTGCGTCCCCTGGCCGATACCGAGCGCGATGTCGCACGGTTGGTTCTGCAGCACCTTCACGGCAACAGGACACGTGCGGCAGAGGTGCTCGGTATAAGCCGCACGACTTTATGGCGCCTGCTGAAGGACAACGACCGCTGAGCGAGGCGCCGTGACCGCGTGCGGCGCGTGTGATACAGTCCAAAGAAGCATTGTTTCGATTGTGTTACGGCGTGCGGGGGAGTATGGCGGAGACTTCAAAAACGAACCGAACAAAGCGAAGTGCGGCGCCGGTCGGCCGGCGTACGACTTCGCGGACGTGGGGCAAAAGCGCCTCGGGGTTCGACGGCTCGTTCAAGCGCACAAAATATGGCTATCCTTCGGCAAGCGCTCGCTTGGCCATGCAGGCCGAGTCCTCGTTGTGGGGACGAAGGCGCGTGGTGGGCTCAAAGCTCAAGCACGATGGAACGCTCGGCTACATTAGCCGCGGTGCTGCCCGCCGTAGCGGCCTCAATCCTGCAGGCTGGCATCGTTACGTGCCGATCGTGGTCGTTGCCGCGATAATCGTCATCGCGCTCGCGGCGCTCGGATATGCCGGCGACGGCGCGAGTCTGGGCGCGATGTTCAAATCGCCTGAACTTGCGCATGCTGGCACGGAGCTTGTTGAAGGCGCACAAGACCAGACGGGTGTGGCGCCCCAGCGCGGTATGGTCGCAGCTGCTGCCACCATTGCTGATGCTCAAAAGGACGAGGACGAACAAGGCGACGGCGCCAAAACGACTCACACGAACGAAACGACGACAACTCTATCGGCAAGATAAGTTGCGAGTGGGGCAGCAAATATGGGACGGGGCCTTTCAGCGGGTCCGCCGTTCGACAGAACGGCGGAACTGTCTACCTGACATACACCACGTTGTCGCGGCGAGGCTTGGCCTCGGGAAGCACGTCCTCGGCATAGCCCAGAATGCAGTTGCCGACGCCGCGCAGGCTTCCGTCGGCGGGCAGATCCCAGCTGGCCAGCAGTTCGAGACCCTCGGGCGAATCGAAAACCTCGTGGGCGCGATGAATCCAGCACGAATCAACACCCAGCGCATAGGCAGCATTGAGCAGGTTGCCCATGGCAAGCGAACCGTCTTCCAGATGCGTGGGCACGCTGCGGTCGACCAGTACCACCACAACGGTTTTGGCACCGTAGAAGGGGTCGCCGTTGCTGCCCATGACTTGTGCATTGAGTTGCGAGAGGCGCTCGACGGTCGCGGGGTCGGTAACGGCGACAAACGTCACCGGCTGGCGGCCCATGCCGCTGGGCGCGTACTGGCCTGCCTCGATAATGCGTGCGAGCTTTTCTGCCTCGACGGGGCGATCGCTGTAGTTGCGGCAGCTACGGCGATGGATGAGCGCTTCGATGGTCTCCATGGGTTCTCCTAGCGATGACGTTGCAGATGCTCCGTTCTTACCCGCCGTGCCGTAGCCGTAATCGCGCAGAGGGGCCCAAACAGCAATGGCTACCAATCGGAAAAGTCGGTTTGCATAAAACTGCGACAAAAATGTGAGAAGCTGATGAGATGGTTAAACGTTTTATCCCGTCTACCCTGCGGTTTTTTACCACTTGCCTAAAACTTGGGCGCATATCTATTGATAAAGGTTTTACTAAAGGGGTACCAACGTTTATCAATGCGCTGTGGTGGCGCTGGGCCAGGAGGTAACTATCATGTTCCAGGCTGGAGATGTCGTCGAGACGGACTTCGAAGGATTTCTGAAGCTGCTGCGTTCCAAGACGCGCGCTTTTGTGACGATCGACGATCACGAGTACTACATCACGCACACCGATGGCTATTGGCGTGTTCAGGATTGCGAGGCCCTCAACGACAAGGGCCACTTTACTGACTGCTCCGAGCTGGTCAACACGGTCTGCGAGGTCGTCGAGCTGCCGTGGATTGCCGGCAAGAGCCTGCATGACAGCTTCTCGGGTGCTACGGTCTATGAGGCCGTCGCTGCTTAACAGCCAACACTCGATATTCTCTCGCAACCGCCGGCGCCGCCCCCGCGCCGGCGGTCTTTTTTGTCGATATGCTTATGTAGAGCCGACCATAAACAACGAGCTTATTGACGATAGTCAAAATTCGGACTAATGTAGAGATACAAATTGGTCAAAACTCGGACAATCGAATGGTGGGATAGATGAATAGCGCGGTTACGCTGGTCGATTTCGACCGGATGCTCAATGGACTCGACCATATCTATTCGGAGTTCTCGCGCACCTGCGGTCTTTCGGACTGCGCCTATTGGATGCTCGTCGACACCAGCACGGCGGGCGGTAGCATCGCCGTGAGTCGCCTGACAAGCGAATGGTTCTATAGCAAGCAGACCATTAACTCGGCAATTAAAACTCTGACGGCGCGAGGGCTTGCAACGCTGGAATTTGCCGAAGGCAGTCGTAAGAATAAGGTCGTTTGTTTGACCGATGAGGGCCGGCGGTTCGCCGAGCACTATGCGTTGCCGGCGGTTAAAGCCGAGCAGCGTGCCTTTGGCGCGCTCGAGCCGTGGGAGCAGCGCGAGATTATGCGCTTGGTCGGTAAGTTCTCCCATGTTCTTAACGAAGAGTGCGAGGCGTTTAAACAGCAGATGGCCGCGGAGAACGATGCGAACGATAAGATCGAGGGGGAGACATGCGACTCTTAATGAGGTTTATGAGGCCGTATCGTGGGCTGATTGCGGTGACGCTGTTTGCGGTGCTGATAGATAACGTCGGTACGCTGTTGGTTCCCACGATGCTGGCGAACATGGTCAACACCGGTATTACCACGGGCGATGTCGACTATATTTTACGCAACGGTCTGTACATGCTTATCGCGACCGGCATGGCCAGCGGCGGCACGGTGCTGGGCTGCTATCTTTCGGCGCGCCTGGCCGCCAACGTGGCCTGCGATATCCGCAATGCCGTGTACGACAAGTCGCTCGAACTCGCGGCCAGCGACTTTGAGCGCTTTGGCACGGGGTCGATGATCACGCGCTCGCTCAACGACATCAACGTGATTCAGCAGGCCATTCTGCAGACGATTCAGTTGGTGCTGCCGGTGCCGTTCTTGGCCGTCGCGGGCATTATTTTTGCTTGGTTCATCGATCCCGCCATGGGAACGCTGCTGGGCGTGGTGGTTGCGATCGTGCTGGTGGCGGCGGTCTTTACGGTGGCTAACGCCGCGCCGATTTTTATGCGCCTGCAGAGCTTTATCGACCGCATGAACGTGGTGCTGCGTGAGAACATCGTGGGCGTTCGCGTCATCCGCGCTTTCAATAAGGAGCGCCACGAGGAGCAGCGCCTGGACGAGGTATTTAGCGATTACGCGGACAATGCCATTAAGGTCAACCACCTGTTTGTGGGGCTCGACAGCTCCAGCTTCTTTTTGATGAACATCGCCGAGGTGGCGGTGCTGTGGGTGGGTGGCAACCGCGTGGGCGCCCATGCGATGCAGATTGCGAGCATCTCAGCGGTGCTCGAATATGCAATCCTGATCCTGTTCTTTGTGATGATGGCGCAGATGGTGATTCTGACGCTTCCGCGCGCCGCGGCGTGCCTAAGCCGTGCAAAGCAAGTGCTGGAGATTGAGCCGAGCATCGTCGATGGTGAGGGTACGCTCGACGCGGGCAAGTCCGACTCAAAGGACGGAGCCGACGCGGTGGCCGTGTTCGACCACATGTCGTTTCGCTTTGACGACGCCGACGAGGACACGCTGTGCAACCTGAGCTTTGCCTGTCGCCGTGGCCAGACGACCGCGATCGTGGGTTCGACGGGATCGGGCAAATCGACGGTGGCCAAGCTCTTGTTGCGTTTCCACGATGCCACGAAGGGCGCCATTCGCCTGAACGGCGTTGACCTGCGCGACCTTCCGCAAGGTGAGATTCGCGGGCATATCGCTTACGTGCCGCAGAAGGCGTGGCTGTTCTCGGGTACGGTGGCGAGCAACCTGCGCTTTGGCAACGAGGGTGCGACTGAGGCTGACATGCTCCATGCGCTGGAGGTTGCCCAGAGCACCTTTGTGCTCGATCAGCCGCAGGGGCTCGATACCCCGGTGGCGCAGGGTGGCACGAACTTTTCGGGCGGCCAGCGCCAGCGTCTGGCCATCGCCCGTGCGCTCATGAAGCATGCCGATCTATATATCTTCGATGACAGTTTTTCGGCCCTGGACTTTAAGACCGACGCCGCCTTGCGCCATGCGTTGCAAGACGAGACGCGTGACGCTGCGGTGCTCATCATCGCGCAGCGCATCTCGACCATTTTGCATGCCGATCAGATCGTGGTGCTCAAGGATGGCGAGATCGTGGGCCTAGGCACGCACGACGAGCTTATGGAAACCTGCGAGGTGTACCGCGCTATCGCGGAATCGCAGATGAAGGGAGGTGAGTAGCATGACCGAGCAGCTCAAGAAGCAGGGCGGCCTTGTCGATGCCGCCGCTGCGGACGCTGCCGACAAAACGGTCGACCAGGCTGCCGTAGCACCCGAGCTGGATGAGGCCGCCAAGGCTGCAGCCGCGCGCGAGGCGCGCCGCCAGGCGCTCTATGAAGAAAATGAGCACGCGGAGGATGAGCGCGCCCGAGCCGAGGCGGAACGCATGCGCGATGTGGACGATGAAGACGAGGACGAGACGCCTCGGGATACCTGGGCGACGGTGCGCCGCCTGTGGAGCGAGGCTGCCGGCGACCATTGGCGCTTCTATATCGTGTTTGCGAGTATTGTGTTCTATGCCATCTTTAACACCGCTGCGCCGGCATATAGCGCCCGCGTGATCGATGAGCTGTGGGGCCACATTCAGGTGGCGTTTGCCAACGACACCACCTTCAACATCACCTGGGAGAACTGCGGCAGGACCATCTTCATCTACTTTATGATCTGGACGGCCGCTGCCTCGTTCTACGCACTCCAGAGCTTTTTGATGTCGAGCGTGGCCGAACGCCTCAACCTGCGCCTACGCAACCGCATCGCACAAAAGCTCAACCGTCTGCCGCTTGCCTTCTTTGACGCGCATCGTCCCGGTGAGGTCGTCAGCCGTGCGACCAACGACTTGGACAAGATGTCCGAGAGCATGCAGCGCGGCTTGCTGCAGCTTTTGGTGTCGATCGGTACCGTGGTGGGCGCCGTGAGCGTGATGTTCGTGTTTAGCGTGCCGCTCACGCTCGTCTTTTTGTTCTTTACGGCGTTGTCGCTGCTGGTGACCAAGGTGGTCTCGCGTCGCACGCATGACGTAACCGGTGAGCGCCAGGAGTGGGTGTCCAAGATTACGAGTGCGGTCGAGGAGGGCTACTCGGGCCGTCTGGTGATTCGCGCATTCAACCGTGAGCGCCAGAGTTCTGCCGAGGTGCATCAGGCCTCGGGCGAGCTGGCACGCGTGAGTGCCAAGGCCGACTTTATGATTAACGCCGTCGGCCCCGCGGTGCGCCTTATCGGCCGCCTGGCGCAGATCGTGATTGCGATTGTGGGCTGCAGCATGCTGGTTGCTGGCCACATGACCGTCGGCGTGTTCCAGGCGTTCTTCCAGTTTATCTACGAGGCATCCGAGCCCATGACGCAGCTGTCGTTTACCTTCAACTCGCTGCAGAGCGCGCTGGCGAGCGCGGAGCGCGTGTTCGACTTGCTCGATGAACCCGAGATGAAGGCGGATCCGCAGCCGGGCGAGGCCGCCAAGCTACCGGGTCGAGTGGAGGGCCGCGTCGCCTTTGAGCATGTGCGCTTTGGCTACGCGCCCGACAAGCCGCTCATGCGCGACGTGTCGTTTACCGCCGAGCCGGGCCAGAAGATCGCCGTGGTGGGAACCACGGGCGCGGGCAAGACCACGCTCATCAACCTGCTCATGCGCTTCTACGAGATTGACGGCGGGCGCATTACGCTCGACGGCGTGGACACGAGCCGCATGGATCGTGGCGAGCTGCGGCGGCAGTTTGGCATGGTGTTGCAGGACGCCTGGCTGTTCGATGGCACGATTGCCGAAAACATCGCCTACGGCTGCCCCGAGGCAACGCGCGACGAGATCGTGGCCGCCGCCCGTGCCGCGCAGGTCGACTTCTTTGTGCGCACCATGCCGCAGGGCTACGACACGCGGGTGGCCAACGATGCCGAGAGCATCAGCCAGGGTCAGCGCCAGCTGCTGACCATCGCACGCGTGCTGCTCAACAACCCGGCGATTCTCATCCTGGACGAGGCGACGTCGAGCGTGGATACGCGCACCGAGCTTGCCATCGGCCGTGCCATGGACGCTCTCATGCATGGGCGCACGAGCTTTGTGATCGCGCATCGCCTGTCGACGATCGTGGATGCCGACCTGATTCTGGTCATGGACCACGGTAACATTATCGAGCAGGGCACGCATAAGGAGCTGCTCGCAGCCGAGGGCGCTTACGCCGACCTCTATCTGAGCCAGTTCGCATAATGTGACAAAGGGACAGCCCCTTTGTCACATCACAAATAAGGCGCGCCGGGGGCGAATCCTCTGGCGCGCCTTTGCGTTGGCGTCAATGTTGTCGGCGGTCGTCCGCCTCTAGCGTTCGTCCACGAGCTTGGCGACGAGGGCTTTGAGCTCGGCCACCTCTCGCTCGAGTTCCTTGACGCGGCGGGCATTCTCGGTGATGCCCTGGCGGTTGAGGGCACTCTGCTCGGCGGCGTCGTCGGGCATGTACTCGCGGTGCTGCTTGGCGTCGAAGCTCTCCTCGAACACGCGGCAGCCGTTGCGCTTGATGATGCGTCCCGGCACGCCCACGACGGTACAGTTGTCGGGCACGTCCTTGACGACAACTGAGTTGCCGCCGATCTTGACGTTGTTGCCGATGCGAATGTTGCCGAGCACCTTGGCGCCCGTGCCCACGGTGACGTTGTTGCCCAGGGTGGGGTGGCGCTTGCCGGTCTCGTTACCGGTGCCGCCGAGCGTGACGCCCTGGTAAAGCACGCAGTTGTCGCCCACGATGGTGGTTTCGCCGATGACGACCCCCATGGCGTGGTCGATAAAGAAGTGCTTGCCGATTTGTGCGGCGGGATGAATCTCGACGCCGGTGATGTGGCGGGTGATTTGTGAGAGCACACGGGCGAGCGAGCGATGACCGTGCTCCCAGAGCCAGTGCTCGGGCACGTGGTTCCACTTGGCGTGCAGGCCAGGATAGGAAAGGAAGATGACCAGACCGCTTTGCGCGGCGGGGTCCTGCGCCTGGACGGTCTTGATGTCCTCGCGAATGGTATTGATAAAGCTCACCGGCCGCCCTCCCTTAGCGCCATGGCAATGCGATTCAATAAAGTATAGCGATTCGCTAGGGATTAGGAAGAACAATCTTGGCGGCTTTGCGCGACAGGTGTCAGTTATGCAAACTTGCTGGTAATGGAGTCATGCTTTTGTGGGGTTGCGCACGAGGGGGCGCCGCAACCGTATACTGGTCAACTTGGACGTATCCGCGCCCACAACTGAGAGGTTTTACTTCATGGGTTTCATCAATTTTATCGCCGAGCTGCTTAAGGATCCGCGCACCGCGATCGCCAGCTGGATCGCCGCCGGCCCGCTTATGGCCTACGGCTGCGTTTTCCTGATCATCTTTATCGAGACGGGTGTGGTGTTCTTCCCGTTCCTTCCCGGTGATTCGCTGCTGTTTGCCTCGGGCTTCTTTGCCCACAACGGCGGCTTTAACATCGTGGCGCTTCTGGCCACCGCATGGGCCGCAGCCATTCTGGGCGATCAGTGCAACTTTATGATCGGCCACTTCTTTGGCCGCAAGATCATCGCCTCGGGCAAGGTAAAGGCCATGACGCCCGAGCGCATCAAAAAGTCCGAGGACTTCTTGGATAAGTGGGGCCACCTGGCCATCTTCCTGGGCCGCTTCTTTCCGTTTATCCGCACCTTTGTGCCCTTTATCGCCGGCATGGGCGGCATGCACTGGCGCAACTTTGTCATCTTTAACGTGCTGGGCGGCATTACCTGGTCGACGGTCTTTACGCTGCTGGGCTACTTCTTTGGCGGCATTCCCTTTGTACAGGAGCACTTTGAGCTGCTGATTATCGGCATTGTCGCCGTGTCGATCATCCCGACCGTGGTCGGCTTGGTTAAGGCTAAGCTGGGCAAAAAGAACGCATAGCTCGAGTCGGCGCACAAACTGTGCCGTTGAGGCCCGCCACTGCTTACGGTGGCGGGCCTCTTTAGCTTCGGTTGAATGAAAATACTTTACTTAGTTAAAGAAAAGCGTTTTATCAGACGCGTGCGGGGAGTACAATCTCGTGCATGCGAATCGACGTGCCATCGGCTTTGATGCCGTTCGCGTGTCCCGTCCGGCTCTACGCTCCGGGCGTGCGGCGTTGCGACGCGGTCGGCCTCGGTCCTTGCGTGCGAGTTCGCGAGTATGCAACTGTGTATGTAAGGAGCGACATATGACTGTCGAGAAGAAGGATATCGATTGGGGTAGTCTTGGCTTTGGCTACATGAAGACCGATTACAGCTACGAGGCTCATTGGAAGGATGGCGAGTGGGACGAGGGCGGCCTGACCACCGACCACACCCTGCATGTCTCCGAGTGCGGCGGCATCTTCCATTACTGCCAGGAGGTCTTTGAGGGCCTGAAGGCCTACACCGCCGAGGACGGCAGCATCGTCTGCTTCCGTCCCGACATGAACGCCGAGCGCATGTATAACTCTGCCCAGCGCCTCGAGATGCCCCCGTTCCCCAAGGAAAAGTTCGTTGAGGCCGTTAAGCAGGTCGTTTCTGCCAACGCCGCCTGGGTTCCGCCTTTCGGCTCCGGCGCGACCCTGTACGTGCGTCCGTTTATGATCGGCTCCGGTGACGTGATCGGCGTGGCTCCCGCTCCTGAGTACACGTTCCGCATTCTCGTGACCCCGGTCGGTCCGTACTTTAAGGGTGGCCTCAAGCCCGTCAAGCTGCGCGTTTCCGAGTATGACCGTGCCGCACCGCACGGCACCGGCAACATCAAGGCCGGCCTCAACTACGCCATGTCCCTTAAGCCCACGATGGAGGCCCATCGCGAGGGCTATGCCGAGAACCTGTATCTCGACTCCGAGTCCCGCACCTATGTCGAGGAGACCGGTGGCGCCAACGTCCTGTTCGTGAAGGAGGACGGCACCCTCGTCGTGCCTCAGTCGCACACCGACTCCATCCTGCCCTCTATCACCCGTCGTTCGCTCGTTCAGGTTGCTCAGGACCTGGGTATGACCGTCGATCAGCGCCCCGTCGAATGGGCCGAGGTCAAGGCCGGCACCTTTGTGGAGTGCGGCCTGTGCGGCACCGCTGCCGTCATCTCCCCGGTTGGCGAGATCGACAACAAGGTTTACGGCGCCGACGAGACCGTGACCTTCCCGGCTGGCTACACCGAGATCGGTCCTGTGATGAAGAAGCTCCGCGAGACCCTGACTGGCATCCAGTCCGGTGCTGTCGAGGACAAGCACAACTGGGTTTACACCGTCGCGTAATTTGTCTTACCTATCCGGGCAGAGAGCAAGTTCCCTCCCGGCGCGTCCTCGGACATGCAAGAAGCCCTCGCTGCGCACTTCGTGCGGCGAGGGCTTCTTGCGTCCTGCGGAGTGCGCCGGAAAGGAGGGTCGCCCTTTTGTTTTGCTTCGCGCCATGTGGGGGCGGTGGCGACGTGCATCTTTGCGAGTATTCTGCAATCGAAGGCCCCTGCATACCGACCTCGGGCAAAAAATCGGGATTTCTCGATGTTTTCTACGGATGATGGGCGGGGTTATGGGCTGACAGCGTTTGATTTGCAGGGATATTCGCGGTCTTTGGCATTTATCGTGGCGCCCGAAGCTCTTGGTTATGTTGAATACTCCTAAAAATGCACGGCGCTTAGAGGGGGACCTTCGCGAAAAAGGAAACCGCCCCGTCGAAGTATGCATTCGACGGGGCGGTTTATGCATTTGGCCGATTAAGGATGCGCTGCCAAACTACTAGAACTTGACGGTCGGGGCCTGGCGGGCTGCTTCGGCGGCCTCGAAGCCCTGGCGCTCCTTAAACTGGAAGATGCCAGCAAAGATGACAGCCGGGAACGTCTGAATGGCGTTGTTGTAGCTGAGCACGCAGTCGTTGTAGCTCTGGCGTGCATAGCTAATCTTGTTTTCGGTATCCTCGAGCGATGTCTGCAGCTGCGTAAAGTTGGTGTTTGCCTTAAGATCGGGATAGGCCTCGGCCACGGCGAAGAGCTGGCGCAGCGCACCGGTCAGCACGTTGTCGGCTTCCATCTTGGCCTCGGGCGTGGTGGCCTTGACGGCGGTGTTACGCGCGCTGATCACGGCGGAGAGCGTCTCCTGCTCGTGCTTGGCGTAGCCCTTGACGGTCTCGACCAGGTTGGGGATCAGGTCGTTGCGGCGCTGCAGCTGCGTATCGATGTTCTGCCAGGCGTTATCGATGCGGTTACGCTTGGTGACCATGTTGTTGTAGATGCCGGCGATGGCGCAGGCAATCACAATGACAACAACGATGCCGATGATGACGGGAAGCATGATGTCTCCGTTTCGAATGGCCGCGGCGGCATGCGCCAGCTGCCGTTGGTATAACGCTACTAGTATACCCGCAACGTTTTGCCGTGCCGAACTTTCCGGTAAGCGTTGTGTTTTCGGCGGGGCCGGCCTTGATTATCAACTTCATCCGAACACCTCCCACATTCATCCGCACATGTGCGGA
>UQZU01000022.1 GCA_900545665.1 uncultured Collinsella sp.
GGGGGCTCCTATCTTTTTAGTGCCCTCGGATTGGGTCATAGTGTCTGTCCGCGCCAAAACATCGGCGTTACCTTTGTTGTTGGTAATGACTTAGTCGTTGGGGACGTTCTTAAACGACTATGACCCCTTTGCATCAGTTTCTGTCGAGTCGGTGCTTCTTGCGGGTTGCCCGTATAATGGTTTGCGTATGAACCGCAACCAAGGAGTTCCAGTTTATGGACCAGAGCCTTTTTAAATTCGACCTGATCGCCGAGGACCCGACGACGCATGCGCGTGCCGGCGTGCTGCACACCCCGCACGGCGACATCGAGACACCGATCTTCATGCCCGTGGGCACCAAGGCAAACGTCAAGGGCATTCCTACCGAGACCGTCAAACAGCTCGGCGCCCAGATCGTGCTTGCCAATACCTATCACCTGTCCATGCGCCCCGGCGAGGATACCATCGCCGAGCTGGGCGGACTGCATAAGTTCATGAACTGGCACGGCCCCATCCTCACCGACTCGGGCGGATTCCAGGTCTTTAGCCATAACGACGCCGTCAAGCTCACCGACGAGGGCGTGCGCTTTATCGTCAATGACTACGACGGCCGCCACGTGTTCTGGACGCCCGAGGACAACATGGAAATCGCCATGAAGCTCGGCTCCGACATCTGCATGCAGCTCGACCAGTGCCCCGGCTATCCTGCCACGCGCGCCTACGTTGAGCGCGCGGTTGAGCTGTCGAGCATGTGGGCCGAGCGCTGCTATAAAGCTCACACCCGCGATGACCAGGCACTCTTTGGCATTGTTCAGGGCGGCATGCATCTGGACCTGCGCCTGCGCTCGCTGCGCCATCTGGAGGAGTGCGGCGACTTCCCGGGCTACGGCATTGGCGGCTACTCGGTGGGCGAGGACCACGAGACCATGTTCGAGACCCTGGCACCGCTCGTAAGCGAGTACATGCCCAAGCACAAGCCGCGCTACCTGATGGGCGTCGGCAACCCCACCACCCTCGTGCGCGGCGTGGGCGTGGGTATCGACATGTTCGACTGCGTGCTGCCGACGCGCACGGGCCGCATGGGTACGGCGTTCTCCAGCGAGGGTCGCCTCAACTTCCGCAACGCTCGCTTTGCGCACGACGATGGTCCCATCGATCCCACCTGCACCTGCCCGGTGTGCACGGGCGGCTACAGCCGCGCGCTCATTCGCCACATGGTCACGCAGAAGGAGATGCTCGGCGGCATTCTGCTGTCGATGCACAACATCTACTACTTGCTCAACCTTATGCAGCGTGCTCGCCAGGCCATTATCGAGGGTCGTTACGGCGCGTTCGTGAGTGACTGGATGAACAGCCCTGCGGCGGTGGACTACTAAGAGCGGCGCGGGCGCTTGCAGAGCGCTGGCAACGGCAAGGGGCGAGCGCTGGCCGGTCATCGCGTTCGCTAACACGGTCTGCGCGACCGCTGACCGATAGCTTGCAAGCACTTGATGCATCGTGGGTACCATACCGAATGGTTGATGTTCGGGCGGGTGTTTGGCGCATGGCGTCGACCCCGCCCGTTTTTCTTTTTCTCGATAGGAGTACCCATGATTAAGAACGAGAATGTCGAGGGCGAGCCTGCCTACGACGAGACGTACCGCCGCGGTCCCGTGGTCATGCGCGGCCCCATGATTCCTAAGGACAATACGTACGCCAACCTGCTGGCGCCCGAGGATTCAACCGACTGGTTGCATGCCGATCCGTGGCGTGTACTGCGCATCCAGGCCGAGTTTGTCGATGGTTTTGGCGCACTTGCCGAGTTAGGGCCTGCGGTGACCATCTTCGGTAGTGCCCGTACGCCCAAGACCGATCCGCTCTACAAGGCGGCGCGCACGGTCGGCCGTAAGATTGCCCAGCGCGGCGTGGCGGTTATCACCGGTGGCGGCCCCGGCATCATGGAGGCGGCCAACAGGGGAGCGGCGAGCGTCAACGGCAAGTCGGTCGGCTTGGGTATCGAGCTTCCGCACGAGCAGGGGCTCAATAAATACGTGAACCTCGGCATGGACTTCCGTTACTTCTTTGTGCGCAAGACTATGTTCGTCAAATACAGCTCGGGTGCCATCGTGTTTCCCGGTGGTTTTGGCACGCTCGACGAGATGTTTGAGGTACTCACGCTGGTGCAGACGCACAAGGTCAAGCGCATGCCGCTCGTTTTGGTGGGTACCGAGTACTGGCAGGGCCTGTTTGACTGGCTCAACGGCCCGGTGATGGACGCCGGCATGATCAGCCCGCTCGATCCGGAGCTGGTGCACATCACCGACGACCTCAACGAGGCCGTCGACATCGCCCTGAGCGGGCTGATGTAGAGCAATCGTGCCCACCGCGACATGAATATGCATGGCAATCTGATGCTTTCTAACGTCAGGTTGCCATTTATATTGGGTATACTGATGCAAAAGACGAGGGCGAGGAGGTCGCGTATGTCTACTGCAACGGTTAAGCCTACGACGGTTCGCATCGAAGAGGGGCTCAAGGAGCAGGCGACTGAGTTCTTGGATTCGGTCGGCCTCAGCCTCAATTCCTATCTCAATCTTGCCGTTCGGCAGCTTGTAAATCAGCGAAAGATTCCTTTTGAGATTGTAGGAAGGGCGGAGGTGCCCAACGAGGCGACGAGGCGTGCCATGGTGATCGCCGAGGCTCATGAATTGGGGATTTTGCCGGACGATAGCCCGTCATTCAACAACGCTGATGAGCTTATGTCATTCCTCGATGAGGAATAGCGATGTTCGAGATTAAGGTCGAGGCTCAATTTAAGGCGGACTACAAACGAACGATGCGCATGCATCCGCAGCTAAAGAGTGAGTTTAAAGCGGCGGTTGCAGAGCTTGTGGCTCATGGGTCGCTTCCGGCGGAGTATGGCGCCCACGAGCTCTCAAACCCGGGCGGAAACTACAACGGCCACATCGATTTCCACCTATCCGATGGCTTGGTCGATGTGGTCGTTCTGTACTTGCCGCATAAGACTAATCCTGTGATCCGACTGGTCAGAATGGGCTCGCATGAGGAACTGTTCCAGGGCCCGCAGGGCTGATTGCCCGCTCATAATTTGCGGTGGAATAGGGATTGATTGGCGGTTAATAAGCCAAAAACAGTCCCTATTCCACCGCAAGTGGTATGGGTAGCCCTAATTGGCGGGTTGGTAGCAGGGGCAGTAGCTGATGGCGATGGCATCGACGCCTACGTGGGTGGCGATGGTGCAGCCGATGGGGCCGGTGCCGGCGTCTACGTAGTCCTGGCCCGCGAGCGCCTCGTTGACAAGTTCCTGCTCCTCGGCGGCGCCGGTCGTGAGCACGCGCACGCTTGAGCCCGGGTGCTCGTCCAAAAACGCGAGGCAATCTGCCATGGTGTTGGCGACGATGCGCTTGGCGCCGCGGCCCTTCTTGATGGCCTTGATCTCGCCCGACTGCCACTCCGGCGAAACGGCCAGGCGAATGTTGAGCATATGCGTGAGCTGGCCGGCGAGCTTGGGCGCGCGGCCGTTCTTAACGAGGTTCTCGAGCGTGCGGGGAATCAGCAGCAGGTGGGCGTCGGGCAGCGTCGCGCGGATCTGCGCCTCGGTTTCGTCCAGGCTGCGGCCATCTTCGCGCATGGCCCGCGCATACTCCACCAGCAGGCCCTCGGCGCCCGAGCCAGTGCGCGAATCGATGCAGCGAACGTCGAGCTCGTGGGTCTCGGCGACCAGGCATGCGTTGGAATAGCAGGCGGACCATTCGCTGCACAGCGAGATAAAGATCGCGCTGTCGTGGCCGTCAGCACGCACGCGGTCAAAGAGTGCCTTGAACTCGCCGGCACTCGGCTGCGAGGTGTGCGGCAGCTGCTCGGAGCCGGCCATGCGGGCGACGTACTCTTGGGCGGTAATCTGCACCTGGTCGAGCAGGTCCTCGCCCTCGATAATCACATGCAGCGGAATCACGTAAATGCCGAGCTCTTGGGCGCGAGCGGGGGAGATGTCCGACGTGGAGTCGGTTATGATGGCAAAAGACATAATTGCACCTTTCGTTGGGGCGCTTGCGTGCCGCCTTCTTAGAGCAAAGTGCGACAAGTATAGTGGAGTTGCTCTACATTGCTAGGTTCAATTGTTGAATAGTCAACAGTTTGAAGTGTCGGTGTGGAAATCATCAACTGGGGAAGAGGAATGCCGATGGAGGCGTTGGAGATATGCAGGCGGCCGGTTGTGCTGTTCGATTTTGACGGCACGGTGGCCGATACGGGCCGGGCGGTGATGACCTCGACGCGCAAGACGTTGGCCGCGCGCGGGTTTTCGGAGGGGCAGATGGGTGACCTGCGCCGCATGATCGGGCCGCCCCTGTGGAAGAGCTTTCACGACTTTTATGGCTTCTCCCGCGAGGAGTCGCTTGTGGTGGCTGACGAGTACCGTGCCTTTTTTGATGAGCTGGGACCGGAAGAGTATCCCGTGTTCGATGGAATCCCCGAGCTGCTCGATGGCCTTGTCGCGCAGGGGCATCGCTTGGCCGTGGCGACGTCACGCATGGAGGCAAAGTGTATCGACATGGTGGGCGAGCTGGGGCTTTCGCAGTTTGAGGCGGTGGTTGGCATGAATCCACCGCAGGGGCGCGAGACCAAGGCCGATTCGGTTCGCGACGCCCTGGCAGAGCTCGGTGCGACGGCGGGCGATGCCGTGATGATCGGCGATCGCTTTAACGATGTGGAGGGCGCGCACGCGATGGGCGTGCCGTGCATCGGCATCTATTCGGGCGCGGCAGCGCCGGGGGAGCACGAGGCCGCGGGCGCCGATGCGGTGGTGCACTCGGTGGCCGAGCTTGCTAAACTTTTCGCTATCTAATAGACATAATGTGAGGGGCGGGCGTACCCGTCGCTCATTGGTAAGGAGGTCGTCCATGAATCAGGTGGAGCAGAGCGTCGCTGAGTATGTCGACGAGGTCTGGGAGGATGTCGTCGCTGATATCGAGCAGCTGGTGAGTTATCCTTCCGTGGCAGTTTCTGCCGATGCGGAGCCCGGCGCGCCGTTTGGCCGCCCGGTCCGTGACGCGCTCGATTGCGCGCTCGGCATCGCGCAGAAGCTCGGCTATCAGACGAGCGACGACGAGGGCTATGTGGGAATCGCCGATATCCCGGGCCGCGGCGACAAGCAGCTCGCGACTATCTGCCACGTGGACGTGGTTCCCGCCGGCCCTGGCTGGAACACCGATCCGTTCGCGATGGGGCGTCGCGAGGGCTGGTTGCTCGGTCGCGGCGTGATTGACGACAAGGGCCCGGCGGTGTTGTCGCTTTATGCCGGCGCGTACCTGCTCAAGCACGGCATTGTGCCGCGCTATACCTTCCGCGCGCTGCTGGGCTGCGATGAGGAAGTGGGCATGTCCGACGTTCACCATTATCTGGAGAACCACGCAGACCCCGACTTTTTGTTTACGCCCGATGCCGAGTTCCCGGTCTGCAATGCCGAGAAGGGCCAGTTTGGGGCGACGTTTGTGAGCTCTAAGATCGATGGAGGGCGCATTGTGTCCTGGAGCGGTGCCGAGGCGAGCAACGCCATTCCATCGCAGTCTATTTGCGAGCTCGCGATTGCCGCCGATGAGCTGCCGGCGCCGGTCGAGAACGCCGATCGTTTGGAGATCACAGCGCTCGATAACGGCCATGCGCAGATTTTCGCCCACGGCATTGGCGGTCATGCCTCGATGCCCGAGGGAACGATCAATGCCGTCGGCCTGGTCGTGGCGTATCTGCGCGAGGCCGAGGACGCGTTTGGTGCCCGTGACGAGCGCTTGCTGACGCCTGCCGAGCACGAGTTTGTCAAGTTTTTGGCCTTTGTGCATGCGGACGCCTATGGCCGCGGCCTGGGCATCGATGCGACGAGCCCGGCGTTTGGCCCGCTCACCTGCAACCCCGGCGTCATCCGTGTGGTGGATGGTCACATTGAGCAGGTCATCGACGTGCGCTTCCCCGACAGCACGAGTGCCGATACCATCCGCGAGCAGCTCGACCCGCTCGTGGGCCGTTTTGGCGTGACGTGTCAGCTGGGTCGCGCTAAGGTGCCGTTCTCGGTGTCTGCCGACGATCCGGCCGTGAAGGCGCTTATTGATACCTATAACGAGTTTACGGGCAAGCATGCTGAGCCCTTTGCTATGGGCGGCGGCACGTACGCGCGCAACTTTGCCCGCGCCGTATCGTTTGGCCCCGAGGAGACCGGCCTGGAGCTGCCCGCATGGGGCGGTCAGATGCACGGCCCCAACGAGTGCGCCAACGAGGACCAGCTCAAGCAGGCGCTCAAGATTTACATCGTGGCCATCCTGCGCCTCAACGAACTTGAGCTGTAGGGCTTCCCCAGGCACCCGACCTTGCCCCTCAAACCGTCGCTTGCGTACCAAAGTACGCGGCGCTCCTCTTTCGGGGCAATCTCGGGCACCTGGGAAACCCCTATATCCTGCTTGGATACAAACTTGCATTACGAGCCCGGTGCTTCGGCCCGGGCTTTTTCTGTTGCGGTGGGGTAGTCATTGGGGACGTTCCTTTGGTGTAAAAGGTGCGCCATGTTCGGCGCTGGATTGTTATCCGTTTGTAAAGGCTGGGCAGAGCTTGCGGTAAGGGTCTATCAATAGTCCGTAAGAAACCGCAGATAAGGCGGTCGTCGCCCGCTCGAGGCCGTATCTTTCCAAACAGCAAAGCGGGCAGGGTGCCCGCGAGTCGCATGTATGAAAGGAAGATCATGCTCGATCAGGCTTATTCTCGTCGTCAGTTCCTCGGCCTCGCTGGTGGTCTTGCCAGCATCGTCGGTCTCGGTCTCGTTGGTTGCGGCGGCTCCGGCGCATCCGAAGCCGCCGACAAGGGTAGCGCCGCTGCTGCCGAGTCCGTCTCCGGCGAGGTGACCTACGACGGTGCCTCCTCGTTCCAGGCTCTCGTCGAGGCTGCTGCCGAGAAGTTCATGGATGCCAACCCCGACGTCTCCATCTCCGGTTCGGGCAACGGTTCGGGCAAGGGCCTTACCGCTGTTGCCGCCGGCACCGTCACCATCGGTAACTCCGACGTCTTCGCCGAGTCCAAGCTCGAGGCCGACCAGGTCAAGAAGCTCGTCGACCACGAGGTCGCTGTCGTGGGCATGGGCCCCGTCGTCTCCAAAAACGTCAAGGTCGACGACCTGTCTCTCGAGCAGCTCAAGGGCATCTTCTCCGGCCAGATCACCAACTGGAAGGAGGTTGGCGGCGACGACGCTACTATCGTCGTCCTCAACCGCAAGGCCGGCTCCGGTACCCGCGCCACCTTTGAGGCGGCTGTCTTTGGCGACGAGGCCGTCGATTTTAAGGGCGACGCCGAGCTCGACAAGTCCGGCGACGTCCAGACTCAGATGGGCAGCACCGACAACGCCATCTCCTACCTGGACTTCTCGCACTTCGATGACTCCAAGTTCAACGCCATCAAGGTCGAGGGCGTCGAGCCCAAGAGCAAGAATGTCACTGATGACTCCTTCAAGATCTGGGCTACCGAGCACATGTACTGCTCCAAGGACGCCGACGAGGCCACCAAGGCCTTCCTGGAGTTCATGCTTTCCGACGACGTCCAGGGCAAGCTCGTCGAGGAGCAGGGCTTCATCCCCGTCTCTGCCATGAAGGTCGTCAAGGACGCCAGCGGCAAGGTCTCTGCTAAATAAGTAATCGCCCCGGAAAGGTTTGCAATGGCAAAACAGCTGCCAAAGCGCGACCTTGAGAACGTGGGCCTGGGCGTCACGGGCGCGTGCGTAGCGCTCGTGACGCTTGTCGTTGCCGCGCTCATCTTTATGGTCGCCCAAAAGGGCCTCTCGGCTTTTGTCAAGGACGGCGTCTCGGTCGTGGAGTTCTTCACCGGCACCAAGTGGGACCTGGCCAACACGGCCGAAAGCGGCCTGCCCTATACCGGCGCCCTGCCCCTGATCGTCACCTCGTTTGCGGTCATGGTGCTCTCCACGCTCATCGCGCTGCCCATCGCTATCGGCTCTGCCATCTTTGCGGTCGAGATCCAGCCTAAGTTTGGTTCCAAGGTCTTTCAGCCGCTTATTGAGCTTTTGACCGGTATTCCCTCGGTCGTCTTTGGCCTGATCGGCTTTCACGTGGTCGTTGGCCTTATGAAGAGCGTTTTCCACGTGAGTACGGGTCTGGGCATCTTGCCCGGCGCCATCGTGCTGGCCGTCATGATCCTGCCGACGATGACCACCCTTTCGGTCGATGGCCTGCGCGCCGTGCCCGACAGCTACCGTCAAGGTTCGCTCGCGCTGGGCTACACCCGCTGGCAGACCATCTGGCACGTGGTGCTCAAGTCCGCCATGCCGTCGCTCATGACCGCGGTTATCTTGGGCATGACCCGCGCCTTTGGCGAGACGCTCGCCGTGCGCATGGTCATTGGCGGCATCGAGGCCATGCCGACGTCGCTGCTGTCGCCGGCTTCGACCATCACCACCACGCTCACCACGTCCATGGCAGTCTATGCCGAGGGCTCGGCCCAAGACGATGTTCTGTGGGCGCTCGGCCTGCTGCTGATGGGCATGAGTCTCATCTTCATCCTGATCATCCACCTTATCGGCCGCAAGGGGGCGAAGGCTCGTGGCTAGCACGCGTATCCACATCGACGAGGCGAGGCTCGGGCGTGTCCAAAAGCAGGACCGCTTCGCCACGGGCGTGTTGACGGCGATCGTCGCCATCGTCATGCTCATCGTCGTCTCCATGGTGGCCTATATCCTGTTCGAGGGCATCTCGACGCTGTTCCAGCCGGGCTTTCTCACGGAGCCGTCGCGCGCCAACGGAACGCAGGGCGGCGTGCTCTACCAGCTGTTCGACTCGTTCTACCTGCTGCTGATCACCCTGATCATCTCGGTGCCCATCAGCCTGGGCGGAGCGGTCTTTTTGGTTGAGTACGCGCCGGACGGACCCATCCGCGACATCGCCTCCACCGCCATCGAGACGTTGTCCTCGCTGCCTTCCATCGTCGTCGGCATGTTCGGTTTTCTGGTGTTCTCGGTGCAGCTGGGCTGGAAGTACTCCATCATCTCCGGCGCCGTCGCGCTCACCATGTTCAACATCCCCATCCTGGTGCGCGTGATCCAGCAGGCGCTCGAGGACGTGCCGCAGGCCCAGCGCGATGCGTGCCTGGCCATGGGCCTCACTCGCTGGGAGGCCACGCTGCACATCCTGATCCCCGAGGCCATGCCTGCCATCGTGACGGGCATCGTGCTTTCGGCCGGTCGCGTGTTTGGCGAGGCCGCAGCACTGCTTTTTACCTCGGGTATGAGCTCGCCGGTTCGCCTGAACTTCTTGAGCTTTAACCTGTCGAGCCCCACCTGCGCTTGGAACGTGTTCCGTCCCGGCGAGTCGCTCGCCGTGCACATCTACAAGATCTATGGCGAGGGCAGCCCCGAGGCCCAGCAGATCGTCTGGGGCACCGCTGCACTGCTGATGATTTGCGTGCTGCTGTTTAACGTAATCGCCCGCATTGTGGGCAAGCAACTGGCAAGGAAGATGACGGCCGAATGAGCGAGATGAATGTAACGCCCGCAACCGAAGCGGCATCGTCCGACACCCGGGACTTCCTGTCGAGCGTGGGGGAGAGCGAGAAGCGCGTGCGCGTGAGCGGCAAGGCCGTGAGCGACGAGGTTGTGCTCTCCACCAAGGACGTCAACGTGTACTATGGCGACCACCATGCACTGCATGATACGTCGCTCGACTTCCACAAGGGCGAGATCACGGCGCTCATTGGGCCTTCGGGCTGCGGTAAGTCGACCTTCTTGCGTAGCCTCAACCTCATGAATCGCGAGATTCGCGGCTGCCGCGTGGAGGGCGAGATCAACTATCGCGGGCGCAACGTGAACACCAAGACCGAAAACACCTACGAGCTGCGCCGTTCCATTGGCATGGTGTTCCAGCAGCCCAACCCGTTCCGCAAGTCCATTCGCGACAACATCACGTTTGCGCCTAAGCGCCACGGCATCACCGACCACGACGAGCTCGACCGCATGGTCGAGGAAAGCCTGCGCGGCGCGGCGCTTTGGGACGAGGTCAAGGACAAGCTCGACAAGAGCGCCTACGCGCTTTCGGGCGGCCAGCAGCAGCGTCTGTGCATTGCGCGCACGCTGGCGCTCAACCCCGACGTGATCCTGTTCGACGAGCCCTGCTCGGCGCTCGACCCCATCTCGACGCTGGCGATCGAGGACCTCATGTCATCGATCGTGGCCGACCGCGCCATCGTTATCGTGACGCACAACATGGAGCAGGCGTCGCGCGTGTCCAACCGCACGGCGTTCTTCTACATGGGCGATATGGTCGAGTACGACGAGACCGACGAGATTTTCCAACGGCCCAAGGATAAGCGGCTGAATGATTACCTCATCGGCATGTTCTCCTAGTCCGGGACATGCTTGAGGCCCGCGGCGGCCACGGTTGCCGCGGGACTGATTGGAGAGGCGGGTCATCTCTTGTGGGAGATGGCCCGCCTTTTGCTCTGCGACCGAAACGACCGCCACAAAGGGGACAGGCGCCTTCGTGGTGGTTTGGGGTGGGGCTCGCTGCTATCATGGACAACGTTGAATTTCTACGAAGGAGCAGGGCATATGGCGATTCTTTTGGGATGCGATTCCGTCAGCCTAGAGTTTCCCACCAAGCATATTTTCGATAGCGTGACGCTCGGCGTGGGCGAGGGCGACCGTATTGGTATTGTCGGTAAAAACGGCGACGGCAAGTCGACGCTGCTGAGCGTGCTCGCCGGCACGCTGGAGCCCGATGACGGACGCGTGACGCACCGCCGCGGCACGACGATCGGTCTGCTCGGCCAAAAGGACAACCTGGTCGATACTGATACCGTGCATCATGCCGTTGTGGGCGACGCCCCCGAGTACGAGTGGGCGTCGAGCCCCCGCACACGCCAGATTTTGGCCGGCCTCATCAGCGATGTGCCCTGGGAGGGCACGGTGGGCGAGCTTTCGGGCGGTCAGCGCCGTCGCGTGGACCTCGCGCGCTTGCTGATCGGCGATTACGACGTGCTCATGCTCGACGAGCCCACCAACCACCTGGACATGCGCACCATCAACTGGCTCGCGCGTCACTTAAAGGCCCGCTGGCAGCGCGGTCAGGGCGCCATGCTCGTGGTCACGCACGATCGCTGGTTCTTGGACGAGGTCTGCACCAGTATGTGGGAGGTCCACGACGGCCAGGTCGATCCCTTCGAGGGCGGTTACTCCGCATATATCCTTCAGCGCGTGGAGCGCGACCGCATGGCCGCGGTTACCGAGGAGCGCCGTCGCAACATGGCACGCAAGGAGCTTGCGTGGCTGAGCCGCGGTGCCCAGGCGCGCTCCACCAAGCCCAAGTTTCGTGTGGATGCCGCTCGCGAGCTGATCGCCGACGTGCCGCCCATGCGTGACGAGCTGGAGCTCAAGCGCCTCGCCGTGAGCCGCCTAGGCAAGCAGGTTATCGACGTGGTCGACGTGGATGCCGGCTATGCGGATGCCGGCGGCGCGCCCAAGCAGGTGCTCTCCGATGTGACCTGGCTCATTGGTGCGGGCGACCGCTATGGTCTTTTGGGTGAGAATGGCGCTGGCAAGTCGACGCTGCTCGATGTGATCCAGGGTAAAATTGCGCCCACGCGCGGCCGCGTGAAGATTGGCCAGACGGTACGCTTTGGCGTGCTGTCGCAGCAGCTCGAGGAGCTCGAGCCATACATGGGCGACACGATCCGCGAGGTGCTCAGCAACTATAAGAAGTACTACGTCATCGACGGCAAGGAGACTTCGCCCGAGAAGCTCTGCGAGCGCCTGGGCTTTACGACGCAGCAGCTCTGGAGCCGCATCGGCGATCTTTCGGGCGGCCAGCGCCGTCGCCTGTCGCTGCTGCTGACAATCCTGGACGAGCCCAACGTGCTCATCCTGGACGAGCCCGGCAACGACCTGGATACCGACATGCTGGCGATTGTCGAGGACCTGCTCGACGGCTGGCCGGGCACGTTGATTCTGGTGACGCACGACCGCTTCTTGATGGAGCGCGTGACCGACCAGCAGTGGGCGCTGCTCGACGGCCACCTGACGCATATGCCCGGCGGCGTCGACCAGTACCTGCGCCTGTGCAACGCTACCGCCGAGGGCGAGCCCGTGGGCGCACCGAGCGCCAAGACCGGCACGTTCGACACCGGTGCCGCGGCAGCTGCGGCCGAAAAGCCCAAGTCGAGCGGTCAGCCCAACGGCCTGTCCAACGCCGAACGTCAGAAGCTCCGCCGCGAGGTGAGCTCGCTCGAGCGCAAGATGGAGACGCAGCGCGCTCGCGTTGAGGAGGCCGAGGCCGCGATGGCCCAGGTCGATCCCACCAACTACACGGCGCTCGGCGAGCAGCAGGCAAAGATCGACGAGGCTCACGCCGCCATGGACGAGCTGGAGATGGCGTGGCTCGAGGCGAGCGAAAAGCTCGAGGGCGAGGAGTAAGCGAGAATGATCAAAGCCGCGTTTTTCGATATCGACGGTACGCTGCTGAGCTTTAAAACCCACCGGATTCCGGCGTCGGCGCAGCAGGTGCTCGACAGCTTTCGCGAGCAGGGGATTGCGTGCGTGATCGCCACGGGCCGTCCGACCTACCAGATGCCGGACTGGCTTTTCGACCTGGGCTGGGATGCGTACATTACGCTCTCGGGCCAGCACTGCTTTGATGCCGAGGGAGTTTACCGCAGCTGCCCGATCGATCCGGACGACGTCGCGGTGATTGTGGACCAGGTGGCGCAGGGGCGCTACGACTCGCTGTGCATGCAGGGCGAGAACTCGTTTGTGAACCGCCTGTCCGAGCGCGTGGTGACGGCTGGCAGCAACGCGGGAATCGTCTACCACGAGGAGCCGTTTGAGCACGCCTTTGACGCACCGGTCTACCAGTTCTGCGCCTTTGTGGACCCGGCCGACGAACATATCGTGACCGACGCCGTGTCGCATTCGCTCACCACGCGCTGGTGCGACCTGTTCTGCGACATTATTCCCGCTAACGGCGGCAAGGACCTGGGCGTGGCGGCGACGCTCGAGCGGCTTGGTATCGACGCGAGCGAGGCGATTGCCTTTGGCGACGGCGAGAACGACCTGTCGATGTTCTCGGCCGTGGGCACAAGTGTGGCCATGGGCAACGCGCAGGACACGGTGAAAGCTGCAGCGACCTATGTGACGACCGCCGTGGACGACGACGGCATCTGCAACGCCGCGAAGCACTTTGGACTGTTATAACTGCGGCTCGGCACTTAGGGATGCTCCTTTTCTGCCGGCGCCTGGGGACACTCCTTGCGGGGCGTCCCCATTTTGTTTTCGTCCCGCACGTTTTGTGAAACACGGCTAACTTTTAGACAAAGTAGTAAGACATGGGCAACTTTTGCGGTAAAGTTAGCCGTGGAAAGTATCCAAAGGCTAACTAGCAATCATCGCGAAAGGCGGCCCATGGCCCTACGTGAATCCGGAGAAGACTATCTCGAATCAATCTACGTTCTGTCGGAACGTCAGGTCATCGTGCGCTCGATCGACGTTGCGGAGTACCTCGGCGTAACCAAGGCGAGCGTTTCCAAGGCCATGGCGACGCTGGAAAGCAACGGCTATGTCGAAATGGGCAAACGAGATGTTCATCTGACAGAGCGCGGTCTGGAGGTCGCGCGCCAAATGTGGGAGCGCCACTGCTTTTTCGTGGGGCTTTTGGAGGATGCAGGCGTATCGGCCGAGGTGGCGTCGCAAGAGGGCTGCCACATGGAGCACTGCCTGAGCGAGGAAAGCTTTGAGAAGCTAAGATCGATGCTGGGGCGGGACGGTGCTTCGGCGCCAACAATGACCGACTAGCACTCCCGCAGCGGCGCGCCTCCCGCGCCGGAACGGTGCGGGACAGCGACCGAGACGAGTGGTCCCACCAACTAAGTCCAACTCAGACAAGGAACCCCACCAGCAAGCGATGCCCAAGAACCGCCAGCTGTGTCAACGCAGGTCGGGGCCGGGCTTGGTTTTGAAAACACTCCGCAGCGCGAGGCCCGCCTTTCCGTTGCTCCGCAGGAGCAGGAAAGACGGGCCTCATGCGCGAGGACGTTTTCAAAACCAAGCCCGGTCCCGGCCGGACAGCCCACGAACGCTACAGGTTCTTGACACCCATCGCGCGCATGGCGTTCAGGATGGCGATGATCGCCACGCCTACGTCGCCGAACACAGCAAGCCACATGTTGGCAATGCCGAGTGCTGCCAGCACTAGAATCAGCAGCTTAATGCCCAGCGCAAAGATGATGTTCTGCCAAACAATCGTCATGGTCTTGCGCGCCACGCGGATCGCGCGGGAGATGTTGGAAGGCTTGTCGTCCATCAGCACCACGTCGGCGGCCTCAATTGCGGCGTCGGAACCCATGGCGCCCATGGCAATGCCAACGTCTGCACGGGTGAGCACGGGCGCATCGTTGATGCCGTCGCCTACAAAGGCGAGCTTGCCCTTGCCCGATTCTGCTGCAAGCAGCGCCTCGACACGCTCGACCTTATCACCCGGTAACAGCTGCGCGTGGAACTCGTCGAGACCGAGTTGCTTGGCTACAGACGCCGCAACCTCCTCACGGTCGCCCGTGAGCATGACGGTGCGCTTGACGCCGGCGGCGTGCAGGTCGCGAATCGTTTGCTCGGCATCGGTCTTTATGGTGTCGGCAATTACGATGTGGCCGGCGTACGTATCATCGACCAGCACGTGGAGGATGGTGCCGACGATCTCGCAATTGGGCGCTTCGATATCGGCCACAGCAAGCATCTTGGCATTGCCGACGATGACGCGCTTGCCGTCGATAATCGCCGTCACGCCATGGCCCGCGTCATTGGTGGAGTCGCTTACGCGTTTGGGATCGAGCTCGCCCTGGAAGGCGGTGCGTACCGACTGCGCGATGGGATGGTCGGAGAATGACTCGGCAAGGGCCGCGACTTCGAGCAGCGACTGCTCGGTATAGCCTGCCTCGGGGTGTACCGCCACGACCGAAAACGTGCCGTTGGTGAGCGTGCCGGTCTTGTCAAAGACGACGGTGTCCACATCCGCGAGCGTCTCGAGGTAGTTAGAGCCCTTGATGAGGACGCCCAGCTTGGATGCGCCACCGATGCCGCCAAAAAAGCTGAGCGGCACGCTGATCACGAGCGCGCATGGGCAACTGACGACGAGGAAGGTCAGGCCGCGCAGGATCCAGTCGGACCAGGCGCCGGTGACCAAGCCACCGCCGAGCGCGAGTACCGCGGCCGCGCCGGTGACAGCGGGCGTGTAGACGCGGGCGAAGCGCGTGATGAAGTTCTCGGTGCGTGCCTTCTTCTCACTAGCGTTTTCTACGAGCTCCAGGACGCGCGCGACGGTGGACTCGCCAAAGGGCTTGGTGGTGCGCACGTGGAGGAGACCCGTCATGTTGATGCAGCCGCTGATGATATCGTCTCCAGTTTTGGCCGGGCGGGGGACCGACTCTCCGGTAAGGGCGGCGGTATCGAGCTGTGTCTCGCCCTCGACGATGACGCCGTCGATAGGCACGCGCTCACCGGGCTTGACCACGATCACGGTGCCGACGGCGATGTCATCGGGGAAGACCTGCTCGAGTGTGCCGTCGGGCTGCTCGACGTTAGCGTAGTCGGGCGCGATGTCCATCATGGCACTGATCGACTTGCGGCTCTTGCCCACGGCGTACGCCTGAAACAGCTCGCCGACCTGGTAGAACAGCATGACGGCGGCGCCTTCGGCCATGTGCGGGTCGGTATCGGGGAAGAGCACCATGGCAAACGCGCCGATGGTCGCGACTGCCATAAGGAAACTCTCGTCGAAGGCCTTGCCGCGGCGGATGTTATTGAATGCCTTTTGCAGCACGTCGTAGCCGGCAATCAAAAACGGTATGAGGAACAGCATAAAGCTGGCGTAGATGTCGCCCGGGGTACCGAATGCGGCGGTGAGGGTGCCGAACTCATCGAGGGCGTACACCACGGCAAAAATGCCCAGCGCTACCAGGATGCGGTTGCGCTTATGCTCGAGTGACTCTTTCTTCTTGCGCTTCTTCTTTTTCTTCTTGGGGTCGGCGGTGGCCATGACTCGTATCCTCCCATTTGAATGTATGAACACTCGCTCATATAATTTCGCGAGCAAAGGCCGCAGCAAGCGCGGCCTTGCAGGTTGGCGTAAACCTTGGCTAGAGAATGATCTCGCAGTCCGGCTCGGCGTCGGCGGTGAACTCCACAACGCGGTCGAGGACCTCGTCGAACTCGGCGTCATCGGCCTCGAGCGTCAACTTCTGGGTCATAAAGTTGACCGAAACGGATTTGACGCCCTCGAGCTTGGCCAACTCGTCCTGAAGCTCGCGCGCACAGTTGGCGCAATCGATCTCATCGAGCTTGTACTGCTTTTTCATGGTGGGTTCCTTTCCCGTTTTTGCGGCTTGGGTGCAGGCCGCGCTGGTACCGTGGTTGGTTGCTATTCGCAGATATGGCTCATGCCTTGGTTGAGCATGGTGTAGACGTGGTCGTCGGCGAGCGAGTAGAGGATATTGCGCCCGTCGCGCCGGAATTTAACCAGGTGCGACTGCTTGAGTGTGCGCAGCTGGTGCGACACCGCGGACTGCGAGGTTTCGGTCGCTTCGGCGATGTCTGCCACGCAGAGCTCGCGGCCCATGAGGGCGTAAAGGATCTTGATACGCGTGGTGTCGCTGAAGACCTTGAACAGGTCGGCGAGGTCGTAGAGAAGCTCCTCGTCGGGAAGGTCCTCGGGCGAGCAGGTGGTGGGGATCACTGGCTCGGTGGCCTCGGTGTCGGGTTTCGTTTCATCAACGCGGATGCTCATTGCAATATCCTTTCATATGAACATACGCTCAAATAACTTACTTCCGATTATATGAGCGTATGTTCATATGTCAATAACGTTTAAGTAATTCATCGCACAAAATGATGGGGAATAGTGGACGAGATTCCGGATTGAGCGGTTTTGATAGTCGATGCCGAGGTGGGTGCCCCCGCGCCGTGCAAAAATTGGAGTATTCTGCAACTATAGGGGGTCTGTTTATCTATTTCGGGCCAAATAAAGCCGCTCAAGAGTTATCCAAGGGCGGTAAACAGATAAGATCTTCCTCAAGTGTTGCCTAACGTTCCCGTTCGATAGCGTCTTTGTTTCTCATTTGGATTAACTTGTGGGTGCTGGAGGGCCGACCCTGCTGAATACTCGCAATTTTGCACATCGCTAGGGTACCCACCTTGTTAGCCGGTCTAGCTTCCGGCCCCGAAGATCCTGCCCTCGGGCGCGAGGCTGCTTGTTTGGGCAAATGATGGGCTGTCGGATTCGACTGTCTGCATGTCATCGATTGCTGTAACTTCATTAATTGTCGGGTCATCCAGCGCGATGCCTTCGAGTGTTGCTTTTTCGAGGTCGATTCGTTGGCGCTCTTCGGAATCCTGGCGAAGCTGCTTCTGAATTCGCCTTTTCTCTTCTATAAACCTTCTGAGCACAAACTGTCTCAGGTCCTCTTGCATGATTTGAAAGTCTTTTGGTAGACGTGAGGGGCGTACGCCCTCTTTCCGCTGGATTGCTTCCATGACCCTAACGAAAGAGCTGGCATGCATAAAGGAATAACGGCTGACGGTGATGATTCCGTATCCCATGGACGCAAGCGCATTCTTGCGTTCCTCATCGATGGCGCGGTCTTCTTCCGCGTCATGATAAAAACCGTTGTATTCAATGTCTGTGCGAGATTTCTTTAGATACGCATCCATAAAGAACTTTTTGCGTCTCGTGAGATTCTTTGCGGCGGCGGTGACCTGCACCTCATAATCGGTCTCAATTCCCTTAATACCAAGCCCTCCTTCGCTTTTGGGCAGCGTTAGCATCATGACAAATGCCGTTTCCATGGGAGACCGGCATCCGTCGCGTACACATTGGATCGCCTTTCGGGCAAGGGCCAAACCGTCGCATCTGGTAATGGAATTAAAGAACTGCTTTAACCTCTCGGTCGAGGTGAGCGCGAAACGCTCGTTATAAGAGGTGGAAGAGCCTGTTCCAAGGGAGTAAGCGCTGCACAATTCAAAGTAGTACTCCACCAGTTCGCGAAAAGGGAGATAGGTGGCGGCTTGAAGTGCGCAAAGCTCAACGCCAACAATGAAGATGCCATCTTCAAGCTCTATAAAGCGTGAGTTCGAGAATCGTTTTGACGAAACGTGGCATTGACAGTTCATTGCATAGCGCGCATTCCTGCGATCAAACACCATCACCTCGAGGGAATCATTTGCGCCGAGGGAAACATCATGTTTGGTGAGCCATTCTGCGGCTGCGTCAAGGAGCGTTCCGGTGGGACATGATCCGTAAATCGCGGCAGGGTTACAGGACTCGATGCCTTTCGCAGACACCGAATGCACGGCCTGGTAGACCGCTTTTGCAGTGGTATGTGACAATACGATACTCATGGTATATATCGTGTCAGCTAATGCCGTGTTGATGGCGCTGAGTGAAAAAGTCGTTTTAGAGGTCTAACCAAATGCTGTCCAAAAGCTTGACGCAATTATGAGTTGGTATGCCCTAAATAAAAGTTTTCGCAGCTTAGCTATAGCATATAACTACTCAATTGCTGCACATTTGATTGTGATGCATCACCATTCGACAACGAATTACGTGTCGGGAATTGGCCAAAATCGTTCAAAATAAGGGTTCAGAATTTGTGATGGCAGATCTATCTGTGGAATGTAGGGCGGCCCCGCTGCGGGGTTTTCCGCTGCGAGGCCGCTCGTGATCTACGCCGGAGTTTGTCGTAGACGTTTCTACTTGGCAAACAGGTTCTTGAGGTTGAACTCGGCTTGGACGGTGCGGAGCATGAGGTCGGTGTCGTCGAGGCCCAGATGCTGCTCGTTGGCGTCGGCGGCGAGGGTTCCACGGCGGCGCGCCCAGTTCTCGAGCGCGGCGGGCGCGGATTCGCGGGGGAGCGAGCGGACGTCGGCATCCAGGCTGCGGCAGATCTGGCGCGAGTCGATGACGATGATCTTGCCGGCGCGGCGTGCCTCGGCGTAACCGTCCAGGTGGATCTTGAACCAACTGTCCTCAAAGGCGGCGTTGTGCGCCATGTACGGGTACTTCTTCATAAGCTTGAGCAGCTGCTTCTGCAGTTCCTTGTTCTCGCGGAACGGCTTTTTGCCGTCGATGTCGTCCCAGGTGATGTGGTGGATATTCGACAACGGCACATCCTCGCCGCGGTAGATATCGGGCAGGCCGCAGTAGTGTGCCTCGGCGTCGTGCGGGACGGCGTCGCTGGTGAGCTCCATGATTTCCCAACCCACATTGATGATATAACCGCGCTCGGGTGCACGGCCGGTGGTCTCGATGTCGATACCGAGCACGGTGCCCTGGATGGGCTTGCGGGCGTAGGCCACGCCGAGCGCGTCGCGGTCGCCGCGGATCTCGCGCATGACCGACGCGGCGGTGCGCTTTTGCATCTTACCGATGGCGGTGCAGGTGTCGGCATCGGACAGGCCGCGCGAAAGCGTCGCGGGCGTCACGTTGCGCAGGCGCGCCTCGCCAATCTGGTCGCACAGGTCGCGGTTGCGGTCAGCCAGGTCGCGCACGGTGGCAAAGTCGAAGCTGGGGTCGCCCTCGGCGGTAAAGTACTCGGTTTCGAGCACCTTAAGGGCCTCCTCGCCCTTCTGGCGCTCGGACTCCATGGCGCCGTGATCGCCATAGATAAACATGGGGATAAACGGCTGACGCTCGTATTCGAGTGCTTGTGAAACGTTCATATAACTGCTCCTTGGACGGGCCGCACCGCGCGGCTCGGGTTCATTGAGATGTGGCGAGATGATAGTTTACCATGGGCAACTATTGGCATCGCGCCTAGGACAACTACAATACCCTAGTTGACCGCTAGGACTTTTACAATGCTGCCGAAAGACATGAAAGGTTCCATCCGTCATGGATTTGCTGATTGATATTCTGCTCGACGCCGGCAAGGACACGCTCTCGCTGGTGCCGTTTTTGTTGGTGACGTATCTTGCTCTCGAGACACTTGAGCACGTTGCGGGCGACCGCGTCAACGGCGCTATCAAGCGCGCCGGCGCTGCGGGTCCTGTGGCTGGCTCGCTGCTGGGCATTGTGCCGCAGTGCGGATTTTCGGCCATGGCAGCAACGCTGTACGCCGGCCGTGTCGTGACGCTGGGCACGCTGGTCGCCGTGTTCCTCTCGACCTCCGATGAGATGCTGCCGCTGTTGCTCGCCGAGCAGGTGCCCGTGCAGACCATGGCGATGCTTTTGGCTTCGAAGGCACTGATCGCGCTGGTCACGGGCTTTATCGTGGACGCGGCTATCCGCGGCCTTCGTCGTAATGCCCGCGCGCATGCGGCGATTCGCCGTACCGTGCTGGGGACCGCTGCCAATCCGGCTCATGTGAACTGCGCGCACGACGACCATACCGGGGGCGACATCATTGATGAAGTGGCCGAGGCGGGCGTGAGCGCCGATCACATCCACGAGTTGTGCGAGCGCGACCATTGCGGTTGCGATGATGATGAAGATGAACACGAGCGCGACCACGGACACAGCCATGACCACGGTCACGCAGGCGAGCATGAGCACCACCACGGCCATGGGCACGACCACGGTCACTCCCACGAAGGTGCGCCCGTCCTGTCGATTATCCGCAGCGCGATCTCGCACACCGTGCAGGTTTCGGTTTTTATTTTCCTGGTGACGCTGATTCTAGTTGCCGTGCTCGAGACCTTCGGAGAGTCCGCGATCGAGCAGTTCCTGCGTGGCAACGAGACGCTCGCCGTCTTGGGCTCGGCACTCGTCGGCCTGATCCCCAACTGCTCGGCCAGCGTGGTCATTACGCAGCTGTACCTGGAGGGCGCGCTACAGCTGGCGCCGATGCTCGCCGGCACGCTCATTTCCGCCGGCGTGGGCTATCTTGTCCTGTTCCGCACCAACCGCAGCGCTCGTGAAAACGCCGTGTTCCTGGTCATGATGTACGTCATCGGCGCCGGCTGGGGCCTTATCCTATCCGCCTTCGGCCTCTAAGTAGGCCTAAAAAATGGGCTTCAAATAGCCATGCTCGGCGCCTGCGCAATGCGGCGACGCATGGCATTTTGAAGCCCGTTTTTTGTTGAGCCATGGATTCCGAGCGCTCACACCGCTCAAAACAAAAAGGTAGATTTCCGGGCATGTCCCGAAAATCTACCTTGGTTAGCGCAGCAGCTCGGTGAGGTTGCGCTTAAAGCGGGCCCGGTCTTCGCTGGTAAATGCCGCCGGACCGCGAGTGCGACCGCCGGCGCGGCGCACCTTCTTTTCCTCGTGGCGAATAAACAGTTGCATGTCGATGGTCGCCTTATCGTAGACGCGCCCGCGCACGCCGATGGCGGCGGCATCGCGCCCGAGCACCATGCTCGCCAAGCCAATGTCCTGCGTCACGACTACGTCGCCCGCCTGCAGGCGTTCGACAATGGCAAAGTCGGCGCTGTCGGCGCCCACGCTCACATCGAGCGTCGTGACCCAAAATCCGCGTCGCGCATGCTCGACGTCGCGCGGATCGTCGCGGCGAATGTGGCGTTCCAGGTTCTGTGTGCTGTTGCCGGCGATAACGACGGCGACGCCCGCCCGCCGCGCGCAGTCAATCGACTCGCGCGTGACCGGGCAGGCGTCTGCATCAATAAAGAGCGTTCGCGGCATCTAGTGCACCAGTTTGCCAAATTGAATAGCGCGAACAATCAGCGTTACGCCAAACACCAGCAGTGCGGCGCCGCTAAAGATGACGAGCATCTTGGCCGACCACAGCGGATAGATAAACACGAACATGCCGGCGATGATGGAGAGCGCGCCGCTCAGGATGGCGAGGGCACGGTTGGACGAAAGCTCGGACTCCAGAATGGACATGACACCTTCGACGATCCAGCCAAAGCCGGCCACGATAACCACCATCGTGGTGAGCGTCGCGGTCGAGAAGGCCTGGTTGCGCAGGATTATGACGCCGCCCAAGATAATGAGTAGGTTGGAGATGATGCTCGTCACGCGCCAGCCGGTGGGCAGCAGTGGCTCGAAAACAGCGGTAAACAGCCTGATCGCGGCCGTGATCACAAAGTAGAAGCCCAAGACGGTCGTTAGGAAGACGAGGGACTTGGCGGGCGCAAACAGCAGTGCGATGCCGGCGACGAGCGCCAAGACGCCCGTGATGGCGTAAATCCAGCGCACGGCCTTGACGGCCTTGCCTGCCATGCTTTTCTCGTCAAATCCAAACTGGCTCGATTTTTGGTCATCGTTCTTGAAGATGCCCATAATGTCTCCTTTCCGTGCGGCGTAAGCCTTGATTGTTACAACCAGTATCGCCTAAAGGCGCTGGCGTATGGGTCGGGGAGGGCGAAACGTAACCCAAAGGTCCCGAATTGTTTCCGTTGTTCCCCACGTCGCGATTTTCTATTCAACAGGTGTAGAACATTGCAGCCCTGTTCGTTATTGCCTACGTTTTAGGTTAGATTTTCCTAAGGACAATTGGCTTGTATTGGGGGTCCCTATGAACGAAGCAGTTCCCGCAGCGCCGGTAAGCGCTGAGTCGATGGCAAAGCAGGGTTGCGAAAAGCTCGGCTTGGACGCGTTTGATGCGTTGGTTCGCTGCGCCCGCACGTGCCGTCGCTTTGACGAGTCCATGCGCGTGCCGCGCGAGTTTTTGCTCGAGCTGGCGGAACTTGCGCACCTGGCTCCCTGTGGTGCCAATGCTCAGCGTCTGCGTTTTCATGTGGTAAGCGGTGCAGAGGACTGCGCGCGTGTATTTGACGAGCTTGCATGGGCCGGTGCGCTCAAGGATTGGCCGGGTCCCGATGAGGGCGAGCGCCCGACCGGCTACATCGCGATTCTTGCTGAGCGCGCCGTTCCGGGCAAGCCCGCCGCTCCCATTACCGAGGTCGACACGGGCATTGCCGCGCAGACGATGATGCTCGCCGCCCGCAGCGCCACGCCCGAGGTGGCTGCCTGCATGTTCAAGGCCTTTACGCCCCACGCGATCGATGCCATGGGGCTCGATAGCGACAAGTATGAGCTCAAGCTGATCATGGCGTTTGGCGTTCCGGCCGAGACGCAGGTGATTGATGCGATCGATTCCAACCCCGACGGCTCAATTAATTACTGGCGCGACGAGGCGCAGGTGCACCACGTACCCAAGCGCCCGCTTGCCGACGTACTGGTGTAGCTGAGCGTCACCGCGGTGTGATCCGGCGGTAAACCACCACAAAGGTACCTGTCCCCTTTGCGGTGGTGCGAGGGGAGGACGTGTGGCAGATTTGTATTTGGTGCGGCATGGGCAGACTGAGCTCAATGTGCAGAACATTTTGCAGGGTGGGCACGATTCGCCGCTTACGGCGCGCGGGCGCGAGCAGGCGCTGGCGACGCGCGCGGCGTTTGAGGCGCGTGGCGTGACCTTTGACCGTGTGTATTCCTCGCCGTTGGGCCGGGCGCGGCATACGGCTGAGCTAATTGCTGGTGAGGGCCGCTCGATAGAGCTGGTCGATGACCTGCGCGAGTGGCATTTGGGCTCGCTGGAGGGTACATCAAATCGCGAGATGCCGCCGCAGCCCTGGGGCGATTATCCGGTGGCCTTTGGTGGCGAGTCTGAAGGCGAGCTCCAGTCGCGCATGGTCGCGGCGCTGTCCCACATCATGGCCAGGCCGCAGCACGACTGTGTGCTGGCAGTCTCCCACGGCTCTTCCTGCCAGGAGTTTCTTGAGTATGTGACTGGCGGGGGAGAGCTACCCGACAACGGTGCCGTGCTTCATTTTGGCTATTGCGACGGTGCGTTTTCGCTCCTTGATTGGTAACGAACGAAAGGACCCCTATGAATAAAGACCTGTATCTGGTTCGTCATGGGCAGACAATATTCAACCTTAAGCGCATTATTCAGGGTTGGAGTGACTCGCCGCTCACGCAGCTGGGATGCGACCAGGCGGCACGTGCCGGCATGTTTTTGCGCGCACGCGGCATTGAACCCGATCATGCCTACACCTCCACACTTCATCGCACCGAGCAGACTATCGCCAACCTGTGGCCGGGCTTGGCGTACGAGCGCCTGGACGGCCTGCGTGAGTGGTTCTTTGGCGACTTTGAGGCCGAGCGCGTGATGCTTATGCCCGAGCGGCCGTGGCGAGATTTCTATCGTCAGTTTGGCGGCGAGGGCCAGATGCAGGTGCGCGAGCGCATGGCGGCGACGATAACCGATCTTATGCGACGTCCGGACCACGAGTGCGTGCTCGCGGTGAGCCACGGCTCGGCTATCAAGGAGTTTTTGGACCACGTGCGGGGCGCGGCGGCCGACGAGCGCGAACGCGTGCCGGGCAACTGCTCAGTGCTGCAGTTTGCGTTTGACGATGCGGCCGATACGTTTGAACTGGTCGAAGTCTTTACGCAGGAAGACTACGCGCGCGAGCTGGGGCTTGAACCGCTCGTGGCTACTGCAGGTCCGCAGCGCGGATAACGCGAGCGTGGCGGCTCGGGTCGCCGGCATAACTTCTCGACGCAAAAGGGGCGGAGATACATGTACCTGCTGCATCTCCGCCCCCTGTTTGTTGAGCTGCCGATTTTTGTGCTGCGTGGTCTGGTCTTGCTAGAACCGCGCGACTTGGTGCGTGAGCAGACCCGTCGGAACCTGCGGCGCGGCGCCGGCGATCTGCGCGGCGGGGAACAGTGCGGCTACAGCAAAGTTGAACGGCTCTTTGCCCGTGTAGGTGCCGGCGGAACGGGCCTCATCGGCCAGGAGCTGTGATACCCCGACTAGTGCGCCAGCGTAGGCAGGGTCGTCGGCCAGTGCCGGCTCCGGCGCCTGGTCGAGCATGGCACGGATGGCGCCGACGGCGTCCTCGCGCTTGACCTCCCACACGCGGTGCGTAATGCCCGCGGGGTCGGTGACGGCGTAGAGCGAGGCGCCCTCTTTGGCAGCGCCCAGGATGATGTCCATGACGGGCGACGCCTCGTAGGCGAGCGACACGGGGCGCGGCTGAACTTTGAGTTCGGCGATCGCGTGCGCAGCGGCGGCCACGTCGGCGCTGGCATCGCCCTTGCCGCCCGCAAGTACACTCGTCGGGCAGATCGCCACGACACCCGTCACACGTCCCGGCTCGCCCGAGCATTCGTACACGTAATACGCCGCACCCGGGTCCTTGAGCATCAGACCATCGGCAATGGCTCCGCGCAGAGCATCGTTGCCGCTCAGGATGCTGCCCATTGCAGGCAGCGCCTCGAGCACGCGGTCCTGAGCCGGGCGGATGCAGGGAAACGGAAGTGCTTTCATGGGCGGTCCTAACGCACGAGTCGGTTTGTTCGCGGCTTATTATGCCCCAACTTGGCCGCTCGCGTCCCAGAGCACGTTATCGGCGAGCGCGATTAGCACCTGCTGACAACGAACGATATCGGCGTGGGGCACATATTCGTTGGGCTTGTGCGCGAGCGCGAGCGACCCGGGACCGTAGCTCATGCAATTGCGGTTACCTGTCTTGCCGGCAATGACGGCGGTGTCGGTGTAGCCGGTAAAGAAGCCGACGGTCGTGTCCACGTCCGTCACGTCATCGGCGGCACGCATGAGCGCTGCTAGAAGGGGAGAGTTCGGGTCGCGCTCGATGGCGGGGCGGTCGCCCGTCACGGTGTAGCTGCCATGGCAACCGGGAACGGCGGCTTCGGCGACGGCGATGGCCTGCTCTACCATGCGCGTCGCGGCGGCCGTATCGGTCGGCGGGGTCAGACGCATGTCGACCCAGACTTTGGCGCGGTCGGGCACGACATAGGGGCGATATCCGCCCTCGATTTGGCCAAACGTGATGGTCGAAGGCCCCAGCTCATCGTGCGCGGGCAGCGCCATAAACGCGCGACGGAGCGAACACACGACCTCGGCTATGGCGGCGACGGCATCCGCGCCCTTCCAGGGCTGGCTCGCATGCGCCGTCACGCCAGTCATTTCAATTTCGAACCACGTACGCCCCTTGTGCGCTACCTGGATCTGTCCGTCGGTGGGCTCGGTGTCCAGCACCCATTCACGCGAGCCGACCCAGCCGGCATCGATAGCTGCCTCTGAACCACGCATAAAGTCTTCCTCGTCGACCGAGCAGATGAGTGAAAAGCCGCGGTGGGGCAGCTCGCCTTCTGCCGCCACGCGCTCGAGCGTATGGACCAGTGCGGCAATGGCGCAGGCCAGGCCACCCTTCATATCGCAGGCACCACGGCCGTAGAGTTTATCGTTGCGCACGATCGCTCCGAGCGGCGGAATGTCCGCGTCCCAGCCATCGCCCAAGGTGACGGTATCCAAATGGCAGATGTAGACGAGCCGTGGCTCGTCGCTTTGGCCCGGCACGGTGACCATTAGATTGCGGCGTCCGGGGAGTACTTCGTGCTCTGCAATCTGCACGGCATCGAGTACCGGATAGCTCAGCTGCGCCAACCGTTCCTCAACCAACGCTTTGATATAGCGCTCAATCTCGTCCTCATACGCACCCGGGTCTGAACTGTCGATCCGCACGAGCCCTTGCGTAAGCCGCCAAGCAAAATCTGTATCAACCATAGGCACCTCACAGATAGTTAGGTCAACATACAGATTGTATGCCAAGAAGCGGCTCAGTGCATTTAATGGAGCGCTCACAAAAATGGGGGCGCCTCTCGTGCGAAAGGCGCCCCCGCGGGCATTCAATGTCAGCGACGGGCAGGCCACATGGGGAACTGCCCGTCAGGTCAGTCGGCGCTACTTGATCACGCGCACGCGATACATCGACGGAATCTGCTTGAGCGCCTCGATGGTGCTGCTGTCTAGGTGTTCGTCGGTGTCGAACATGGTGTAGGCGTTCTCGCCGGCGGACTCGTTGGTCATACGCTGCACGTTGGCGTTGTCCTTGGCCAGGATGGCCGTGATCTGGCCGATCATGTTGGGCACGTTGGCATGCAGGCAGGCAATGCGGCTTGCAGCGCGCGCCTTGCCCATGCTGCAGGCGGGGTAGTTGACGCTGTGTGCGATGTTGCCGTTCTCCAGGTAATCCTTGAGCTCGCTGATGGCCATGTCGGCGCAGTTGGCCTCGGCCTCGCCGGTGCCGGCGCCCGAGTGCGTGGTGATAAACGTATTGGGCATCTTGACCGTCTTGGGCGTGGCGAAGTCGCAGCTAAACCAGCTGAGCTTGCCCTCGCGCAGGGCGGCGTCGACGGCGTCCTCGTCAATGATGGTTTCGCGCGCGTAGTTGATGAGCACGGCGTCCGGTGCCAGCAGGTTAATCTGTTCGGTGCTGATCATGCCGATGGTGTCGGCCTTGCTGGGCACGTGCACGGTGAGGTAGTCGCAGCCGCGGCAGAGATCCTCGAGCGTGCCCACGCGCTGCACCTCGCGGCTCAGCACCCACGCGTGCTCGACGGAAATGAACGGGTCGTAGCCGTAAACGTCCATGCCCAGATCGACGCAGGCGTTGGCGACCTTGGAGCCCACGTTGCCCAGGCCGATGACACCGATGCGCTTGCCCTTGAGCTCGCGGCCCACAAAGGCCTTCTTGGCCTTTTCGGCATCGACCTGAATCTCGGGGTCGTCGGCGTTGTCACGCACCCAGTTCATTGATTGCACCACGCCGCGGCTCGAGAGCACCAGCATGCCTAGGACGAGCTCCTTAACGGCGTTGCTGTTGGCGCCGGGGGAGTTAAAGACGACGACGCCCTTCTTGGCGTACTCCTCGACGGGGATGTTGTTGACGCCGGCGCCGCAGCGGGCGATGGCGCGGATGCCCTCGGGCAGCTCGTAGCCGTGCAGGTCGGTCGAGCGCATCAGAATGGCGTCGGCCTCTTCGGCGGTGCTCACAAACTCGTAGCCCTCACCAAACTCGACCTTGCCGTCCTTGGTAATGTCATCGATGGTTTTAATCTTGCGCATGGAAAACTCCTTAGCAGGTTTTGATCTATACAGGGTGGTCTGAGATGGCTGATCGGCCCGCGCGTTGCGGGCTAGTTAGATCGCGGGCTCAAACTAAGCTGCGCTTCGAAGTCCTTCATGTACGAGGCCAGTGCCTGCACATCTTCCATGGTTACGGCGTTGTAGACGCTAGCGCGCATGCCGCCCACCAGGCGATGGCCCTTGACGTTTTGAATCTGGTGCTCTGCCGCGCCTGCGACAAAGGCCGCGTCGAGTTCGGCGTCGCCGGTGCGGAAGGTGACGTTGGCGATGGAGCGGCTGTCGGCCTGTGTGGTGCCATGGAACAGCACGCTGTGCTCGAGCAGGTCATAGAGCAGATTGGCCTTGGCCCAGTTGCGCTCGGCCATGGCGGCAAGTCCGCCGGTTTTCTCAACCCAACGGAACACCTTGCCGCATACGTAGATACCAAAGGTGTTGGGCGTGTTGAGCATGGAGCCCTTGGCGGCCTGGGTCTTGAGGTCCATGTACTGCGGCGTCTGCGCAAAGGCGGGGCCATCTGCGATGAGGTCGTCGCGCACGATGACCACGGTCACACCCGCGGCGCCGGCGTTTTTCTGCGCGCCGGCGTAGATGAGCCCGTAGCGCTCGACGTCGAGCGGCTGCGATAGAAAGCAGCTCGAGACATCGGCGACCAGCGGCACGTCGCCGCAATCGGGCAGCTCGTGGAACATGGTGCCAAAGATGGTGTTGTTCTGGCAGATGTAGACGTAGTCGAGCCCGTCGCCCGCGGCCTCGGCGGCAATGCGCGCGTTGATGTCGGCCATGTCGGGAATGCGGTCGAAGTTGGTGTCCTCGGAACTCGCGAGCAACACGGCCTCGCCGTACTTGGCGGCTTCTTTGTATGCCTTGTTGGCAAAGTTGCCGGTCACGATGTAGCCGGCGCGCCCGCGGCACATGAGGTTCATGGGGATGCCCGCAAACTGCAGCGTGGCGCCGCCCTGCAAAAACAGGACGCGGTAGTTGTCGGGGATGCTCAGCAGGCGACGCAGGGTTGCCTCGGCGTCGTCGATGATCTGCTGGTACATGCTAGATCGATGGCTCATCTCGAGCACGGACATGCCGCAACCGCGGTAGTCCATCATCTCGTCGGCGATCTCGGCGAGCACGCTTGTAGACAGCGCGGCCGGGCCAGCTGAGAAGTTGTGCACACGTGCCATCTTCTAGTTCCCCCTCGTAGTCGTTTGGACGTTCGGGATACTTTAGCACAGTGGAGCGCCAGGCGCGACCGTATCACGGTAAAACTCGACTGCGCCGCTATGATTTACAGGATGGTTACATGGGGGAGGGGTGCTTTACTCCTCAAGCAAATCCAAATCTGCGAGCGAAGGCATGAGGTTCTCTAGGCGCTTGATCTCTTCGTCGCAAATTAGCCACTTCCTGGTCACTACGACGCCAGCGTGGCGATGACGGCTTCGTCGCCGGCGTATATGAGGGTGTTACCGTCGGGGATGATCGTTTGACCGTCGCGCTTGAGCATCACGACGATAAAGGGGTGCTTGCCTTGCGGCACGTCGCGTAGACGTTGGCCGGCCAGACGCCCGTGGGGTGTCACGGTGACCTCACGCAGCGTAACCTCGGCACGCTCTTCAAACGTCGGGGCAGCCATCACCAACAGGTCGCCTTCCTCAATCACGGTATCGCCATTGGGCAGCACCGGGTGCGCGCCATCGCGCAGCACCAGGACCACGAGCATGTCCGTTGCACTGCCAATATCGGCAAGCGAGCGCCCGGCAAACGGATGGCCCACGCCCACCTTGAGCTTAACAAACGACATGCCGTCCTCGTCGCGGTAATCGTTAAACGTACGGCGCACGTCGCCTTCCGCGTCGATCATATTGAGCTTTTTCGCCACCGCCGGTAGCAGCGAGCCCTGCACCACAATGCTCGACACGGCAATCACAAATACCAGGTCAAACAGGTCGTGACCGCCAGGAACACCGGCCACCACGGTAAAGAGGCTAAACACGACCGAAGCCGCGCCGCGCAGACCCGCCCAGCTTACGAGCGCAACCTGGCGAGGGTTCGTCTTAAAGGGCGCTAGGAGCACGCCGACGGCGATGGGGCGGCTCACAAAGAGCATAAACGCCATGAGCGCCAGGCCCGGCAGCAGCATCTGCGGCAGGCGTGCGGGCGTTACGAGCAGGCCGAGCAAGAAGAAGATCGTCATCTCGGCCATCTCGGTGAGGGTATCGAAGAAGTGCGCCATCTCGACCTTGCCGGTGATGTCGCTCGCACCCAGCACAATGCCGGCCAGGTACACGGCCAAAAATCCGTTGCCGCCCAGGTAGCTCGGCAGCGCGTAGGCGACGATGGCCACGGCGAACAAAAAGATGGTCTGCGCGCCCTCGGCCGTTGCGTGCGCGCGTTCAATCAGGCGGCCCGCCGCCCAGCCGATGGCGAGGCCCAGGCCCACGCCCAAGATAATCTGCTTGGCCAGCAGTGCGGGAATGTTGATGTCGCCGCCGGCCGCGAGTGTGGCGAGCACGGCGGTGAGCATATAGGCGACGGGATCGTTGGAGCCCGATTCGACCTCGAGCAGCGAGTCGGTGCCGCCCCTCAGCGACAGGCTGTGCTCGCGCAGAACGCTAAAGACGCTGGCCGCGTCGGTGGACGCCACGACCGATCCCAACAGCAGGCCGCCGATCCAGTCGAAGCCCAGTACAAAGTGGGCGAACACGCCGGTGATGCCTGCGGTGATGACGACGCCGAGCGTGCTCAGCAGCACCGCCGGCGCGGCGACGGGCTTGGCGCGGTCGATATTGGTGTTAAAGCCGCCGTAGGACATGATGAATAGCAGCGCCGTGCTGCAGACGGTTTCGGTGAGCGCGTAGTCGCTAAAGTCGATGTGTGCCGGGCCGTTGACGCCCAGCAGCATGCCGAGTGCGATAAAGATGAGCAGGGTGGGGAAGGGGAGTTTTTTGCCGACGGGTTTGATGGTCAGGCACAAAATGATGACGAGGCCGATAAAGAGAAGGATCTGGTTCATGGATGGTGTCCGCTCCTGGGTGGTTGGCGTGGCACGGTCAGTTGTCTGCGGTTATTTGTACCCAAAGATGGTGGGTTTATGGGGTTGGATTGCGGGCGTGCGCGATATCGTCATAGACGGCTGCCGTCTTTGCCTCTGCTCGGAAACCCTTTCCAGCTTTATTGCAACGGAGTACAATGAGTAACATTTAAGTTCAACTTGAAGTTTTAGTTGCGGCGTCGGGCTTCGGCCGCAATGCAAGGAGAGGCGTACCATGGCGATCTATGTGACATCTGATGCTCACGGGCACGTGCGTGCGCTTGACGAGGCCCTGTCTAAGATCTCGTTGACGTCCGACGACACGTTGTACGTGCTGGGCGACATGATCGATCGTGGGCCCGATCCGGTCGGCGTTATTAAGCTCGTACGCTCGCTGCCCAACGCCCGCGTGCTCAAGGGTAATCACGAGCAGATCATGCTCGATGCCATCATTGGTCAGGATCCGCTCGATGCCGAGACCTGGGATATCAACGGTGGCTGGACGACGCGCGAGCAGCTCAACGACATGGAATTTGAGGCATACGAGGAGCTCGTGCGATGGATGGCCGCGCTGCCGCTCTACGCGGTGGTCGAGACCGAGGAGCGCCCGTATCTGCTGGTACATGCTGGAATCGAGATGAAGGCGGCGCGCGCGTTTTTGCTTGAGCATGGTGTCGATTGTGCCGATGGCGTCGGAGCGGTCGATGCCGATCGCGAGCTGCTGCAGCAAATGCTCGCCGTACAGTCGTCCGATGACTTGCTCTGGATTCGTCACGGCTATTGGGATGTGCCGACCGGGCTGCTTTCTGCCGAGGGCAAGGGTCCGGTCGTGGTGAGCGGTCACACGCCAACGGTGTCGCTCGGGCGTTATTGCGAGGTCGGTGGTCTTGCGGGGCTCGATGAGGAGTCGGGCCGCGGGCAGATCGTGCGCCTGGGCGGCGAGGATGCCGCCGGTGTGCCCGATCGCATCGACATCGACTGCGCTGCCGCCACCGGCTCCGAGTTCGGTCGCGTGGGCATCCTGCGCCTGGACGACGGGGCGGAGTTCTACGCGAACATCAACCCGGGCGAATAATCGGTGCAAGGGGTAGCTAATTTGGGACGGGGCTTTTTTGACTACTTTTGCCCTTCTGCCCGCTAATTGATTTCTCTGGGACGGGGATTAAATAATCATTTGGCTGCCCGCTGGCTAAGTGAGTAGACTTTTTTGGAAATGCCGAGCACCCAACATATTTGCCTCAATAAAACCGCAGGTCACAGACTTGTGCTCTGTTGGTGTGGTCGGAGATTCGGTAAAAGTCTACTCACTTAGTTTTGCGTGATGAATATTGTCCGCAACGAGACCCCAGACGGGGTGATTCCATCGCAAATTCCGGTGACCGGGCAGCTAATTAGGCGCCGTATGGGTTGCGGTCGCGTTCTATGCGCTGGCGGATGTGGGCGTACTCGATTATCAGTAGCACCAGGAGTAGGGCCATGATGGCTAGGTAGCTCACCACAGCGCCCATCAGACCCAGCAGCTTAATCAAGATCACCGGCAGCACCACGCTTACGGCGAAGCAGATCAGGTAGATCTTGGTGACGTCTCCAGCGTGGCGTAGCACCGTGATGATGGCGTAGATAAAGTCGATGGCCGCGGTGACGCCGCCGGCGACGACCATCAGCAACGCCAGCGTACGGTAGCGCTCAAAGCTGAGGCCGTACATAAAGCTCATGAGGGGAATACCGGGACCTGCCATAAATGCGGCGCACACGCCGGTGATGGCCACGATCAGCGCCATAACGGCAACAATAATCAGGTCAAAGCGACGACGCTTGCGAGGATTAGCCCAAATGCTCGACAAGCGCAGGAGCTGCGGTTTATAGATAAATCCAATGCTCAACAGAATAGCCTGCGCCGGAAAGAACAGGGCATTAAAGTACAGCTGATATTTGTATGCCAGCTTGCCTTCCATCACAAACTTGGGCATGCTCTCAATTAGGTTGAACAGGAATAGCGCGCCAAAGAGTGGGGCGCACTGGACAAACAGGTGGCCGACCTCACGCAGGCTTACGCGGCGCGATTTTTCGGTCTCGAGCAGGGCGAGCGGCGCGGTGACCAGCACGAGCGAGGCGATCGCGGCGATGCCCATGGCCATGGCCGCGATGGGCATGCTACGCGTGAGGAACAGCGCCACGCTGAAGACCGCGATGACGCCGACGGAGCGTAGCGTTTGACTCATGCCAGCCAAGTAGAGCTTGTCGGCCTGCTGCAGGCGGCCTTCGTACACGTCGGCGACGCCGTCGATCACCTTGTAGAGGTAGACGCCCAGGCCGATCGTCGCCATATGCGCGTCATAGCCGCGGGCGCTGCTGTACATGAGGCCGCAGCCTAGGGCGAGCGCTCCGCAAAGCCAGCGGTTGAGCTGGTAGGAGGCAAAGGACGTCTTTTCGTCGATGTCTGAGACCTGGAAATTGCGCACGCCGTAGTTGCACGCGATCATGATGAGCGTGCCGGTGACGAAGGCGATGGAGAATTTGCCTGCTTCTTCGGCGCCCACGAGCTGTGTGGACACGATGGTGAGCAGAGGAAACGCCATGCCCCACACGGCGGTGCCCAGGGTATTCCAGAGATAGTCGCGGCGGGTGGCGTGCTCCTCGTATTCCGCTTCCTGCATGGAGAAGCCGCCGCCGTAGATGGCGCCGAGCAGGCGGTTCCACCAAGCGTTGACCATGCGGCGGACGGGGCCGGGCTCCTGATCGCGTTCGCGCCGGCGACGTGTGGCTTGGCTGCTATCGGGTCCGCCGGCGTTGCGCTGACTCAGCTCCTGGATGCGTGCGAGCTCTTCGGCCGTGTGGGAGGCAGGGAAGAGGCCGTTCTCGATGCGGCCGCCCTGGGCCTTCGCGGCGCCGTCTTTCAATGCAGCGGGGTTGGAGATGCCGTTGCGGCGGGCGATGGCGCGGCGAATGCTATCGAGGGGCGTGATGCTCAAAGCGGGGTCCTTTCTATTGCTGCGCTCTAGTATAGTCGCGGTGGTATCCATTCGTGTTTTTGAACAGGTTGTTCAATAATTTCGGCGGCGCCATTCAGTAGTCGGCACTTAGGGACGTTCCTTATGTGCCGGCACTTTGGGAACGTCCCTAAGTGCCGGCATCCGGGGACGCTCCTTGAATGTTGCCTGTTCAAGAGTGTCCCCAATGACTAGTCGTTTAAGAACGTCCCCAATGACTGGGCCGCTTGCCTGCGATTTTTGACCGTTGGGCGGGCTTGCCGCCCTTGCCGCAAAAACGTTTTTGCATATCGGGTACAACGGGCTTTACGTGAGTAAAGTGCGCGCCGCGTCCACGTGCCGCGTTTTTAAAGGAGGCCCCATGCCTGGTGTTACCCCTGCAGAAGTTCTGTCCAATTTTGGCATTACGCTGGTCGAAGACCCCGCTGAGAACCAGCCCCGCCTGCTGGTTGACCTGCCGGCAGCCGAGCTCGTCGAGCATGCCATCCGCCGCAACGAAGGCCGCATGGCATCCAACGGCGCGCTGGTGATCGAGACGGGGGAGCGTACCGGCCGTTCCCCCAATGACCGCTTTATCGTTGACACCCCCGATGTTCACGACAAGATTGCCTGGGGCGCCGTCAACCGCCCGCTGTCCGTCGAAAGCTACGAGGTCATCAAAGCCGGCATCGTCGACTATCTCAACGAGCGCGATGTGTTCGTCACCCGCGGCATGGCCGGCGCCGACCGCAACCATACGCGCCGCCTGCTCGTCGCCTGCGAGCGTGCCAGCCAGGCGCTCTTCATTAAGCAGATGCTCGCCCGCCCGCTCGCCCGCGAAATCGCGCGCACCGGCGAGCCGGACTTCTGCGTGCTCGCCGCGCCGGGCTACCAATGCGACCCTGCCATCAAGGGCCTCAACTCCAGCGCCGCCGTGGTCATCAACTTCCAGGAGCGCGTGATTTTGGTCGCGGGTACCGGCTACTCCGGCGAGATCAAAAAGTCCATCTTCAGCGTTATGAATTACCTGCTGCCCGTCGAGGACGACGTGCTGCCCATGCACTGCTCGGCCAGCATGGATCCCGTCACGCACGAGACCGCCGTGTTCTTTGGCCTGTCCGGCACCGGCAAGACCACGCTTTCGGCCAATCCCATGCGCCTGCTGATCGGCGACGACGAGCACGGTTGGTCCGACATGGGTATCTTCAACATTGAGGGTGGCTGCTACGCAAAATGCGAGGGCCTGGACGCCCTCCACGAGCCCGAGATCTTCAACGCCGTCCGTTTTGGCGCCATTTGCGAAAACGTGGTGCTCGACGAGAACCGCAAGCCCAACTATGACGACATCTCGATCACGCACAACACGCGCGTGGCCTATCCCGTGGAGCACATTCCTAACGCGTGGACTAAGGGCATGGGCACCACTCCGAGTGTCGTGCTGTTCCTGACTTGCGACGCTTTTGGCGTGCTGCCGCCCATCTCACGCCTGACGGCCGATGCCGCCATGTACCACTTTGTGACGGGCTTTACGGCTAAGATTCCCGGCACCGAGGTCGGCGTCACCGAGCCCACGCCCACGTTCTCTTCGCTGTTCGGCGAGCCGTTTATGCCGCTCGACCCCATGGTTTCTGTCTCTTATACACATCTCCGAGCCCACGAGACTACGCTGCATCTCG
>UQZU01000023.1 GCA_900545665.1 uncultured Collinsella sp.
ACTGCGGGAACGGCCTATCCGCTCAAAGTGTTCGGCTGAGATCGGAAATCAACCTCGGCGGGGCCGGCACCGGGGCAAAGCGCGCGAGGTACAGGTGTAAGATATGCGACAGATTGACGAGTGTTGTCTTTGCCCTGAGGATGGCGATACCAGTGGACCTTCGCATCAAGAAAACCTACCGCGCCCTGTTCGATGCCTTTACCGAGCTTCTCGAGGAGCATCGTTTTGAGGACCTGACGGTTGCCATGCTGTGCGACCGCGCCATGATTCGCCGCACGACGTTCTACAAGCACTTTCGTGACAAGAACGATTACTTTGCCTTTTATATCGATGAGCTCATGTCGGGCTTGCCGCAAAAACAGCCCGATGAGGCCGGCGCAGTGTCTGCCGAGGACGTGCGCGCGCTTCGACACGCGATTTTGGACGATGCCATGGATTTGATTCTGGCGCACGAGCGGCTCATGGACAACATTTTGGCAAGCAGCATGTCGGGCATGTTGACCAACGTTATTTGCGACCGCATTGCCCGCTCCATCCGCGAGCGTGTGATGAACGTGCTTGCCGAGGATGCCCTGGCCCCCGTGTCACTTGAGACGACGTCTGAGTTTGTCGCCGGCGGTATTATTCGACTTTTCACGATATGGTGGGAATCGGGCCACGATCTTGAGCGTCGACCTGAGATAGCCGACGTGGTCGATGCACTGTTTGAGCGGACCATGACGCCGGTGCATCACTAGAAGTGGCGGAGAGAGGGGGATTCGAACCCCCGGAACGCTCTCGCGCTCAACGGTTTTCAAGACCGCCGCATTCAACCGCTCTGCCATCTCTCCGTGAGTCGTAATGATAGCATCGTTTTGAATTTGCAACAGGGAAGGCGAACGATGACGATCACCGAAATCGACGAGAAGTTCATGCGCGAGGCGCTGGCCGAGGCGCGCGCCGCCGCGGCGGTGGGCGAGGTGCCCATCGGAGCCGTAGTGGTGCGCGACGGCGAGATTGTCGCGAGGGCGCACAATCGGCGCGAGCTCGATCAGGATCCTTCGGCTCATGCAGAGTTCGCGGCCCTGTGCGCTGCCGCTCGGTCGCTCGGTCGCTGGCGCCTTTCCGATTGCACGGTCTACGTGACGCTCGAGCCATGCTGCATGTGTGCGGGGCTTATGGTTAACGCGCGCGTGGGGCGCTGCGTGTATGGCGCGAGCGACGCCAAGGCGGGCGCGTTGGGATCCCTATACGATTTGAATGCCGACTCGCGCCTGAATCATCGGTTTAACGTGACGGCTGGGGTCCTGGCGGATGAATGCCGCGAGCTGCTGAGTGGCTATTTTGGCGGTCTGCGCGGAGCGGGCGGCGCTGATTGCGGTTGTGGGGCCGATCTTGAAGCGCACGCCGCTCACGCCGCAGCGCTTGCAGGTGCCGGTGAGGATGCTGGCACGGCGGTTGACTTTGGTCCTGCGTGCCGCCGACCCCGCCGTGTGCTGTTGGCGATCGACTCCTTTAAGGGCAGCATTTCGAGCGCGCAGGCGGAGGCGGCGGTTGCCGAGGGCATGCGCCGTGTGTGGCCCGATGCCGAGGTGCGCGCATTGCCGCTGGCAGATGGTGGCGAGGGAACGCTCGATGCCGTTGCCGCCTGCGGTGGCGAGCTCTCAACCTGCGAGGTCGCAGGGCCCTTGGGCGACCGCGTGTCTGCCCGGATGCTGGTGGACGGCGAGCGCGAGTCGGCTGCAATTGAGATGGCCGAGGCGGCGGGTATTGGGTATTCGCCCTGCACGGAATCGGCGGCGCTTGCGGCTTCGACCTATGGTGTGGGCGAGCTTATGATCCATGCGGTTCGCGCAGGCGCAAAGACTATCTATATTGGCTTGGGCGGCAGCGCCACCAACGACGGTGGCGCCGGCATGCTGCAGGCGCTGGGCGCGCGTGTGGTCGATGATCAGGACTGCGATGTCGCCCCCGGTCTTGCGGGCCTTGAACACGTGTCGAGTATCGATTTGACGTCAGCGCTTCGTGCACTGAGCGGCGCTCGTATCGTTGTGCTTTCGGATGTCGAGAATCCGCTCGTGGGGCGCCGCGGTGCGCTGGCGGTGTTTGGCGGGCAGAAGGGTCTGCCGACGGATGATGCCGAGGCACTGAGCAGGTGCGACAGCTGGATGGTCGGCTACGGTCGCCTGCTCGATGCGGCAATTACCGGGGTGCGGGCTCAGGGATTGTTGCGCGTGCCCGAGGGCGCACGGACATTTGGCTCGGTGCTCGGAGTGCCCGGCGCGGGCGCTGCCGGTGGCTTGGGCGCGGCGTTGCTGGCGCTCGGTGCGGAGCTGCGCTCGGGTGTGGAGACGGTGCTCGATCTCGTGGGGTTTGACGAGCGCGTGCGCGATGTCGACCTGGTCATAACGGGCGAGGGCAATATGGATGAGCAGTCCGCCGCCGGTAAGGCGCCGGTGGGTGTGGCCCGTCGTGCGAAGCGATATGGCAAGCCGGTGATTGCTGTCGTGGGCGGTCGCGCTGATAACCTGGATGCGGTGTGTGTGCAGGGCATCGACTTGGTGCTTCCGATCTGCCGCAAGCCCATGGGCCTGGAACAGGCACTCGATCCGCAAGAAGCCACAACCAACCTCATCTGCGCCGGCGAAGCGGCCGCTCGATCCTACGACCTTGGCCGTATCTAAAACCCATCCCCTCGATAAGTTGCGGTGAAATACGGAGCGTTTTTGCCTTTAAGGGGCCAATTCAGTCCGTATTCCACCGCAACTTCGAGAATGGCCATTCGAGGTTGGCCGCCTTGTGCCTTGGGTCGGACCGTTTGCCACGAAACGTGGCCATCTACTACGTTAAACCGGCCACCCTCGACCATCCCGGATTTTGTGAAATTAAAACCGCAGGTAGAAAGCTTGCCGATTTTCGAAAAAGCCGGCTATGGTTGACCCCTGCGGCCTAAACGTAGTAGATAGGTCCTTTTCGTGGCGCAGCGTCAGACCAGTCTTTTTGGGGCGGGGTTATTTTGACTACATGCCGATCTGATTGCCCAAGTAGTCAAAATAGCCCCGTCCCAAATTAGCTACTTTGTGGGTTGTGGGGGATAAAGATTGCCGGTCGATATGTCCTACTGGGGTATGTCGATGGCGCGAGTGGTTCGATTTTGAGCCTGAGTGGCAACCCGAGGCGAAATTTCAGGTCACCCAAATTGCTACAATTTTAAGCATATAGCGATGTCCTGCCTTGCGTTTCTGCGCGGGGGGGGGGCGTATATTTGCATCGATGGGGACGACGACACACATACAATGAGCTGTTTCTTGCCGTCCTCATGGATTGGGGAGGGCCTTCATGAATCGCGCGTGTGCGAGAGCTCGAGAAATGCTAAAGCCTTTTGGCAAGAAAACCAATACCGCCAAGCGTGTCCTGAGGGTTTTGGCCGTCCCGCTGGCGGCGTGTGCACTCTTGTTTGGTGCGACGAGTGCGTCGGCCGACCAGACGGTTCCCTTTAGCAACCACATCGTGAAGACGGTGAATCCAACCGGCACCACGGTCAATCTGTTCGACTACTGGGTCGTCGATGGCGCCAATGATAAGTCCGTCAACATAAACAACAATAATGGCAATAACGACACCGGCATCAACAAAAATCATCAGCTCAAGTTCAATGGTGGTGGCGGCACGGGCATTAACAAGTGGACGGGCAGAAGCGGCATTGACGGCTTTGGACGTCTTCCATTTGTGAAGAACACGCTGGTGAATGGCTATCCCGAGATCAAGGCTGATACCTATGCCTCATACGGCACGAAAGGCGATTGCACCGATGAATCGCTGGCCTATCTCTTTAACAACGACAGTCAGGCCAACGGCAAGCAGAATGGCAAGGCCGTCTACAACAACGTGAAGGGCCTTTTCCGGCTCAAGGATGGCTATTACGTTTACGACTCGTATGGTTCTAAAGGTAACTATGCCGTATATAATCCCACGACCAACTCCTTTAACGTCTACGATAAGGCGGGCGTATATAAGGGCGGCGTATCAGATGCAAATCTGGGCCAGTTCTTCCCCTTTGACTCGGCTGACAAGGTTTTTGATGAGAAGGGCAACAGCCTCTCCCCTAAGCAGATCATTGATGGAAGCACGAATCTCAACCATCACTTTGGCATGTCCGTAACCACGGAGTTTGTCCAGCCTGCGAGCGGCAAGACCACCGGTAACAAAGATATGATCTTTGAGTTCTCGGGCGATGACGACGTCTGGGTGTACATCGATGGCGTACTCGTGGGCGATCTGGGTGGCATCCACGAGAAGGCGACGCTCAAGATCAACTTCGCCACCGGTGGCGTGCATGTCGGTCATGTCGACAATGCCAATGATCCCGAAAAGACAATTCAAGACACCACCATTAAGGCGATGTTCCAAGCTGCCGGCGCAGATACTTCAAACAGAAGATTCTCCGGCAACACCTTCCTCGACAGCTCCAAGCACACGCTGAGCTTCTTCTATCTGGAGCGCGGCGCGGGTGCATCGAACATGTCGCTTAAGTTCAACCTCACCACCCTGCCGTCGTCCGAGGTCGCGAAGGTCGACCAGAACGGCGAGGCAGTCCAGGGTGCCGAGTTTGCTCTGTATCAGTCAGATGCCAACTGGAACGCGCAGGATGAGGCCATCGCTCAGGGCACGACGGACGCCAATGGCCAGCTGGTACTTCTGAAGCCGGACAGGTCCGTTCTTTCGTTTGATAACCAGCACGCTGAGGGACACGATTACTTTGTACTCAAAGAGGTTGGCCTGCCCGCGGGATATCGCTCGAGTCTGACCTCATCGACCACCGCAACGCCAGGTGAGCTGCATCTGCAATACAAGAAAGCTGCGAGCGGCACGGGTGGCGTGGTGGTTGCACCGCAGACGACGGTCACCACGGCCGACGGCAAGTTATGGACGGGTAGCCGCATGTGGCTGAACGGCGGCTATCTGGCCGCTAAGGAGACCATTTCTCTTAATAAAGAAACAAAAGACAATAAGGGCAACGCCATTAGCTCGGGTACGACCTTCGCCGTCGTGCTCAAGCTCACCGGTGCGAGCGAGGACCACACAAGCGAAGACGCGTGGACGGCGGTCACGGGCAACCCGCTCAATGGCTATAAGCTGTGCTCCGCGCACGGCATTGCCGGTGCGGTCGAGGCTGCCAAATCGGCGGACACGAGTGTCTTTGATGTTGATACCAAGGGCGACTACGTGGTGACGGTCAGGTCGCTGCCCGGAGATATCGAGAAGTACGCCGCCATGATGACGGACAAGTCGAAGGCGGAATATACCGTGGCGGTGTATCACACCACGGCATCGTCTCTGGCGGGGGCAACCATCGACAACACCTCTATGGTCCAATATCAAACGATAAACAGGCAGTTCTCTACGGTGATCCACCTCACCAACGTTCAGAACCGTCTGTTTGTGCAGAAGGTTGACGACCTGGGCAAGCCCGTGAACGGCGCGACGTTTGAGCTGTACCAGGCCAAGGACGTTACCGGCGACAGTCCCAGCACGTATGCCATTAAATCGGGTGCCGAGCCGTATGACACCGTGAAGGCAAACGGCATGACCTATCCGTATGACATTGAGGGTGCTGCATGCTTCCCGCTCGATTCGACAAAGCATGCACCCCTTATCAAGGGTACGTACTACCTGCGTGAGTCTAAAAGCCCGGATGGTTATGAGATTAACAACACTATCACCAAGGTAATCGTGGATGATTCGGGCGTATACGTGGACGCCGGTGAGGAGAACGACGGCGTGCGTAGCATGAGCGGCCCGGGTTCGCTGATTGCCTCGTTGGCGCAGTTTGGCTCTCCCGACTCGATCGATAATACGCTGACGCACATCAAGGGCAAGCTGCAGAGCGCGACTGGTGCAGATGTCAAGGGTAACCTGACGTGGGGCCAGACGAGCACTGCCAAGGGCGTGACGCCTTCTCTGGCGGACGACTTGATGCACATGCGCTACGACAAGGCGACGCAGGGCACCAAGACCATTCTGCGCTATGTCGAGGACGGTGGCGAGCGCGACGGCCAGCTGGCGACCATCTTTGCCGATACGGGCATCAACCGCATGGCCCTTTATCAAGACGATGATGCCACCAATGGCACCGATCTGGGCACACTCCAGCTCAATCATCTCTTTACCACGGCAACGGCCGTGCAGTATACCGATTGTCGCGTGGCACCTCTGCAGGTGACCAAGACGGTGACGGCAGATACTGGTCTTACTGCACCCACTAAGGATGCGAATAACGAGGATCTGACGTTTACGTTTAAGTTCACCCTGCCGGAGTCCCAGAAGGGCTACGAGGCGCATGTGTTCGATGCGAACGGCAATTCCGTGGGTAAATCTTTCACGCTCATGAACGGCGACACCCACTCCATCAAGGCCGGCGAGACCATCCGCGTATACGGCCTTAAGAAGGGTGGCAGCTATAGCGTGAGCGAGCTCACCACCAAGGGCGAGGCGTCCAGTGGCAATGTGCTGGCGAGTATCGTCAACGCTGTGACCGGCTCTGCCGATGAGTCGGTGCTTCCGGCTGGCTTTAGCCTCGTGAGCCGCAAAGCCGGCGGCGAGGAGCAGTCGGGAATTGGCAACACCATCGAGGGCAAGATTGCAGCGCTCGTGGACGGGGAGATCCCTGCGAGCAACAAACTCGAGTTTACCAACAACTACAGCGCCAGCCCCGTAAAGCTCGACGCCCAGAATGGTCTGAGCGCCAAGAAGGTGCTCGAAGGTCGCGATTGGGCCGATGGCGATTCCTTTACCGTGCAGCTTACGCCTAAGGACGGCGCCCCCATGCCCGACGGTGCCAAGAGCGCGATGGCGACGGTTGAGCTCACCAAGAAGACCCCGAAGGCGACGTTTGGTGATATTACCTATAACAAGCCGGGTACCTACACCTATACCATCTCGGAGGATATTCCCGGCTCCAATGCCAGGGCGGATGGCATAAGCTACTCCGCTGCCGTCTATACCGCGACGGTCAAGGTGGATGATAACCGCGCCGGTGCACTGGTCGTTACGAGCGTGGAGTATCAGCAAGTGCGTGACGACGCGGGTGTCGAGACCAAGACGGATGTTGCCGATAAGGTCGCAACCTTCACCAACCGTTACGATACGCACGAACATAGCATCATCATCCATGCCCAAAAGAACCTGACCGACAACGCCGGGACGTTCCCGCTTGCCCAGAATGCCTTTGACTTTAAGCTCGAGGGCGTGGGTGGCTATGCAGATGCCAGTGCGGTATTCAACCTCGATACGGTCGATAAGAACATGGCGGCCCCCATGCCACAGGGTACCGAGGGCAACACCGCGACCGTGGGCAACAACGCTGACGGTACGGTGACATGGCCGGCGATCTCCTATACCGCCAAGGCGGATGCGGGACGCGCCTACGTGTACAGGTTTACTGAGAGTCTCGGTAGCGTTGCGGGCATGACCTACAACTACGACGGATCGGTCTATTACGCCGTGGTGCGCAACGCCAAGAAGGGTGCTGGCATCCAGACCTCGATCGAGTACTACAAGGCCGCAGAAAACAACTCGGTAGAGCAGCTGGGCAAGAATATCACGCCCTCCTTTACCAATATATATAGTGTGGAGCCCACGAGCGTGACCCTGCAGGGCCAAAAGACTGTGAGCGGTCGCGACTGGAACCAGGGCGAGAGCTATGCCTTTGACCTTGCTGCCGCTACGGACGATGCCGGTGCGACCGGTTTGGGCAAGACCACAAAGCAGGCGGTAACGGATGGGGCTGTTGCCATCGTCGTCAACAAGGCTGTCGCCAGCACGCCCGAGTCGGGACGCGTGGCATCGTTCTCCTTTGGCACCGAAGCCGCCCCGACCGTGACGTTCAACCGCGCAGGCACCTTTAGCTTCAACATCACCGAGAAAGCTGCGCAGGATGGTCAGGCGGGCATGTCTATGGACAAGCACACCGCACGCGCGACCGTCGTGGTGACCGATCTGGATGAGTCGGGCAACCACACGGGCATGCTGCGCGTGTCGAGCGTGACCTACGCCAACACCGGCGCCTCCGATGCGGACAAGGTCGTAACTGACAAGGCCGCCTTTACCAACGCGTACCATGCGTCGGGCACCTTTGGTGGCGTGACGGTGAGCAAGATCCTTGAGGGTCGCGCCTCTACCGCGGGCCAGTTTACCTTTGCCGTGACGGGCCTTTGGTACAACGGCGTTCAGACGTCGGTCGATGGCTCCGAGGCCAACCTGTCCAACAAGGCGGCAGGGGCTGGCGTGTCTGGTGCCGTGGTGAGCGCAAGCGGGCAAGAGAAGCTCTTTGCCCGTAAGCTCACGGAACAGGACCTTGGCCGTACATTTGCCTATCGCATCCACGAGAACCAGCCTACGGCTGCCGGCTACACCTATGACACCGGCTACACGGGCGATGCCATCGTGCTCGTCAAGGTTCTTGCACGCAAGAACGACCCCGCTAAGCTCTATACCGTGACGACCGTGCTCAAGGGTGCGGGTGTGACGGAGCTGCTGGGCGACGGTGCCGATGCGAGCGCGCTGACGGACGAAAAGATCGTCCAGCTCAAGCAAGATTCGACTACCTACGTGCAACAGTACGATGCAAGTGAGGCCGGCGCCACAACGCCTGCCGTCTCGTTTGTGAATCGCTATGAGGCAAGTCTCGACTATGGCGCCGCTGGCGGTCTGCAGATCGAGAAGACGTTGACGTATCCCAAGGACGCGACCGTTTTTGGCTCGCCTAAGAGCACGTTCCGTTATATCGTCAAGCCTGCCGACGAGACATCTGCCAGCAAGGTTGGCATTTCCACGAATGGCAAGGTCTTTGAGACCGCAAACGTCGAGGCCGACGCCCCCAAGACCGTGAGTTTGATACCTGCGGGTGGGTTGACCTTCACTCAGGATGATGCCGACAAGACGTTCACCTATACGGTGAGTGAGATTGACGACAAGGCGACGGGCTATACGTACGACAAGACGGTCCATACGGTTAAGGCTGTCGTGGCGGATAACGGCGACGGTACGCTTAGAGTCACGACAGCGGTAAGCAAGCAGGTCGATGGCAAGGACGAGCTCGAGGGCCAGTGGATCTATCCGTCTGGTGCAACGTCCACCGGTGTCGCGACGGTCAAATTCAAGAACACCTATACGGTCACCGAGGCGGCAACCTATACTCCGTCCGTGACGAAGGTTGTTGTCGGTGCCAATGCTCCGGACAAGTTCACCTTTGCCATGACCGCGGCTGACGATGCTACCAAGGCTGCCATCAGCGGCAGGCTCATCACCGGCTCTTCGATGAGTGCGGACAACGGCTACGCCGAGCAGAAGCAAACGAAGGAGGGCCTCAAGGACGGAGAGCACGAAAAGATTAACTTCTCGAAGCTCACCTTTAACAAGCCGGGCACGTATAAGTTTGCTATTAACGAGCTGGCCCCGAACGGCGGCCTTGGCGAGTGGACGTATGACGCGCACACCTACGCCCTGACCGTTACCGTAACCGATGAGGGCGGCAAGCTTGTGGCGCGTGCCGATGGCACGACCGGCTCGGAAGGCCTCATCTTCACCAATAGGTATCGCACCTCGACGAGTTACGAGCTCCAGGGCGGCCTAGAGCTCGTCAAGACGCTCAGCGGCCACGATCTGCATGCCGGCATGTTTGGCTTTACGGTGACAGGTAAAGATAAAGACGACGCCGCAACCGACAAGCTCAACAAGCTGCTGCGCGCAGATGATGGCAAGCTCACCGTGACAAACGATGAGCCGCAGGCCGATGGCACGTCCCATACCGGCATTTTGGGTGGCCTGACCTTTGCGACGGAAGATGCGGATAAGACGTTCACCTACAAGGTTGTCGAGAATAGGGACAACAAGGGTGGCTATCAATACGACTCCACCTATTGGATGGTTGAGATCGCGGTTAAGAAGCGTGGTGACGGTTCGCTCTATACCGTGACTACGGTCAAGCACTATGACGCCAACGAAGTTGAAGAGCCCCGCGATACGAAGACCTTTAGCTCCGAGAACGGTGTTGCCAAGGCTCAGGTGTTCTTTACCAACAGCTACGCTGCGACCGGAACATTCGACGGTCTTACTGCCGAGAAGGTAATGGATTCCGGCGACAAGATCGAGGCTGGCCAGTATACGTTTGACCTGTATGCCGAGAAGGCCGATGGCTCGCTCGAAAAGATGGATGAGGGCACGACTCAGGCGGCCAAGAACGGTACCGCTACGGTCGACTTTGGTAAGGTTAACTTTAAGCTTGGCGATGCTACCAGCGGAACTCATGAGCAGACGATTGACCTTGCCGGCGCCGTCAACGATGGCGTTGCCACCAAGCGCCACAATGCCGACCACACCACCACCTACAGCTTTAACCTGGTGGCAAAGGAGCGCTTGGCCAACCTGCCCGAGGGCGTGCGTCCCGTGGACACGTCCGCGACGTGCCGGGTGCTGCTCGAGGTGACCGACAACAACGATGGCACGCTGACGCCCAGGGTGACCTATCGCGACGGTACCGAGAACGGCAAGATCGTTTTCCACAATACGCGCGATAAGGTCAAGACGATCGGCACGGTCGCGAAGCCCGATGTGGACATCGACGGGCAGTTGCTCTCCGTGGGCGACTCCTACGTCTACACCATCAACTGGGCCAATACCGAAGCCGATGCCTTCGTGACCGTGAACGACGAGCTTCCCACAGGCGTCGTGTTCGAGGCCTTTGAGGGCGAGTATGCCGATAAGGGCGCCGCGAGCGGCCAGTCGCTTACTTGGAACCTGGGTAAGCAACCCGCGGGCAGCCACGGTTCGGTGCGCGTGCGCGTCAAGATTACCGAGGACGCTGTGAAGGACGCCCAAAGCGCTGTCGACACCATCAATAACACTGCCACCGTTACGATCGGCAACAAGAGCTATACCGGCACCACGACCAACTACGTGCCCAAGAAGTCCGAGAGCGATGCCCAGGATTCGACGGGGTCGGGTGTGGCGCTGGGCGACGAACTCACCTACACCATCGGCTACAAGAACACCGAGGGCGCGTCTGCCACGGTGACGATCACCGATGCCGTTCCCGCGGGAACCGAGTTCGTGGAGTTCGCCGGCGAGCATAAGGATGCCGGCTCCAAGGACAATGACGGCAAGCTCACCTGGACGCTGGCGGACGTTCCCGCCGGCGAGGAGGGCACGGTTCAGTTTAAGGTCCGTGTGACCGAGGACGCGTTTAAGAGCGGTGGCGCTTCGGGCGACATCTCCAACCAGGCGTCGGTGACGGTCGGCAACAAGCCTGCCGTCAAGACCAACACCACTACCGATCAGGTTTCTGACGGGCGCCTGACGTTGAGCAAGACGGTCACGGCCGCCGAAGGCATCACCGCGCCCAACAAGGCATTTACCTTTAAGGTGCTGCTCTACCAGGCCGATGGCACAACGCCTCTGGCCGGCACCTTTGCGTTCGCTGGTCGCCCCAGCGGCACCAATGGCACTTATGTAAGCGGACAGATCAAGAGCGGTGACACCATCGCGCTTAAGGCCAGCGGCTCTGTCACGGTTACCTTGCCCACGGGTACGCACTACGAGGTGCAGGAGCTCGACTCCAAGGGTGAGCTCATGACGAGCGAGGACGGCTTTGCGGTTGCCGATAAGGCGAACCCCCAGAAGGGTACCGTCGGACAGGCGACGCAGGTGGGCTTCACCAACGTCTACAGCGTGGAGTCCACGAAGGTGGAAAACGCCTTTAAGGTGCAAAAGAAGATCTCCGGACGCAACTGGACGACATCGGATGTCTTTACCATGACGCTGGCTGCCCAGGGCGAGGCGCCCATGCCCAAGGGCGCCAAGGAGGGCGTGTCGACGATTGAGTTGCACAAGGATGCCCAGGTCGGCAACTTCGGTGCTATCGAGTACACCAAGCCCGGTACCTATACCTATATGATTACCGAGCAGTCGGGTGACGAGGCGGCACTCACGTTCTCGAAGGCCACCTATCGTGCCACCGTCACGGTGACCGACAACGGCGCCGGCAAGCTGTCTGCCAAGACCAAGATTGCACAGCTGACTGACGATGCGGGCGACGCTGCTGAGCGCACGGTCGAGGCGGCGGTCTTTACCAACACCGCCAAGACCGGCAGCCTCACCGTCAAGAAGACGGTCGTCGGCGGCGACAGCCAGCGCGAGTTCGGCTTTGTGGTCACGCTGACCGACGGGGACGGCGAGCCCGTCTCCGGCACCTTCGGCAAGGGCGAGCACGCCGTGACGTTCACGGACGGCAAGGCGACCTTCACGCTCAAGGACGGCGGGGAGAAGACCATCGCCGGCCTGCCCGTGGGCGCGCACTACACCGTGACCGAGGACGCCGCCGAGGGCTACACGACCACGGTCAACGGGGCTGACGGCTCCAAGGCCGAAGGCGCCGTGACCGAGGACGGCGCGACCGTCGCATTCACCAACACCGTGAAGACGGGCGAACTTGACGTCTCCAAGACCGTCGTGGCGCGCGAGGGCCTGGCGGTCGACGCGGACAAGATATTTAAGTTTGTGGTCGAGGCCACCGATGCCGCGGGCCACGGCGTGTCCGGCGCCTACGGTGACGCGACGTTCAAGGACGGCAAGGCGACCCTCAAGCTCAAAGATGGCCAGACGGCGAGGATCACGGGGCTGCCCGCGGGAACTGCCTACACGGTGACCGAACGTGCCGCCGAGGGCTACAAGGCCGCGGTGAACGGAGCCGAGGTATCCAAGGCCGATGGCTCCATCGCGGCAGACCAGGTCTCCTCCGCCGCCTTCACCAACACCTTCGACCCCGCCCCCGCCACGGCGTCCGTCCCCGAGCTCACCAAGGTGCTCGCGGGCGGCCGCAAGCCCGGCCTCCAGGAGGGGGAGTTCGCCTTTGAGCTCTCCCTAGCCGACGGCGCGGGCAATGTGCTCGAGGGCTACCCGATCGAGGCGAAGAATGACAAGGACGGCAAGGTTTCCTTTGGCGAGCTCAGCTTCGCCAATCCGGGTACCTACCACGCGATCGTGACCGAGAAGGCAAGCGGCGATGTCCTGATTGAGGACGATGCGCACGCCTACACCTTCGACGTCACGGTGACTCAGGCCGGTGCCGGCCTTAAGGCCGAGATCTCCAACGAGCGGGGCAAGAAGACTTTCACCAACACCTTCACGCCGCACGGCAACACCAAGACCGTCACCAAGGCGGACGCCTCGGGTGCCAAGGTCGATGTGGATGGCAAACCGGTGGGCGTGGGCGATGCCCTCACCTATACCATTGGCTGGGCCAACAACAGCGTCGACGACAGGGGCGCCGCGCAGGCGGCCGACGTGACGGTGACCGATGTCCTGCCCAAGGGCGTTAACTATGTTGAGGGCTCTGCCGACGGCGCCGCCTACGATGCCGCGACGCGCACTCTTACCTGGTCGCTCGGCGAGCAGGCTGCGGGCGCCACGGGCACGCTCAGCTTCGACGTGAAGGTCTCCGCCGATGCCGCCGTGGTCGACGACATCGCCAATACCGCAACGGTCAAGGTGGGCGAGAACGAGTCGCAGACCAACACGACCCATAACAACGTGTCCCGCAAGGGCAGCCTCACCGTCAAGAAGACGGTCGTCGGCGGCGACAGCCAGCGCGAGTTCGGCTTTGTGGTCACGCTGACCGACGGGGACGGCGAGCCCGTCTCCGGCACCTTCGGCAAGGGCGAGCACGCCGTGACGTTCACGGACGGCAAGGCGACCTTCACGCTCAAGGACGGCGGGGAGAAGACCATCGCCGGCCTGCCCGTGGGCGCGCGCTACACCGTGACCGAGGACGCCGCCGAGGGCTACACGACCACGGTCAACGGGGCCGACGGCTCCAAGGCCGAAGGCGCCGTGACCGAGGACGGCGCGACCGTCGCGTTCACCAACACGTACGGAACGGTCACCGAGGGCAGAGACGTCTCCACCGCGGGGCTCTTCACCAAGGCGCTCAAGGGCCGCGACTGGGCTGAGGGCGATAGCTTCCAGTTCACGCTTACGGGCGAGGGCGGCGCCCCCATGCCCGAGGGCTCTGCCGACGGCTCCAAGACCGTCAGCGTGACGGCCGCCGCCGGCACCAAGGCGGGCGATAGGGTCGCCTTCGACTTCGGAGCCATCCGCTGCACGCTTAACGACATCAAGGACGCCGGGTTCGCCGAGGTCGGCGGCAAGCGCGTGCGCGCCAAGACCTTCACCTACACGGTGCGCGAGGCCAGGCCCGATGACGGCTCCGCCATCGCCGGTGTGGCCTACGACGGCCACGTCGCCACGATGACGGTGACCGTGGCCGACGACGGCTCCGGCAACCTCACGGCCACGACGCCCGCGATCGCGCAGGCGAGCGGCGGCGACTTCGTCAACACCTACACGACCGAGCTCGACTACTCGGCCCGTGCGGGCGTGCGCCTGTCCAAGACGCTCTCCGGCCGCGCCATGGAGGCGGGGCAGTTCGCCTTCACCGTGACCGCGGACGCCGAGACGGCCGCCAAGCTCGGCCTCAAGACCGACAAGGATGCCTACGCCGTGGCCGCTGCCGATGACGGAGAGGCCGACCTGATCGACCTCGTCGGCGGTGCTGCGGGCAGCGATGCGAAGTTCACCGACGCCGACGCGGGCAAGACCTACAGCTTCACCGTCACCGAGACCAAACTCGGCGGCGAGGGCTACGCCAACGACACCGCGCCGCGCACGGTGACCATCGCGCCCGCCTACGATGCCGCGACGGGCAAGCTCACGGTCACGACCACAGTTGCCAAGGACGGTGTCGAGGTCGCCCGCAGCGAGGTCTCCACGGCAGATGACGTCACGGCGACGCCTGCGCCCGTGACGGTCGCGTTCGAGAACTCCTACGAGGCCACCGGAACGCTCGGCGGCGAGGGCAACGTGGCAATTAATGCCACCAAGACGCTGGCGGGCCGCGCCGCGGCGGCGGGCGAGTTCTCGTTCTCCGTCCGCGATGCCCAGGGTAACGTGGTCGCGACTGCGACCAACCAGGCCTCCGGCGACGGCGAGGCCGCGGGACTTGCGTTCTCGCCCATTGCCTACACCACCGACGCTCTCGAGCGGATGGTGGCGGGCGGCATCGCCACCAGGGCCGCCGACGGCTCATGGGTCATTCCCTATACCGTATCCGAGGACGGCACGGACCGGCTGCCCGCGGGCGTGACGGCGACCGCCTCGAGCTTCGACATCACGGTCAAGGTGACCGATAACGGCAAGGGCGGGCTGGACACTGCCGTGGTCTATCCCGAGGGCTCCGACGGCACGCTGTCGTTCGTGAACGGCTATAGCGCCGACGAGGCGACGGTCGACCTCGCGGGCACCAAGACGCTGGCGCTTAGCCAGGCCGGACTCGGCCTGGCGCAGGTCGACATCGCGGGCAAGTACACCTTTAAGATTGAGCCGCTGGACGGCGCGCCCGCACCGGTTGACGCTTCGGGCAAGACAGTGACTGAGGCGACCAACGACGCCGCCGGCAACGTCGAGCTGGGCCACATCACGTTTAAGCAGCCGAGCGACCTCGACGACGCCGAGATTGACGGCGACGGCCTGCGCACCAAGACGTTCGCCTATCGGGTGAGCGAGTCCGGCTCGGTCGACGGCGTGGTCAATGACGCGACGGCGATCAGGACCTTCACGGTCAAGGTGGTCGAGAACGCCAACGCGGGCACGCTCGCCGCGGAGGTCCTGCCCGCAGAAGGCACGCCCGAGGGCAAGGGCGCGTTCGAGTTCACCAACACCTACGTCGTGAACCCGACGCCGAGCTCCGTCACCGACCAGATCAAGGTGAGCAAGAAGCTTAAGGGCCGTGACCTGGCCGAGGGCGAGTTCGAGTTCCAACTGGTCGAGATTGCCGCCGACGGCAGCGAGAGCGTTGCGGCGACGGGCAAGAACGCCGCCGACGGCACGGTCGCGCTCAGCCCCGTCACCTACACCGCGCCTGGCACGCACAGCTACGAGCTGCGCGAGGTCGCCGGCACGGCGGGCGGCGTGACGTACGACAAGACGACGTACCGCGTGCGCACGACGGTCACCGATGCCGGTAACGGCACGCTCGCCGTCAAGCACGAGCTCATGGATGCCGAGGGCAATGCCGCGAACGACACCTCGGTGACCTTCACCAACGGCTACAAGGCCGCACCCGTCACCCTCAAGCTGGGCGCCGCCAAGGTGCTCAAGGGCGCCGAGCTCAAGGCGGGCCAGTTTAGCTTTGAGCTCAAGAGCCGGGACGGCAAGGTCATGTCGACCGCCAAGAACGCCGCGGACGGCAGCGTCACGTTCGATGCGCTGACGTTCAAGCAGGCCGGCACCTACACCTTCACGGTGAGCGAGGTCGACGACGGCCAGGCGCACGTGACCTACGACAAGGCGGTGCACAAGATCGTCGTCACGGTGAGCGACGAGGCGGCCGACGGCACCAAGACGGGCTACCTGTCGGCGAAGGTCTCCTACGAGGGCGACGCCAACGTGCCGCCAGTCTTTACCAACAGCTACGCCGAGGAGCCCGGGACCCCCGGCACCCCCGAGAACCCCGGCACGCCGGGCGGCGGCTCGGACGGCGGTTCCGATAGCGGTTCCGGCGGCAGGTCTGGCGATGGCTCCAAGGGCGGTATGCCCGACACCGGCGACCGCAGCCTGCCGGTTGAGGCGCTCGGCGCCATGGCCGGCATCGGCGCGCTGGCCGTCGCGGGCGGCGCGGTCCTGTACCGTAGGCGCCGCTAGCGATGTGCACGAGTGGGGCGAATCCATCCGATGGGTTCGCCCCACTTGCCGTGGCGGGCGGGAGCAGGTAAGATATATCGAGCGCCTAGCGCGTTCGATGGGTTCGGATGACGACATGTTCCGAATCTGGTCAGGTCCGGAAGGAAGCAGCCATAAGGAGCCTCTGTCGGGCATCCGAATCCATCGAGTGCGCAGGCGCTTTTTGGTGCCGCGGCTACTCGCGAGTGCCGGCAGGGCGCTTGGTGTCTCGCTGGCGTTGTCTGGAGCGCGGCGGCTACGTGGTTCAAGAGACGGCGGCATTACCATCTGTTTTTTCAAGTAAAGAGGCCCGTTTTCCTGGGTTGGGGAAACGGGCCTCTTTTTGTCTCTGGGCTTGTGGATTGGTGAAGGCAGAATGCTCTGTCGGCTATTTTGAGTTCCTGATGCGGCGTGTGGCTGTGGCGGTTATTCCGAGTCCTGCGGCGGCGACTGCTGCGAGTGCGATTGCGCTCGGCGCTGCGTCGCCCGTGTTCGCGAGCTTGCCGGCGGTCGTATCTGCTTGCTTGCCGCTGCTCGTGTTCGCCTGCTTGGTGGAGCTCGATGGAGCGTCTTTGCCGGTCGCGGGCGAGGCAACGGGCGGTGTCGCCTCGGCGGGTTGCGTCGAGCCGGAGGGAGGCACTGTCTCGGTCGGTTTCGTTATCTCGGGCGAGGCGGCCTTGTCTGCCGCGGCCTTTGCCTCTTCGTATGCCTTGCAGGCGTCGTCATAGGCCGTTTGCGCTTTTTTCAAATTGTCGAGGAGCGCATCTCGCCAGGCTGTGAACCGGTCGATATCGGCTTTATATTTCTCTACAGCACGTTCACAGTCATTAACTCGTCTTTCCTCTCTTCTGAGGCGGTACTGGAACTCGCGGAGCTCCGTTTCGCAATAGTTTACGTGCGTTTTTGCCGATATGATCTCGCTGTGCAACTGCTTTATTTGCTGTTTAGTAGTTTCGACAAACTCCTCGTAGCCGAGTGCTTCGAGTGTCTTAAGCATCTCATGTTTCTTCTCTAATTCTGCCTGGAGCTCGCTTACCCGGTTGATGGCCCCGTCGTATTTGGCTTGGGCAGCATCGATGTCCGCTTGCATGGTGGGAAGGAGTTCCCTCCCTTCGGCGGCTTGCGCCGCCATCTTTTCGCGGTACTCTTGAAAACGGGTAATGTCATCATTGAATCTCGCAATTTTCTCGGGACTTGCGGCGTTTTTTGCGGCCTCGAGGTTTTTGAGCGCTTCCTGCATGGCTGCATACGCTTTTTCTTTTGCGGCGGCCGCATCTTCTGTCTGCGGGGCGCCCGAATTGCCGTTGGCGGCGCTCGTCTGCGAAACGGCCGCACCGGTGGGGGCGCTGGTTTCTGCAGCGATCGCCGTTACGGGGGCGATTCCCGCGACAAGTGCCGCGGAAAGGGCGATGCCCACAGTTGCTCGTCTTGCTCTTCTTGCGAGAATGTCGTTCATCTCGGCACCTCATTTCAAGGGTCGGCGGCTAACTTGGTAGCACTAATGTAAATATACCATGCTAGTTGACCCGACACTGGCTGGGTGTGCGCGTATACCCCTCTGAAAACTGAATCCCGTTAGAAATGACGAGTTGTTTACGCTTCTTTTGGGGTGGCGGTACTATCATGGTTCGAATTGAATGTGGATGATGATAGGGAGCGCCTTTATATGATTGAGCTGCTCAGGCGTTTTGGCGGTAAGTTTCGCCGGTATATGGTGATTGGCCCTGCGTGCAAGTTGATCGAAGTGATCTTCGACCTGCTGACGCCGCTGGTGATTGCCCAGATGATCGATAAAGGTATCGGTGCGCACGACGTGAGTGCCGTCGTCCACTACGGCATGGTGCTCGCCGCCATGGCCGTGATCGGCATCTCGTTTACGCTCGTTTGCCAAAAGATGGCGGCGCTCACCTCGCAGGGCATGGGCACCGACATTCGCGGTGCGCTCTACCAGCACATCAATAAGCTGAGCTATGCCGAACTCGACCGCTTTGGCACGCCGTCGCTTATCACCCGCATCACCAACGACGTCAACCAGGTGCAGCTTGCCGTGGCGCTCGGCGTGCGTATGCTTATCCGCTGGCCCTTCCTGGCGGTGGGCTCTATGTGCGCAGCCCTTGCCATCGACCTTAAGCTCGGCATCATCTTTTTGATCTGCACGCCCGCTATCGGCCTGGTGTTTTGGTTTGTCATGGCGCGCTGCATCCCGTACTACAAGCAGCTGCAGGCAAAGCTCGACCGCATCGCGCTTATCTGCCGCGAAGGCCTTTCGGGCGCTCGCGTGGTTCGCGCCTTCGTGCGCGAGGACCACGAGCGCGAGCGCTTTGCCCAAGCTGCCGATGACCAGGCCAATACTGCCATCGCGGTGGGCAAGCTCTCGTCGATTCTCAACCCCGTCACGTTTCTTGTGATGAACCTGGGCGTGTGCGCCATCCTGTGGGTGGGCGGCATCCAGGTCAACGTGGGCGAACTCACGCAGGGTCAGGTCATGGCGTTTGTGAACTACATGACGCAGACCCTCACCTCCATCGTCTACGTCGCCAACCTGGTCGTGGTCTTTACCAAGGCGAGCGCCAGTGCGTCACGTATCAACGAGGTGCTCAATTGCGTGCCGAGCATCACCGACGAGGGCAACCAGCCGGTTGCACTGCCCGAGCCGGGCAATGTCGCTCCAGTTCCTGCGCTGAGCTTGAGCCATGCGAGCTTCTCGTTTGGCGCCGGCGCGGCAAATGCCGTGAGCGATGTGACCCTGGAACTGCCGCTGGGCAAAACGCTCGGCATTATCGGCGGTACGGGCAGCGGTAAGTCCACGCTCGTCTCGCTCATTCCGCGCCTGTACGATGCAGGCACCGGCAGCGTGAGCGTGATGGGCGCCGACGTGCGCGCCTGGCCACTCGATCAGCTGCGCCACGTGGTCGCGACCGTCCCGCAGCGCGCGTCGCTGGTGAGCGGCACTATTCGTAGCAACCTGACCTGGCGCGACGAGGCAGCAACCGACGAGGAGCTTTGGGCGGCGCTCGATATGGCGCAGGCCAGCGAGTTCGTGCGCAACAAGCCCCAGGGTTTAGATGCCCCGGTCGAGGCGGGCGGCAAGAACTTTAGTGGTGGCCAGCGTCAGCGCCTGACCATCGCGCGCGCCTTAGTGGGCTCGCCGCAGGTTCTGATCATGGACGACTCCGCCTCGGCGCTCGACTTTAAGACCGACGCGGCGCTTCGCCATGCCATTCGCGAGCGCAGCGTGCGCGGTGCCGCCGAGGGCGGGCTGCCGCTGACCACGGTGATTGTGAGCCAGCGCGTCTCGACCGTGCGCGACGCCGACATGATCTGCGTACTCGACCACGGCTCGGTTGCGGGCCTGGGCACGCACGATGAGCTGTACGCGACCTGCCGGCTCTACCGTGAAATCTGCCAGTCGCAGCTTCGCCGCGAGGAGCTCGAGGGCCAGCAGGGGAGTGCGGCGCCCGCCCCCGCTCCGGCCGCCCCCGCATCCGTCTGCGCAAAGGAGGGTTGCTAGGTGAACCCGTATACTTCTTCCGGTTCGGTCGCCACGATGACGGCCAATGTGTCCGGCAACGACAAGCTCAACGATCTGGGCGACGGCCCGCGTCAGCCCGGCGATCCCGAGCGTTATCCCGTAGGCGCGGTGACCCGCCGCCTGCTGGGTTATGTTCGTCCACACCGTGTTTCGTTTACAGCGTCGTTTGTGAGTGCTGCCATCTCCGTGATTTTGCAGCTCTACACACCTATTCTCATCGGCGAGGGCATCGATCTGATCGTCGCCGCCGGGCGGGTGGACTTCGACGCGCTGCTGCCGCTCGTTACCAAGCTCGCAATTGTCGTGGTGGGAGCCGCGGCTTTCCAGTGGCTGCAGGGCTACTGCGTCAATCGCCTGTCCTACGAGACGGTGCGCGACATGCGCGTGGAGGCGAGCGACAAGCTCAGCCGCATGCCGCTCAGCTTTATCGACAGCCATGCCCACGGCGACCTTATGAGCCGCGTGGTCAACGATGTCGATCAAGTGGGCGACGGTTTGCTGCAGGGCTTTACCCAGCTTTTCACCGGCGTTATCACCATCGTTGGCACGCTCGCGTTTATGCTCTCCATTAACCTGACCATGACGCTCGTGGTGGTGCTCGTCACGCCGCTTTCCATTTTTGCAGCCGGCGCTATTGCCAAGCTCTCCAACAAGAGCTTTACGGCACAGCAGCGTATTCAAGGGCAGCTCGGTGGTCATATTGAGGAGTACGTAGGCGAGCAGAAGCTTGTTGACGCTTTTGCCTATGGTCCCAACGCCCAACAGCGCTTCGATGTCCTCAACGCCGAGCTCTATACGGCAGGCGAGCGCGCGCAGTTTATGGGCTCGCTTTCCAATCCCGGTACGCGCTTTATCAATAACATCATCTATGCCGTGGTCGCTGTGATCGGCTGCGTGGGCGTGATCACGGGCGTGCCCGCGGCGCTTACGGTGGGCGGCGTGCAGATCTTCCTGTCCTACGCCAACCAGTACACCAAGCCGTTCAACGAGGTCACCAACGTCATTACGCAGATCCAGACGGCGTATGCCTCGGCACGTCGTATGTTTGCACTGCTCGATGCCCGCGAGCAGGAGCCCGATGCGCCAGATGCCGTTGAACTTGTCGCTCCGCAGGGTGAGGTTACCTTTGAGCACGTGGACTTTAGCTACGTGCCCGACCGCAAGCTGCTGCAGGACATCTGCATCGAGGCTAAGCCCGGCATGCGCTTTGCCCTGGTCGGTCCCACAGGCTGCGGAAAGACAACGCTTATCAACCTGCTGCTGCGCTTTTACGATATCGATGCCGGTCGCATTGCGGTCGATGGCCGTTCCTCGCGTGACTACACGCGCGCAAGCCTGCGCCGTGCCTTTGGCATGGTGTTGCAGGATACGTGGCTGTTCGAGGGCACCGTGGCCGAAAACATTGCCTACGGTTGCCCCGATGCCACGCGCGAGCAGATTGTCGAGGCCGCCAAGCGCGCTCATGCGCATAAGTTTATCGTGCAGCTGCCAGGCGGCTACGATACAGTCATCGGCGAGGACGGCGGCACGTTTAGCCAGGGCCAAAAGCAGCTGCTGTGCATTGCGCGCGTCATGCTCACCGACCCGGCTATCTTGCTGCTGGACGAGGCGACCTCGAGTATCGACACGCGCACCGAGCTGCAAGTGCAGGCGGCATTCGACGAGCTCATGGCCGGTCGTACGAGCTTTGTGGTGGCGCATCGCCTGAGCACGATTCGCAACGCCGACTGCATTCTGGTCATGCGCGACGGCGAGATTATCGAGCGGGGCACACACGACGAGCTGCTGGCGGCAGGCGGCTTCTACGCCGAACTCTACCGCAGCCAATTCGCCCAGTGAGCAAGCCCGCGGGGCAAATTAATCAATCGACAGACGGTGGTTTACATCTGTCACGTTAGTACTAAGATATTCATCTAATAAATTGCATTAGTGGCTTTAGTTTTGGGGGATACGAGGCAACGTGACTATGACGTGCTCTTTGGTGGTTAACAGCAAGAGCGGTAATACCAGGATGGTTTCGGGTGCGATCAAGCGCACTCTGCAGGCTGCGGGCGTTGAGTTTGTCCATGCCGCGGCGTTGAGCGACGATGCGGATGCAGATCAGGTTGCGCTCGAGGCGCAGGGCGCCTGCGCGGCCGACACGGTGCTCGTCGGTTTTTGGTGCGACAAGGGCGCGTGCACGCCTTCGGTCGCGGCGTTGCTCTCCGCCTTGCACGGCAAGCGCGTCTTTCTGTTTGGCACCTGCGGTTTCGGGGCCGACCAGAGCTATTATCAGCAGATTATCGATCGTGTGACCTCCAATTTGGCCAATGATGCCGAGCTTGTAGGCTGGGCGATGTGCCAGGGCAAGATGGGTCCCGCGGTCAAGCAGCGCTACGAGGCCATGCTCGAGCAAGATCCCGACAACGCCCGCGCTAAGTTGCTGCTCGACAACTGGGTTGCCGCAAAGGATCACCCCACCAAGGATGATCTGGACAACATGGCGGCGGCGGCCAAGAAGGCCGTGCTGGGAGAGTAGCTGCGCCGTTCGCGGTCCTTCGTGCAAAACAATACAAATGTGAAAGCCTCGAAATTCTCGAGGCTTTTTCTTGCCGCTTGTGGGCGCAACCGTGGCAAGCGTCTGGGGCGATATTTTCCATCACCCCGATGACGAGGCCGTTCTGGACAACACGCTCGCATGCGTTCGCTGGATGTATTCAGAGTGGGACGGGGTTTCCGGATGGACGGGGTTTCCAGAAGGTATGGGCTGAGGGCTACGCGGGGTAGCCGTAGAGGCATGAATAAGGGGGCTGAAAATAAACGATACTAAATGCAGTATAAATTTAATGTGGGGGGGGGTACGATATCTGAGCCGTACAAAATATTAGACCCTCTATTGAGAAGTTGTGTAGGGGTTAGCTGCAGGCGTTGGATAAAGCAGACAAGTGCGGGGACAAATAACCACTTACGGCAAAAATAGTAGCATTTGGCGGAAAGACGTTGATATAAACGCGGAAGTAGCTACGGTGATTGTTAGAAATAGATTTCAGATTGGCTTTTTCGAACTCATCTATTAAACGTCTTAGAAAAGCGGCTAATCCTTGATGGGATCGAATATGGCCTCGATGGGGATGAAATAATCACGTTGGCAGCGCGCGGATTCAGACGATTTATTTCACTTCTTAGTGGCATGGCGCTCGCGCTTGTCATAGCCCTTGCCGTCGTTTCTTTCGCTCCCCGTGCATTTGGTTACATGCCCTTCGCCGTGCTTTCGGGCTCTATGGAGCCCGAGCTTCCCGTTGGCTCCATGGTGTTTGTTCGCCAGGTTGAGCCATCGGATATTGCCGTGGGCGACAATGCAACTTTTTACCGATCGGACGGCGCCGTAGTGACCCACCAGGTGTACGAGGTCGACCCTGTGGCGCAGACGATCAGCACGCAGGGAATCGCAAACAAAAATGCAGATGGAACCACCATGCACGACGCCGAGCAGACGCCTTTTTCACGCGTGATCGGCGTCGTTTCTTTTTGTGTCCCTTACCTGGGCTTCGTTAACGCATATTGCACGACGATGCCCGGTTTGCTTGTTGTGATGGCCGTTCTGGCGCTGCTAGTCGCGGCGTCGATTGTGCTCGATCGGATGGTTCCCGACGAGCCTGCGGGCACGCATGCCCGCGCGCATGCGAGGGAGCGGCGTTCGTAGCGGCAGGGGAGAGGTGTCGGCAACGGCAAGGGCCGTTGCCGGGGAAGTCGATTTTCGAAAGGAAGAGAACGATGGAAAACAAGAAGAAAAAGCGCTACGGCATCATTGCCGCCTTGCTGCTGCTGGTGCTGGCCGCCGGTGTGGGCACCTACGCTTGGCTGACGGCTACGCAGTCGCTGAAGAACGTGTTTACGGTGGGTAGCTTTGGCCCCACGGAGAACAAGCCGGATCCGACCGATCCCGAGAAGCCCGGCACCGATGCGAATGACAACGGTGCCTACCTGTTCGAGACCAAGTGGGTCGCCGACTCCAAGATCGTTCCCGGCGCAGCTGCCGATAAGAACCCCAACGTCGGCATCAAAAAGGGCTCCGATGACGCCTACGTGTTCATCTATGTAAAGAACGCCATGGTCAAGGGCACCACCGCTGCCGCGAACACCCCGTACTTCACCCTCAACAACAACTGGAAGCCGGTTGAAGGTAAGGTGACCACATCCGCCAATGGCAAGTACCTGAGCGGCCTGTTCATGTATGCCAAGGGCTCCACGACAGACGCCCCTGCCGTTCTGAAAGCCAAGGATGCCTCCGAGGATGTCTACACCGGCGAGCTCTTTAGCAAGGTTGTGTTCCCCGACACCCTGGAGGGCACCATGGTCGAAACTGAGCCCAAGATGACGGTTTCCGCCTACATCTTCGGCGACGGCCAGAAGGGTGAAGAGACCAACGCTGCCGACAATGCCCTTAAGCAGGCCAAGGTTTGGGCTGATAAACAGGCTCAGGCTTAACCCCTTCCCACCGAGATCCCGGTCCGCTCCCCACCCCTATATTCGGGCCGGGATCTCGCCCCCTTTTCCGACGATTGGCGAACGCAGTGCTCAACAATCTTTCCGACAATCAGAAACGCACCTTGGCGCTTGCCGCCATGGCGTTGCTTGCCCTGGCGTGCCTGTGCGGCACGCTGGCTTTTACCGCGGACATGGTGCCCGCGAGCAACGTCGTGTCGTTTGGCAGCGTGAAGGTACGAGTCTGCGAGTTCACTCTCAACGATCAGGGCGAGGAGATTCCGTTCGAGCCCAACGCGCACGGGGACTATCCCGACACCAAGGCCGGGGGCTCTGACATCAGCCGCATCGTGCGCGTGCAGAATGCCGGCGCACAGCCCGAGTATGTTCGCGCTCGTCTGCGCATGACGCCGGTGGCGTCTGACGGCACGACCGCGGATGCCTCGGGCAACGTTGCCTTTAACGTGAACGCGGGCGAGGGGTCCCCGTGGATCGATGGCGGCGATGGGTGGTACTACTACCGCGGATTGGCTGGCCGTGGCGGCATGCTCGACCCCGGCGCCATGACGGAGAGTCTCATGGACTCGCTGCGCTTCGTGGGCGACTACAACGATGCCGCGCGCGGTGGCTCATTCAAACTTGATATCGACGTCCAGGCCGTGCAGGCCAAAAATCAGCAGGCAAACGATACCGTCCTCGACGTGCTCGACGTCGTGGGCTGGCCGGAGGCGAACTAGCCCATGAAGATCAAGAACAGAAATCGAGGTGTGCTCAGCAGGCTGATTGCCGTCGCGGCGATTGCCCTTTGCTGCGTTATGGTGCTGCCAGCGGTGGCGCATGCCGAGGGTAAAACCGAATTCCACATCAAAAACGAGGCTGACTTTTTGTCGTGCGTGGCGCTTTCGCGCGAGCGCGACACGCGCGATTGGCACGTCTATCTCGATAACGATATTGAGCTCGATGGTGAGGACATGAAGACCATCGTCTCAAACACGGTCAAGCACCTCTCCTTTGGCAATAAGGAGCATCCCTTTAGGGGCGTTTTCGATGGCCAGAACCACACCGTTAAAGGTCTGGACTACGCCAACAATATGTTGGATCCCGAGCGCGATACGGGCTTTTTTGCCGAGACCGATGGCGCTACCATCAAGAACTTCCTGGTCAAGGATGCCAACATTTGGGCTGACTTTCGCGGCGGCATTATCGTGGGCAAGGCCGTCAACACTCGCTTCGAAAACGTTATGGTCATGGAGAGCACCCTGCACGTTACGTGCGCCAACAACATGCTCAACGTGATTACCAATGCGGGCTTTGAGGGGGGCCTGATTGCCGGCGAACTCGACGGCTGCACGCTCTACAACTGCGAGGTCCGTGGTGGTCGCGCCGTTAACAACACGACTTCGGGTGTACAGGCAATCGGTGGCGAGGGCCTGTATATGGCGGCGTTTGCCGGCTACGTTAAGAACTCGACCATCGAGTATTGCCGCGTGACGCCTACGCGCAAAAAGGATGGCTCGATTGCCGAGAAGGGCATGACCGACGTCACCAATAAATACGATGTGGCCATTGGCGCCCTGGGCGGCAACAACGTGTACGCCTCGGGTTTTGTGGGCTGTATGGCGGGTAACGCCAAGATTATCGACTGCTTCTCGACGGCGCAGTGCTACAGCTATGCCGCGTCGTACGTGGGCGTCATTTCCGTGACGCGCGCGTGGACAGGCGGACTGGCGGGCCGTATTTTAACCGAAGAAGGCAATGAGCTTGTCCGAAGCCACTTTGCGGGCGATCTGAGCTCGCGTCAGTACAACCCCATCGCCGTGATCCCCATTATTCAAAACGATGTGAACCTGGGCGGTATTGCTGCACGCGCCAACAAGGGCGACGCCACGGTCACCGAGTGCTACTTTAAGCCGAGCGTGAGCCTTTCTGGCAATAGCCAGGGCAATCCTGCCAAAAAGAAGATCCCTTCGTTTGGCGGCGACGGTACCACCAAGGGCGACAGCTATGGTCCGTGGGATGACGAGCGCTACATCACGCGTGAGCTATGGGAAGAGCACGACTACGACTTCTGTGCCGGTACCATGCGCTCGACCGCTAACGACGATGCCCTGGGTGGCCAGCACACCAATGAGTGGGCGATGGATTACAAGCTGAATATCCCCGTGCATGGCCAGAGCGTTAAGGCGACGATTGATTTTCCCGGCGCGGGCACCGCGACAATCGAGGCGACCAAACTCGGTATTGATCAGAAGACCACGGATCCGTACACCTTTGCCGTGAGCGCCGTGCTGGCGGGAACGGCTCAGGGCTTGGCCCAGGGCGATACGTCGGTGACGTTTAAGCAGGAGACCTCTGCAAGGCCTGAGGGGCTGAGCGAGGCGAACGGCGGCTACCGCTTTATGGGCTGGTTCCGCGAGCCCGACGTGCGTGTGAACCGAATTGGACAAGACAACAGCTGGTTTGACGGCAAGACCGATGACGCTGCGGTGAAGGATGGCAAGCGCGTTCAGGACAACACGAAGCACGAGACGACGTCTAGCTACACTGCCGACAACGCGAAAGGGGCCAAGGCTTTTAAGGGCAATGACCTGTTTATCGCTTCGTACGAAGCGCAGATGCTGTTCTACAACGTAAATGGTGAGACGCTCAATTGGGAAGACGGCAAGGCACATGATAAGTCGACGGACTGGTACCGCTATGGCGTCGGCCTGAAGCCTGCCGCCCCGGCCGCTCGCGGCGGCTTGCCGGGCAGTGCAACGTTTATCGGTTGGACCACACGGCCCAGCAACGAGGAGGGGATGAACGGTGGCTATGCCGCCATCACCTCGACTAAGTTAGCCGATCTTAAAAATCAGGGAGCTTTTTATCCTGCGGGTAGCGAGATCACTGTTGTCCGTCCAACTGATTTCTACCCGGTCTACAGCGACTACGGCTCGAACATCATAACGGTGTTCGAGGGCAATGAGCAGGACGAAATCGACAATAAGACTCTGCGCGACGGTGTGGGCAAAACTAACGTTAAGGTTGAGACTGCAAAAGATGGCACAAGCGCGTATACCGTGCAGGTGCTCGATGTATCCGACAAAGCTATATCCGAGGACGGCAAGCTGCCCGAAGGGTATCGCTTCTTGGGCTGGTATGAAAACAAGCAGAATGCAGATGGGTCCGAGGTCGAGGTGCGCGTAAGCCGCGACCCAAGCTATAAGCTTCCCGCCAGCGTCGATCTGACCGTCCCGCACACCTATACGGCGCGCTTTGAGTATCGCGTGGATTATTACGTCTGCGCGTACGCGAACGATGAATACACGAATTCGGAACTCCTTTGCTCTGTATGGAACGAGTACAAAACACCGTTTAACGAGCAGGTTGGTACAAGCTATGTTCGAGAAAACGTGGTTCACTGGGGTTCCGAGCACGTTAATCATGGCGACAAGAATGTCTATAAGGGCGAGTGCGCAGAGGGATACTACGACAACAATACGCTAATCGTGGCCCCCATGAGCGCATATTCGCATAACGTGAGAAACGATACGGGGGCGGATACCCTAAAGAATGTCCTTGTGGATACAGATTTCCCAGGTTCTGGAACGTTTGACGAGGAAAAGGTTATTAATGCGTTGCAGTACACGTTTAAGCCATCTAGCGATCGTTATAGCTTGAAGTTTTGGACGCTTGAGAGAATCGGCGGTCGATGGACATATCTCAATACTCCTGAAAAGAAGAATACCGTAAAGGCTTCAATCAATTACACTTCGAAATACCGCATGCGTGCGATGGTGACGACGCGCGTCGATTTTTATAAGAAAGATGGCACGGTCTGCAAGGAAACGACACGTCGCTACGAGAGTAATTTGCTCCAAAAGAAGAGTGGCGAAGAGGATCCTCATTACACATACAAGTATCCATTCATCTATACGAATGATACGGTTGATAAGAATTCCGGCGGGGACAGCGACACAATTACAGATCCCAATCTGACCCTCGAGTCTTCTCCGACCGATGCGGAGATGGCGGTGTCGGGCTATAAGTTCCTGGGCTGGATCTCTACGGCTGAGGTCGAGAAGGGCTCTCCCGTCTGGAACTATATCTACGATGTCGCCAACGACCCCTATGTGACGAGCGATCCGGAAAAGGCGTCGCCATACTTGGCGACGGATGACTCCAAGGTCACCCAGTGGCAGGATGCCTATCCCGTCTACGCAAAGTACGACGTCAGCTATACCACCAACCTGCATCGCGCAGGTTTTGAGGGCACTTCTGAAGTCAATGTGCCCAAGTACGACATCGTTCCCGTTATCAATGCGGGCACCGAACCTGCTACGGCAACGGTGACTCCTGATATCGCAACGACGGTATACAAGTCCGGCGACGAGTTATACAAGCTAAATAAGGTCGAGATCGAACTTCCGAACGGGGAGGTTAAAGAGCTCGAATCTAACGGCAATAACTCGTATTCCTATCCGGTTGAGCCCGGCGGGGCCTATACATTTGTGGCGTACTATTCGCCGTTGGCGGTCGTGTACCATCTCAATGCCTCGGAAGTGGACGGCAAAGTTGCTCAGCAGGGCGATATGCTCGGCAGCCTTGATGGCGGCATCCCGAAGCCTACTTATGACGTCAGCACTATTGATGCGGATACGGGAGGTGCGTTCAACGCCTTCGTGGGCTGGACGGAAACCCAGCCGGCACCTGGCAAGGGCTATGTCGTTTGGTCGGACGGCCTTCCCATGGTGAATAAAAACACCGTGGTCAAGGCACCTATGGAACTATATCCGGTTTATCGCCCCAGTGCAGTCAAGGTCCAATCGAATATCGATGGCAATCTGGAAAACCCCGGTTCCGTGCGCTCCCTTTCGCGCACCGACTTTGGCGATCAGATTTCGCTGGAGGTAAAAGCTGCAACCGAGGTTGTTGACAAAGACGGCACCAAGTACGACTTTGTCGGCTGGTCGAGCGACTATGTCAATGACGGGCAGTACAGCCTGATGACTGACGATGAGAAGTATCCCCTTGAGGGCAATGAGCCTTTTAAGAGTGTGACCTACACCGCGGTGTATAAGATCACGCCGTACAAGGTGCGCTATCACGGTGTCGACGGGTCGGTCATCTTTACGGCGACGGTCGACTCGGGCGACGGGCGTGCGACGGGCGCGGGTTTCGTTCATGACGTCGATGTTCCCAAGATGGATGAGAGCGGAAAACCGGTCTATGACAACGACGGCAATCCAGAGACGGAGAAAAAGTCCGTGGCATACGACCCGGACGCCCACTCCAAGATCGTCGCGCTGCTCGATGAACAGACGGCTACTAGCGGTGACGTACGTGAGCTCTTCCTGGAGTGGCGATATGTGCCTGCCGATGGCACTGCGAAGTCCTGGAATGAGTTTAAGGGCGAGCCGGTTAAGGGCGACATGGACCTGTATCCCGTGACATATCGCGTGGTCGCCAAGGATACATCCGACCCCGAGAACCACGTAACCATGACCACCGCGCAGCTTAAATGGCTGCTCGATCCCAACGCCGCCAACACAGTCGACAACAGCGCCGACAAAGCACCCTTTAAGGTCTGCTTTGCTGAGCCGTTTATGGGAACGCAGCTGACCGTTACGGTGACGCAGGCGAGCTACGGCCCTGGTACAGAGGGCGTTACCGCGGAGGAAAAGCCCGTAAACGGCAAGTTAGTCTCGCTCTACAGCTTGGGCTCGGGTAACGGTTCGTTCGACTTGGCCAACCGCCTGGAGTCCAAGAAGACGGGCGAAGGCAAGCAAGGCGACGGCAATGCCGTGTTCGACTTCGCCAAGACCCATGCGCTGACGATCGTCAAAAAGACCACCGATGCTAGTGCCATGGGACAGACGTTCCGCTTTAAGGTGACGAAGACGGCGGAGGGAGCCTCTCCCGAGACGCGCGTGGCCGAGGTGAAGGTCGATAAGCGGCAGCAGGAAAACGGTGAGACCTGGTATGTCGGCAGCGTGCAATTTGCCGCGCCGGCGGGTTTCTATACCGTCGAGGAAGATACGGCTTGGGCATGGCGCTACGAGGACGAGCTGAGCACGCCGGGCAAGGCGCCCGGTAAATCTGCCGAGCTGACGATTTCGTCTGCTTCGAGCGCGGGCGATGCGGTGGTGACGTGCGTCAACACGCGCGCGAAGGACAAATGGGTCGATGGCGGCTCGCGTGCCAAGAATGTTTGGGAAAACGGCACGCTGTGGAGGGAGGACAAGGATGACTAAGCGCAAGCGGATCGTTGCCCTCCTTGTCGGCGTCCTCCTTTTGGCCGGCGTCGTCGGCACCTTTGCGTGGCTTTCGGTTACGGGCGTGCTGGTCAACGAGTTTGGCTTTGGCTCGGTGGCGCCTTCGGTGGACGAGACGTTCAAGGACAACGTGAAAAGGGATGTCTCGGTAAAAAACACGGGCTCGGCTCCGGCATACCTGCGTGTCGCGGTGGATATCTACTGGCAGGATAAGGATGGCGCGCGCCTGTGGGATGAGCCGGTTGCCGGCACCGACTACACCATTGAGTGGGGCGATAAAGGCGATGCCGCCGCCACTAACAGCCCTTCGTCTTGGGTTCTTGCGAGCGACGGGTTCTACTACTGGACGTCTTCTGTTAAGCCGCTCGACAAGACGGGCGTGCTCATCAAGAGCGTGTCCGAGAAGAAGGCAGATGGTAAAAACCTAGTCGTCGACATTTCGACCCAGGCGATTCAGTCCACGCCCGACGATGCGGTCACCGAGGCATGGAAATGTACGGTCAATGATGGCGTGCTGGTGCCGCCACATGGAGGTGCGTGAGTATGGCGTTCCTGATTCGCAAAGGCGTTACGCGCTCCTTGCGTTGCATGGTCGCGGCCATTCTCTGCGTGGTCGCGCTCGCCGTTCCCGCCCGCGCGTTTGCCGATACTCCCGCGATTGCCTATGACGGAAATGCGCGCCAGCTGACGGTAACGGGGGCGACGGGCTCCTCGGGGGAGCCCGATCTGTTTCCCGCCTTTAAAGATCTGATGCCCGGCGATGCACGCGAGCAGCAGATCGAGGTTCGTGCCACGGGCGTAAAGTCCCAGGTACGCGTGTTTGTGCGGGCCGTTGTCGATCACGAGACGGCACATCTGCTGTCGCCCATTACCTTAACGGCGTCGGCTGGCGATGCGTCTGACGGTTGGCTCCAGACGGGAACGCCGGGCAGCGTGTTCGCCTATCCCACGCAGGTCGCCACGTTCACGAGCGATGGCAGCACGGTGCTCAATCTGCAACTAAGTGTCCCGACGTCGGTGGGCAACGAGCTTGCCGACGCGAGCAAGAGCATTCGCTGGGAGATCACCGCCGAGGACGATGGCGAGAAGATTCCCGTACAACCTGCTGGCAGTAAGAGCCCCGGTCTGTTTGGCCTGGCGGCAACCGGCGACAGCACGCTCACATTGCTTTTGATGTTGCTGACGCTTGCAATCATCGCTTTTATGGCCGCGCTGCTTTTGTCCCGGAGGAATAAGCGCTAGGTCCATCTTCTAAACGCAACGCCCTCCCGGGCGGGCGTCCCTTTATTGATAGAAGGCCTAATAAGCGGATATTCCATGTCCGGATGCATCCAGAGCGGGACGGGCTTTCCGGATGGGCGGGGTTTCGGAAAGTGTGTCCCAGAATCGGCGCTCAGAGTGGTCCCCACTTTCCGGTTGATGTCTTGTCCGGAAACTATGTCCCGGAATTAAGGCTTGGAATGGGATGCACTTTCCGGTTTAGAGCCTTAGCGGAAAGTGCGACCCGGAATTTACTCTTGAAGTGGGATGCACTTTCCCAACAGGCCCTCAAGCGGAAACTGCGTCCTATTCCGAAGGCAGATTCCGGGACACACTTTCCGCAAACAAAGAAGGCCACATAACGCGGCCTTCGACTTATGTATGTTACGGATACCCCCATGACAAGCCGTGCTCCAACAACAAGGCGTCTGTCCGGGCGGAGGCATGTAAGGTTCATCGCGAGTTCCGCACGCAAAGGGGGCCACTTAATGTGGCCCCCGTCTTGCGCAGGACTGTCCGAGCAGGGAACCTTACATACCTCCGCCCGGACAGACGTTTCAGTTATGAGCGACCCGCTACTTGATCTTGGTCGTACCCGGTGCCAGGTTGGGGTCGGTCTCGTTGGCCTCGGTCTGGAAGTGCTCGGTGTAGACATTCTTGCCGTCGCGGAACATCTCGTAGTATTGCATCTTGGCGTAATCCTCGCGCGCCTTGGTGGCGGCTGCGGCCTCGGCGTCGTCACCGGTGACGTTGGAGGAGAGCGCCCAGCGCAGGCTGGCGTCCTCGTAGCCCACCGAGTTGATGGCGGGCAGCGACTCGCGCAGCGTCATGTGCGCTTTCTGGTAGTCGGTCAGCGGTGCGCCGATCAGCTGCATCAGCTGGGTGGACAGGTAGTTGGTGGACAGGTCGTCGACCTCGCTCGTCTGGTCGCAGCCGGCAACGTCGTAGTTGGCCCAAATGATGTAGTCGGTCTGCCACAGGCGCTCCTGATGCGTAGCGTCGTCCTCGCCGGTAAACCACTTATCGTTGAACTTGGACGGGAAGAACGGCTGGTGGTCGCCCCAGAACACCACGACCACCTTGCGGTCGAGCTTGCTCAAGGCGTTGAGGAAGTAGCGCAGCGCCTGGTCGGACTGCTCGATGCACGAGACATACTCGTCGACATCGGAGAGCGTGCCGTCCTCGACGGTCTTGGCGTCCAGGTCGGTCGTGTCGATATTCAGGTGCATCTGCTTATCGACCGGCACCAGGCCCGTGTCGTAGCCCGAGTGGTTCTGCATGGTCACGTCGAAGATAAACTGAGGATCGGCGTTCTGGTCGAGCAGCTCAAGAATCTTGTCGTAGGTAGCCTGGTCGGTCACCATCCCGCGCAGGGTATCGGCGCCCTGGAAATCGTTGATGGACAGGAACTGGTCAAAGCCAAAGTCCTTATAGACGTTTTCGCGGTTCCAGTTGGTTGCGTGGTTGGGGTGCATGGCCGTGGTGGTGTAGCCGAGCGACTTGAACTGCTCTGCCAGGTTCCCGGTCGTTTCCATGTTGTAGATGGTGTAGGGGTACACGCCCGAGCCCAGGTTGGCCATGGAGTTGCCGGTCATAAACTCAAACTCGGTATTGGCAGTACCGCCGCCGTAGGCGCTCACATAGAGCTTGCCGCGGCTGAGGCAGTTGGACAGGCTCTTAAAGTACTGCGGGCCCTCGTAGCCGGCGCGCATATTCTGGTAGATGGATAGATCCGAGAAGGTCTCGTTCATGATGGCGATGACCGTGGGCTTCTCGCTGTCGAATTGGTCCTTTGCGGCGGCGCGCTCGTCGCTCTTGGCGGCCTCGGACTTGTCGTAGGCCTTGGCGTACTTTTTGAGCGTGGCCTTGGCATCGTCGACGGAGTAGTCGGCGGGTTTGGGCGGCTTGATGGACTGCGCTGCGCTAATGAAAGCGGGCAGGTAGCCTTCGCGCCAGTAGCTCTCGAGCGGACGCCAGGTGTAGACGGTGATGCCGAGGGTGTTGTAGTAGTCGATGAGCGTGACGTGTGCGGTCACACCGCCCAGGCACAGCACGGCAACGAGCAGGTTGGCGAGCAGCATACGCTTGGCATTGACAGCGCCCTTCTGGCGATGCGGTGCCACCAGGCCGGCGTACTCGCATAGCAGCATGGCGATGGCGGTAAAGCCCATGGACAGCACGCAGTACAGCGAGATGGAGAAGGTGTAGCCGGTGCCGGCGACCGCGGCGGCGGTGGAGATGGCCGAAAGGTCGCCCGGCTGGATGGGCATGGATTTAAACGTGATGACGAAGAACTCGGCAATGCCCAGGACAAAGAGGGCAAAGGCCAAGACCGCGGGAGCTGCGCCGTGGCGCTGGAATAGGAAGAACAAGCCGACCATGAGCGTGGTGATGATGGCCCACTCGAGCAGGATGCATAGGGGGTAGACCCAGGTAAAGTCGTGGTTGGACGAAACCTCCATGCCCAGCAGCGCAAAGACGCCGGCGAGCAGAAGGCACAGGACGGCGGCGACGAGCGGTTTGCCCACAAACTGTCTCTTATACACATCTCCGAGCCCACGAGACTACGCTGCATCTCGT
>UQZU01000024.1 GCA_900545665.1 uncultured Collinsella sp.
TGACACGGAAGAGGTCAGAAGTTCAAATCTTCTAACGCCCACCAAATGTTCGCAGTCCAGAGGCTTTGCTTCTGGACTGTTTTGTTTTATGCCGCCAAACATGCCAGCAAATTTTGATCCAAGGTCTGTATGCGATGGTCTTCGTATTCCGTAGGGGTGCCGGCAGATTGCATACGTCCTGGCCGAGCGTGACCGCAACATGTTGGTCAAGCATAATCTTTTGGATTCTTTTGGCGTGAGTGGCTTGGTTTTAGTAGGATTTGTCAGTGGCTTGACTAAGGGGGTTTTATAGCTGCCATGCAGGTAGCCGTGTTGGTAACGTTTTACCGACTTGTCAAATACCCCTCATTTATAATGCGTCTGCAAAATGACTAATTGCTTTGACCTGCTGAAACACTATATGTTGTGTTTGACCTAAAAAAAGAATACAGGATATAGATGCATCTTTGTCGTATGATAGATGGCGGACAGAGAACGAAGACCTTAATTGCCTCTTTTGAACGTGTCCTTGAGCCGCTTGATCGGCTCCTGGGAATGTCCGCATAGAGGCTTATGGTTTATCGAGAACACAGATTGCGCGACGGCGCCGCAAGACAGGGGCAAGCCCTGCCGGGCATCGTTTGGCTCTGAAGCGCAATGAGGCTACGACGCGAAAGAGGCAAGAGGATGAAGATCATCAAGCGCAGCGGCACCGAGGTTGTCTTTGACATCGATAAGATTGTCAATGCCATCCGCGCCGCTAACTTGGAGGTCGAGGAGAGCTCTCGTCTAACCGACCGCCAGGTGGTTTATGCGGCGCAAAACGTCGCCGAGGCATGCGAGAACGCGGGCCACACCGTTTCGGTCGAGGAGATCCAGGATTTGGTCGAGGACGAGATCATGCGTCTCGACTGCTACGAGGTTGCCCGCCACTACATCATCTATCGCTATGTTCAGAGCCTGAAGCGCCAGAAGAACACGACCGATGACAAGATCCTGTCGCTGATCGAGTGCAATAACGAAGAGGTCAAGCAGGAGAACTCCAACAAGAACCCGACCGTCAACTCCGTTCAGCGCGACTATATGGCTGGCGAGATTTCCAAGGACCTGACCCAGCGCGTGCTGCTGCCTCAGGAGATCGTGGATGCCCATAATGAGGGTCTGATCCATTTCCACGATTCGGATTACTTTGCCCAGCATATGCACAACTGCGATCTGGTGAACCTGGAGGACATGCTCCAGAACGGCACTGTTATTTCGGGCACGCTGATTGAGAAGCCGCACAGCTTCTCGACCGCCTGCAATATTGCGACGCAGATTATCGCCCAGGTTGCTTCCTCCCAGTACGGCGGCCAGTCCATCTCGCTGACCCATCTTGCCCCCTTTGTTGAGGTGAGCCGTCAAAAGATTCGTGGCGAGGTCGCCCGCGAGCTCGAGGAGCTCGGCGTTTCCGCATCTCCCGAAAAGGTTCGCGAGGTCGTTGAGGATCGCCTGCGTGACGAGATCCGTCGCGGCGTCCAGACGATTCAGTATCAGGTCGTGACCCTTATGACCACCAATGGCCAGGCGCCGTTCGTGACGGTCTTTATGTATCTTAACGAGGCCCGTACGCCTCAGGAGAAGCACGACCTTGCCATGATCGTGGAGGAGACGCTTCGCCAGCGCTACGAGGGCGTTAAGAACGAGGCCGGCGTGTGGATTACCCCGGCATTCCCCAAGCTTATCTATGTACTCGAGGACGATAACGTTCACGAGGATTCCCCGTACTTCTACCTGACCCAGCTGGCTGCCAAGTGCACCGCCAAGCGCATGGTGCCCGATTACATCTCCGAGAAGAAGATGCGCGAGCTCAAGCTGTCTAAGGGCGAGACCGCCGGCAACGGCGATTGCTACACCTGCATGGGTTGCCGCAGTTTCCTGACGCCCGACCGTTCGGGCAACGGTTTTAACAACGTTGCCAACGCGCTGAACTACGACCCGAACAAGCCCAAGTACTATGGTCGCTTTAACCAGGGCGTTGTGACCATCAACCTGCCTGATGTCGCACTGAGCTCGCACCAGGATATGGACAAGTTCTGGAAGATCTTCGATGAGCGCCTTGAGCTGTGCCACCGTGCCCTGCTGTGCCGTCATGAGCGCCTGATGGGTACACTTTCTGACGCCGCGCCGATTCTTTGGCAATACGGCGCCCTGGCGCGTCTGAAGAAGGGCGAGACGATCGACAAGCTGCTCGTGGGCGGATACTCTACGATCAGCTTGGGCTATGCCGGCCTGTATGAGTGCGTTAAGTACATGACGGGTCACAGCCACACCGAGAAGGAGGGCACGCCGTTTGCCATGGCCGTCATGCAGCACATGAACGACAAGTGCGCCGAGTGGAAGGCCGAAAGCGATATCGACTTCTCGCTGTACGGCACCCCGCTTGAGTCGACGACCTACAAGTTTGCCAAGTGCCTGCAGCGCCGTTTTGGCATTATCCCGGGCGTGACGGACAAGGGCTACATTACCAACAGCTATCACGTCCATGTGTCCGAGGAGATCGACGCATTCGACAAGCTCAAGTTCGAGGGTATGTTCCAGCAGCTTTCGCCGGGCGGTGCCATCTCCTACGTCGAGGTTCCCAACATGCAGGACAACCTCAAGGCTGTCATTCGCGTGATGCAGTACATCTACGACAACATCATGTACGCCGAGCTCAACACCAAGAGCGACTACTGCCAGGTGTGCGGCTACGACGGTGAGATCAAGATTGTCGAGGACGATGGCAAGCTGGTGTGGGAGTGCCCCAACTGCGGCAACCGCGACCAGGAGAAGATGAATGTCGCTCGTCGTACGTGCGGCTACATCGGTACCCAGTTCTGGAACCAGGGTCGAACCGAGGAGATCCGCGACCGCGTGCTGCATCTCTAATAACCATCCCAGGCTGCCCCGTAGCGAGGCCCCGGACCTTTACTCGCTATTTCGGACAGTCCTGGCTCACGACGGAGGCGCCACTGGCGCCTCCTGTTCGTGCGGAACTCATATCGAGCAAAGGTCCGGGGCCTCGCTACGGGCAGCCAAGTTGATGTAGCTGAGATGCGGCATGCGGTCTGCTCACTCCTCGAAGTTCTTAGCGGAAATAATTTGAGCTGCAGCTGCGATTTACTTGCGATGGCGGTTGAGCTGCAGCTGAGTATTTATTGGACCTCGAACCCTATGCTCGATGTTCGCTTCGTTCATTGAGTTACCCTTTGCATGAGGCCGGGACATATCGTCCCGCCCGCAGTTTCGCAGGCCGAAGGCCGAGAATGTTTGAGGACGGGAAGATATGTCCCGGCCTCCCGGGAGAGTTACCTATGAACTACGCGAACATTAAGTATTTCGATATTGCTGATGGTGAAGGCGTTCGTACTTCTCTGTTTGTGAGCGGGTGCCGTCGTGGGTGCAAGAATTGCTTTAACTCTGTCGCGTGGGACTTTGCTGCGGGCGAGCCGTTCGATCGCGCCGTCGAGGATAAGATTATCGAGAGTCTCGATCATCCCTTTATCGATGGCCTGACGATTCTGGGTGGCGAGCCTATGGAGCCCGAGAATCAGGCGGGGCTTGTTGACTTTATCGAGCGCGTGCGTGCGGCCTATCCTGCTGGGTCGGGCAAGACCATTTGGTGCTTTACCGGTGACGTGCTCGAGGAGCTTATGCCGGGTGGCCGTCATCATACCGAGGTGACGGACCGTATCCTGGCCTGCCTCGACATGTTGGTGGACGGCCCGTTCGTTCAGGATCTGTACGATATCTCGTTGCGCTTTAGGGGCTCGAGCAATCAGCGCGTGATCGACATGAACGCCACGCGCGCTCGTGCTGCACGTGAGGGCGTTGCGCTTTGCGATGCTGTGGAGCTTTGGCGGGACGATCCGGTCTATTCGACCCATACTATGTAGCTGGCAGAGGTTGCGTGCCGGCGTGGTACCATAGTGCGAACGCGAAATCGAAAAAAGTGAGGCCCAGATGGTCGATCAGGAAAAAGTCGAGACTGCCATTAAGCTGCTGCTTGAAGGTATAGGCGAGGACCCAACTCGTGAGGGCCTGCTGGAGACTCCGGCACGCGTCGCCCGTATGTATGGCGAGATTGCCGGCGGTATGGACCAGAGTGCCGAGGAGCACCTGTCCAAAACTTTTGCCGTCGCTTCGAACGATTTGGTTATCGAGCGCGACATTACGTTCTACTCGCTGTGCGAGCATCATCTGCTGCCGTTTTATGGTAAGGCTGCGATCGGCTATATCCCTAACGGTCGCGTGGCAGGTCTGTCTAAGCTTGCCCGCACGGTTGAGGTCTATGCCCGTCGTCTGCAGCTGCAGGAGCAGCTGTGCGCGCAGGTTGCCGATGCCCTCATGGAGTATCTCGCTCCCCAGGGAGCGATTGTGCTCATGGAAGCTGAACATATGTGCATGACCATGCGCGGCGTGCAAAAGCCTGGCACCAAGACCGTGACGCTCGCTCGTCGCGGCGTCTTTGAGGCCGATCCGGCGCTCGAGGAGCGATTCTTTAGGATGCTGGGACGCTAACTATGCGAGTCGTCAACGACTTTACATCGAATACTGACGAGGGAACGCCGCGTCGCGGTTTTATGGCTTCGGGCCTGGCGCCTTTTGGTGCCATGCCTCGCATTGATTACATCTGTGCCAACGGTCTGTTCCGGCGGCACCTGGGCAACATTGCACAGTTGGAATCGGGGCGCATCTTCTGCCGCCACGGTATTGACCATCTGCTGGATGTCGCGCGCATTATGTGGATTAAGAATCTCGAGGAACAGCTCGAATTTGACCGCGAGATCATCTACGCCACGGCACTTCTTCACGATATCGGCAAAGATGAACAGTATGAATCGGGTATATCCCATGATGTTGCAAGCGAACGCGTCGCTGATGCGATTCTCGGCGGTATGCCCGATGACGTAGCGTTTGAGCCGGCCGATGCCGCAGCCATTAAGACGGCCATTCTGGGCCATCGAAAGCTGCGCGTGAACAGCCAACCGCTTGAGCGTCTGCTCTATGCAGCCGACAAAGCGTCGCGCGCCTGCTTTGCATGCCCCGCGCGCAATGCTTGCAACTGGAGCGATGATAAAAAGAACCTGTCGATTCGCGTCTAGTTAGTTTACGCGGTCGGGGTTCTAAACGAAGGAGACGATCGCGATGAGTAACAAGAAACTGCCCGAGAATGCAACCAAGACTGAAGGCGCCGAGCTCGCCCGCCGTGGAAGGGGCGAAATATCCACCGCAACGGCGGTGCCCCACGTGAGCTATGACGATCTGCGCCATGCTGACCGCATTACTATCGACGGTCTCGAGGTCTTTGCCAACCACGGTGTGTATCCCGAAGAGAACGCGCTGGGCCAGAAGTTCATCGTGTCCTTGGTGCTCTATGCCGACCTGCGTGCAGCGGGGGAGCACGACAACCTGGATGCCTCGATTGATTACGGCTCGGTGTGTCACGATGTCGATGGCTATCTGCGCGAGCATACGTTTAAACTCATCGAGGCGGCAGCCGAGGGTGTGGCCCAGATGCTGCTGCGTCGTTACCCCTTGCTGCTTGGCGTGCGTGTTAAGCTCGATAAGCCCTGGGCTCCCGTCGGTCTTCCCCTGGCAAGCTGCGGCGTCGAGATCGAGCGCGTGCGCTAGTCGACGCTAGAGCTTGTTGAGGGGCGGCTGCTTGAGCCGCTGCGACAGAGCTCTATTGTTGGGACAGTACGTGTCGAGCAGGGCGTGAAACCGCTGATTGTGGCTTGGCTCGAGCAGGTGGACGAGCTCGTGGGCGACAACCATGTCGAGACACTCGATGGGATAGGCGGCTAGTTCGCGTGCGATGCGAACGGCACCGGATTTGGGCGTGCATGAGCCCCAGCGCGTTTTCATGCTGCGCACGGAGACGCGGGCCACGGTGACACCCATTGAGATTTCGTATGCGTGCACCATATCGCGCAGCGCCGATGTGACTTCGGACGTATAGAGCTGGTCGATGCGGGTCTGGAGCTCATCGGGCGTCTGGCCGTCGAGGATTGCGCGCCGCTTGGCCTGTGGGCGTTCGTTCGATTTGTCGGCGCCCATAAAACTTGCGAAGGTGGCCTGCTTGGGCCGCAGTGCGGGTGATGTAAAGTTGTGATCGAGCGCATCTTGTACCGTGATGGGCTTGCCCCAAAGTGCAATGATGGACGAGGGGCTGAGCGGCTCTCGTGCCGTCGCCTGACGTTGCCCGCGCTGGGCAAGTCGACCGATAATCCAGGTGCTGTTGCGCTTCACAAACGCTTCGATACGCTCGCGGCTGGCGCCGAGCGGTGCGCTGGCGTGGACCTCACCGCTCGATGTGACGCGTAGGTTCAAGTTCTTGACGCGCTTTTTGGTAACGACGACGGGGATGGATGTGCCATCCGGTCGGGATACGGTAGTCGTAAATTGCTGCGTCAAAAGCGGTCCTTCAGATTGGGGACGGGCCGGCATGTCGACCGTTCGGTATGCCGGCCCGCTCAAGGGATGTGAAATTAATAACGCTCAAAGAAGGCAAGCGCGTTATCGCTGCAGAGCTTTTGCATCACGGTCTTGCCAAAATGCTTGGAGAGCATGTTCTGGAACTCGGGCATCTTGCTGGCATCGGAGAGGAAAGCGGGCACCGTGGCACCGTCCCAGTCGCCGCCGAGCGCGATGACGTCCTCGCCGCCCAGGTCGAGCCAGTGCTCGATATGTGCCGCCAGCTGGTCGAAGGTGACGTCTGCGGCGGTCTTGTCGGTTGCGTCGTTGGAAAGGAACTCGCTGCAGTAGTTGAGGCCGACGATGCCGCCCATGTCGCGAATGGTGCGGAACTGGTCGTCGGTGAGGTTGCGCTTAACGCCGCAAACTGCACGAGAGTTGGAGTGGCTGGCGACGAAGGGACGTGTGGCGTGGGCGACAACCTCGTCAAAGCACTCATCGTTGAGGTGGGAGACGTCAAGCACCATGCCGGCGTGCTCCATCTGCGTAAGTGCCTCGATGCCGGCGGCGGTGAGGCCGGCGTGGGTATCGTGTCCGCTCGCGAGCGGTCCCTGCGCATTCCAGCTGAGCGATGACATGAGTACGCCCAAGCTCTTGAGCACCTCGATCAGCGCGGGGTCCTCGGCAAAGAACGTGGCGTTTTCGATGGTGTGGATGCAGGCGACCTTGCCGTCTTTGAGCGCGGGGCGAATGTCTGCCGCGCTGCGTACGTTGACCATGCGGTCGTGGTTGAGCATTGCCTGGCCGCTCATATGCGCCATGATCTGCGCCTGGAAGCGCGCGGCGTGGGCGGTGGGAATCTCATCGGGGACAAACGTGGCGAAGCACTGTGCCCATGGCGTGTTGCCGATCTTTGCGAGCGAGATGGCGCAGGCGTTGCCCTCGATGAGGTCGAAATCTTGCGGATGCGTTTCGTCGCCGGGGAAATAACCGTCGGTGCCGGCGGTAAAGCGCAGGTCGAGATCGAGCGTGGCCCAGCCGATGCGGTCGGCGGTGTCGCAGTGTAGGTCAAATACGGGATATGCCATGGTTCCTCCGGTTGCAGCGTTTCTTTGCAAACTGTCATTGAATTGTATGACTAGGGTATAGTTAGCGCCATATGTTCACGGCGGCCCGCGTTGTGCGCCGCCCTTATCACGGAGGTTACCATGTCCAACCAGGGCAAGAAGGTCAAGACTCATTATCGCGGCACGCTCGACGACGGCACGCAGTTCGATAGCTCCTACGATCGCGGCGAGCCGCTGGAGTTCACCTGCGGCGCCGGTCAGATGATCAAGGGCTTCGACGCCGCTGTTGTCGACATGCAGGTGGGCGAGAAGAAGACCGTGCACATTCCTGCTGCCGATGCCTACGGCGAGCACAATCCCGAGATGGTTATTACCTTCCCGGCCGAGCAGGTTCCCAACATCGAGCAGATCGAGAAGGGCATGAAGCTCTTCCTGTCCACGCCGAGCGGCATGCCTGTCCCCGCCGTCGTCATCGACGTAACGCCCGAGGCTGTGACGCTCGATGCCAACCACGAGCTTGCCGGCAAGGACCTCAACTTTGATATCGAGCTCGTCGAGGTCGAGGGTTAGAGCATGCCTGAGCGCTTGGTTTCGACGACATGCTTGGGAAATCTCAACGATCCGTCCTATGAACTTCTGCTTCGCCGGAAGCTGGGCGGCGTCTTTGAAGTTGACGAGCTACTGCTCGATTGGGACCAGGCTGATGTATGCGCGTTTGTGGGCGTGACGGAGCTGGGGCGCACGGTCGATGTTCGGCTGGATACTGCCGACGGCGGTCGTTTTGTCGACGGCGACGTGCTCGCCGTCGACCGTTCGGGCGTGGTGCCCGTGGCGGTTGTCGTGCGCCTGCGCAGCGCCGAGGTTTATTTGGTCGAAGTTGACCGCATGGACCCGATTGCGCTCGCGCATGCGTGCTGGGAGATCGGCAATATGCATGCGCCGCTTTTTCGAGGCGATTCGGACGAGTATACCGTGCGCATGTATACGCCGGTGCAGCCTGTTTTGGGCCGCATGCTCCGGGGCGTCGAGGGCGTTCGGCTCTCGACGGTTACCCGTGAACTCGATTCGGACCGGCGCTTTGCGTCGAGTGCGGCGGATGCCGTTGTGAGTATGGCACCAGACTTTACGATCGTAAAGAAGGCGCGCGGTTAACGTGCGTATAAGTAAGGCGGACTTTGAGAGACAACTATTCAAAGTCCGCCTTTCTGTTGATGAGATGCTGTGGGGGAGCATATGGGTCTTGAAGGAATCAAGCTGATTGCATGCGATTTGGACGGCACGTTGCTGCATCCGGGGGAGCGCGAGCCGCGTTCCGAGGCCTTTGAGCTCATCGATGAGCTGCATCGTCGCGGTATCGTGTTTATGCCGGCGAGCGGCCGTCAATATGCGAGCTTGCGCTATCTGTTTGCCCCGGTGGCCGATGAGCTCGCCTATGTATGCGAAAACGGAGCCCTGGTGATGAGCGAGGGACGTGCCGTTGTCAAGCGTTCCATGGAGCGTAGCCTTGCTATGGATATCGCGAATGCCGTGGTTGCGTATCCCCATGCCGACGTGACCCTTTCGTGTGAGGGACACCTCTACACCATGAGCGGCAACGATGCGTTCGTCGATCATTTGCGCTATGAGGTCCACTGCGATGTGGCGGTGGTCGACCGCCCCGAGGACATCGACGAGGACGTCATTAAGATTGCCTTCCAGACGCCCGAGGTGGATCAGCCGGCGGCCCTGGAGTATTTTGAGCGCCTCTTTAGCGACCGTGTTGACGTGATGACGTCGGGAACCGAATGGACGGACTTTATCGGTTTCGGTTCGGGCAAGGGCTCCGCGCTTGCCGATTACGGTCGTGCCCTGGGTATTTCGCCCGATGAGATGATGGCGTTTGGCGATAACGAAAACGATCGCGACATGCTCAACGTCGTGGGCCATCCCTATCTGATGGAGAGCTGCAACCCCTCTATGCGTGGCATCAACGACCGCGTCCGCTACGTGCGCACGGTCGAAGAAGAGCTGCGTCGTCTACTTGCTGAGTAGACATTTGGGACATGTCTAGAAATCTACTTTTTGCTGCAAAGTGCGGAAAGGTGGATTTTAAGGCATGTTCCAAACATCTACCTACAGTCGGGGCAGAGACCCTCGAAGATGGTGTAGTGCGACGTGACGTGCCAGCCGATTTGCTCGGACGCCTTGGCGTCGAGCTGGGCATCGAAGGGGAGCGGTACGTCGATGACGCGGCTGCACGAGGTGCAGATGATATGCGCATGCGGCTCGATCGTGCGATCGAAGCGGCTGCCGCCCGGCGTCTTGATGGAGAGAATCTCGCCGGCATCTGCCAAGAGATTGAGGTTGCGGTAGACCGTGCCGCGGCTGATCTTGTCATCCTGTTCGCGCACGGCGTTGTAGATTTCGTCGGCGGTGGGATGGTTATAGCTTTGGCGCACGGCGTCAAGAACCAGCTTTCGCTGCTTGGTATTCCTTCTTTGCACCGCCATGCGCCTCGCCTCTTTTCTATTAACGGTCGTAGGTAAATGATACCGTATTTAGCACACAATACTAATAATGAGGACTGAAACCGTCTTCATTGGCAAGTGGGGCTCGGGCCTGGGCGTCTACAAGGCGAAAACGCGTTCCCATGCGCTCGTAGGAGGCATGAAGCGCCTCGAGATGAGATAGGACGTTTGCCGGAGTTCCCTGTATCTCCATCTCGACTGAGCCGTCTTCCATGTTACGCACCCAGCCGGTGAGTGCGCGTGCCTGTGCGAGGTTGGTGTTGGTAAAGCGAAAACCAACGCCTTGGACTTGCCCCGCCCAGCGCAGGAAATAGCGCAGGGGAGTGTCTTGAGTGGCCTCGTCGCTTGCGAGTACGGTAAGCCTGCGGCGCAGCTCGAGCTCGACGTTTGATGGTTTTTGAGGCTCTCGACTGCCGCCGGTGACGCTGGAGAAGAACGTATCGAAGAGGCCCATCGCTATGCCTGCTTGCCTGCGTCGGCCGGGAAGGTAATGCCGGCCTGCTGGCGCACGGCATCCATGATGCGCAGTGAGACGAGCGTGACATCGCGGTAGTGGCCAAGCTCGTGGCGTCCCGCCGGGGTCTCCCAAATCTCTTCCTTAACGTTATCGATGCCGTCGATGGCGGTGATAAAGTCTGTGAGTTCGTATTCCATAGTGTTGCTCGATTTGGGCAGGTCGAGCACGCGGCCGTTGTCGCCCTGTTCGCGCGGTGCCTCGGTCGCTGAGCCGCGTACGACATCGCCGCGATAGTCGATGCGGACGTTGCGGGGCGTGGACAGATGGTCGATCTGGATAGTGCCACGCTCGCCTTCGATCTGCGAGGGCAGCAGGTCATTCGTAATTTTGGAGTGCGCGAGCTCGACGGAGATGCGGCCTCCGCCGTAGCTGGCGAGGATGGAACCGCAGCCGTCGATGGGGCCGTGCGTGAGCTGTCGCGTGGTGGGGTCGAGCAGAGTAGTCATGCTCGTAAGGCCGGAGGGCATGCCGAAAATCTCGACCATGGGCTCGACGGCGTAGACGCCAATGTCCATGAGGGAACCCGATGCCATATTGCAGTCGAAGATATTGGTGGCGCGTCCCGCGAGAATCTCGTTGTAGCGCGAGGAATACTTGCCAAAGCGCAATGAGGCGCGGCGGATGGGGGCGATCTCGCCCAGGGCGTCCTCGATGGCGTGGAAGGCGGGATCGTGGAGGGGACGCATGGCCTCGAGGGCCACGACACCTGCTGCCTCGGCAGCGCGGAAGACTTCCAGCGCCTGCGCTTCGGTGGCGCAGAAGGGTTTCTCGACGATGACGTGCTTGCCGCCGGCGATGCAGGCAAGGGCCTGCTCGTAGTGAAGTGCGTTAGGGCTGCCGATATAGACGGCGTCGACGTCGGCGGCGGACGCGAGCTCGTCAAGTGCGGTGAAGTTACGCTCACCACCGCGCTCGGCGGTAAAGGTAGTACCGCGATTGGCGTCGCGTGAAAGCGTGCCCACAAACGCGGCTTGGTCGTTGGCGTTGACGACTTGGATAAAGTCGTCGGTGATCATGGATGTGCCGATGGTCGCGATGCGCAGCATACGTCCCCCTTGCGTTGTTTGGTCTACAAGATGAGTGTAGCGCGTGGGGATATAAAGCTGCGCGAAAACGCTATTACAGGTCGCTCTCGTTAAAGCCGGTGTCGATATCGAGGTTGCTGCCGTCGGCCGCCGTGGTGGCGAGCTCGTCGCAGCGCTCGTTGAGCTCGTGGCCGGCATGTCCCTTAACCCAGATGAACTCCACCTTATGCTTGCTTTTGGCGGCAAGCAGGCGCTCCCACAGGTCGCGGTTCTTAACGGGCTGCTTGTTGGCGGTTTTCCATCCGCGCTTTTTCCAGCCGTCGATCCAGTGCTTGTTAAAGGCGTTGACGACGTACTGCGAATCGGAATGGACCTCGACCTCGCAGGGGCGGTTAAGTGCCTCGAGCGCCACGATGACCGCCATGAGCTCCATGCGGTTGTTGGTGGTCTTGGCGTAGCCGCGCGAAAGCTCGGAGGTGAAGGTCTTGCCGGCGGGGTTGGTGTATTTGAGCACGGCGCCGTATCCGCCGCGTCCCGGATTTGATCGGGCCGAGCCGTCGGTATAGATGATGACCTTCACATGGTTCCTTTCGTTGGGTACGTTTCGTGTGAGTGACCATTGTAGCGCCGCGTTCGCCGAGGGCTAGCAATCTACCATATCTACCCCGTCCTCTGATGGCTGGTTTTCTTGGATGATGCGGTCGAGCTCGTCGAGGTATTGCTGCAACAGGGGAGAGGGCTTGCGTTCATCGTGCATGATATAGCCTACGTGCATCGTCGGGGCATCTGCCAGCGGAATCGATGCCATGCCCCATTGCATTTCGTTTGAGAGCACGCCGGTGGAGAGCGTGTAGCCGTTCGAGGTGATCAGCAGGTTGGTGAGCGTGCCGCGGTCAGAGACTCGAATGTTGCGATCGCAGGGGATGTAGCTAAACGGCTCCTCGGCGTAATAGAAGGAGTTTGAGGTTCCCTGCTCAAAGCTGTAGCGCGTATAGGGCGTAAGGTCGGCAAGGGACAGCTGCGGGCGGCGGGCAAGCGGGTGGCGCTCACTTACGAACACGTGGACCTTTGCATCAAAGAGGTGATGGAAGCTTGCTCGGGCATCGGTAAAGGCTTTCTGTAGGACACGATTGTTAAAGTCGTCCAGATAGAGGATGCCAATGTCGCTGCGAAACGCGCGGACGTCATCGATGATCTGCGACGTGGTGGTCTCGCGCATGATGAACTCGAACTTGTCGTCCCGGCAGCGCTCGACGACGTTGACGAAGGCCTCGACCGAAAAGGCGTAATGCTGGGCGGAAATGGCGAGGCGGGCTTGCGGGGTGCCGCCGTCCTCGTAGCGCGCCTCGAGCATGTCGGCCTGCTCTACGACCTGGCGCGCATAGCCCAAAAGCTCGGTGCCGTCGTTGGTGAGCGTGACGCCGCGGCTGGAGCGCGTAAAGATCTCCAGATGGAGCTCCTGTTCCAGGCTTTTGACGGCGTTTGATATGTTGGACTGAGCGGTATAGAGGCGCTGAGCTGCGGCGTTAATTGAGCCGGACTCTGCCACGGCAATCAGAAAACGAAGCTGCTGAAGGGTCATCGACGTCATCCTTTCGATTGCTATCTATAAAACCGATAACAGGTTAGCGCTTTTAAGTGATTGACCGAGGGGAACAATGCTCGTACTATTCAAAACACACAAAGCAGGTAGGTAATTAAGCCAACCACGGAACCGGGATGCGAAAGGAGGCCCGCATATGAATTGCTTACCAAGACGAATGCCGGGCTCCTGTTTGCGCCCGTCGGCGTGATCAGGAGACAGCGACTTACTTCTCTCTTATTTATTTATTTTTGTTCGATCAAGGAGATCATCATGAGCCAGTTCATCAACAACCCCGAGCACACCTTTGGTTTCGATACCCTGCAGCTTCACGTTGGCCAGGAGAGCGCCGATCCCGCATCCGACTCTCGCGCCGTGCCTATCTACCAGACCACGAGCTATGTGTTCCGCAACTCCCAGCACGCCGCCGACCGCTTTGGTCTTGCCGATGCCGGTAACATCTACGGCCGTCTGACCAACTCCACCCAGGGCGTCTTCGAGGACCGTATCGCCGCACTCGAGGGTGGCGTAGCAGGTCTCGCCGTCGCCTCCGGTGCTGCTGCCATCACCTATACCCTGCAGGCTCTTGCTCAGGCCGGCGACCACGTGGTTGCCCAGAAGACCATCTACGGTGGCTCCTACAACCTGCTGGAGCATACGCTCTCCCAGTTTGGCGTCGAGACCACCTTCGTCGATGCGCATAACCTGGAAGAGGTCGAGGGCGCCATCAAGGACAACACCACGGTCATCTATCTCGAGACGCTCGGCAACCCCAACTCCGACATCCCCAACATCGACGCCATCTCCGAGATCGCCAAGAAGCACGGTCTGCCGGTTGTCGTCGACAACACCTTCGGCACCCCGTATCTGTTCCGTCCGCTGGAGCATGGTGCCAACATCGTCGTCCACTCCGCAACCAAGTTCATCGGCGGCCACGGCACCTCGCTGGGCGGCGTGATCGTCGACGGCGGTAACTTCGATTGGAAGGCGAGCGGCAAGTATGCGCAGATCGCCGAGCCCAACCCCTCCTACCATGGCGTCTCGTTTGCCGAGGCTGCCGGTCCCGCCGCCTTCGCAACCTATGTCCGCGCCATCCTGCTGCGTGACGAGGGCGCCTGCATCAGCCCGTTCAACGCTTGGATCCTGCTCCAGGGCACCGAGACTCTGTCGCTGCGCGTTGACCGTCATGTCGAGAACACCAAGAAGGTCGTTGAGTTCCTGGCTGGTGACAGCCATGTCGCCAAGGTGAACCACCCGAGCCTGTCTGAGCACCCCGATCACGAGCTCTATCAGAAGTACTTCCCCCGTGGCGGCGCCTCGATCTTTACCTTTGAGATCAAGGGTGGCCAGGAGGCCGCCTGGAAGTTCATCGATCATCTGCAGGTGTTCTCGCTGCTCGCCAACGTGGCCGACGTCAAGTCGCTCGTCGTGCACCCGGCTACCACCACGCACTCCCAGCTCTCTGCCGAGGAGCTCGCCGAGCAGAACATCACGCCCTCCACGATCCGTCTTTCCATCGGTACCGAGAACGCCGAGGATATCATTTGGGATCTGAAGCAGGCCTTCGCCGCGCTGGACGAGTAAGGCGACTTGTGCAAGGACCCCTTGCGACTCGATAGGTATAACTGTATAAAATGCCTGCTCAAGGCGCCTGTGCGAACAATGGTTGCACAGGCGCCTTTTTTGCATAGAGCGGGTGCAAAAACAGGGTTTTTGGCATGCTTTATGCAATCGAGATGTGGAAAACTCCTGTTAATAGGATGTGAGTTTTACGCAATTGACGTGCGCCTTTTGAGTAAAACCGCAGGTCGCGATTTGCTCGGGGTACTATGCAGCGCGATCGAATCACACGCAGCTCAAACGTAGCAAAAACGCACTACGGAGGTTTCTAGCTACATGAGGATCGATTCACGAAAACCGAAAGCCGCCGCCCTTTCCGCCGCTCTGACCGTGGCACTTTTGGCGGGCGCCGGTGCAACCGATGCCCACGCGGCAACACTATCCGATACGGTTGGACCTACGCCGTCCGAGGCGACGCTGGTGCAGCCCGTTGACTATCGCGGCGATGGTTATGGTTCCATGCAGGAGTGGAACGCCTCGATGGAGGCCAAGCGCGATTCCCTTGAGATGCGCGCTCAGATCATTATGAATATGTATGGCGACTATGCTACCGATGACGAGCGTGCTGTGCTGCAGGGTTGCATCGACGGTGCGGGTAGCCTGTTGACGATGGGGGAGGTCGACGCCAAGTCGACCGAGCTCGATGAGCTGCGCGCTGCGCTTGAGGATGCCAAGCGCGAAGCGCTCGAGGCTGCCGCCGAGGCGGAGGCTGCCGAGGCCGCCCAGGCTTCGTACTACAACGCCGGTTACACTCCGTCCTACGCGTCTGCCGCGTCCTACGCGAACGGATCGGGCCTGACGCGCTCTGCGGGTGTCAATAACTACAACGGGCGCCGCGAGACCTATTACAGCAGCAATGTGCTTTATCACTATCGCACGGGCGAATGGACTCAGGATTCTGAGGGCTTCTGGCGCGATTCCGACGGCTATTACGTTGTTGCCGCGGGCGATATGGCCCAGGGCTCGACCTTTACGGGCTCCAAGGGTGATTGCAAGGTCTATGACTCCGGCTGCGCTGCCGGAACCACCGATTACTACACCGGTTGGTAATTTTTCTGCATCACGGATATTTGGCGGACGGGCGTCTTTACCGAGCTTTAGGGCAACGTAAGGACGTCCGTTCTATGTATGCGTTTGAGTTAACAGAGCCCTTACCGTGGCGGTACGCTGGGCGTATGGATGCGGGGCACACTGGTTCTTGAGAAATAAGGTCTTTCTCTTGGAGGAAGTGGTCTTGTGAATGCTCGAGATATTGCCGTTGCCGCCGTCGCGTTGATGCTTGGCTGCCTTGGTCCCACGGCCGCGCTCGTCGCGGGCATGCAGGGGACATGCGGGGCTGCTCCTATCGTGGTCGGCGCGCTGATCGCGGCCACGCTGCTGGGAAGCGCAGGCGTGGTTCTTTGCCGCGACGATGAGGACGAGGTGCCGGGGTCGCAACGCTAACTGTTGTGAGATCGGCCGCCGGTCATAGACGAAGATGAAGGCCGCCGCAGGGGGGGGAGGTTCCCTTGCGGCGGTTTTGCTGTTAAGGCTGTTGAATGCGGCGCGTCGGCGCTACCAGCTTTTCTCGATATCGCGGATGCGCCGATAGAGCCACTCGTTTTGCGGTGCCTGGATATCGTGTTTGGCTGCGAGGCGGCAGATGGTGCCCGCGAACTCATCAACCTCGGTTTTGCGCCTTGCGATGCGGTCTTGAGCCATCGAGGGCATACCGGCGGGGTCGATTCCCTCGATGAGGTGCACCATTTGCGTCAGGTCTGCCTCGGTCAGTTCAACGCCCTCGGCGTTGGCGACCGCAAGCGTTTCGCGCATGGCGGAAACAAAGCAGCGACGCTGCTCGGAGCCCGGCTCCGTGGCGCTTCCGTAGGTCCCGCCGTAGGCCATGCAGGTCAGGTTGATGCCGTCGTTGAGCATGAGTTTGGCCCACATGCGGTGGGCGATGTCGTCCTCGACGGTATGGGCGATGCCGCAGCGCGTGTAGAGCCCGTCGATAGCGGCGACGGTCGCGGGGTCCGTGCCGGCCGCCGCGCCAAAGCGGATCTCGCCCGCATTGGTAAAGGTGAGCGCGCCGTTGAGGAACACGGCGTCCATGCCCTGGCAGATACCAAGAACGGTATGCTCCCAGCCAAAGCGTTCGGCAATCTTTTGCTCGCTCGTAATGCCGTTGCATAGCGAGGCGATGAGCGTGTTGGGTCCCACGACGCGCTCCATAGTCTTGAGTGCTTGGTCGAGACCGGTGGTCTTGACTGTCAGGATGACCAGATCGGCGGGCGTCGCCTCGCTGGCGCGGACGGACGTGAGATCGCAGGGCTTGCCGTTGACAGTGAGCGCATCGCCCGCGTGACGCTCAAAACGGGTGTCATCCATAACGTATTCGACGGCGTCATTGCCGAGGGCCTTGGCAATCATGCTGCCGTAGAGCAGGCCGACGCCGCCCTTGCCGATAAAAGCGACCTTGTTGATCTGCATGTGAATCATCTCCCCATATAAAAGGCGCCCGCGTAAGGGGCGCCTGATGGATTGTATGCTGCCAGGGTGATTGGTGAGTGCGCGGGGCGGCTGTTATGAAAAAGAAACTATTGCGCTGTGCGCTTATGCCGCGGGGCAGACCGCAAAGACATGCGCGTGGTCATGCCCGGCTCCTTTCATCGGGCTTTTTGCTGATGTTAAAGCGGTGCCGTGACGGCTCGATTTCTGCTGCGTTACGATACGTTCTCGATTGCGATTCCACGATGTTTCGGCTGCGTGACCATTGTGTTTCGCCTTGCCGGGGCGCTGATGGCGAAGGGAGGGGCCGTGCAATACCGTGTTGACCCCAAAAGTGGTAACCGAATATCCGCTCTGGGTCTGGGCTGCATGAGGTTTCCCGGTGCGCCGGGACATCCCGATGCGAAGACGGCCGATGCCATCATCTCCCGTGCGGTGGAGCAGGGGATTAATTATCTGGACACGGCCTATCTCTATCCCGGCAACGAGGCTTGCGTGGGCGCTTCGCTTGAACGCCTGGGCTTGCGCGACCAGGTTTTGCTCGCAACCAAGCTGCCGCATGCTTCGTGCAAATGCGCGGAGGATTTCGATCGGTTTTTCGACGAGCAGCTGCGCCGCCTGCAGACCGACCATATCGACTATTACCTTATGCACAACATCACCTCGCCTGCGCAGTGGGAGCGCGTGGTGGCGCTGGGCATCGAGGACTGGATCGCGCAGCAAAAGGCTGCAGGGCGTATTCGTCAGATAGGCTTTTCGTACCACGGCAGCGCGGCGGACTTCCTTACGATGCTCGATGCGTATGAGTGGGACTTTTGCCAGATCCAGTACAACTACGCTGGAGAGCGATATCAGGCGGGAACGGCGGGGCTCATGGCCGCCGCCGAGCGAGGTCTCGCGGTGTTTGTGATGGAGCCGCTTTTGGGCGGACGCTTGGCAGGCAAATTGCCTCCGCGGGCGCGCGCTGTTCTCGATGGTGCATGCGATCGACATTTGCATACGCCTGCCGCTTGGGGGCTCTCGTGGGTGTGGAATCATCCCCAGGTGACCATGTTGCTTTCTGGTATGACCGATACCGCGCAGGTGGACGAGAATTCGTCACTGGCAGACCTCGCGTTGCCGAATTCGATGACGGCCAACCAGCTCGACACGATTGCGCGCGTGTTGATGGAGTTTGAGAAATCGAACCGTGTGCCCTGCACGGGATGCGGCTACTGCATGCCATGTCCCAAGGGTATTAACATTCCCGGCTGCTTTGCCGCTTACAACGCGAGTTACGCGCACAGCTGGTTTACGGGGCTGTCTCAATACTTTACGGCGAGCGCGGTGCGCACAAGCGAAGCCAAGCTGGTGAGCAATTGCGTCAAGTGCGGCAAATGCACGCGCCACTGCCCGCAGCATATCGATATCCCCGAGCGTCTCGATGACGTGCGCCGACGCTTCCAGCCGGGCCCCGTGACGGCGGTGCTTAAGGCCTTCGGCAAAACGCGCTCCTCATGACCCTTTTATAACTTGCGGTGGAATAGTTCCTGTTTGCGGCAGAATAGGGGCCAAACAGGAACTATTTCACCGCAACTGAAGGGGGCTGTCGTGGGCCATCGGGATTCATGTGATGATTTGCGTGAGGTTCGTTGGGGCATTTTGGGTGCCGGACACATTTCTCATCGATTTGCATCGTCGCTCAAGAAGGTCGACGGGGCACGGCTGGTGGCTGCGGCCGGTCGCACTCCTGCACATGTCGAGGAATTTTGCCGAGCGTTTTCGATCGATGCTGCGCATGGCCACGCCTCGGTCGACGATAACGGCAATGCGGCTTATGACGCGCTGATTGCCGACCCCGATGTCGACGCAATCTACTTGGCTCTTCCGCATGGCATGCATACGCGTTGGGCCTGTCGCGCGCTGCGCGCCGGAAAGGCCGTGCTGTGCGAAAAGCCGGCCGTTTTGAGTGAGGAAGAGGCTCTCTCGATTGCCTCCACCTCTCGTGAGCGCGGCGTGCTGTTTATGGAGGCGATGAAGAATCGGTTTTGCCCGATGCGCACTCGCGTGAAGGACTTGCTTGCGTCGGGTGAGCTTGGCCGTATTGTCTCGATTGAAAGCGTGCAAAAGCTCGATTACGGCGAGCCTCCTTCGGGCTATCTGCTTGATTCGTTGCAGGGCGGCTGTCTATATGACATGGGCTGCTATGCGGTCGGTTGGTTTGAGGATTTGCTCGCGGGCGCGTGCGAGGTTTCATCCCGTGAAGTTCGCTGGCGTGACGTATCGGGCGGCCGCGTCGATTGGGCCGACGAGATCCGTATGAGCGTCGGCGGTATACCCATTCATATGGTGTGCGACGGCAAAGCAACATATGAAAGCCGCTTAACGATTGCCTGTGAGCGGGGCTCGTTGGAAATCGAGCGTCTCCATCGCCCCGAGCTCGCCCATGTGAAGTATTCCGACGGTCGAATGCTCGAAATAAATGCCCCGTTTGAGATCGATGATTTCTACGGCGAAATCCAGCATGCGACCCAGCTCATCCGGGCGGGGAAACTCGAGAGTCCCGTCATGCCCCTTGCCGCCACGCAGCACTGTGCGCACATCATCGATGCGATCCGTCTAGCCCTCTAGGACTTGGCGCTGACGCGCAGGGGATCATGACGCCGGCGCCCGTGGTGCCTGGCGGCCCACATCTCTGATGCCCCTTTTATAACTTGCGGTGGAATACGGTCTGTTTGCGCCAAAATAGGGCACCAATAGACCGTATTTCACCGCAACTGATGAGGGGGAGTTGGAGATGCTGACGATCGGGTGCCATCTTTCGACGACGAAGGGCTATCGGGCGATGGGGGAGACGGCGTTGTCCATTGGCGCCAATACCTTTGCGTTCTTTACGCGCAACCCGCGCGGTGGCAAGGCAAAAGACCTTGACATGGATGACGTGGCGGCCCTGCGCGAGCTTATGGAGCAAAACGACTTTGGCCCGCTCGTGGCTCATGCCCCGTATGCCTATAACCCCTGCTCCGCTAAGGAGCGGGCGCGCGAGTTTGCCCTGGAGGCCATGGCCGAGGATCTGCAGCGCATGGAAGCGCTGCCCGGCAACTACTACAACTTCCATCCCGGTGCGCATGTGGGGCAGGGCTCCGACGCCGGCATTCAGATGATCGTCGACACCCTGTGCCAGGTGATGTTTGAGGGCCAGCAGACGATGGTGCTGCTCGAGACCATGGCCGGCAAGGGCACCGAGGTGGGCCGCAGCTTTGAGGAGCTGGCGCTCATCATCGAGGGCGTTGCCGACAAGCGCCCCGAGCTGTCGGCCAAGTTGGGCGTTTGCCTAGATACCTGCCATGTGAATGACGCCGGCTATGATATCGTCCGCGATCTTGACGGTGTGCTTGACGAGTTCGATCGTGTGGTGGGTATCGAGCGCCTGCGCGCTGTGCACATCAATGACTCCAAGAATCCCTGCGGCGCCCATAAGGATCGCCACGAGTGCATCGGCAAGGGCTACCTGGGTAGTGAAGAGTTTGGCGGCGGTATGCAGGTTATACAGAATATTGTATCGAATGGCCGTTTGCGTTCGCTGCCGTTTATTTTGGAGACTCCGAACGAACTTGCAGGTTATGCGGCTGAAATCAAACTGTTAAGGTCATTGCAGCAGTAAAGGCTGCCATAAACTGGAGTGCTACATTCACGTTATGGGTTTGTTTCAATCAGTTTTCTAATTGCAGATTCTTCCAAGCGGGTGCATAATAACCCTCAGTTTTTGCAGACCTCTGAATCACGTGGGGTCATTGGAAGGAGACTGATTATGAAGCTGAAGAAGCTTGGCGCATTTGCCGCCACGGGTGCTATGGCGCTCGCCCTCGCTCTGACGGGCTGCGGCTCGTCCAACGCCACCTCTGGTTCTGATGCCGGTTCCAGCAGCTCTGACGACGCTAAGGTCGAGAAGGTCGACGGCTCCAAGGAGTACGCGCTCGTCAAGGACGGTACGCTGACCGTCGGCACCTCTGCCGAGTACGCTCCGTTTGAGTACAAGGATGACAACGGCGATTATCAGGGCTTTGACCTTGAGCTCATCAAGGCTATCGGCGACAAGCTGGGCCTGGATGTCGAGTATGTCAACAATGACTTTGACACGCTGGTTCCGGGCGTCGCTTCGGGCGCCAAATATGACGTCTCCATCGCGGCTATCACCGACACGCCCGAGCGCGAGAAAGAAGTCACTTTCTCCGATTCCTACTACATGGACGATCAGGCTATCGTGACTAAGGTCGATAACACCGACATCACGGCCGACAACTACAGCGAGAAGCTCAACAACGCCGATGCTACCATCATCGTCCAGTCTGGCTCGACCGCCGAGTCCTTTGCCCAGGAGAACTTCCCCAAGGCCAAGATTGTCCCCTACAAGGACGCCACCGAGTGCTTCAGCGCCCTGCAGTCCGATAAGGGCGACGCCGTAGTCACCAACCGCTCCGTTGCCAGCCAGCTGACCGCCGAGCAGTTCAACACCTGCCAGACCATTAAGCAGATTAGCACCGGCGAGGAGTACGCCATCGCCATCAACCAGGGCAACACCAAGCTCAAGGACGACATCAACCAGGCCATCAAGGACCTGACCGACGACGGTACCGTTGACGCCCTCATGGCTAAGTACAACATCAAGTAAAATAGCTACTTGATTGCTCACGGGCCCTTTCCGTTTTGGCGGAGAGGGCCTTTGCGCTTCTCTTGACGGAGAGTATTTCCGTCTCGTTTTGCCGGCAACTTCTACGATAGGAGCCACCTTGTCTCGACTGAACAAAGGGGCCGCGGAGCAGCGTTTTCCACTGCCCGCCTTGCTCCAAAAGCTAGTCTGCGTCATGGCCGTGGCGCTCGCGCTGGTGTGTGTGGGGGCATATGCGCCCACGACCGCCCAGGCGCTTGAGACCGCAAAGATTACCGCCCGACCCAACACCGGTTCGGGCAGCGCTGTGGTCGGCGGTACCGAGACGCGCATTACCTGGGAGGTCCAGGCCGATGCCGATGAGGAGCTGAGCGGTCTTTCGCTGACGTTTGTCGACGGCACGACGTTTGGTACCGATGACACGCGATTGACGATGCTCTCGGGCGAGGACCTCATGGATCGTACGCCCATGAAGCCCACGTGCAAGGCTGACGGCCAGACGCTCAAGATTGATTTTGGCGAGACGGCGCCTGCCGGCGGCTTTTTCCGTGTCGAGGTTTATGGTGTGACGTTTCCCGTCGAGGGCGGCGATGAGGTCTTTAGCGGCACCTATACGCTCGCTGACGGGTCGACCAAGAAGATCTCCAAGATTCCGTCGGTGGAGATCAAGGGCGTGACGGCCTTCGATAACTTCTTGGCCGATCTTAAGGAACAGCCGTGGGTCGAGGCTTGGAACTCCAATATGTTCCTGCGCCTGTTCTTGAACCCGGTCATTTTGGTCCAAAGCCTGCCGATCGTCTTTAAGGGCTTCCTTATGTCGCTCTCGATCGTGCTTGTGGCGTTTCCGCTGGCCATTCCCTTCGGTTTCGCCCTATCGCTCATGCGCATTTCCAAGTCGCGCATCCTTCGTTGCCTTGCCGGCATCTATGTGAATATCATCCGTGGTACGCCGGCGTTCCTGCAGATCTATATCGCGTTCTTCGGTCTGCCGTTGGCCGGCGTCAAGGTTGATGACTACGTGCTCGGCGTCATCGTCATGGCCATGAACTCGTCTGCGTACCTGTGCGAGATCTTCCGTGCCGGTATTCAATCGATCCCCAAGGGCCAAAACGAGGCTGCTCGCTCTCTGGGCATGAATGCCTTCCAGACGCTGCTCTACGTTATGATTCCGCAGACGTTCCGCAATGTTTTGCCTACGCTGACCAGCGAGTTTATCTTGCTTTACAAGGATACGTCGCTGCTTGCGGCCGTGGGCGTGGTCGAGATCGTCATGAACGCCCGTACCATCGTGGCCACGACGGGCTCCATTACACCGTACGTGGTTGCCGCCCTGTTCTATCTGGTCATCACCCTGCCGCTCGCTCGCTTGGTGAGCGGTCTTGAGGCGAGGCTTTTGGGCACGGCCGAGACCAAGAAGAAGCGTCCCGCCAAGAGCGCCGGACAGGTTGTCGCGACGCCTGCCGATCACATCGCCGGTCTGTAAGGAGGTCCTATCATGAGCGAAACCAATAACTCGAACGAGGTCGTCGTCAGCATCAAGAACCTCCAGAAGGCCTTTGGCGACAACGTGGTCCTGCGCGATATCGATCTGGATGTGCACAAGGGTGAGGTCGTTGTGGTCTTGGGCCCCTCGGGCTCGGGCAAGTCGACGATGCTTCGCTGCATCAATCGTCTGGAGCATCCCACGAGCGGCTCGATTATCGTCGAGGGTGTTGACGTGTGCGCCAAGGGCGTCGACCTTAACAAGGTGCGCACGCATCTGGGTATGGTGTTCCAGCAGTTCAATTTGTTCCCGCACCTCTCAGTCAAAAAGAACGTCATGCTCGCGCAGCAGAAGGTGCTCAAGCGCAGCAAGGAAGAGGCCGAGAAGATTGCCGTCGAGGAGCTGACCAAGGTCGGTCTTGCCGAGCGTATCGACTTTATGCCGAGCCAGCTCTCGGGCGGCCAGCAGCAGCGCGTTGCCATCGCCCGCGCCCTGTCGATGAACCCGCACGTCATGCTCTTTGACGAGGCCACCTCGGCGCTCGACCCTGAGCTCGTGCGCGACGTCCTGGGCGTCATGCGCGACCTGGCGCACGACGGTATGACCATGATCGTCGTGACGCACGAGATGGGCTTTGCCCGCGATGTCGCCGACCGCGTCGTCTTTATGGACGGCGGCGTCATTGTGGAAGAGGGTACGCCGAGCGAGGTCTTCGACCACCCCAAGAGCGAGCGCACCAAGGCGTTCTTGGGCAATATCTCGTAGCCGGTTGATGTAACTGCCGTTACAAAAGAGCGGGGCTGGACTTGAATCCAGCCCCGCTCTTTTGTAGGGATGGGGATGCGCTTTGATGCAGGCTCTCTTGGAGGCCCTGGGTTCGTTACGCGAGCTCGGCTCCGAGGGCCTTGCAAGCGGTCTCGCCCTCGTTGTCGGGCGCGTCGTAGCAGATGGTGGAGTCCACGACGTTGACGCCGGCCTCGTCGGCGTCCGCCTTCCAGTTGTCCATCCACTCGCCCTCGGCCCACGAGTAGGAGCCAAAGAGGACGACCTTCTTATCGACGAGGGTCTCCTTGACCTCGTCCCACATAGGCTGGAACTCGTCATACTCAAGCTCCTCGGAACCCATGGCGGGGCAGCCGAAGGCAATGGCGTCATAGCCGGCGGCCTTGTCGGCAGAGAAGTCGGCGCAGGAGATGACCTCTGCTTCGGCGCCGGCTGACGCCACACCCTCGGCAACGAGGTTTGCCATGGCTTCGGTGTTGCCTGTGCCGCTCCAATAGACGACTGCGATCTTGCTCATATGTTTTCCTTTCGGTTGTGCGGCGTGCGGCCGCGTTTTGTATGCTCTATCGGGTTGCCTGAGCAAGTTTTGCCAGGCTGTGGCCCTGCTGATAGACATGGGTGAAGTATTGGGTGCAGGCACGGTAAGCATCAAACGTCGCAAGCGCCTGCTCGACATTTGCGTAGACCTTCCAGGCCCCAAAGACCTTGTAGTTCTCGCCGCGCTGGACGATAAACTCGTGGACGTCGTCGTAGGGATATCCAAGGAAGTAGCCTATTTCGTGCGGAAACTCGCAGATGCAGTCTTTGCTGCAGCTAGCTTGCTGGGGTAGTGCGCATCGAGTCTGGCTACAGGCGCATTCCGCGACGTTATTGCTTGCGAGCGTGATGCGCGATGCCAAATGCACAAGGCATGTCGAAAGGTCTCTCGTGTCGTAGCCTTCCGAGGCGAGCGCCGTTTGGGCGCGAGGGTCTGCGAAATAGGTGGTGAGGCTTTTGGCTCGGTACACGTACACGAGCGCTCCGCAGGGCCGCCAGACCAAAACGCTCAGGTGGATGCCGAGCGGGTCAAGCTCGCGATTGCACTGGGCGATAACGTTGAGTAGGCGTGCTCGGCGCTCTGCGATGGTTTCGGTTGCGGTCGAGCCGTCCCCGTGGGCGTAGGTGCCTGGATAGGTAAAGAGCGATGCCGGCTTGATGCCCGCGAGCGTGGGAGAGCAGTTGCGCACGACTGCTGCCTGAAACGTGGGGATGTCTATGGTTCGAGTCACGGCGCTCCTTATAGATCTAAACTGTTAGCCTAGGAAAACTTATACACGAAAGTAAGCCATGGTCAACAAAAAAGTTTGAAGCGGGAAACTAATTGACCGAACGGACATGATTTTGGGTTAAGATGGGGACACCCCATGGGGGTATCTAGATAGTGCTACTTGAAAGGGGAGCGCATGAGTGACTTGCTCAAGCCTGCGAATCTCATCGTGCTGGCCGTCATTGCCGTCGGCATGTTTTTTGGACTGCGTCGCATTGCCGCTTCGACACACGGAAAGAGCTGCTGCAGCGATGGCGCGAGCGGCAAGAAGGCCAAAAAGGTTGTTGTTGTGGATACCGATCCGTCCCACTACCCCTATAGCGATGAGTTGCTCATCGGCGGCATGAGCTGCGATGGCTGCGCTCAGAATGTGGCCAATGCCCTCAATGCGCTGGATGGTGTGTGGGCAACGGTGACGTACGCGGACCACACGGCCCGCGTACGCTCCAAGCGGCCGATCGATCGCGGTGTCCTTGAGGCGGCCGTGAGAGATGCGGGTTACTACGTCATGACGCTGTAAGCGCTGCCCTGGATTCGCTTTCTTGGCTAGGCCCGTCCGCGCAGTTCGATGTCTTGGATGTCGTCGAAGTCGATGGCGATATCCCTGAGTTTGAGCAGCTTGAATGTGGGTAACACTTCGTCGAGAATGCCCGTGCGGCTACGATAACCGTATGTATCGTAATAGGTGACACGCACCAAGTCGCCGCGTTTGAAGCCCTCGAGCTTTTCCGAAAGCTCGAGGGCTTTTTCTTCCGTGAGTTCGCATTTTGGTTCGACGGTGATCTCTTGTTTGCGCACGAGTTCGTAGTATCCCGTGAGGGCGGCGAAGGGCATAAACTGCGCGGCACGGCCGGCGCGGACGGCGCCGTTGGCGGTGAGCTTGGGGTCGGCGGAGCGACGTCTTCCCTCGGGGTCCGCTAGGCGTTCAAAAGGTGTCGGTGGCCGCATCGGCTGTTGCTGGGACTTAGGCACGATGTCCTCCTACCTGATCGTTGCGTTCGCGCGCGGTGGCGCCAGTGGTAAAGCTTAATCCCTTGAGCAGGGCGTTCTTGCCGTACTTGCCCTTTACGGCCAGGACGGCGCGCGCCAGGTCGCGCTCGCGCTCATCCGCCTCGATATCGCTGAACAGATCGATGGTGACAAATTCCTCAGGCATGAGGTTGCCAAAGCCCAGATTGATACGCTTGACCGGTCGTTTGGGATCGACAGTCTGCGCCCAGAGCTCATCGAAATAGCCCATGATCTTCTTAAACGAATTGGTGCGCTCGGGCAGCTTTCGCGAAGCGTTGGAGTGCGCAAAGAGTGCTGCATAGCCACCGCGCGGTTTGCCGCCATGCTCTCCCACAAAGATGCCATCGATTGCCTGCGCCTCGCGCACCAGGCGGCGCCGTTCGTCATCGCGCTGGACGGGCTTGGGCGCACGGGGTGCGAGCTCGGGGCCGGTGGTTGCGGTGGGCTCGATGCTCGACGTGCTCGAGCGCAGGTGCCCGCATCCGTCCACATATTGCGCTGTGCCGCTGGCGTCGAGGCGGCGTATGTCGGCTCGTTCGCTCGCATAACCCACAAAGAGCGAGATGCTGTCGCACACCACGTGCTTATCGATCAAGTCCAGCACGGCGTTGTCGACCATCTCACGCAAGACGGTGTAGGCCTGTTCATAGGCATAGCCTTTCGAGAGCACCTGTCCTGTGGTAGTTGAGGTTGCCTGCGGGCGATAGGCTTGGATATCGGCGATGGTTGTCGGCTCGCGTCCGAAGGCGTGGTCGATGAGATACTCGGCATTGACGCCGAGCTCGTCGTAAAGCAGATTTTCGTCGAGCGCAGCGACACCCATCAGATCGTAGACACCGTACTTTTCGAGGCGGGCTGCCACGCCGGGGCCGATGCCCCAGATATCGGTGATGGGACGATGGGGCCAGATCTCCTTGCGAAAGGTCTCGTCGTCGAGTATGCCGATGCGGCTGGGTACGTGCTTGGCGGTAATGTCGAGCGCTATCTTGGCCTGAAATAGGTTGGGGCCGATGCCGACCGTCGCCGTGATGCCGGTGCGCGCGAGGACCTCGTCGCGCAGCATGCAGGCAAAGCCTTTGGCATTGGTGTGGTAGAGGTCTAGATAGGGCGTCACGTCGATAAAGCATTCGTCGATTGAATAGACATGAATGTCTTGCGGACTCACGTATTCCAGATAGATGCCGTAGATCTGCGCCGACACCTCCATGTAGTGCTGCATGCGCGGTACGGCCTTGATGTAGTCGATGCCGTCGGGAATCTCGAACAGACGGCAGCGGTTGTGTATCCCGAGGTCCTTCATGGCCTGTGTGATGGCGAGGCAGATGGTCGTGCGCCCGCGCGATTCGTCGGCAACGACCAGGTTGGTGGTGAGCGGATCGAGCCCACGGTCGACGCACTCGACGCTAGCGTAAAACGTCTTAAGGTCGATGCAGATATAGGTGTGACGCTCGTGCCCCACGCGGCCTCCCATCAAACACATGTTCTTATCGAATACATGTTCGATAATACCCGCTCATCCGGACATCGTCAAAACCTGTCCCTTTTTGGCGGGTATGGTCGCGCGGTTGCATCGGGGTTTTAACGCAGCTCTAAAGAGCGCGAAACAGCTCGGAAAACCTCGCTTCGTAGCATGAGCCTAACGATCGATACCACCATAAAGCACGGAAGGTTGTGGAAAAGATGGTCAATTATGGGTTTGGTATGCCGACGCGCCTTGTTGCGGATGGAGACGTGGCTCGCTGGTGCGGACGATTGGTCGCTCACTACGGTGGCACCAAGGCGCTGGTCGTGCTGGGCGGCGACAAGCATACGCGCGATGAGCTTGTCTCGGCGGCACTTGGCTCGCTTGATCGAGCCCTGCTCGAGCGTGTGCTTTTCCGCTGCGGCTCGGTTGAGGGCGACGGGGGAGACGAGCTGATCGACGAAGCCGTGGCCCTGGCGACCGACGAAGGCGTGGACTTTGTCCTGGCGATCGGCGATGCCGATACCGCCGGCTTTGCGCGCGAACTCGCGCGTCGCATGGCGGTGCTCGATGTCGGCGAAGACGGTTTTGTCCCCTATGGATGCATTGTCTCGGAGGGCAAGGTGCCTGCTGTCGTGGGAGCCGGCGAGATTCCCGTTTTTGCCATCATCGCTCCCGAACTGCTTGAGGGCATTGGGTCTCCTCTGCGCGAGCTGCTCGGCAGTGTGTGCGCCGCGGCCTAATATCTGCCATAAAGGGATGGGTTATTTTTGGTAGGTAAAGCGTTTGACCTGCCAAAATAAACCTGTCCCTTTTTGGTCGGTTGCCGTTTGGGGGCGGATTGGCAACGCTCGCTGATTACGGTCTTGACCTGCGCTAGAATAGGGACATCTGATTATCCGGGCGCATGGAGGTATGCGCCCGTATGTTGAGGAGGACTTTATGGCAACTGTTGCCGCACCTATCGACGCTACATCGACCGCCGCTTGGAAGGCGCTCGAGGCCCATCAGGAGAAGCTCGAGGCCGAGGGTATCGACCTTAAGGCATGGTTCGCTGCCGATGCGGAGCGCGTGAACAAGCTGAGCTTTGACGCCGGCGACCTGCACTTCGACCTGTCCAAGAACCTGGTGACCGATGAGACCGTCAAGCTGCTGTGCGATCTTGCCCGCGAGGTGAAGCTCGAGGAGCGCCGCGACGCCATGTTCTCCGGCGAGCACATCAACACCACCGAGGACCGCGCCGTCCTGCACACCGCGCTGCGCCGCCCGGCAAGCGAGAAGGGCCAGCTCATCGTTGACGGCCAGGATGTCGTCGCTGACGTGCACGAGGTCCTCGACCGCATGTATGCCTTCGCCGAGTGCGTGCGCTCCGGTGAGTGGAAGGGCGTTACCGGCAAGAAGATCGAGCACCTGGTGTCCATCGGCATCGGCGGCTCCGATCTGGGCCCGGTCATGGCTTACGAGGCCCTGCGTCCCTATGCCGACGCCGGTATCGACTGCCGCTATATCTCCAACATCGACCCCAACGACCAGGCCGAGAAGCTCAAGGGTTTGGATCCCGAGACCACGCTCGTGATCATCGTCTCCAAGACCTTCACCACACTCGAGACCCTCACCAACGCCCGCGAGGTCAAGACCTGGATGCTCGAGCAGCTCAAGGCTCAGGGCGCCATCGACGGCTCCGATGAGCAGAACGCCGAGGCCGTGGCCAAGCACTTCGTCGCTGTCTCCACCGCACTCGAGAAGGTCGAGGCCTTCGGCATCGACCCCGCTAACGCTTTTGGTTTCTGGAATTGGGTCGGCGGCCGCTACTCCGTTGACTCCGCCGTGGGCCTGTCGCTGATCGTCGTGCTCGGCCCCGAGCGCTTCCAGCAGTTCCTTGAGGGCTTCCATGCCATCGACGAGTACTTCTGCAACACGCCGCTCGAGAACAACGCCGTCGCGCTGATGGGCCTGCTCAACGTCTGGTACGTCAACTTCTTCGGTTCCAAGAGCCACGCCGTGCTTCCGTACTGCCAGTACCTGCACCGTTTCCCGGCCTACCTGCAGCAGCTCACCATGGAGTCCAACGGCAAGCATGTCCGCTGGGACGGCAGCGCCGTGACCTCCGACACCGGTGAGATCTTCTGGGGCGAGCCCGGCACCAACGGTCAGCACGCCTTCTACCAGCTGCTGCATCAGGGCACCGTGGTGGTTCCGGCCGATTTCATCGCCTTCGCCAACACTGCCAACCCCGCAACCGACAGCGGCCAGGATGTCCACGAGCTGTTCCTGGGCAACTTCCTGGCCCAGACCAAGGCACTCGCCTTTGGTAAGACGGCCGATGAGGTGCGCGCCGAGGGCACGCCCGAGCAGATCGTCCCGGCCCGCTGCTTTGAGGGCAACCGTCCGACGACCTCGATCTTCGGCGACACGTTGACCCCGTTCGCGCTCGGCGAGCTCATCGCCCTGTACGAGCACATTACGTTTGTCGAGGGCACGGTCTGGGGCATCGACTCCTACGACCAGTGGGGCGTCGAGCTGGGCAAGCAGCTTGCCAAGCAGATTACCCCGGCCTTCCACGACGACGCCGCCAAGGCCGAGCAGGACGCTTCGACCCAGGCGCTCATCGAGTTCTACCGCGCGCATCGCAAGTAGTCGCTGCTGTTAACGCATCGCGCCTTATAGTCAGGGGCCCGTATCCTATCGGATGCGGGCCCCTTTGCTTTGCCGTGGTCCCGGGGCGCACGGCCTTTGTGGGACATCGCCGGGGCGCCGCGCGCTGCGAGAACCCTGCGCCTAGATCTCGGCCTCCGCATGGCCTCGCTGCGCCTCGGGCAGCTCCCCGTAGAGCGGATGGTCTTCGAGCCTAAAGCGCTCGACCTGTTCGGGAGTGCGACCGCGTACAAAGAGCCACGAGCGATCAATCGGCGTCGCCATGAGCGTGCTGGGCAGCGCGTCGGCGCGGTCGGAAAACACTCGGGCACTCTCGGGATCCTGGAACGCCAGCACCAGATGCGTGTCGCAGTTGCCCATGATGGAGCGTGCGCGTGCCTCGCCATAGAGCGCATCGAGCTGGTTGGTCGACTGCAGCAGCAGCGTTGCCCAGATGTTACGGCTTCGGATAATCGAGAGCACGTTGTCGATCTGGGGGATCTGCAGATTTGCGAAGTCATCGAGCATAAAGCGCACGGGCACGGGCAGGCTGCCGTCGGGCTGCCTATCGGTCTCACGAATGAGGCCCATAAACGCCTGCGAAATAAAGAGGCCGGTCAGCGGATCGAGATTGCGGTCAATATCGCTCACGGTTACAAACAGGGCGCAGGGGGTGTGTCCCATGGAAGCGAAGTCCACCTGATGGCACTCACGATAGAGCTGTGCCGCACCGTCGAATCCCAGACACATGACCTTTTCGGCAAGGATGCCGACGATGCTCGCGTGCATGCGCTCGGCATTTTGCGTAATGGCGTAGCGCCGCCATAGCGAGAGGGCATAGCTTTGGGGGTCGGTCGTGATCAGGTCGTCAAACAATCGACCCGTGGCACCGTCCTGCAGATGCTCGATCAGCTTGATGACCGAGCTGATCGTCTGCTCGTCGGCGGGTAGCTGTTCGGTGACGTAGGCGATAAGACACGACAGCAGGTTTGCCGCCGCATGATCCCAAAAAGGCTGGTTGTTGTCCTCGATGGGGCAGATGGCCTTTGCCACCCAGAGGATGTCCTGCTGGTTGGGCCTGCCGTCCGCCTTGCGGCGAATGTGCCTCAGGGGGTTGTAGCCGCAGCGCTCGATGCCGAGCGCAAGGGCCGGGACGGTGTTGAGGTCGGCGAAGTTGAGACATTGCACGCGGTAATCGTGGGCTGCCAGCACGGGTCCCACTTCGCGACAGGGCGTGCCTTTGGTGTCGAGCACGATGTAGCTTGCGTTCATTTGCAGCAGGTTGGGCTTGAGGACGTTTCGGGTCTTGCCGGCTCCCGAGGGGCCGATCACAAGTGCGTTGTTGTTGAGTCCCGTTTGGCGGGTGTCGCAGGAAAGCGTTCGATCCTTGGCGAGGATGGTGGACGATGCGGACTCAGATGCGGCGAGGCGGCTGGCGAGGTTAGACATGGGCGACCTCCTTGGTGGTCGAGAGGATTTCGTGGGCAAAGCCGAGCTCGACGGCGCGCTCGGCCGAAAGGTAGGTGTCTTTTGCAGTGAGGGACTGGATGCGCTTGGGCGTGAGGCCGCTGCGGTCCGAGAGGATTTGCGTGAGGGTCTTGCGGGTCTGCATGAGACGCCGGCTGGTTTCCTGCAGCGCAAGTGCCGAGCCGCCTGCCCCCTGGGGGATCAGCGGGTCGTGAATCATCAGCTCTGCATGGGGCGCCATACGGCGATCGTCACCGCCCATAAAGATCACGGCGCCCATGGACGCGGCGAATTCCAGGCAGACGGTGCGGATGGGGCACGATGCGAGGCGCATGGCGTCATAGATCGCAAGACCCGATCGCACGCTTCCGCCGGCGCTGGCGACAAATATGGTGATGGGGCGGCTGGGGTCGGTGGCATCGAGCAGGCGGATCTGCTGGCATAGGTCGTGGGCCATCGGGGTTTCGATGTTTCCCATGACGGAGAGCTCGCGACGGGCGAGCATCTCATCGTAAATGCTGGTGAGCGTGATACCTCGGGCGGATTCACGCATGGTGAGGGGGCTGATGATGGGGGAATGATTGGTGTCCATGAGGACTCCTTTCTGTTGGTTGTGTTGTGGAATAGGATTGTTGCCCGCGGAGGGGCTGGCGGGCTACAGGGTTCGTCCAAGCCTGAGATCGAGCTCGGTTGTGGGACAGGCTGCCTGTTCGTGCGGCTCGCAAGCGCCAAGGGCTCCAAAGCGATGAAGCGTTGCGGCGGGCGTGGTGTAGGCGAGCCGCAGCTGATGCTCGACAGGGGCACATCCGTCATTTTTGTAATGAGCCGCGTAGTACTGCGCGATGCTGGCGTTCATCTCGTTGCCATTGCGATGGCGCTCAAACTGGCGTCTGCAGGTCTCGATGATCTTTGCTACCGACTTGGGTGCCGTCGCGGGAACAAGGGCGAGATAGCCCTCAAATAGCTCGTTGATGCTCAGGAGGCACAGCAGGTCGATCAGCGTCCTTATGGCCGCTCCCTCGGCGGAAAAGTGCGCGGTCATGCGGTTATATCGGTTGCGGTCGACGATGGCCGCATGGGGTCTAGGAGTTTTCTGCCCCGTGGTCCCGGGCTTTTGCCGCGCCTGTGTATTGAGCTCGACGTTGCAGCGCTTGAGGCCGTCCAACGGAAGGAACAGTGCGGTGCGCAGGGCGTTCCGTTTGCTTTCGAGTTCATGACGCTCGTCGGGCTCCCATTCGAGCTTGAGTTTCGTGTCGAGCGCCGTAAGCATATGGGCTAGGCAGCCTACGGTAAGAACGTGCGAATCGTTGTCGCGTTTTGGGGCATAGGGGTCTGTCAGCTTGCGAATGTCGGGGTCGCCCATGATCTTTGTGCAGCGCTTCAGCAGTTGAGGGTGATCGGCCAAGATCGTCGCGAGCGGTAGCGACGCGTAGTTCTTGATGGTCGCGGCGGCAAAGGCGGCGTCATATTCGTTTGCATATGCTCGCTCAATGCGGGCATCCAGAATGCTTTTCTTATCGCCGTCTTCAGCGTGGTGGTTTGTCATAGCTTCTCCAATCGGTTGATGTTCGTGCTGTTTGTTGATGTGTTGGTTGTCGTGAGTGATGTGCTTGCCGTGGGTGATGTGCTGACGTTGGGGTGCTATGCGGTTTTCAATGAGCCCGTGAGGCAGTTGCTGCAGGGGCGGGATGGAACGGCCCATGCAAGGCGGAAGGCATCGTGCTCAAAATCGAGACAGCAATGCCCTGGGTGCCTCACATGTGGCAGTTACCTCATTAAGTTGTCATTGCGTTTGGGGTTGTACTTTGCCGATCTTCCTTCTCTTACACGCTAAAACTCAAACTTCATATGCTCGATCTACTTAAAACCGCAACGGCGGTCTTTTATCAACTTATATGTCGGAACGCGTCTTTGCAAGTACTTTTTTGTCTTTGTTTCAAATGGCCTTGATTATCAACTTCATCCGAACACCTCCCACATTCATCCGCACATGTGCG
>UQZU01000025.1 GCA_900545665.1 uncultured Collinsella sp.
CTCTCTCCGTCGTCGGCAGCGTCAGATGTGTATAAGAGACAGCCCAAGGCCTTCGTCGAGGCAGAGAAGGCCGCAGCCGCAGCTGCAGCCGCTCGGGATGCTGCGGCGACCGCCGAGTCTGCAACCGCTGCCGATGCACCCGTCCAGGATGCTACGACTTCCGAGGCCGCTCCCGCCGATGTCGAGCCCGCCGACGTCCGTCCTGGTCGCAGCCATCGTACTGCTGCTAAGCGCACGTCCAAGGCCAAGACTGCCAAGAAGGGTGCGTCCGAGGATTCCGCCGAGACGACCGCCGATGCATCGACTGATGCCGCCGAGCCCCAAGACGTCGAACAGTCTGCGTCCGAGAAGCCCAAGCGCGGTCGTAAGAAGTCCGCTAAGGCCAAGGCGTCCGAGCAGCAGGCCGAGGCCGAGCTGCAGGGCGATTCCAAGGCCGAGGCCAGCGATGATACTGCGGCTAACGCCGATGCCGCCGCAACCGATGGCGCCGCGCCCGCCGAGGCCGAAGACGGCGCTCGCCCCAACCGTCGCCAGCACAAGCGCAACGACGAGCGCAACGAGCGCAAGGACGAGCGCAACAACGACCGCCGCAACCGCCAGCGCGATCGCAAGCAGCGCAACAAGGAGCGTAATGCCGCTCCCACCGAGCCCACGCTTTCGCGCGAGGAGCTCGCGGCCATGAAGGTCGCCGAGCTGCGCGAGAAGGCCAAGGAGTTCGAGATTGAGACGACCGGCAAGAAGAAAGCCGAGCTCGTCGAGGAGATCTACGTCACCGCCGCGAAGGCCGAGGGCTTCCGCGACATCAAGGGCATCCTGCAGATTCGTCCGGACAGCTCCGGTATCATCCATGCCCATGGCTACATGAAGTCCAACGACGACGCCTTCGTGCCCGCCTACCTCATCCGCTCCGCGCGTCTGCGCACGGGCGACGTCATCGAGGGCTCGCTTCGTCCTTCGCGCGGCGGCGACAAGCGCGCCGGCCTCGCCAAAATCACGACCGTCAACGGTCTAGACCCCGAGCAGATTCGCAACCGCCCCAAGTTCGGTGACCTCACCCCGGTCTATCCCAACGAGCCGCTGCGCATGGAGCATGGCAAGGACTCCATTACCGGTCGCGCCATCGACATCGTGTCGCCGATCGGCAAGGGTCAGCGTGGCTTGATCGTGTCCCCGCCCAAGGCCGGCAAGACCACAATCCTCAAGAAGATCTGCCAGTCTATCTCGATTAACAACCCCGAGGTGCACCTCATCTGCCTGCTCGTCGACGAGCGCCCCGAAGAGGTTACCGATATGCAGCGTTCCATCAAGGGCGAGGTTGTGGCGTCGACCTTCGATATGCCCGCCGACAACCACACTCGTGTGGCAGAGCTCGTCATCGAGCGCGCCAAGCGCATCGTGGAGCTGGGCGGCGATGTCGTGGTGGTGCTCGACTCCATCACGCGTCTTGCCCGCGCCTACAACTTGGCGGCGCCCGCCTCAGGCCGCATCCTTTCGGGCGGCGTCGATTCGGCGGCACTGTATCCGCCCAAGCGCTTCCTGGGCGCAGCCCGCAATATCGAGAACGGTGGCTCGCTCACCATCCTGGCCTCTGCCCTCATCGACACCGGCTCCAAGATGGACGAGGTCATCTTTGAGGAGTTCAAGGGCACCGGCAACATGGAGCTCAAGCTCGACCGCGACCTGGCCGACCGCCGCATCTTCCCGGCTATCGACCCCGTTGCCTCCGGTACGCGTAACGAGGACCTGTTGGTTGACGAGCAGATGCGTCCGTTTGTCTTTGGCCTGCGTCGCATTCTTGCCGGCATGAACAACACCGAGCGCGCAGCTGCGTCGTTTATCAAGGGTCTTAAGGGCACCAACACCAACCAGGAGTTCCTGGTGCGTTCGGCCAAAAAGCACAGCGACTACGAGCAGACGTTCTAGGTTGTCATCCACACGCAGCGATAGTCATCAATGCAATAAAGGGTCGGGGCTTTGAGCCTCGGCCCTTTTCTATATCGCCGCTCCGCGCTTATTTTTGACCATAAGACTGGCAAGCAGCAGGTTTCCCGTTTCAATCCGACATCGTCGCTTGCAATCGACAGGGCGGTTTCGCATAATAGCTTTTAAGCTTCGCGACGGATAACGCAGATGAAACGAACCATATACCGTTGCTTTGGGGCATAGCCCCGCTTCATCTTCTCTCGCGCAGCCAACTGAATGATGCGATTTGGGTGCTGGAAGATGGGGAGAGCTCATGGCTTCTTCTGATGCAACACAACGAGCAGTCCTTGCCGGACTTTCGTGCGGGATCGGCCTTGCCGCTCCCGTGGTTATGTATGCCGCGACGCTGCCGTTTTCGTCTGTGAACGAGACGGTCGTGGCGGGTGCGGTTCCCTTCGCCGTGGGCGCGGTGGCGGGCGTGGGCATCTATGCCGCCTCGCTGGGTATCTCCGAGTATCGTGCGCAGCGTGAAGAGCGTCTGTTCCAGCCCGATGCCATGGGCGGTGCCGCCAATCTCAATCAGCATCAAAGCGAGTTCAAGACCGCCTCGATTTCAGCTCAGCAGCAGGATGCGACTCCTTACGCTGCGGCTTCTGATTCTCAGGCTCAGGCGGAGCAGTCTACCTCGGCATTCCTTTCCGGCCTGACTGGTGCGTTCCAGCGCCGTCATGCCGATGATGGTGTCCCTACCATCGCTCGAGCCGCAGATGCTATGGACGAGGACGAGGCTTGGTCCATGATCGACAGTATGCTTGACGACGATTCGCCGGTGAGCTGCGACCCTGCACACTCGCGCGACGTCTATCAAGTCGCCATCGACGAGCTCACCAACGGCGGGCAGACCGGCTCCTTCAATCGCGACGACATCGCCGCCGCGGCACGCGCCGTGTCTGGCTCCCAGGCCGCCCCTGCGGGCAGCACGGCGGCTTTCGTGGCACTCGTCGCCAACGCGGCAGCCAATAACGCCTACAGCGCTACCTCGGCGGACGCGAACGCTTCTGCCGACAATTCGTACGTTGATGAAGCCATGGCCGCGGACGAGGAGGCCGTTGCCGCCCGCCGTGCCGCCGAAAGCTCGCTGTGGGGCGCTCCTGCCCAGCAGCAGGCGGCTGAGGCTGCGCCGTACAATGTAAACCTCGCCAGCATGCCTATCATCTCCGGTGCCGCGGATATCGATTTCGATGACCTCGATGAGCCTGCAGCCATCACTGCATCGATTGATGCCCAAGATCGCATCGACACCGGCGACCTTCCGGATGCCTCACTCGAGGTTGATGTCCCCATGGCTGATTACTCGGGCCACGAGGACATGTGGGCCGCCGCCACCGCGATTCTGGATGAGATTGACGAGCCTGCTCCTGTTGCAGCCCCCGCTCCCGTCGCTGCCCCTCAGCCTGCTGCCCCCGCCTATGTCGGCCGTCACAGCGCTGTGTTCCCCGAGGATACTGCCCGTATCTCGCGCGAGAGCATCGAGCGGGCCGAGGCTATTGCCGCCGGCATTATGGAAAACCGTCGTCACGAGCGCGTCAATCAGATCCTCGAGGAAGAGATCGAGCGCCTGCAGTCCTCTACCGCCAAGCGTACGGGCCGTGCCTACCTGAGCGTTATCGAGGGCGGTACCGCCAGCTTCGCGCCGCTCCGCGCGGAGGCATAACTTCTGCATGGTTAAGATCAATCGAAAATGGGCGGTCGTGACCTGCCTGATGGCGCTCTTGATCTGGGGCAATTCGCTGGTTCCCGGCTCGGGGTCGGGCTCGCTGAGCCTAACGGTCATGGAAGCTATCCGCGGTTTCCTGCACGGCGTGGGACTTCCATATGAATGGGTGACCAACTTTGTTGTTCGCAAGTGCGCGCATTTTACCGAGTATATGGTGCTCGGCATCTTGGCAACGCACGCCTTTGATTTTGAGGGCCGGCGCACCTTTGACGTGCTGCTGCCCACGGCGGTGTTCCTGCTGCTGATTCCTTCGATCGACGAGACGATTCAGCTCTTTGTGCCGGGACGCGCCGGCATGATCACCGATGTGATGATCGACTGCTGTGGAGCGGTAACGGGCGTTGTGCTCCGATATCTACTACGATCGCTCATATGTGCCAAAAAGGCCGCCTAGGACGTATGCTTGGTGCTAGGCGGCCTTTTTTATTAGAGGGCTTATATAGGGCGTGGTGGCGTCGTTCCGTAGGTTGGATTTGCCGGGCGCGCCACGCCCTGTGGGTGCGTCTGTTACTGAAGCGCCTGCGCGCCCAGGGCCAGGCAGCCCATGATGCCCTGCTTGCCCTCAAGGCTGTTGTTGACAATATAGGTATCGATGTCGTTGACCTCGGGCGTGACGATATAACCGTTGAGCATCTCGGCGCACTTCTTGCGCGCGAGCGGCACGATGGGGGTGTGGTCGGCCACGCCGCCACCGATGATGATCTTTTGCGGCGCGTAGCACAGCGTGTAGGTCATGAGCGCCTGTGCCAGATAGCCTGCGAGCAGGTCCATGGCCTCCGGGTCATCGGCCATGTCTCCGGCGCTCTTGCCATCCCAGCGCTTTTTAACGCCGGGGCCGGCGATGAGACCCTCGAGGCAATTGTCGTGGAAGGGGCAGGCGCTGTGCTCGCCAATGGTGTCGCGCGGGTCGCGCGTGACCAGGATGTGGCCGGCCTCGGGATGCATCATGCCGTGTACGAGCTTACCGCCCGAGAGCACGCCGGCGCCCACGCCGGTGCCGATGGTCAGATACACAACGTCAGTGAGGCCCTGGGCGCAACCAAAGGTGACCTCGCCCAGGCAGGCGACGTTGACGTCGGTGTCGTAGCCGCAGGGGATATTGAGCTCGTTTTGGATAGTGCCCAGCAGGTCAAAGTAGCGCCATGCCGTTTTGGGCGTCTCCAGGATCTTGCCGTATTGGGGCGAGGCAGGGTTGACTGCGGTGGGGCCAAAGGCGCCGATGCCCAGCGCGGCGATGCCCTTGTCGGCAAACCATGCATTGACGGCCTCAACGGTCTCCTGCGGGGTCGTGGTCGCGATCTGCTCACGCTCCAGGACCGTACCGTCTGCATAGCCCGTGGCACAGACCATCTTGGTGCCGCCGGCCTCGAGCGCTCCGATAAGCTGCTGTTCTGCCATAGTATTCCTCTCTCTGGGACGAGTTGCTCCGTGACTAAAGTATAGGGCTCTAAACCATTTAAGAAAGCGCTATAAAAAGAAGCCTCGCAACGTGGCGGGCGGTGCGAGGCTTCTTTGGCTACTTTAGCTGCCGGGCCGTCCTTACCCGCGCGGCTTGATTTTATCACGTAGAGACTTGAGGTTCTCCAGTGCCGCGTTAAGCGTCTCGTCCCGCTTGGCAAAGTGGAAACGAATCAGATGGTTGACGGGCTCGCGGAAGAAGCTCGAGCCGGGCACGGCGCCCACGCCCACCTTGGATGCGAGGTCCTCGCAGAATTCGAGGTCGCTGTCATAGCCAAACTCAGAGATGTCCATCATGACGTAGTAGGCGCCCTGCGGCACGTTATGCTCAAGACCGATGCTATCGAGCCCCTGGCAGAACAAGTCGCGTTTGGCGGTGTAGAGGTCGAGGACCTCATCGTAATAGCTGTCGTCGAAGTTGAGGGCGGTGACAACGGCTTCCTGCAGGGGAGCGGCGGCACCCACGGTGAGAAAGTCGTGGACCTTCTTGATACGCTCGGTGATCTGGGACGGAGCGATGGTGTAGCCCAAGCGCCAACCGGTGATGGAGTACGTCTTAGACAGCGAGCTGCAGCTGATGGTTCGCTCGAACATGCCGGGCAGCGTGGGCATATAGACGTGCTCGTGGGGCGCGTAGACGATGTGCTCGTATACCTCGTCGGTAATGCAGTAGGCGTCGTACTTTTTGCAGAGGTCGGCGATGAAGGTGAGCTCCTCGCGCGTAAAGACCTTGCCGCAAGGGTTAGAAGGGTTGCACAGGACGATGGCCTTGGGGTCGTTGTCGCGGAAGGCTGCCTCGAGCGCCTCGCGGTCAAAGTCGAATGTGGGCGGGTTGAGCGGCACATAGATGGGCTCGGCACCCGAGAGAATGGTGTCAGCGCCGTAGTTCTCGTAGAACGGCGAGAAGATGACGACCTTGTCTCCGGGGTTCGTAACCGTCATCATGGCGGCCATCATGGCCTCGGTGGAGCCGCAGGTGACCACGATGTTCTCGTTGGGGTTTACCGGCATGCCCATAAAGTGCTCCTGTTTGGCGGCGAGCGCCTCGCGCATGGCCTGGGAGCCCCAGGTAATGGAGTACTGGTGATAGAGCGGCTTGGGGTCGCTGGCGATGGCGCTGAGGCTATCGAGCAGCTGCGCCGGGGGATCGAAGTCGGGGAAGCCCTGCGAGAGATTGACAGCGCCGTACTTATTGGAGATGCGTGTCATGCGGCGGATGACCGAATCGGTAAACGTTGCCGTGCGGTTGGAGAGTTCTTTCATGACGGTCCTTTCGAGGATTTGCAGTGGGGCAAGTTTACTCCTATGAAACCGGTGGGATTTGTTCGAAATGGTCTCGAAAAACTCTTTTCAAAATTCTTGAAAATTGGGGCTTGCATCGTGTGGCGTTCCTTGCAATAATAGTCGAGCGCGAAGCGCACAGGACACGGTGGGTGTAGCTCAGTTGGCTAGAGCGACGGGTTGTGGTCCCGTAGGTCGAGGGTTCGAGTCCCTTTACCCACCCCAGTTCTTGCTTTGTGTTGATATCGGGTCGTTAGCTCAGTTGGTAGAGCAGGGGACTCTTAATCCCAAGGTCCAGGGTTCGAACCCCTGACGGCCCACCACACGATATCTCCTCTAAAGTCCGCCACAACGGACTTTAGCTTTGGGTCGTTAGCTCAGTTGGTAGAGCAGGGGACTCTTAATCCCAAGGTCCAGGGTTCGACCCCCTGACGGCCCACCCAAAGATCGTTAAAGCGACTGGCTCAGGCTGGTCGCTTTTTTGTTGACCTCGCATGGGGTCGAACCCGAAAGGGCACAGCCGCTTTCACAGATCGAGCCTACCCTGGGGATCGGTAAAACCGTCAGTACCCTCCTTGAGTTTCTTCTCGTCTGTCTTCACGCGACGCTCGAGCTTTTTTGTATCCTCGGCAGGCGGTAGGTTCTCGGGGACAATTCCGCGGTCGATGAGGCTGCCACGCACGCTTGTGTTGTTCTCGACGTGCTCTTGCTTGATCTGGTCCAGGCCGTACAGGTCGTGTTCCTCGGCGTTGAAGGCCGTCATCGAGTTCGTAAGGTCCTTTGCTTTGATGAGGACATCGGCTAACCTGTCCGCCAATGCCGCGCTCTTGGGTACGCCGAGCTGCTGCTTCATTTCCGCCGTGCTTCTGCCGCCGAATAACGCCTCATCGCCCTTCGACTTGATGATCGCGAATCCTTTGGAGTCCACGCCGCGTTTGAACGCAATACCCGAGAGCTGTTTCTCTGAATCGGATAGCGAGTGACGCGCCTGCAAGCGCTGAATCTCTGCGAAGCGCTGCTCTATGAGCTCTTGGCGGCGCGTCTGCACGGCAAAGTATGCCTGGGCGAGCGCGATCTCTGGCTTGTTTGAATCTCCGTTCTGCGCGATTAAATAGCATGCATAGCGCGTAAGTTTGTAGTCTTTAACCGCGCGAGCGGCGACACCGGCAGTTACCATTTTCGTGGTGTCACGAAAATGGGAATCAACTGGAGTTTTGTTTGTTTCGCATGAGACTTTTGCCCTCTTAACAACTTCGGCGAAGTTCTCCCATCGAGTGTACCCCATGGGTTCCATTAAATCGCGTGCGAGCCAATACTCAACGCCGTCTTCCACATTGGCGTAGCTATCAAGTTCGATACGCCACTTCTCGATATCTCTACTGTCCATATCTCCTCCTCGCTGGTCTATTTTCTATGCGGGCTTTGCCCGCTCTGTATTCAGAATAAGGATACGCTGTCGTGCGGACACGAATGGGCCCCGTGCTGCTTCGAGCTCACGGGGCCCATGGATATCGATTGGTTGTGTTCTGCTTTAGATAGGTGTCCGGTTTAATCCGCTCGATAGTGCGACCCGAGACTTTCGGTTCGCTTGCGCATGGCTTTGACCATTTCCTGTGCTAGTCGAATCTGCGATTGCAGGCGGGCGAGGGCAGCGATTTCGCTGTCGTTGGCATGTGGCTTATTTAGAGCCGTGGCTTCGTCTTGCAGGCTTTCAAGCTGTTGCAGGGCCTCGGATAGGCCTGTTTCGGTCCTGTTGATCATGCAATAGGTGCTCATCGTGTGCCTAAGGCTGTGTGTCAGGCGTTCGGCATCTGTTGTGGCAATGCCGTACTGGGGGAGGGTGATATCCGCCTTCAGGGCTGCCTCAGGCTCCTTCTGCGCTGCAAGGGCTGCCGATGCGCCCGCGACGCGCCCGAACACGATGCCGTTGGCGCTTGACAAGCCACCAATGCGGTCGGCGCCGTGCATGCCGCCTGTCGCCTCGCCGCAAGCGTAGAGGCCCTCAACGCCCGTGTGCGCGGTCTTATCGATCTTGATGCCGCCGTTAGCGGCGTGGGCATACATCGCAACGCGCATCTCGTCGGTCGGCGCGATGCCGTGCTCGTCTTGCAGCCAGGTGGCAAAGGTCTGCACAAACTCTGGGACATCCTCGCGGGGGAAGTCGTAGTGGAGTGCCAGGCCTTCGACACCTGCCTGATCGATGACGAGATCGATAGCGCGGGAGGCCAAGCGTGACGTGAAGGGACCATATCCAGAGCGCTGCTCGAGCAGGTCGTTCAGCTTGTCGTCGGCAATATCTACCGGCTGGTCTACATGTACGTAGCGCCAGGTTTTCTCGTTGAAGACCAAGTTACGCCTGGGCTCGATGAAGCCGGGCATCATCTGCATGAACTCTATATTAGTAAGCGATGCGCCGTGCGCCAGTGCGATGGCCTGCGAGGAGCTGAGTACATCAGCCGACGTAAGGCTGCGCTCGAACAGGCCGCCTGTGCCACCGGCTGCGATGATCGTAGCCTTGGCAGCAAAGGGCATGATTCGATTTTCGGTAAGGTCGTAGAGCATGGTTCCGGTGATTCTGCCGTTCGTGTCCTCAACAAGGTCGATAAGCTCATGGCGGGGGAGCAGGCGAATGCCGAGCGACTCGATCCAGGTCGTCAGAGCGTCCTCAAGGGGCTTGCGGGTGAGGCCGCGCCACATGCGCGTCTTGTGGTCAAAGCAGGGGATAAACTGATTTTGCTGAGCGCTCTCAGCGCTTTGCGGACGCTGGAGCTCAACGCCCAGGTCTTGCTCGAGCCAGTCAATCGCTTGGGGAATGCCGTGGACGAACGCTTGGACGAGTTCGGGGTCGGCAACGCCGCCGCTGACGGCCAAGATGGTGTCGATGAGGTCCTGCTCGTCGTCTTCGTCGACGGGACCGATGAGGCCGAGGCCCCAGGTACCCGGGAAGAAGCTCGATCCACTCATGGTCTTGCCGGCGCTTGCCACAGTGACGGCTGTACCCGTGTGTGCCGCTTCGATGGCGGCACAAAGGCCTGCAATGCCAGATCCAATTACCAGTACATCAGTCGATTCCATCGTATTCCTTTCTCGTCCGGCGCATTGTCGCACGGGTGATCGGCAATGGGGCCGCAAAGACTCGGCAAATCGGTAAAGGGTAAATATGGCAGGTGGGCGTCAGATGGACTCGGCCACTTCGGTCGGCCTATTTGATAAGTTGCGGTGGAATACGGACTGTTTTGGCCTGTATGGATGCAATTCAGTCCGTATTTCACCGCAACTGATACATCGGACCTTCTAATAAGAGTAACCAATTTGAGACGGGGCAAACAAAAAGAGCCGCTACCTCGAAAGGTAGCGGCTCCAAAGCTCAACTATATGAGCATCGCGCGGGCGCGATTAGGCCTTGAGGGCCTCCTCGACGGCGACAGCGCAGGCGACGGTGGCACCGACCATGGGGTTGTTACCCATGCCGATGAGACCCATCATGTCGACGTGCGCAGGCACGGAGGAGGAACCGGCGAACTGGGCGTCGGAGTGCATACGGCCCATGGTGTCGGTCATGCCGTAAGAGGCAGGGCCGGCGCCCATGTTGTCCGGGTGCAGGGTACGGCCAGTGCCGCCACCAGAAGCGACGGAGAAGTACTTCTTGCCAGCCTCGAGGCGCTCCTTCTTGTAGGTGCCAGCGACGGGGTGCTGGAAGCGCGTGGGGTTGGTGGAGTTACCGGTAATCGAGATGTCGACGTTCTCGTGCCACATGATGGCAACGCCCTCGCGGACGTCGTCGGCGCCGTAGCAGTTGACGGCGGCGCGGGGACCATCGGAGTAGGGGATGGTCTCGACGACCTTGAGCTCGCCCGTGAAGTAGTCGAACTGGGTCTTCACGTAGGTGAAGCCGTTGATGCGGGCGATGATCTGAGCAGCGTCCTTGCCCAGACCGTTGAGGATGACGCGCAGCGGCTTCTTGCGAGCCTTGTTGGCGTTCAGAGCCAGGCCGATAGCACCCTCAGCGGCAGCGAAGGACTCGTGACCGGCCAGGAAGGCGAAGCACTCGGTGTCGTCGGAGAGCAGCATAGCGCCCAGGTTGCCGTGGCCCAGACCGACCTTGCGGTCCTCGGCGACGGAGCCGGGAACGGTGAAGGCCTGGATGCCCTCGCCGATGATGGCGGCAGCCTCAGAAGCGGACTTGGCGCCACGCTTGACAGCGAGAGCGCAACCGAGGGTGTAGGCCCACTCGGCATTCTGGAAGGCGATGGACTGGGTGTTGTTGACGATCTCACGCGGGTTGAAGCCCTTGTCGGTGCAGATCTGCAGAGCTTCCTCGAGGGAGGCGATGCCGTTGTCGGCGAGGCACTTGTTGATCTTGTCAGCGCGGCGCTCGTAACCTTCGAACGTAACAGTCATAGTTATTTCCCTCCCTTTCTACTCGTGAACCGGGAACACGCTGGCGACGGAGTGAGTCTCCTCGTCGGTGCGCGGGTCGATGTACTTGGCAGCGTTCTCCCACTGACCATAGTGGCCCATAGCGCCAGCGATGGCCTCCTCGGGGGTCTTGCCGGCCTTAACGGCGTCGGTGAACTTGCCGAGGTTCAGGAACTCGAATGCGATGATCTCGTTCTTGTCGTTGAGAGCCATGCGGGTGACGTAGCCCTGAGCGAGCTCGAGGTAACGAGCGCCCTTGGCCTTGGTGCCGAACATGGTGCCGACCTGAGAGCGAAGGCCCTTGCCGAGGTCGTCGAGGGAGGCGCCCACGGGCAGGCCGCCCTCGGAGAACGCGGTCTGGCTGCGGCCGTAAACGATCTGCAGGAAGATCTCGCGCATAGCAACGTTGATGGCGTCGCAGACGAGGTCGGTGTTGAGGGCCTCGAGGATGGTCTTACCGGGAAGAATCTCGGAAGCCATGGCGGCAGAGTGGGTCATGCCCGAGCAGCCGATGGTCTCAACGAGGGCCTCCTCGATGATGCCGTCCTTGACGTTCAGCGTGAGCTTGCAGGCGCCCTGCTGAGGTGCGCACCAACCCACACCGTGCGTAAGACCGGAGATGTCGGAAATCTCCTTAGCCTGGACCCACTTGCCCTCCTCGGGGATGGGTGCGGGGCCGTGGTATGCACCCTTGGCAACGGGGCACATGTTCTCCACTTCCTGTGAGTACTGCATGCCTCTCCTCTCTATCGTGTTGGCGTCCCGTCTGGGGGTCGTGGCTGGCGATTGCCGGGCGACCCTTCGAAAGGGACATGACATGCAGCCCCTATAATACCGCGAAATGCACGGAATATTCGGCGAACGGCTCAGTTTTCGTAGCGAGAAGTCCTGAAGTTTTAATTGAAACGGTTTAACTCTATGTTCTGTGGTCATGGACTTCCGTAGAGGGGGTCCGTCTTGGGCAAGCTTTTGGTCCGCTCTTGCAAGCGTTGCAGTGGTTGACCTGTTGCAACGGTGCCGTTCGCCGCCTGTTTGCTGCCTTTGGCCGCGCGAGTGTATTGTTTTGCGTGAATGTTTTGATGGCACGCTTCAATCGTGCTGTATTGGATGGTAAGCAGATCCCGGCGAAGGGAGCGCCATGCAGCGCGTTTGGAGAACGGTTACCGGCTTTTACCATGTCTGTGCCCGCGGTACGGGCAAGCAGCTCATCTTTGAGGGCGATGAAGACCGATGGGAGTTTTTGGAGCTGATGCGCGAGTGCTGCCGCGAGGAGGGCGTGACGGTTATCGCCTGGTGTCTTATGGGCACTCACGTGCATTTGGTGCTTGCAGATTACGAGGACAGGATGAGCGCGGCGATGCACCGGTTGCTTTTGACGTACGCGCGGCGGTTCAATAAACGCACGGGGCGCACAGGCCATCTGTTCCAGAACCGTTTTGACCGGCGTTCGCTCGATACCGACTGGCAGGTGATGGAGGCTATTCGTTCCGTACACGCCGATCCGCAGGAGGCTGGCATCAGCTTAATCGAGCGTTATCCCTGGAGCAGCTTTGCCGAGCATTTGCGCGCTTACGACGGTGACGCGACTGATGTCGCGAGGGGATTTTCTGATCCTTCTTGCGTGCTTGAGCTTTTTGGTTCTGCCGAGGGCTTTATTACCCATTCGCTTTCGACGCCCGACGGCGGCGAGCCAGCGCTGGGCGATATGAAAGAGACGGAGTGGGAACGCCACGCCTTTGCCGACAAGATGGCGAAGAGCCTCGGGGTTCCGCTCCACGGGGTTAAAGCCGCGCCGTCGGCGCAGCGCAATATCGTCATTCTTGGATTGCACGATGCCGGTTTTACGGTGCGTCAGATTGAGCGATATACGGGGATTGGCAAAAGTACCGTTTCTCGTATCGTGCGTGCCTGTGCACGAACGGCGGTGCAGACTGGCCGAAACGTGGCGTAGGACTGCCTGTGCACCGCAGCTGGGGTCGCCCATATGCCACAACCATTGTTCTAAAAGCTTGGTACGGTAACTGCACTTCTTAATATGCATAGAAAAATCGCCATCTTGCATAAAATAACGGCTCGGTCCGGGTTTGCCCGTGCCTACCCCCGTCTGCGCCGTGCAAAAAACGGAGTTTTCAGCATCGTGTTGCTGTCGGCACCGCCGCAATCTTGCAACATACGGGTCCCGAAGCTATTGATTCCCGCCGTTGCGCCCCCGAAGCGCGTGCCTGCGTCCCGTCAGACCGCGATGCTTGTTCTAAAGCACAATATATATGCGCCTAAAGACGTTGATTAACGCTTTCGATGCGTATACACACAGCTTGGCGTGCTGAATACTCGCAAAAATGCACGCCGCTCCCTATGGGACCCGTCTGCGGCAGGCGCGAAGCGAGTCGGAGCTTCGCAGAACGGGGCTTGGCGCATTGCTTGGCGGGCCCGGGGCCCTGCCGCAGGCCTTTGGTGCTGTGGAAAACGCCCGTGCTCGCGTCTGGCTGTGTGGCAAATGTCAGACGGGGCGCCGGACGCGCGGACTTTGTGCGTTCGCGCTCATTAGGTAAAAACAGAGCCGCCCGTATCGGGCGGCTCGGCAATCAAAAACCTTGGATTCGGGGCATAAACTACTGGTTAGCTTGCCCCTCGAGCATGCCGTCGAGGGTGCGCCAGGCGAGCTCGGCGCATTTGACGCGGGCGGGCATGTGCGAGATGTCCTGGAGCTGGGCGGCTTCGTCCAGGTCTTCCAGGTCTTCCTCGGAGAGCTGCTCGCCGCGGATCATGGCGAGGAAGAGCTCTGCCAGGCGGTGAGCTTCCTCGACGGTCTCGCCGGTGATGAGGTCGGCCATGATGTCGGCGCTGGCCTGGCTGATGGCGCAGCCGTGGCCGGTAAAGGAGGCCTCCTCGATCACGTTGTTCTCGACACGCAGCTGCAGAGTGAGCTCGTCTCCGCAGCTGGGGTTGATGCCGTCGTGCTCGTGCGTGGGAGCATCCATCTCGTACTTATAGTCGGGGTGCGAGTTGTGCTCCATAAATGTGGTGGAGGTGTACAGATTACCCATTGAACGTGCTCCAAACGTGATGTAGGCCGGCGATGAACTTGTCGATGTCGGCCTTGTCGTTGTAGAAGGCCACGCTGGCGCGGCAGCAGGCGAGGTTCTCGACGCCCAGCCAGGTGAGCAGCGGCTGTGCACAGTGGTGGCCGGCGCGAATGCAGACGCCGTCCATGTCCATGATGCTCGCGACGTCGTGCGGGTGGATGCCCTTGACGTTAAAGCTCACAACGCCGTGGTGGTTGTCCCAATAGATGGAGCCGATGATCTGGACAAAGTCGAGCTGCATGAGCTCGCCCATCAGGTAGTGGACGAGTGCCTGCTCGCGGGCCTGGATGTTCTCGTAACCCACCGTGTTGACCAGGTAATCAAGGGCGGCGCCCGTGGCGAAGATGCCGGCGGCGTCCTGCGTGCCGGCCTCGAACTTCTCGGGGACGGGCGCCCAGACGGCTTCCTGCTCGGTGACAGAGTCGATCATTTCGCCGCCGGTGAGCATGGGCGGCATGGCGTTGAGCAGGTCCATCTTGCCCCACAGCACGCCGATGCCCATGGGGCCCATGGCCTTGTGCGCGCTAAAGGCAAAGAAATCGGCGCCCAGATCGGCCACATCGACCGGCATGTGCGGCAGCGACTGCGCGCCGTCGACGACCAGATAGCCGCCGTACTTGTGCACGAGCTTGCCGAGATTCTTGACCGGGTTCTCGACGCCCAGCACGTTAGACACCTGACCCACGGCCAAGATTTTGGTCTTGGGGCCCACCTTGGACAGAACCTCCTCGGTGGTGAGTTGACCGGTCTTGGTGGGGTAGAGGTAGACGAGCTTGGCGCCGGTCTCGCGGCAGACCTGCTGCCACGGAATCAGGTTGGAGTGGTGCTCCATGATGGTGATGACGACCTCGTCACCGGGCTCGAGCACCGTGGGTGCAAAGCTCTTGGCGACCAGGTTGAGCGACTCGCTCGTGTTGCGGGTGAAGACGACCTCGTTGGCCTGTGAGGCGCCGATGAGGTCGGCGATCTGCTGGCGGACCTTCGCGATGGCGTCGGTTGCCTCGACGGACAGCGAGTACAGGCCGCGCAGGGGGTTGGCGTTCATGCGCTGATAGAAGTCGCGCTCGGCGTCGAGCACACAGGCAGGGCGCTGCGCGGTGGCGGCGCTATCGAGGAAGGCGATCTCGGGGTGCTGCTGGAAGAGCGGGAACTGCGCCTTGTAGGGGTTGGTCTCGATGTCTACGGTGGGCCAGCCGCGCGAAGCCTCGTCGCTGGCGTCGAGCTCCATGGGCTCGGGGGCAGTGCAGGTATCGCATTTAACGTGCTCGGTGTCGATCATGCGAGCTCCTCTTCAAAGTTGTCGATCAGGTTGTTGCCCAAGCGGACGACGGCGGCGCGGGTGCGCTCGTCGGTCGCGGAAAGCGCGGCGTCCTCCAGCTTGGCGCGGATGAACAGGTCCTCGGCGGCATTTTGGTCAAGGCCGCGGCAGGCGAGATAGAACAGCTGCTCGTCGCGGACGTGGCCGATGGTGGCGCCGTGGTTGCCGGCGACGTCGTCCTCGTCGCAGAGGATGACGGGGACGGTCTTGTTGTCGACGCCCTTGTTGGCCAAGAGCACCGTCTCGCGTTCGGTGCCGACGGCACCCTTGCAGCCGTGCACGAGGTCGATGGTGCCACGGTAGACCTTCTTGGACGTGCCGGTCAGCACGCCGTTGGCGTCGATCTCGCACTCGGTCTTGCGACCGCGGTGGCGCAGCTCGTAGTTAAAGTCGCGCACCTGCTCTCGGGCGCCCAGGTAGTCAGTATCGATGGTGACCTTGGCGGTATCGCCCAGCAGGTCGCCGGCAAGGCCGGTGGCGCTGGCGCCAGCGCCCAGGACGGTGTGCTGCACGTTGACGCGCGCGCCCTCGTCCAGGAACAGGCCGGTGTCGTCGAGTGCGATCCAGCTATCGTCGAGCGTCTGCGTGCAGGCCACGTTGACGGTGGCGTACTCGTGGGCGCACACGCGCAGCACGGATCCCACGACGCCCTCGCCGGCAACGGGGGAGTCCAGGGCAATAAGCAGATCGAGCGTCGACTGGGGACGGGCGACGACGTCGATGGCGGCGATGGCCGCGGCTGCATCGACACCGCTCTCGCGCACGGTAACCGTGGCGTGCTTGTATGCGGGCACATCGATGACGATGCGCTTGGTAGCGTGCTCGGCCAAGTAGGCGTAGGCAGCCTCACCCATGCCGGTTTCGAAGGCCTCAGCAGGGGAGAGCTCTTCCTCGAGCTTAATGGCGCCGGCCTGGTAGACGGAGGTTGCGGGCACGTCGAGCTCGGTCTCGGGCGTGATGCGGGCGCGGCCGGCGGCATCACCGGGGGCGGAGGCACGGCGCTCGGGGAAGCGCTCGGCCATGGCGTCCATGGCGGCGTCGAACGCGTCTGCCACGCCGGTAAACTGCTCGTCCAAGCCCTCGACCTCAATGGTCTCGGTGGGAGCGGCGGCAAGCTCGTCAGAGAGCTCGAGCTTGGTCTGATTCATCTTCAGCCAGCCCCAAGTGGCAGCCGGCATCGCGTTGACCTGCTCGAGCGTGGTAGCAGCGGTGTTGGTTTCCTGTTTCATTATCCGATCGCTCCTTCCATCTCGAGCTTGATCAGGTTGTTCATCTCGACGGCGTACTCCAGCGGCAGCTCCTTGGAGACCGGGTTGGCAAAGCCGTTTACGATCATGGTGCGGGCCTCTTCCTCCGAGATACCGCGGCTCATAAGGTAGAACACCTTGTCGTCGCCGATGCGGCCGATGGTGGCCTCGTGGCCGATGTCGACGTTCTTGGCGCGGATGTCCATGGCGGGGATGGTGTCGGAGCGGCTTTGGTCGTCGAGCATCAGCGACTGGCAGCTCACGGTTGCCTTGGAGCCCTCGGCCTTGGGCGTGGCCACGATGGAGCTACGGAAGGTCTGGATGCCGCCGCTCTTGGAGATGCCCTTGGTCTCGACGGTCGCTGAGGTCTCGGGCGCGTTGAGCACGACTTTGCAGCCGGTATCGAGGTTCTGGCCGGCGCCGGCAAAGGTGATGCCGGTAAAGCTCGAGCGGGCGCGACGGCCGTTGAGCACGCTCATGGGGTAGAGATAACCCACGTGGCTACCGAAGGAGCCACTGATCCACTCGATGTCGCCATCCTCGTCCACGCGCGCACGCTTGGTGTTGAGGTTGTACATGTTTTTGGACCAGTTTTCGATGGTCGAGTAGCGCAGGTGCGCGCGCTTGCCCACAAAGAGCTCCACAGCGCCGGCGTGGAGGTTGGCCACGTTGTACTTGGGCGCGGAGCAGCCCTCGATAAAGTGCAGGTCGGCGTCGTCCTCGACGATGATGAGCGTGTGTTCAAACTGGCCGGCGCCCTTGGCATTGAGGCGGAAGTAGCTCTGCAGCGGGAAGTCGAGCTTGGTGCCTTTGGGCACGTAGACAAACGAGCCGCCCGACCACACGGCGCCGTGCAGGGCCGCAAACTTGTGGTCGGTGGGCGGGATGAGCGTCATAAACTTCTCGTGGATGAGCGGCTCCCACTGCGGGTCGTGCAGGGCCTCCTCGATGCCGGAGTAGACGATACCCATCTTGGACGCGGTGTCCTGCATGTTGTGGTAGACGAGCTCGGAGTCGTACTGCGCGCCGACACCCGCCAGGTAGCTACGCTCGGCCTCGGGGATGCCCAGGCGCTCAAAGGTGTTTTTGATGTCGTCGGGCACCGACTCCCAGTCGTGCTTTTGGTCAGTGTTGGGCTTGACGTAGGTGACGATGTTGTCCATGTCCAGACCCTCGATGGAGGGACCCCACGTCGGATCCGGGAAACGGTTAAAGATCTCGAGGGACTTGAGGCGCAGGTCGAGCATCCACTGCGGCTCGTCCTTCTTGGCGCTGATTTCGCGCACGATGTCGGGCGTGATGCCGGCGTCGAGGCGCTCGAATCCCTCCTCGCCATAGGTGAAGTCGTAGAGGCTGCGGTCGATGTCCGCGACCTCGGTGCGGTTCTTGGTCATTGCGTCGCCCCTTTACGCCTGCTGCTCGGCAGCGGCGGCCTCGGCCTGGGCGCGCTGCTCGGCGGCCTCGCGCTCGAAGGTCTCAAAGCCGTTCTTGTCGATCCAGGGGATCAGCGAGGCGTCGTCCTCGCGCACGATGTGGCCCTTGACCATAACGTGGACGCGGTCGACATCCAGGTGCTCCAGGATGCGCGTGTTGTGCGTGATGATGAGCATGGAGCCGTCGCAGCTCTTGCGGTAGGCGTCCATGCCGTGGCTGACGGTGGAAAGCGCGTCGACGTCCAGACCGGAGTCGGTTTCGTCCAGGATGGCGAGTTTGGGCTGCAGCAGCAGAAGCTGGAGCATCTCGACCTTCTTTTTCTCGCCGCCCGAGAAGCCCACGCCCAGCTCGCGGTTGAGGTAGGCGGTGTCCATGTTGAGCTCGGCAGCGAGCTCCTTGACGCGGCGGCGGAACTCCTTGCCCTTCATCTCCAGGCCGGGGCGGCCGGCGATGCTGGCGCGCAAAAAGCTCGACAGCGGCACGCCGGGGATCTCGACCGGGGCCTGGAAGCTCAGGAACAGGCCGGCGCGCGAGCGCTTGTCGGTGGTGAGCTCGGTGATGTCCTGGCCGTCAAAGACGATGCGGCCGTCGTTGACGGTATAGACGGGGTCGCCCATGACCAGGTGGCCGAGGGTGGACTTGCCGGCGCCGTTGGGGCCCATCAGCACATGGGTCTCGCCGGCGGCGACGTTGAGGTTGACGTTGTGGAGGATGGTCTTCTCGTCCACAGAGGCGGTGAGGCCCTCGATGGAAAGCAGCGGATTTGCGCTCATGCTCTTCCTCTCTGTATATGGTGTACTCACGGGTGTACGAAACCCTAGGAATCTTCTCGGAATAAAGTTACTATGGGTTCGGCGTTAGTCAAGGGAAAACCCGACTAATCCACTCGACTTTTCAGATTGTGGGACAAATTCATCGGCAGTGCTTGTCCCCAGCGTTATGGAAGGGTAGGTATGCTCATTTCTTCCAAGGGCCGCTATGCCCTCCGTTTGATGATTTATATCGCAGCGCTTGGTGACGCCGAGGGCAAGATTGCTCTGCGCGAGGTCGCCGACCGCGAGCATATCTCGCAAAAGTATCTGGAGCAGCTGGTTCGTCCGCTTATGAAGGCTGGTCTGCTTAAGAGCGTGCGTGGCAAGGGCGGCGGCTACATGATGGCCAAGGACCCGGCCGAAGTGCGTGCCGGCGACATCCTGCGTGCCGTCGAGGGCAGCACGGCCCCGGTGGCGTGCGATGGCATCGATAACAGCTGTACCCGCAGCGACCTGTGCTCCACCGTCAAGTTCTGGCGCGGGCTGGACGACGTGATCGAAAAGTACGTCGACGGCGTGACGTTGGCCGACCTAGCCACCGTTCCCGAGATCAACTTTGACATTAAGCTGTAGGGGTGCAAATGGCATCTCTCGACAAGGTGTACAAGCAAATCGAAGTTTTTGCTCGGGAATGTGACGCCGAGAAGGTCGTGCTGTTTGGGTCTCGCGCTCGAGGTGACAACTTGCCCAAGAGCGATATTGACATCGCCGTAGCAGGTTGCCGGGATTTCGGCCGCTTCTCATATTTGATCGATGAACGTCTTGATACTCTTTTAGATGTAGATGTCGTCAATCTCGACGAGTCCTTATCGCAGCAATTGCTCGATGAAATTGCCAGGGATGGTGTGATTCTGTATGAAAAAATATGAGAACTTTGTCAGCGCCTTGGCGAATCTTGAGGATGCGCCCAATCAGGATCTCAACAATGATTTTGTTCAGAGTGGATTGATTAATAAGTTCAATCTTCAATTTGAACTGAGCTGGAAGCTTCTTAAGCGTCTGCTCGAGTATGAGGGCGCCACGCTTGCCGCGTCGGGGTCTCCTCGCGCCATCTTGAAGGAGTCGTACCGATTCTACGACTTTATTGATGAGGCAGCCTGGCTAGATATGCTCAGAGACCGCAATACGAACGTCCATATCTATGACAACAAGCTCGCTCAAGATTTGATTCAGCGCATCTTGAACGTCTATATCCCCGCATTCTGCCAGCTGAGGGACGGGCTGATGGAGCGTTACGGCGAGCTTCTGTTGGCGCCCGACGACCAGTTTGTTTAATTCCTTAAGATTTCGCGGAGGGTTGTTGCCGTTTACCGAGGGGTTGTTGTGCAACAACGGGCGAGCTGCAATACTTACTCTTATCTTTGCAAACTGCACTTTAACTACACCAATGCAGGGAGGATCTTATGCAGCCCAAGCATTCTGCTATTGTCGCGGGCCTGACGTTGGCGCTTTCGTTTGGCGCCGTTTCCGCGCCGGCACCCGCCGCTGCCGAGGAGCCCACGCCGGGCGTTGCCTCGGATGCCACCGATATCGATAAGGGTCTCTACACCCAGCAGTCCTTCTCGGGCGTGCTGAGGTCGGTCCAGGGCGTTTCGTTTGTCAACGTGACTCCCGAGATGAAGTACTTTACCAAGTACGAGAGCCATGGCAACTACAACCAGGGCTTTTCGTACGGTGACGGCTATAACGCACTGGGCTACTATCAGTTTGATCGCCGCTGGTCGCTCATTCCGTTTATGAAGCAGGTCTACAACTACAGCCCCGAAAAATACAGCATGCTCAAGGGTGCGATTGATCGCGGCAGCGAGATTTCCAACACGAGCAATGCCATGTACGAGAACGGTCAGCTCACCGAGTTGGGCCATATCACTCAGGATGCCTTCCAAGGTGCGTACAACACCGATCCTGTTGAGTTCTCAGCACTTCAAGATGCCTATGCGTACAACTCGTACTATGCGGTGACCGAGGCGTGGCTCAAGAGCGGCCTTGGTATTGATATTTCGGGCCGTGCCGATTGCGTCAAGGGCATGGTGTGGAGCATCACCAACATGTGTGGCACCGGTGGCTGCAGGGACTTCTTCCGCTGGGCGAATCTTTCCAACGATATGTCCGATCGCGAGTTTGTGACGGCGCTTTCCAACAGCGTGGTCAATAACGTGGCGACCAAGTATTCGAGCCAACCCCAGTATCATGAGGGCTGGAAGAACCGCTACCGCAACGAGCTAAAGGACTGCTTGGTTTATATCGCTGAGGACGAGGCTGCCGCCGCGACGCCCGTGCAGCCCGAGCCCACACCGGCGCCCTCGCCGACAACTGATTCGAATGACGACTCGAGTGACGATGCCAGCGATGACAGGATGGATGCGCCCTCGACCGATGCTGACGGTAATGGCTCTGCTGGTGGCACTACCAACGACGGCTCTACCTCGAACGGCTCCGATTCGAACGGCTCTGCTGCGGGCGATTCGCCTTCAAGCTCTGCCGGCAATACGGACAGCGACGCTTCTGGTTCGACCGGCGCTGACACCTCTAACTCATCTACCGGCTCGAGCGATTCGTCCGTTGACACCGGCTCTAACAACGGCTCCGGCTCTGACGCAACCCCTGATTCCGATGCTTCCAAGGACGATTCGAATAAGGCGCCGGACGCTCCCGTTGCTTCGCCGGACAAGAAGCCTTCTTTCTCCGAGCAGCTTGGTTCTACGCTGGGTTCTTCGCTGATGGCTGGCGTCAATAACGGCTCGGCCCAGAACAAGGACAACTCTGATCAGGCTTCCACGGAAAAGACCGAAGCCGCAAAGGGCGACTCCAAGGACAAGGCTTCCGAGAAGACCGAATCCGATAAGGGTTCTAGCTCTGAGGAGAAGGACGACAAATCCGCTCAGAAGAAGGACAAGAGCAAAACCGAGGGCGAAAAGAAAAAGACCGAGGACGAAAAGAAACAGTCCGAAGACGACGACAAGAGCGGTGCTGACAACCAGAATCAGGAGCAAAATGACTCCAAAACGGTGACCACCACGACCACGACGACTACAGCTACCAAGTCCTCGGGCGGCAACATGCCCAAGACGGGCGATCTGATTGTGATGGCGAGCCTTGCCAGCGCGAGCTTGGCCACGCTGGGCGCTACGTCTATCGTAAGTGGTAAGCATAAGCTCGATCAGCAGAAGAAAGCTTCTGGAGAGGACGACTCTGAGGAGTAGGCTCTCAGTTGCCAGATAACTAAATAGTCGGGACGGGGTCCGGTGCGAATGCATCGGGCCCCGTTTTGTTGTGCAACGATTAGTTGTGCTCCCTCACACCTCTTGTTGCTACCGTTGCCCGATATGTTTGCGCGGCGACATCGGTACGCGCGAGGCGGTCATTACAATTGGCATCGTGTTGCGATTTAGGGGGAACGTTTTTGTGTCTGAACAGGCAAATAATGGTTGTGCTGACGGCTTTGGCGTGCGTTTGATCGGCTGTGCCGACGATGCGGCTTTGCCCATTGGCATGCACGACTATGCGGAGGCTCTTGGTTGCTGCACGCTGGTCGACAAGACCATGTTTATTGCCGATGTGCTGGATTGCGATGCGTCCGTTATGGTGTGCTGCCGACCCGAGGGTTTTGGCAAGAGCATGAACTTGTCGATGCTCAAGGCTTTTCTGGAGCGTCCCGCAGTCGGTCGCGCCGGTCGGATTTCGTTTGCCGATACTCTGATTTGGGGTGCGGATGGCAGGCGCTATCGGAATGAGTATGCGTGCTATCCAGTGATATCGCTGGACTTTTCTGGCGCTGCGAGGCGTGGTGCCTCTGTTGTCGACGTCGTGCGTGATGCTCTTTCGGGCGAATGCGCTCGCTTGATGCCACTCTTGGAAGCTCCGGATTTAGCTCGAGACAAGGTACGTCACATTGAACGCGTTGCGCGTGGCGTGGCGAGCGAGGCCGAGGTTGACTCGGCGCTTGGTCTGCTCATTGAGCTGCTGGAGATTGCCTGCGATGAGCAGGTTGTATTGCTCGTTGATGGGTACGACGCGGCGTGGTCGTGCTGTGCGAGCGCGAGGGACGCTTCCGTCGTCGGTCCGGCGGAGCTGCTCGATCGCGTGCTGTTCGACGCCATTGCCACCGCGGGCCATTCGCTACGGTTGACGTGTCTGATGGGGGAGCGTCCCGGTCCTGCCGAGGAGGCGCTTTCTTCGCGCGGCTGCTCGTATCGTCTTTCGACGCCCCTTTCGACGTGGTGCGACCGTTGGTTCGGCTTTTCGGATGCCGAGGTTGAGGCTCTGTTGAGTCATGCTGGACGCGAGGAATACCTGGATGATGCGCGTGAATGGCTCGAGGGATATCGGTTTGGCAGGGCCTATTGCTCGAGTCCGACGCGTGTGATCGGTTTTCTGGACCGAGGCTGCACAGCGCCTGTGCGAGCCGATCTGTATGGGTATGCCGATTGCCTGAGTAGGGTAGTTGCCGGGTGGAATCTCGACCGCCTTTCGGTCTTGTTCGATTTGCTCGAGGCTCATGGATGCGTTGAGGTCTCGCTTGGTTTGGGCGCTGCGGGGCCAGAGGCCTCGCCTGATGATGGCCTGTGGACGGCGCTGTATCTGTCCGGTTTCCTGACGACAGATATGACTGAGGAACCGGAGCACGACATCTGCTCCCGTGCTCTGCGGTTGCCCAATAACGAGCTTCGCCAGGCCTTTCGTCTGGTGATTATTGATTGGTTTGAGCGTGCTGCCGAGGACGTTCGAGACGTCGATACGTTTCGCGACGGGTTGTGCCTTGGGGATGAGGGCGCGGTGAAGCAGGCGCTTGACCGCATCCTGGGAGATGCGGGAATCGACGCGACCGACGCAGATGCGCCGCTGCCATATCACCTGCTCTTGCAGGGACTCTGCTTTGGATTGCCGGGCTATGCCAATCCTGCCTCGAGGCGAAAGCGTGGCGCGGATCGCTGGGACATCCAGGTTTTTCCTACGGGCGCTGTGTTCGACATAGCCGATACGATTGGCATGCTGGACGAGCGCCCGCTTATAACGATCAATATGATGTATGACCCCGATGTGGATGCGCTGGGGTTGGAATTGCTGGCCGTGCAGTCGCTACTCGACATAGAGCGCGATGGCATCGACGAAATCCGTGTACCGCGCCCCGGCGTGGGTCGCATGCGCTGGGGGTTCGGTTTTGATGGGCAGCATGTGGCTACGGTGTGCCAGCGGCTTTAAGCGCCGAGATGTTTCCGGCTTCCGTTACTCGGTATCCTTCATGGGCGGCATGGGCTTCCAGTTGGGATCCTTGATGATCTTGCGGGCGTCCTTCATGCCGCGTCGCAGCGCCGGAATACCGGTCTTAAAGCACTTGTCAACGGCAGCCAGGCGAATGAATTCCTTGCAGAAGGTCGCGGCATTGCCCAGGCGGAACAACATGGGGTGGTAGTCACCGTAGATCTGCATATAGCGAGCGAGGAAGCCTCGGTTGCGCATGATGTAGTAGCGGTTGGTGTCGCTCGTAGAGTTGAGCTGGCGTTTGCCGGCGATATCCCAGTTAGAGACGGCACGGGCGCGCTTGAGCACCACGTCGGCGACCACGGCGGCGGGGAAGTGCTGGCTGGCTACGTAGCCGTAGCAGGCATCGTCGCCGTAGATAAAGAAGCGCGCGTCGGGCAGGCCAATCTTGTCGACCACGCGGCGCGAGAACATGCCGCCCTCAAAGCACAGCTGGTTCATGGCGCGGTAGCCCTCGGGTCCCAGGTCCCACTTGGCGATGGGGTTAGGGATGCCGAGTGAAAGGATGAGCTGGTACTGCCAAAAGAAGGCTCCGCCGTCAAAGTCCAGGCGCGAACCCTGGATGACATCGTAGCGGTCAGTCCACTTGGCAAGACGCTCGATGCCTTCGGGGATGACGAGCACGTCGTCGTCCATCACCCAGAACCATTGGGCGCCCAGGTCGTAGGCGCATTTAGTGCCGGCGGAGAAGCCGCCCGCACCGCCGCCGTTTTCGAGCTGCGGGGCGTAGATGACACGGTCGGTGCCGCCCTGCGCGTCGGGTTGCTCGGTGTCGATGCCCCACAGGTTGGCCAGGCGCTCGTTGAATGCGGAGCACATGGCCTCGGTCTCGCGCGAATTTTCGTTATCGACAATCACGATGCGCCAGGGCGCTGCCGTGAGCTCGGTCATGGAGTCGAACAAGTTGGCCAGGAGTTCCTGGCGCTTGTACGTTACGACGACGATGGCGAGCTTGTCGATGGGAGCGGGAAGGGTTGAAGGCATGGGGCAATATATCCTTTCACGTGCGGCGCGCATGCGCTGCACGGAAGCTATCGAATACGTCCTTGGGACTGTCCTATTGTAAAGGCTCGGCGCACCTTGGCGGCAAGCTTTGAATAAAACGCAGGAACCTGCCATGGGCCCGCCGCATGACGTGGGGCTGCTTTGCCCGCAAGAGGCTCCATAGATTATATAAACGCCCGCTGGCGTGCTGACCCTTTGATACCATGAAACGACAGGTATTTCCTAAGGAGCACATTTGTCTACTAACGCCTCTGGCAGCCCTGTTCTGTCGCTGCTTATTCCCATTTACAATGTTCAGCGCTACCTGCGCGAGTGCCTCGATTCCGCCCTGGCGCAGACGCTCAAGGATATTGAGATCATCTGCATTAACGACGGGTCGACCGACAACTCGCCGGCGATTATCCGCGAGTATATGGAGCGCGATGGGCGCGTCAAGATGATCGACAAGGCCAACAGCGGCTACGGCGACTCGATGAACCACGGCCTGGAGATGGCGCGTGGCAAGTACGTTGGCATCTTGGAGTCCGATGACTTTATGGCGCCCGACGCACTCGAAAAGCTTGTCTCGGCCGCCGATAGCAATAATGCCGACTTTGCGAAGGCGAACTTTGATTTCTACTGGTCTAAGCCCGAGGAGCGCCGTTCGCTGCACGAGATGTTTAAGGCCAAGGACTGCGACAAGCCGGTGCACCCGAGCGACACGACGCAGTTCTTTAAGCAAAAGCCGTCGATTTGGTCGGCCGTGTACCGTCGCGATTTTCTTGAGCGCAACGGCATCAAGTTCTTGCCGACTCCAGGGGCATCCTTTCAGGACACGTCATTCGCCTTTAAGGTTATCGCGTGTGCCGATAAGGCTGTTTACCTGCATGATGCCGTGTTGTCGTATCGCCAGGACAACGAGAATTCCTCGGTCAATTCTTCGGCTAAGGTCTTTTGCGTCAATACCGAGTATGCCGAGATTGAGCGTTGGATTCGAGAGGATTATGCCCGCGGCCACGCAAGCGGCGATGTCGCGCGCATGCTCAAGTTCAATCAGCTCATTAAGTACGATTCGTACATGTGGAACTACGTGCGCCTGGCGCCTAAGTTCTATAAGGAGTTCCTGGTTCAGATGGCCAAGGAGTTCCAAGCGGCCTTGGACGCCGGGGACTTTTCGCTTGACGACCTCAAGCCGTGGAAGCGCGCAAATCTCGCTGCCATCCTCAAAGATCCTGAGGGCTGGGTTGACGAGCATCCGAGTTTCGCGACGGATGGTGCCTTGGGGCGTGCTAAGTATTACGCCTCGGTTGGAGGCCCAGGCGTGGTCGCTGCCTTCCTCATCGAATCGCTGAGGGGGTAGGTCGACATGGGAGAGGCCTCGTGTCCTAAAGCTACCATTGTCGTCCCCGTTTACAACTCTGCGCGCTCCATTCAGCGATGCCTCGATTCGCTGTTGGCCCAGTCCGAGCGCTCGATTCAGGTTGTCTGCGTCAACGACGGTTCGACTGATGATTCGTTGAACGTGTTGCGCCAGATCGCGCAGGCCGACAATCGCGTACTGGTGATTGACCAGGAAAACGCGGGCGTCTCGTGTGCTCGAAATGCCGGTATCGATGTCGCCGAGGGCGAGACCGTCTTTTTTGTGGACGCCGACGATTACATCGATGCCCGGACGGTCGAGCACGTGCTGCATTCCATGGAGTCTGCAGATGCCGAGGCCGCCGTTTTTGGCGGCGTCTGTGAACCTGCCGATGCTGCCCCCAAGCGCGTCCAGCAACTCATGAGCCCCAAAGCTGGTACCTTCGGCGCCCGTGATCCCCAACTGCTGTTCCATTCGAATGCGCAGCCCTATGCCTGCCGTGCGGCTTTTTCGTGCGAGCTGCTCAATCGCGAAGGCATTCGCTTCGCCCCCGGTTTGGCTTTGGGCGAGGACGTCGTCTTCCAATTTGCGGCTTATGCGCTTGCCCGTAAGACCGTCGTCATGCCGGACAAGTTCTACCACTACGTGATGGAGAGCGAATCGGCGACGCACGAGTTCAACAGTGCCGAGGCTCGTGCCAAAAAGCTTGACGCCCACATGAGGATGCTCGAGGAGGTCTTGGAGGGCTGGGCGGCCTACGGTCTTTTGGACCTGTGTCCCGGCGAGCTGATAACTTGGTTTTTGGACCTAATTGTGTTCGACCTGGCGCGCTTGGATGCCGATGACTTCCATCGCGTGGCGGCTCGCGTCAACATGGACCTCGCGACGTTTTTGGGAACGGACTGGGCAGATATGCCTGCCAAGGGCGCTGTTTGCCGTGTTGCCCACAAGTTCGTTGCGACGACCTCGGGCTTTTCGATGGCAGATGCCACGCTGTTCTATCTTTCGACTCGCGGTCTCAAAGCCTGCCTGGAGCGCTTTCTCTAATTCCAAGCGCTGCCGCCCGCCGCAACTCGGCTGCTAAAATAACCCTGTTACACGCTATTCAACAGGAGGTTCTCTTGCAGAACTCTGATACCCCTAAAGTTTCGCTGCTTGTTCCCATCTGCAATGTTGAGCGCTACCTGCGCGAGTGCCTCGATTCCGCCGTGGCGCAGACGCTCAAGGACATCGAGATCATCTGCATCAACGACGGTTCTACCGATAGTTCGCCAGATATCATCCGCGAGTACATGGAGCGCGACCCCCGTGTAAAGATGATCGACAAGGCCAACAGCGGCTACGGCGACTCGATGAACCGCGGCCTGGAGATGGCGCGCGGCGAGTACGTGGGCATCCTTGAGTCCGACGACTTTATGTTTGAGGATTCGCTCCAAAAGCTGGTCGCCAAGGCCGATGCTGAGCATGCCGATGTCGTTAAGGGCGACTTTTACCTGTATTGGTCCACGCCCAGCGAGCGCCGTGAGCTGTTTGGAATTATCGACGAGCATATGACGGGCGCCGCGTATCGCCCCGTCGATCGCCCGGGCATCTTCTACCGCAAACCTTCCATTTGGTCGGCTATCTATCGGCGCGAGTTCCTCAACGACAATCAGATTCGGTTCCTTCCCACGCCGGGTGCCTCGTATCAGGACGCAGGCTTTAACTTTAAGGTTTGGGCTTGCGCCGAGCGTGCCGCGTTTATTGCGGACCCCATTTTGTGCTATCGCCAGGATAACGAGAAGAGCTCCGTTAATTCGCCCAACAAGGTGTTTTGCGTGTGCGACGAGTATGTCGAGATGCAGCGCTTTTTGGACGAGCGTCCCGAGCTCAAGGCTCAGCTTCAGGGCATTTTAATGCGCATGAAGGTCGATACGTACCGTTGGAATGATGAGCGCTTGGTCGATGAACTGCGCGAGCAGTTTTGGAAGAAAGCCTCGTCCGAGCTCAAGGCCGATTGGGATGCCGGTCGCTTTGACCTGTCGCTGTTTGATCCGCGTGGCGAGACCGATTTGCGTCTGATGGTCAAGTCGCCCCGCGCCTATATCGATTCGCGCTTTGACTTTAAGAAGCCGGGCAAGCTCAATACGTTTAAGCATTACTTTAAGATTGGCGGCCTGTCGCTGGTCTGGCGCGTGCTGACGTATCAGCGCACCTACGGCGACAACCCGCACCCCGATGACGTTCCGGCCGCACAGTAGGAGCGAGTGACTATGGCTAACCCCAAGATTTCCGTTGTCGTTCCCATCTATAAAGTGGAGGAGTGCCTGGCCTGGTGCCTGGACTCCCTGCTTGCGCAGGACATGCCCGATTGGGAGGGCGTGCTGGTCAACGATGGCTCGCCGGATGGCTCGCGCGATATTGCGGCCGCCTATTGCGAAAAAGACGCGCGCTTCACGCTGGTCGATAAGCCCAATGGCGGCCTGTCGAGTGCGCGTAATGCAGGCATCGCTGCGTCCACGGCGCCTATCGTCGCGTTTTTGGATTCCGACGACCGCTTTACGCCCGATGCATGCCGCGTGATCGTCGATGCCTTTGAGCGCGAGCGCTGTGATGTTTTGACCTTTGGTGCGAATCCGTATCCGCTGGAGGCGGGGTATCCGTGGCTTAACTATGTGCTGAGCCCGCGCGATGTGTCGTTTGAAGGCTATAGCTCCGACCTACTGTTTAAGGAAGCATCTCGCCCCTTTGCATGGCGCACCGCCTGCAAGCGTGAGTTTTTGCTGGGTAACGGGATCGTGTTCGACGAAACCGTTAAGTATGGCGAGGACCAGGTCTTCGATTTTGCCGTGTACGGTCGCTCGCGCAAGACCGCGCTTATTTCGAACAAGCTGTATGACTACCGCGTGGCGCGCAAGGGTTCGCTCATGGACACCATGCGCTACGACGACGAGACGCGCCTGCTGGAGCACGTGAAGATTTACTCCGCGGTGCTGGCTGACTGGCAGCGCGACGGTCTCGATGTCCAGCATGCCGAGGACCTGGCGTACTTCCTATGCGATCTGGTGCTGTACGATGCGCTCAGGTTGCTGGGTTCGGACTGCGGCAAGGTGTTTGCTGCCGTTGCCACAGCGCTTGCCGGTTCTGCTGTGGGTAGCGATGCTGCGCTTGCACAATGTGCCCCGTCTGTTGCCGCTATGGTGCGCGCGGCGCTTACCAGTAAGGCCCCCAATGCCCGTGCGTGCAAAAAGCTCATGTTCGATTACGACGTCTTGAGGTTTGGGCGTCTGGGTGCCTGCAAGCGCATGGCGGCGAACGCCCTGGGAAAGCGAGAAGTGTAGATGAGTATCAAGCGTTTGGCACTTTGCCGCAGTCAGGGCCGTCTGTTTGTGCTGCTTCGTTTTGCCGGTCAGGATGTCGCTGCGCTTATTGAGCAGGAGGGTTCTCAAGCGTTTGCCCATGCGACGACGAGCGGTTCTTGTGTGCCGTTGCTGGTGTTCCCAGTCGATCATGGCCGTGTGCTGGCGTTTTGCCCTTCCGTTTCCGATTACGAGCGCGAGCTCGCCGTCTTGGTGCTTCCGTTTTTGGATGGCTCGTCGATGGATGTCGTTTTTGCATCCGGTGGTCAAAGGTTGGGCTCCATTCGTCTCGATAGCCGCGTGGCCAAGTTGGAATCCAAGATTAACTACAAAGCAAAGCCTGCGCTGTGCGCGCTTATCCGCGATGCGCAGCGTGGCGAATGCTGCGGTCGCTACGAGATCGATGCCATTCGCTATTTACCGGCAGACGCCGGCGCGGTGTGGCGCTATGAGGTTACCTGGGCGGGAGACCCCCAGTGCGCACCTGAGCTCCAGATCTTCGATACGCATATGAATGCCATCGATGTCACTGTGCATGTGTTTGAATCGCAGGTCGATGTGCCGCAGCGCAACGGTTGCCGCGTCAATAAAACGTATCTGAGCGTTGAGATGCCCCAGGATATACGAGATTTTGTCGCGATTGTGAGCGATCCCACGGAGCAGATCCAGAGCGGGTTTTGCGCCATGGATGGTCGCCTGTACAACGGCATGTTCGATGACAGCTGGAACCGCATGAAGGACGCGCGTGCAGACGACGCAGCTTATCGACGTTGGTTTGAGCAACATCGCGCAAAGCCGGGCGATTTGGCGTGCCAGCGTGTCGCTTCGGCGGCCTTTGCCTATAGACCGCTCGTGAGCATTGTGGTGCCGTGCTACAAGACTGATCGGGTCTACCTGCGCGAGCTGCTGGACTCGGTGCAAGCCCAGAGCTATGACAACTGGGAACTGCTCCTTATGGATGCCTCGCCCGAATGGGATGCGGTGGCCAATCTTGCGGTAGCCGCTCACGACGAGCGCGTCCGCCGCATCGAGCTGCCCGACAATGGCGGCATTGTGGTCAACACCAACGCAGGCATCCAGCTGGTGGCGGGCGATTACATCGTATTCTTGGACCACGATGACATCTTGGAACCGGATGCATTGTTCCACTACGTTGCCGCGTTGAACAAATCTGTCGAGGGTGAGCGTCCGCAGGTCCTGTTCTGTGACGAGGACATGTTCCAGAAAACGGGGGAGTGGGGCCAGCCGGTCTTTAAGACCAAGCTCAACGTCGACCTGCTCTATAGCCATAACTGTGTAACCCATTTTCTGATGGTGGAGAAGGTCCTGATCGACTCCATCGGTATGTCGCCAGAAGACGTCGCGGGCGCCCAGGATTACGACCTTACGCTCCGTTGCCTTGCTGCGGGCGCGCGGTTTGAGCATGTTGCACACGTGCTATATCACTGGCGTGTGCACCCCGGCTCCACCGCCGACGGCTCTGCCGATAGCAAACCGTACGCCATCGAGGCCGGTCGTCTTGCGTTGCAGCGCCACTTTGACGCCTTGGGCGTTCACGGCGAGGTCGAGGAGACCGAGACGCCGTTCGTCTACCGCATGCGTTATGCACTGCCGGAGCCTGCGCCGCTCGTGAGCATTGTGATTCCGACCAAGGACCACGTCGAGACGCTCGATGCCTGCGTGATGTCGATTGCCGAGAATGCAACGTACGCCAACTACGAGATCGTCCTGGTGGAGAATAATAGCGAAGATCCGGAGACGTTCGCGTATTACGAGGGCCTGCCGGAGCGCGTGGCTGCCGCGTCTGACGGTAAGGGCAGCGCTCGCGTTGAATACTGGCCGGGCGAGTTTAATTACTCCAAAATTATTAACTTTGGCGTTGAACATGCCGAGGGCGACTACCTGCTACTGCTCAACAACGACACCGAGGTTATGACCCCGGACTTTATCGAGGAGATGATGGGCTATCTGCGGCGTCCCGACGCGGGCGTGGTGGGCGCCAAGCTCTACTTTGCCGACCATCTGGTGCAGCACGCTGGCATTGTGGTCGGCGTGCGCGGCGCACTTGCCCATGCCAACCAGGACTTCTCGGCAAAGCGCGAGGGATATCTTGCCCGCGCCGTGCGCCCGGGCAACTTCAGTGCCGTAACGGGCGCCTGCCAGATGGTCCGTCGCGACGTTTTTGAGCAGGTCGAAGGCTACGACGAGGAGTTCGCCGTCGGTTTTAACGATGCAGACTTTTGCCTGCGCGTATGGGAGGCGGGCTACCGCACCATCTTTACGCCCTATGCCGAGCTGTACCACTACGAGTTCACCTCGCGCGGCAGGGAAGAGGCCAGCGAGGAAAAGCTACGCCGTTGGAAACGCGAACAGGCACTGTTCATGCAGCGCTGGCCGGGGTTTTTCTTGATGGGTGATCCGTGGCTGGGGCCTAACTTGTCCTCCGAAAGCGAGTACTTCTCGCTTTAGACAATGGTTTAACTGCTGTCGAGAGCCGCTAAGGACACTAAGGGCTATGACTATCTGGTGCAACTGGTCGGTTACTCCATTTGGCAGCGCGCCAACTTGCACCTGCCATAGGAAGGAATGTCGATTCTGGTGTTCGGGCGAAGGCGCTACGCGATGAAATTCTCCACTAGCGCAACTATCGAGTCCTTCTCGCTTGGATCGGAGAGGGCGACCATGAGCGTCATCGCCGCCAGCGCGTTGCCCTCCACGCGGAGTCTCTCTCCGTCTCTGAGGACTCCGTTCTTATCGAGGAAGTGTATGAAGAGCGCCGCCGCGGAGCGCTTGTTGCCATCCAAGAACGGATGGTCCTTCACTACGAGGTAGAGAAGGTTGGCGGCCTTCGCTTGAACGGAGGGATATAGGTCTTGGTCGCCAAAGCCTTGATAGAGAGTGCTGATGATTCCGGCGAACTGGTTGTCCCGCTCTCGTCCGAACAGGGTGGACGACGAATAGAACGGTAGACTGCGGACGACTTCGAGGGCTTCGGTATAATCGAGCTCCCAGTTGGGCTCGTTACCCTGTGGCGCCTTCATCCTTCCCGTATCGTATTCGTCGAGCAGGGTAAGGCTCGGAAGGTACTTCCGCAGCACCTCGGCCGCGCCGGAGAGCTCCGGCGCGCTTGATCGCTCGAGGACCTTGAAGACCGTTCCAAGCGCCTCGAGCCTTTTTTGGTTGATGGAGTAACCCTGCAGGAGGTGCTGCTTGAGCACGCCATTTGCCCACCGGCGGAAGTACACGCCCTGCTGGGACTTCACACGGTAGCCAACTGAGATGATCATGTCGAGGTTGTAGTGCTCGACCTGACGTTTTACCGTTCTTGTTCCCTCCAAACGAACTATTTCAAAAAATGAAATAGTTCGAATTCCGGCAAGCTCTTCCTTTGCTGCGGAATGAATGTGCTTGGAAATAGTCGGCACTCCGCGCCCGAACAACGTCGCCATCTGCTGCTGGGTCAGCCAGACCGTATCACCGTCGACGCGCACGTCCAAGTGGACGGTGTGGTCGGGATTCTCGTACAAAGCGATTTGTTGGATTTCGGTCGCAGTGCGCATAGCGCATGCCCCCTTTGATAAGTTCGACGTGGACAAGCTTGCTCTTTAGGAATAGAGCGCTTCCACCGTGTCTGTTGTATATGGTGCCAACCGGCATCCCGCCGGTCAGCTGACGTCGCGAGCGCCAGCTAAGCCAGGGTCGGGGCAGCGGGGGTTCACGGCGCCGGCGCTTCGTACCATTGGGGGCCTCCGAAGCGACTTTCACCCTGTCTTGTTCGGTAAAGACAGTATACCACGAAACACGAACATGCGTACGTATTTCTGATATAATTATAGCCGGACGCGGCGCGCCTTGATTATCAACTTCATCCGAACACCTCCCACATTCATCCGCACATGTGCGG
>UQZU01000026.1 GCA_900545665.1 uncultured Collinsella sp.
AAGGACATGCTCGACATCCGCAAGCGCTTCGAGCCGCGCGCCGAGGAGCTCGCCAGGAAGTACGCGCTGGCCGACTACACCATGTTCATCGGCTCGGGCGCGCTGTGGGGCGAGACCATCCTGTACTCCATGTGCCTGCTCGAGGAGATGCAGTGGAAGCGCATCCGCCACATCACCTCGCACGACTTCTTCCACGGCACGCTCGAGCTGCTCGAGCCCGGCGTCCCGGTGTTCCTGTTCATGGGAGAGGACGAGTGCCGCGCCCTCGACGAGCGCGTCCGCGCCTTCCTCACCAGCGGCGTGACCGGCGACGAGGACTACGTCATCATCGACACCGCCGAGTACGCGATCCCGGGCCTGGACGACGACTTCCGCGTCATCGTGTCGCCGTGGATCCTGTCCGTGCTGACCACCGACCGCCTCGCGCGCAACTACGAGCTGGTCACCAAGCACAACCTCAAGTACCGCCGCTACTACCACCAGTTCGACTACTAAGAGCTGGCCGCAGGGCCGATATCTTGGCTGGTTGATATCTCGACCCTACACAAGGGCGTCCGCATTCGCGCGGGCGCCCTTTTTGCGTTGCCGTCGGCGCAGGGTGTCCTCGGCGGAAATCTCATCCCGGAATTTCGGCTCAGAGTGGGATGCGGTTTCCGGATGCGTCCCATTCTGAAGCCCCGAAACGGGACGCGCTTTCCGCTTGGGGTCCGATCCGGAAAGCTCATCCCGTTCCGAGCATCAAATCCGGGACATGCTTTCCGCGCTCCGCCCCTTGCAGAAAGCGCGTCTCCTTCCAAACACAAATCTTGCGGTACAGCTTCTGCAAAGACGCGAAGTGGCCGCTGACAGCAAAGAGGGGCTGCCGAGACAATGCCCGACGGCCCCTCCCCTCATAACTTGCTATCGATGCCAATCGCCACAAGGGCGCGGCTGCCTACTTGCTGATCGCGCCCGTCATATAGATAAACTGCACGCGATTTATATGTCCGCCCTGCTCGCCGTTGACAAAGTCCGTCGGCGTAAAGCCGGGGTTGAGCATTTCCTCGATCTTGTCCTTAACGGTGTCGATGACCTGAGTATCGAGATTGCTCGTTCGGACGGTAAGCTCCTGCATGCCGTTGCCGAGCTCGGATGCGCCGCTGGCAAGCGTACCTGCACCCGAGGAGAGAAGATTCATGCCGCTAGCAAGGCTAGCAGCACCTGTCTTGAGCTGCGCCGCACCGTTGTTGAGCTGTGATGCGCCGTTGGCAAGCGCGGGCGTGGCACCGTTGAGCTGCTGTGTGCCCGCAGCAAGCTGGTCGGTGCCCGCGGCAAGAGCCGCGGTGCCATCGCTCAGCTGACCCGCGCCCGTTGCTGCAGAGCCAACACCGGCGACAAGACCGGGGTTCACGGCCGTGGGGTTTGCCGGGTTGATCGCGCTGTTCATATAGGCGATGGCTCCGGCCAGGCTCAGCTGTTGGCCATCCTGGACAGTGGTGTAGCCCTGAATGGCGCTATCGAGCGCGGTGACGGCACCCTGGGCGCCGCCCTGGGCGCCGGCCGCCTGGGCCAAAGTCGTAACCTGATCGGTAAGCGTGCCAAACATGGACTCGGCACCCTTAAGGCCCTGCGACACCTGCGTGTTAAGACCCTGCGCGCCCGCAACGGCATTGGATGCAGAATCGAGAAGCGCGGTAAGACCCGTCGCATCGGCGCTCGATGCCGCCGTGGCGGCGGCACCCGCGCTGGTAGCAGCACTGCCGGCACTTGCGGTGGCGGCATCCAGCTGTGCCGTAGCCTCGCTTAGCTTGGCTGCCGCAGCCTTGGCGGAGTCGAGATCGGCCGCGTTATCCAGCGCGTCCTGAGCATCGGCGACCGCCGCCTTGGCAGCGGCAATAGATGCAACGGTGCTCTCGGCGCCAGCCTTTGCGCTCTCGGCGTTAGCCTTTGCCGCATCGTTGCCCATGGCGCTTGCGGCCTGCTTTGCCCCGCCGAGCGCCTGCTGTGCACCGGCAAGGTACTGCCCCTCGCCGCTGAGCGCCGCCGTAAGACCCTGCGGCCCGTACAGCGCGCTGTAGGCGTTGCCCGACGTAGCGGTCACGGCGTCCTGGGCCGCCTTGGCCGCAGCCTGCGCCTTGGCAAGGTTTGCCTCCTGAGCCTGCTTGCCCAGCGTCAGCGCGTCGACGTACGTATCGGACCCAGCGGCAATTCCACTTATGCCGCCCGAGATCTGTTGTGCGCTCCCCTGCAGCTTGGAAAGGCCCGCCGAAAGATCGGACGCACCGCCCTTAAGCTGCACGGCACCGGCATTAACCCCCTCGGCACCGGCATTAAGGTTGCTCACGCCTTCGACCAGCGTGGGGACCTGCGCGTTGAGCTGACTCGTACCCGCCGCGAGCGCAGCGGCGCCACTGGACAGCGTGCCGGCACCGGTATTGGCCGTGGCAAGCGAGGCCGCGAGCGTCTTGACACCGTCGGCAACCTGGCCAGCACCGCTATTGGCCGTAGCAATACCGTTGGAGAGCTCCACGAGCTGGCTCGTATCCATGCTGCTCGAGTCCACATCGATGGCAAGATTCAGCGGCACGCCGACAATCTGCCAGCCATCAAACTCAAAATCCTCAACATCGGTCGTAATGGTGTAGTCTCCGGTGCTGCCGGGAATCACCATGTAGGTAAGCTGCGTGTTGGAGCCGTTGGCAGCAACCGTGGCGCCCTCAGCCTCAATATCGTGTGCCTCGGCATCCTTAAGCTGACCGGTAATCTGAACCAGGTAGTTATCGGCATAATCGCCACCGGTATAGTCGTCATTCTTTTCGACCTTGAGCTTCATGGTGAGCTTGCCGCTCTTGCCCGCCAAATCCTTGGCGTCGATATCGCGGCCATCGAGCTGGTATGCCACGGTGACGTTCCACGGCATCTGAGTGTTCTTGTCCAGATCGCCCTGGTAGACAAAGTCCTGCACTCCCTGGCCCGTAACGGCAACCGACCCGCTGTCGTCCGTTAGTTTTTGAGTCGTCGATAGGTTGGTCACTTTGTTATAGGTGCCGGCATCGTCGATCTTGACACCCTTATTGGCCTCGAAGCTATTGACCACGTAAACACCCGTGCGATTGCCGTCGGCATCGGTTTTGACGTATACGACCTGGTTTTTCTTATATCCCGGCGTGCTGTTATCGGAGTCCGTCGCCATCTGTTCACTCGTAGCCGAGGCAGCGCTCGTCGACCCTACGCCGTCGGCGAACACAACGGTACCGGGAACGGTAAGGGCCACGGTCAGACCGGCGGCAAGAGCGAGCGCAGCGATGCGCTTATGGGGACGACGTACAAGATCGCGTTGGGCTTTGAGCTCTTTCGAAGCGGTATCAGTGGTATGGGTATGCATTGCGGTATTCCTTCCAACTGCTTTGTAAAACGTTACTGAGCGGAGCCGTCCGCAGCCGATGCCTCGGTGGTATCAGAAACCGGATCCTGGGCATCCTTGGGCAAAAAATGAGCTTTGAGCGTGGTCTTGCCGATGAGGCCATCGAGCACATACAGGAAACCCGGCAGCGCAAAGAGTACGGCGACTAGGGAGATGCTCACGCCGACGCCCAGGAACCAGCCGATCTGCTTGAGCACGCCGTGGCTCGAGATCGCATGGATCAGGAAGCCACTGATCAGCAGAACCGATCCAGAGGTCAAAACAGGAATCGTGCAAGCTTCCATGGTCTCGAGTAGCGCTTCGCGCTTATGCATGGTCACGCGGTCCTCACGATAGCGGTCAGCAATCAGGATGCCGTAGTCGACGGCAACGCCCAGCTGGATGGAGCTCACAATTAAGTAGGCGAGGAAGAACTCGTGCATACCGGTGTAGAGCGGTGCAGCAAAGTTGATCCAGATCGAGGTCTCAATCACGAGCACCAAGATGATCGGCAGGCTCAGCGACTTGGTGGCCAGCAGCAAGACCGCGAACACGGCCACGACGGCGATGAGGTCGACCTTGCCCTTATCGACGGTGATGGTGTCCTTAAGGTCGGTGGTGCTCACGCCCTCGCCGGCGAGCATTGCCTTACCCGGATAATGTTTGTCCGCGATACAACGAATCTTCTTGACCAGCTTAAATGTACTCGGACCCTCGTAGGGCGCGGTAACCGTGAGCACCAAACGGCTGTAGTGCTCTCCCTCCACCAGATCGAGCGTGTCCTTTTCGGCCATGCCCGTGGGGATATAGGGACTCGCAACGTCAACATAGCTCTGGATGGACTTGACCTCGGGGAGCGCCTTGAGCTCATTGGAGAGTGCCTGCTCCTCGCTCACCTCTCCACGGGGAACGAGCACAACGTAGGTATCGGAGTTGCCAAAGACCTCCTTGACCTTGTCCATATCCTGACCAAGCCGCGTATCCGAACCAAAAATGTGCGAAGTGCCGTAGTAGTACGTGATATCGCTGGAGGTCGATGCCACACGCGCAGGGTAAACCACGGCGAGGATCACGACGGCAGCGGGGATACAGACCTTGAGCACCAGACGGGCGAACTTACCCAGCGGCGGGACAAAGGGCCTGTGCTGCGATTTTTGCACAAAGCCATCGAACTGAACGAACATCGAAGGAACAAAGGTAAAGACCGATACCAGGCTGATGGCGATACCCTTTGCAAGGGCAAGACCAAGGTCGGGGCCGATCTTAAACTGCATGGCGGCAAGCGCGATAAAGCCGATGCAGACCGTGCAACCGCTCGAAAACACGGCGACCGAGGACAGGCAGCACGACTGCACCATGTCTTCGGCAACGCTGCCGTGGCGGCCACGCTCCTCGTTAAAGCGGTGCAGCAAAAAGACCGAGAAGTCCAGCGCGATGGCAACCTGCAAAATGGAGCCCGCAGAGTTGGTGACAAAGCTAATCTCGCCAAAGATGAGGTTGGTGCCCCAGTTGATAAACACCGAGACGCCCAGGCCCAGCAGCACCAGGATGGGTTCGGCCCAGCTGGTAGTCGTGATGACCAGAATCACGAAGATAATCGCTATGACAGCGACCGTGATAATGCTGATCTGCTGCTCGGTCGATGTGGTGGCGAGCGCGTTAGACATGGCCGAGCCCGTAATGGCGCCCTCGTCGCCCACGATATCTCGAATAGCGTCGGTTGCCTCGATCTCCTTTTCGGAATTAACCGTCACCGTAAACAGGGCGTTGTTCTTTTTGTAATAGGTCTCAACGGTGTCTTTGTCTTGCGTGGCAAGCGGCTGATCGATATCTGCCGCGTCGTCAAGCCATAGGACCTCCTCGACGCCGTCGACCTTTTTGATTTTGTCCTTGTATTTGAGCGCCTGAGCGATCGAGACATTGGGCACCATAACGCGACAGTTGGGAATGTCACCCTCAAACTCATCACCCATGGTATTCAGAGCGACGGTCGACGCCGCTTCGTCGGGCAGATAGCTCGTAATGTCGTAGTTAACGCCTACAAACTGGCGCAGGAACAGGCATACCAGTGCTGCCACCGCATAGAACGCGATGATGGGTTTGCGGTGCTTCACGACCCATCGAAATAGCTTCTCTTTCAACCTCAATCCTCCATAACGCTCAGCCTATGTTTTGCTCTTTGTTATATTCCACATTTGGTAGTTATACAACATGTGTAGGATAAAGGCGCCATAAAGATATGCGATTGACGCGGTCCCGGAGCCAAAACAGCCGCTGCAGAAGCAGTTCGGAAAAGGTCCTCAGCGGAAACTGCATCCCAGTTTTTAGACGAAAAACGGGATATGGTTTCTGGTTGGCCTAGATAATCGTCAGATTTAGCTGAGCGTCTGCCCCTATGTTTCCAAATGAATACGGTGTGAGCTGCGGACAAGGATTTTCCCCGCAAGCACTCTAGTATGCTAAAGTACCCAAAAGACCGGCGGAGCTATGCCGGTCGTTTGTTCTGTATGCAACACAGCATGAGGAGGCTCACCAGATGACGGCCACACCGTGGGGATTCCGGGACATATTGCCCGAGGAGGCTCAGGCGCGCGAGGAGATTGCGCTGACGGTGAAGGGCTGCTTTAGGGAGCATCATTATCTGCCGGTTGAGACGCCGCTGCTCGAGGACAAGGGCTCGCTCGAGGAGGGCGGCCGTATCGCGGACACGCCGTTTAAGCTTTTTGACGATGACGGCCGCTTGTTGGTGGTTCGTCCCGACAATACGTTGCCGATCGTGCGTTTGGTCTCGACCCGCATGCGCGCGGCCGACTTGCCGCTGCGCCTGCGCTATGAGGCGCCGGTGGTTCGCGAATGCCAGCGCAATGCCGGCGGTTCGCGTCAATTTACCCAGCTGGGTTTTGAGCTCATCGGCGCGGGCGATACCGCGGGCGATGTCGAGATCGTCTCGCTGGTGGCCGAGGCCGTTCGCAAGTTGGCGCTGCCCGATGCGCGCATTATCGCAGGTAGCGTGCGCCCGTTTAAGGAGCTGCTCGCGGCGTGCGAGGATCGCGAGCTGGCTGCCGAGGCTCTGCGCTGCGTGCACGCCAACGACTTTGTGGGCCTCGATGCCCGCGTGGCGGCAAGCGCCGAGACCGATGCCGTTAAGGCCGCCGTCAGCGAACTGCCGCGCCTGCATGGTGGGGCCGAAGTGCTCGATCGCGTGGATGCGCTGCTGGCGGCTGCCGGTATTGTCGCGCCGCTCACGCGTGAGCTGCGCGCGCTGGTCGAGGGCCTGGCGCCCGAGGACGCTCAGGTGCTGTCCTTCGACTTTTCCATTATGAATTCTTTCGATTACTACACGGGCCTGGTCTTTAAGGCCTATGCCGGTGGCCTGCCCGATCCGGTGGGCTCGGGCGGTCGCTACGACTCTATCTTTACCGGCGCGTTCGGCGACGGCATCGAGGTGCCGGCGGCGGGCTTCGCCTTTTCGCTCGAGCGTCTGGAGGCCGCGTGCACCTCTGCCGAGGACGCCGCCTCCGATGGTGACCACGCCGTGGGCCGCGGCGCCGAAGGCCCGCTACGCATCGCCGTGCCCAAGGGCTCGCTTAAGGCCGACACGCTCGACGTGCTCGAGGCCGCGGGCCTGGACGTCTCTGAGCTGCGCGACCCCGGCCGTCACCTGATTGTGCGCGGTCGCGACACGCGTGCCGGCGAGGGCACGGTCGGCGATATCGAGTTTGTCATCGTGCGTCCCAGCGACGCGCCCGCTTTTGTGGGCTGTGGTGGTGCCGATTGCGGCATCTGTGGCTGGGACTCGCTCATCGAGGCAGACCTCAACTTGCTGCAGCTGGTCGATCTGGGCTACGGCCTGTGCACGTTTATCGAGGCAGAGCCCGCGTGGCGCGCCGGCCAGGCCGAGCGCAACTATGCCCGCCGCGGGTCGCTTCGCGTGGCCACCAAGTATCCGCGCATCGCGAGTGCCTGGTATGCCGAGCGCGGCGTGAACGCCGATATCGTCTCACTGCACGGCAACATCGAGCTGGGCCCCATCGTCGGCATGACCGATCGCATCGTGGATATTACCGCCACGGGCGCCACGCTGCGCGATAACGACCTGGTCATCACCGGCCGCATCATGGACTGCACGGCCCGCTTCTTTGTCAATCCGGGCGCCGCACGTCTGGATCCGCGCGTACGCAATCTGGCAGATCGCTTGGCGGCAGCCGTGAAGGGCAAGCATTTTGAGCCCGTTGCGGGCTCGGCACAATAGCGCGAGCACTCACGGGCGCCCCAACGTCCGGGCTGCGGGCCGACTGGCGCCGCCGTCCGGCCTCTCGTTTTTCGAACACAACCTCGACCGATAGGGGATACCGAAATGAAGACCATCAAGCTTGCTCCCGGTGAGCGCCTCGTTACCAACCAGCTCAACCGCAAGGGCGTGCTGCCGCAAAACATCGTCGACGCCGCCCGCGATATCGTGGCCAACGTGCGCGCCAATGGCGATGCCGCGGTGCGCGACTACTGTCAGCGTTTTGACGGCGTTGAACTGCAGAGCTTCCGTTTGCCGCAAGAGCAGATCGATGCCGCGCTCGAAGGCCTTGATCCCGCCTTTGTCGCGGCGCTCGAAAAGGCTGCACGCCAGATTCGCGAGTTCCACCAGCGCGAGGTCGAGCAGAGCTGGTTTACCACGCGTGCGGACGGCACCATGCTCGGCGTTAAGGTGACCCCGCTCGCGGCGGCCGGCATCTATGTGCCGGGCGGTCGCGCGCAGTACCCTTCCACCGTGCTTATGAACGCCATTCCCGCCAAGGTGGCCGGCGTCAAACGCGTGGTTATGGTGACCCCGCCGCAAAAGGATGGACTGATTAGCCCGTATACGCTCGCGGCCGCTAAACTCGGCGGCGTGGACGAGATCTATATGGTGGGCGGCGCCCAGGCCGTGGCCGCACTGGCGTACGGTACCGAGACCATTCCGCGCGTCGACAAAATCACCGGCCCGGGCAACGCCTTTGTCGCCGCTGCCAAGCAGATTGTCTCGGGCGACGTGGGTATCGACATGGTCGCCGGTCCCTCCGAGGTCTGCGTGCTGACCGATGCCACGGCCAAGCCTATGGTGGTCGCGGCCGACCTGATGGCTCAGGCCGAGCACGATCCGCTGGCAGCCTGCTATCTGGTGACCTGCGATGAGCAGTTTGCGCGCGAGGTCGAGGCCGGCATCGATATCCTGGTCGCGCAGTCGCCGCGTGCCGAGATCACGCGTGCCTCGCTCGACAATGAGGGCACCATCGTGGTGGCCGCCGATATGGCTGCCGCCGTCGAGGCGGTGAACACCGTGGCGCCCGAGCACCTGGAGCTGCACTGCAAGGATGCGATGGGCCTGCTCGGCGGCATTCGCAACGCCGGCGCCATCTTTGTGGGCGCTTGGAGCTCCGAGCCGCTCGGCGATTATGTTGCCGGCCCCAACCACACGCTGCCGACCGGCGGCACGGCCATGTTCTCCAACCCGCTTTCGGTGGAGGAGTTCGTCAAGCGCTCGAGTGTCATTTGCTATACACCCGAGGGCCTGCTCTCGGACGCTCCCGCTACGCAGCGCCTGGCCGAGGCCGAGGGCCTGTGGGCGCACGCGCTTTCGGCCGCTCTGCGCCGCCGCGTGCTGGAGCAGGGCGAGGATGCCGTGAGCGCCGCGTCGCTGGCCGCGGCCGATCTGACCAAGGTCGCCTGGCCGGGCGACGCCGTGGCGACGGTTGCCGAGGGTGTGGACCTGGTGGCTGCAAGTGCGGATGGCGCTGGTCCGACTGGCGAGGAGGCCTAAAATGGCTGAACTCACGCCCCGCATGAAGGAGCTCGTCCAGCCCTACTTGGCCGGCATTGAGCCCTACGATCCCAACTTTACGCCCACGCGCATCAACCTTTCGGCCAACGAGAACACCTATCCCGTGCCGGCCGGCGTGCGCGAGGCGGTCGACGCCGCCCTGGCTGCCATACCGCTCAACCGCTACCCCGATCCCATGTCCAACGACCTGCGCGATGAGCTTGCTGCTTGGCATAGCGTGGCACGCGAGAACATTTGCGTGGGCAACGGCGGCGATGAGCTGCTCTATAACTATCTGCTGGCGTTTGGCGGCGCGGGCCGCACGCTTCTCAACTGCCCGCCGTGCTTTAGCGAGTATGCGTTCTTTGCGTCGCTGTGCCAGACCGAGGTGCGCGACGTGTGGCGCGACCCGGCGACCTTTGAGCTCGACCAGGCGGCGGTGCTTGCGGCGGCTCCCGAGTGCAATCTGGCGATCGTGACCTCGCCCAACAATCCCACGGGTGACGTGGCGCCGCTCGACTTTGTTGCGGCTCTGTGCGATGCCTGCCCCGGCATGGTGATGGTCGACGAGGCCTACGTGGAGTTTGCCGACGATTCGTTTGGCGCGGCCACCACGGCGCAGGGGCTTATCGCCGAGCATCCCAACCTGGCGATTCTGCATACGCTGTCCAAGGCGTTCGGCGCCGCCGGCACGCGTCTGGGCTATGTGATCGCGGCGCCCGAGGTCATCGATGTGTTTGCGGCGATTCGCCAGATCTACTCGGTTAACGTGCTGAGCCAGGCCGCCGCGCTTGCCTGCGTGCGTGCCCGTGATGCCTACGCACCTGTGGTGGCGCAGGTCGCATCCGAGCGTGAGCGCGAGCTGGCCGCTCTGCGCGTGATGGCTGCCGAGGGCTTGCCCGTGGAGGCGTGGCCGAGCGCGGCGAACTTTGTGCTCGTGCGCACGCCGCATGCCACGCGCGTGCGCGAGCGCCTGCGCGACGAGTATTCAATTTTGGTGCGCGACTTTAGCTACGCGCCGGGGCTCGCGGACTGCCTGCGCATTACCGTGGGCACCCCGCAGGAAAATGACGAGGTGCTGGCAGCGTTTGCCACGCTGGTGAAGGAGGAGATGTAGATGGACCGCTATGCCGAGGTGACCCGCAAGACGGGCGAGACCGACATTGTCGTAAAGCTCGACCTGGATGGAAGCGGCGTGTGCGATATCTCGACCGGCGTGCCGTTTTTCGACCACATGCTCAACGCTTTTGGCCGCCATGGTCTGTTCGATCTGACGGTGCACGCGGTGGGCGACGTCGAGGTCGATGCGCATCACACCGTCGAGGACACAGGTATTGTGCTGGGCGAGGCGTTTTGCCGGGCGCTGGGCGACAAGGCGGGCATTACGCGCTTTGCCGACGCGGCGATCGCCATGGACGAGACGCTCGTGATGGCTGCTGTTGATATTTCGGGCCGCGGGCAGGCCTACTGCGAGCTGCCCGTGCCGACCGAGCGCGTGGGCAGCTTCGATACCGAGCTGGCCGTCGAGTTCTTCTACGCCTTTGCGCGCGATGCCAAGCTCACGCTGCACGTGCGCGAGCTGGTGGGCGGCAACTCGCATCACATTATCGAGGCCGCCTTTAAGGCCGTGGGCCGCACGATGCGTCACGCCTGCGAGCTCGATCCCCACGTGCAGGGCATCCCCAGCACCAAGGGCTCGCTGTAACCGTCACAAGGGTAAAACCACCACGAAGGTGCCTGTCCCCTTTGCGGTGGTTTTGGATGATGAGAAGTGGAGGGTCGCGTGGGCGAACCGAAGATCGTGGTGGTCGACTACCACAAGGGCAACTTGTCGAGCGTTGCGCGCGGGCTTGCGCGCGCCGGTGCCGCCGCCTGCACGTCGGACGATCCGGAGCAGATCCGCAATGCCGACGGCCTGGTCATCCCGGGCGTGGGCGCGTTCTATGACGCGATCGCCTTTATGCGCCAGAGCGGCGAGGCGGACGCGGTGCTCGATGCCGTCGCCGCCGGAACTCCGCTGCTCGGCGTCTGCCTGGGTCTTCAACTGTTTTTTGAGCGCGGCAACGAGGGCGTGCCTGCGGACGAGGGCGCGGTCGCCGACGGCAACACCTCCGAGCAGGCTGGCGGTCCCTGGGTCGATGGCCTGGGTATTATGCGCGGCTCGTGCACACGCTTGGAGTCGAGCCGCCTGAAGGTGCCGCACGTGGGCTGGGACCAGGTGCACATGACGCCCGCCGGCGCGGCCGATCCGCTGCTTGCTGGTTTTGCCGAGGGTGCCAACATGTACTTTACCCACAGCTACGCGGTGGCCGACGACGCCGATGCCGCCGATGTGCTGGCGCGCACGCACTATACGCGGAGCTTCCCGTGCATCGTGCGTCATGGCAACGTGTGGGGCTGCCAGTTCCATCCCGAGAAATCCTCCGCGCTGGGTCAGCGCATCCTTAAGAACTTCGTGAGCATCGTCGAGGGGGCCGGCCGATGATTCTGTTTCCCGCAATCGATCTGATCGGCGGCAAAGTCGTGCGCCTGGAGCGTGGCGACCGCAGCCGCTGCAAGGTATATTCCGACGACCCCGTGGCCGTTGCTCGCTCGTTTGCCGAGCAGGGCGCAAGCTGGGTGCACGTCGTCGACCTGTCCGCTGCCTTTGGCGAGGACGAGGACACATGCGCTGCCAACTCGGCGGCGATTAAGGCCATCTGCGGCGTCGACGGTCTGTCCGTGGACGTGGGCGGCGGCGTCCGCTCGCTCGCGCGCATCGACGAGCTGGCCGGCTATGGTGCTCGCCGTATCGCGCTGGGCACCGTACTGGTGACCGAGCCGGGTTTTGCCGAGGTGGCGGCCCAAGGCTTTGGCGAGCTGTTGGTGGCAGATATCGCCGCACGCGACGGCCAGGTCAAGGTGAATGGCTGGCGTGACGGCGCGGGCGTGGTGCTCGACGACGCCGTGGCGCAGCTTTCCGAGCTGGGTTTTAAGCATCTGGTGTATACCGACATTGCGCGCGATGGCATGCAGACGGGCATCGATGTGGCGGCGTATCGCCATGTGGCCGAGGTCGCGGGCTTTCCCGTCGTGGCATCGGGCGGCATCTCGACGCTCGACGATATCCGCGCGCTGGCCGCAGTGGGTGAGGGCGCGATTGAAGGTGCTATTACCGGTCGCGCGCTCTACGAGGGCAACTTTACGCTGGTACAGGCGCTGGCCGCCGCCCGAGGGGAGGAGTAGCCCATGCTTACCAAACGTGTGATTCCCTGCCTGGACGTCAAGGACGGTCGTGTGGTCAAGGGCGTCAACTTTGTGAGTTTGCGCGATGCGGGCGATCCGGTGGAGCTGGCGCGCGCCTACGACCGCGAGGGTGCGGACGAGGTCGTCTTCCTGGACATTACCGCCACGAGCGACAACCGTGCGACGACCATCGAGATGGCGGCGCATGCGGCCGAGGAGCTCGCTATTCCCTATACCGTGGGCGGCGGTTTTCGCGACCTGGCGGGCATGCGCACCATGGTTGCAGCCGGTGCCGACAAGGTGTCGCTCAACTCTGCCGCCGTGCGCGACCCGTCGCTGATTAGCCAGGCTGCCGCGGCGTTTGGTAGCCAGGCCGTGGTCGTGGCGATCGATGCCAAGCGCGTCGGTTTGCCCGGCGCATCTGGTGCCGACAAGTGGGAGGTCTTCACGGCGGGCGGCCGCAACGCCACGGGCATCGACGCGGTGGCGTGGGCCGAGGAGGCGGCTCGTCGCGGCGCCGGCGAGATCCTGCTCACCAGTATGGACCGCGACGGCACCAAGGCCGGATTTGACCTGGCGCTCACCCGCGCCGTGGCGCGCGCGGTGCCGATTCCGGTGATTGCGAGCGGCGGTGTGGGCGCGCTCGAGCATTTTGCCGAGGGCGTGATCGAGGGCGAGGCCGATGCCGTGCTGGCGGCGAGCGTCTTTCACTTTGGGACGTTCAGCATTCGCCAGGTGAAGGAGTATATGGCCTCTCAAGGTATTCCCGTGAGATTGGACTTCTAATGCTGCGGGCTTCGCTGCGGCTTGTCCAGGTGCCGCATCTTGCCGCTCAAACCGTCGCTCACGTACTTAAGTACGCGTCGTCGGGCTTGTCGCTCGGAATCTCGGGCACCTGGACAACCCTCGCCGACCTGCGAAGTTTGAATTTGGGGAGAGAAATGGAAGAGATAACCGATCCTTCAAAGCTTACATACGACGCCAAGGGGCTGATTCCTTGTGTTGTTCAGCAGTATGACACCGGCGAGGTGCTTATGGTTGCTTGGATGAACGAGGAGTCGGTGGGGCTGACGCTCAAGACCGGTACCACGTGGTTTTGGAGCCGCAGCCGCCAGGAGCTCTGGAACAAGGGCACGACGAGCGGCAATATGCAAGAGGTCAAGGAGCTCTGGGCCGACTGCGATAGCGATACACTGCTGGTCAAGGTCGACTCGCCGGGTCCGGCCTGCCATACCGGCAACCGTACCTGCTTCTTTAAGAAACTCGCGTAGGGCGGGCGCTCGATTAGACGCTCGGCCACCAGAAAGGATTGAACTATGGGTGTGCGCACCGCAAACGTTCAGGATGGAAATATCGGTGAGACGTTGACAGGTCTGGCCGAGGTGATTCACGGTCGTCGCGACGCATCGCCGCAGGAGAGCTATACCGCTCGTCTGCTGACCGGCGTCGAGGACGAGCTGCTCAAGAAGCTTGCCGAGGAGGCGAGCGAGGTGATCATGGCCTGCAAGGATAACGACCACGATCACATCCGCTATGAAGCCGGCGACCTGGTCTACCACCTGCTCGTGACGCTCGAGCGCTACGGTATTACCCTCGACGAGCTAGCCGGCGAACTCAACGCCCGCCGTCACTAGTCATTGGGGACGTTCTTAAACGACTAGTTAGGCGAGGGGTGTGGATTCCCATTCGCCGGTGGGGTGGGGAATGTCGAAGGTTCGATAACCGCAGTCGTAGGCGTGGGCCTGGGCTTCACGGATGTTCCAGCAGATGTCGCAGGCGCGGTGTGCGTCCGAGCCAAAAGTGATCGGCACCTCGGCGTGGGCAAAGCAACGCAGCAATCCGGTCGCGGGATAGTAGTCGTCGAGGCCCTTGCGTGGTGCGGCGGTCGAGACCTCAACGCGGCGACCCGTATCGTGCGCGCACTCGGCCATCTGCTGCCAAAACGGTGCGGGGTCAAAGTCGGGCGCAAAGCCTTCCTTCGAAAAGCGCATGACCAGGTCGGGGTGAGCCATCACATCAAAGTTGAGCGGGCTCTCGCAGGCACAGCACCAGTCATCGACATAGCGCTCCCACACGCCGCGCACGCCTAAGTTATCCCAAACATGCAGGTCGGTGTCATCGTCGATCCAGCCGCAGCGCGAATCGGGCGTATCGGGACGAGCGACGTCCTCCGTCCCCGCCGTGCCCGCAGCACCTGCCGCAATATCGCCTGGGTTGCCAATCCAATGCACGCTGCCCAGGCGCACGACGGCGCCCTGGGACCAGCGCTCAACCAAAGGCTCGCAGCCCTCGTACCAATCGCATTCAAAGCCATAGATAAGCTCGAGCTCCGGCGCGATCTGCGCGGCAAGCTTGCGGGCATCCTCAAAAGCCAGACGATGTGCCGGCAGGTCGCCCTCAGTAACCTGCACTTCGCAGTTGGCATCCATGCTGGAGGGCAGGGTGAGATGGTCGGTTGAGACCATGACGCGGCAGCTGGCCGCAGCAGCGGCGCGAACGTTGTCCTCAAACGAGGCATGTCCGTCCGAAAACGAGGTGTGGGTGTGGCAATCGGTCAGCGGGCAAGCGGACATGGCAGCTCCTTTGCGTCAAGCGAATCCGCTCCATTGTAACGGCGCAGCCCTCGATGCGACGAGCGCGCCGGGGTGTCGGTTTCTTGCGGACAGGGAAAATCGCGCTCATCGCGCTCCGCCACATCTACGCCGCCCGCGATGTGCTAGCGTTTGGATGAACAAAACGAGCCCGCGCGGAAAGGATTCGGACCGTATGCAATGCGATAACACATCCCCGCTGTCCCGCGAGACCGATGCACCCGAAACCATCGTCAAGCTGGAATGCGACATCGACGACGCGTCGCCCGAGGTGCTCGCCTATGCCGCCGACCGCCTGCGCGAGGCGGGTGCGCGCGAGGTGCATTGGCTGCCCGTCTATTGCAAGAAAGGCCGTCCCGGCTGGCAGCTGCAGGTAATCTGCGTCCACGAGGATATCGAGCGCCTGCAGACGATCATCTTTTTGGAAACCACGACCAACGGCATCCGTCGCCAGGTTATGGAGCGCGTTTGCCTACCACGCCGCTTTGAGCGCGTAACGACGCCATGGGGCGAGGTGCCCGTTAAAGTGGCCACCCTGCCCGACGGCAGCGAGCGTGCAGCGCCCGAGTACGAGGACTGCGCCCGCCTTGCCCGTGAGCACAATGTGCCGCTCCAGCGCGTGATGCAGGCGGCCCAGAGCGCGGCACTGCGATTTGAGTAACGCGGCCGGTGGCGACATCCTGCGCCCAGCCATATCAACCCCATTCGAAAGGATCTCCCCATGAAATACCTCATCGCCTCCGACATCCATGGCTCGGCATATTGGACCGAGCGCCTGGTCGCCGCCATCGAATCCGAGCAGCCCGACCGCATCGTCCTACTGGGCGACCTGCTCTACCACGGTCCGCGCAACGACCTGCCGCGCGATTACGCCCCCAAGCGCGTAATCCCGCTGCTCAACGCCCTGGCCGACCGCATCATCGCGGTACGCGGCAACTGCGATGCCGAGGTCGACCAGATGGTGCTCGACTTTCCCATCATGGCCGACTACGCCACGCTGTTCGACGAGACCGGCCGCGAGCTGTTCCTGACGCACGGCCATGTCTTTGGCGCCGTTATGCACAACAGTGTCGACCACGCGCCCGCGCTGCCCGAGGGCTCCGCGCTCGTCTACGGCCACACGCACATCAAGGTTAACGAGGCGAGCGAGGCGCACCCGGGCCTGTGGCTCTTCAATCCCGGCAGCGTGAGCATTCCCAAGGACGGTACGCACAGCTACGGCATCTACGAGGGCGGTGCGTTCCGTCACGTGATCATGGAGGAGGACTAACCATGGCGCAGCACATGGCTCAGCAAAATGCCGAGGGCTCGCGTGACCTGTCCACGCTGGTAGATGCATCGGCCGAGCTGCAGCATCTGGTGCAGACCATCTGGCGTCTGCGTCAGCCCGACGGCTGCCCGTGGGACCGCGAGCAGACGCACCGCAGCATTGGCAAGAACATGATCGAGGAGGCCTACGAGGCACTCGACTGCATCGAGGCGGACGACGCGGTTCACCTACGCGAGGAGCTGGGCGACGTGCTCATGCAGGTTGTGCTGCATGCGCAGATTGCTACCGACGCCGGCGAGTTTACGCTGGCCGACGTGGCGCGCGATATCGACGCCAAGCTCATTCGCCGCCACCCACACGTGTTTGGCGATGCGGATGCCGAGAGCTCCGACGAGGTGCTCAAGATTTGGGACGAGGTCAAGCTTGCCGAGAGGGCTGCCAAGGACAAGGCCGTGGCGGCAGGCGAGGCTGCGCCCGAGGGCCTGCTCGACGGCGTGCCCACGCATCTGCCGGCGCTGATGCAGGCGCAGAAGGTGTCGCGCAAGGCGGCGGCCGTGGGCTTTGAGTGGGAGACGGTCCAGGACGTGTGGGACGAGGTCGCCGAGGAGCGTGCCGAGTTTGAGGCCGAGGCTCCCGGCTCGCCCGAGCGTGAGATGGAGTTTGGCGACCTGCTCTTTGCCCTGGTCAACGTTGCGCGCAAAGAGGGTATCGACGCCGAGAGCGCCCTGCGTGCCAGCACGGCAAAGTTCCGCCGCCGTTGGGCCGCGATGGAGCAGATGGCGGCCAACGCCCATGTGGATCTGGCTGAGCTTTCGACTCATGGCCTCAACGACCTGTGGGATGCCGCAAAGGCGGAGGAGTAAGACTGCGGGGACGACGGGCTGACACGCCTCATCGTTCCCGCTAAATTTTTCGAAAATCAAGTGTATCCCTCGGCTAACTTAGGGCATAATGCAAAAAGTGCGACATGGCTAACTTGCGGAGGCGCACCGACGGTGCACGGTCAGCCGGTCGCTTGCATCCACTACGTTTCCAAGTGAGAGGGAGACAACATGAGCGATATTTTGGACGTCTACGGTCGCGAGGTGCTCGACAGCCGCGGCAATCCCACCGTCGAGGTCGAGGTCGTGCTCGAGGACGGCAGCTTCGGTCGCGCGATGGTGCCTTCGGGCGCTTCGACCGGCGCCTTTGAGGCATGTGAGCTGCGCGATGGCGACAAGGACTGCTACCTGGGCAAGGGCGTTTCGCAGGCCGTCGAGCATGTCAACAACGAGTGCGCTAACGCCGTCGTGGGCCTCGATGCCTTCGACCAGCGCGCCATCGATGCCGCGCTGATTGCCGCGGACGGTACCCCCAACAAGACCAAGCTCGGTGCCAACGCCATCCTGGGCGTGTCGCTGGCCGTTGCCCGCGCCGCTGCCGAGTCGTCGGGCCTGTCGCTGTACCGGTACCTGGGCGGCGTCAACACTCATCTGCTGCCCACACCTATGATGAATATCCTCAACGGCGGCGTGCATGCCGACAACAACGTCGACTTCCAGGAGTTCATGATCATGCCGGTGGGCGCCCCGAGCTTTGCCGAGGGCCTGCGTTGGTGCGCCGAGGTCTACCACACCCTCAAGGGCGTGCTGCACGAGGCCGGCCTGGGCGGCAGCGTGGGCGACGAGGGCGGCTTTGCCCCCAACCTTAAGACCAATGCCGAGCCGTTCGAGTACATCACCAAGGCCGTCGAGAAGGCTGGCTTTAAGCCCGGCGTCGACTTCATGTACGCCATGGATCCGGCGTCCACCGAGTTCTACAACGCTGAGACCGGTATGTACGAGCTCAAGGGCGAGGGCGTTGAGTACACGAGCGCCCAGATGGTCGATTACTGGGAGAAGCTCGTCGACACTTATCCCATCATCTCCATCGAGGACGGCATGGCCGAGGAGGACTGGGACGGCTGGGTCGAGCTTACCCGCCGCATTGGCAATAAGGTGCAGCTCGTAGGCGACGACCTGTTCGTCACCAACACCGAGCGCCTCAAGAAGGGCATCGAGCTTGGTGCCGCCAACGCGATCCTGGTCAAGGTCAACCAGATCGGTACGCTCACCGAGTCGCTCGAGGCCATCGAGACCGCCAAGGAGGCCGGCTACGCCTGCATCGTGAGCCACCGCTCCGGCGAGACCGAGGACTCCACGATCGCCGACCTGGTCGTGGGCGTCAACGCCGGCCAGATCAAGTCGGGCGCCCCGTGCCGCAGCGATCGCATCGCCAAGTACAACCAGCTCATCCGCATCGAGGACGAGCTCGAGGGCAGTGCGCGCTACGCCGGCAAGGCCGCGTTCTACAACATTCGCTAAACAAGTGGTGCTCGCGGGGGGCGGGGTTGACTCGGCTCCGTTCCACTTCTGATGGCCGTCATTGGGCGCTGAGCCATATGGCTCAGCGCCTTTTTTATGTCGAGCAAAGGCTGGCGAAGGTGGTGCGGGCGCTCGTGCTATAACTAGAATACTTAGCGCAAACAAACCTCAACCGCACAAGGCGCACATGGATCAGATTTACGACAACAGGTACTATTCCGCCGGTTCGCGTGAGCCGTCGCCTCGCCGTGCGCGCACGGTGCAGCTCGGTGGGTCCGCCTACGCTGGCGCCGATCGCTCCATGCAGCGCCCGACAAGTACCTCGCGCCCCAATGCTCAAGTGAATACTTCGACAGATGGACCAGTGCGCCCGGCACGTTCGTCGCATGCTCAGCGTTCCTCGGCTCAAACGCATGAAAAGCCGAGTAGGCCCTCGAACCGTCTTTCAGGCTCGGACTTCATGCATTACGCCAACGACAACGCGGTGGTCAAAGCAATCTACGACTTTACCCACGGTCCTCAGCGAGGGCTGTTTGTTGGCATTGTCGTTGCCCTGGCGCTCGTGAGCCTGTATTTCCCCGTGCGCGACCTGTATGTGGCAAAACGCTCGAGCGACATCTTGGCCAAGCAGGTCGAGATTCGCGAGCAATATAACGACGACCTGCAAAAAAGCGTCGACAAGCTGCTTTCGGAGGAGGGCATTAAGGACGCGGCATCCGAGGACCTGGGCCTGGTGATGCCCGGCGAGAAGAGGATTGAAGTGCAGGGCCTGGACGACGATTCGGATCCTTCGTCGAGCCAGAAGTCGTCGAACGCCAAGAAGGCCAGCGAGGTGGCCAAGGAGATCGAAGAAGTCGGCAAGGACGCGCCGTGGTACATCCAGGCGCTCGACATGCTGTTTGGATTTAACGGCGTCGAGGGCCAGACGGTCGTGTCCAACGGCGAATAGCGCCCGGAGGGGAGCCCGCAATGACAAATTGCAAACGATATAAGGTGGCCGCGATCGACCTGGGAACGGTGTCGTCGCGACTGGTGTTGGCGCAGGTCGAGGCCGGGGCGATCGTGGAATCGTCCAAGCATACCGAGATCACCGACTTGGGCGAGGGCGTGGACGCGACGGGGCGCTTTTGCGAGGCGGCCGTTGAGCGCGTGCTCGCCGCATGCCGCATGTTTGTGGACGAGGCGCGTGCCTTTGGGGCCGCGTGCGTCTGCACCACCTGCACGAGTGCCGCGCGCGATGCGTCCAACGCCGCACTGCTGCTGGACGGCCTGCGCGATCTGGGGCTCGAACCGCAGGTGATTCCGGGCGAGGTCGAGGCGCGCCTGACGTTTTTTGGCGTGGCACACGACTTTGCTGGCGAGCGCATCATCGTCGCCGATTCGGGCGGTGGCTCCACGGAGCTCGCGACGGGCGTCTATGCGCCTGAGCGCGGGGTCTTTGCGCTGGAGGGAACGCGCTCACTGGACATCGGTTGCCGTCGCGTGACGGAGCGGTTTTTCTCGGCGCTGCCGCCAACGGACAGTGAACTTGCCGCCGCTGGCGTATGGGCGGGCGAGCAGTTCGGGGCTTACTTTGAGGGCCTGCCTGTCGACTTTGAGCGCGCCGAGCGCCTCGTCGCGGTGGGCGGTACCGTTACCACGCTCGTGGCGCTGGTCCACGAACTGGAGCCGTACGACTCGAACTTTGTGCACCTGCGCGAGCTTTCGATGGAGCAGATCTCGGCCGCCATCGATCGTATGTCTACGCTGGATGTGGAGGGTATCGCTGCGCTGCCAGGCGTGCAGCCCAAGCGCGCGGGCGTGATCCTGGCAGGTGCCGTGGTGATTCGCGAGCTCATGCGAGCCGGCGGCTACAAGACGCTCACCGTAAGCGAGAACAGCCTACTCGCTGGCATGGCCGCCACCATCAACGAGACTCTCGACGGCACAACCCCCACCATCGGCTGGACTCCCAGCCTCAGCGCCCTTTAAATAAGTTGCGGTGAAATACGGACTAAAATCGCCCTTTCGGGAACCAAACAGTCCCTATTCCACCGCAACTCAACAGCCGGCACCTGGGGACAGTCCTTGCGGGGCGTCCCCACAGCGCCTATGCCAGCTTGTCGATTTGCCCAATTTCCCAAAGCGGAATATTGATGAGCATGCCTTCGTCTCTATATGCCGCCAGGGAGCTCCTCACGCAACGCTCGAGCTTGAATTTTTCGCAGGCTATTTTCAGACTCTTCGCTTTAAGGTTCTCTGCCGCCTTGACTTCAAGCGGAAGCACGGTTCCCGCATGGTCGATGGCAAAGTCGGTTTCGGCATTGCCGGAGGTAGAGGACCAATACGCGGGAGTTTTGTCCTGGAGCAAAAGCTCCTGCGCGACGTATTGTTCGGTCAGCGAACCTTTGAACTCGGTAAAAACAGCGGATCCGTTAAGAACGATGGCCGGAGAGAGACCGGAGAGCGCTCCGAGGATGCCGGTGTCGATGCAGAACAGTTTGAAGCTCGAGAGGTCTTCGTAGCTCGAGAGCGGCGCCTTTAGAGCGGAAACACGTGGTACCTTATGAACGATTCCGTAGTCCATGAGCCACTGGAGGCTTTCCTCGAAATCGCGTGCGCGCGCCCCGGGACGGAGCGCACCGTAGACGAACTTCTTGTTTTCCTTTGCGAGCTGGCCGGGAAGGGATTTCCAAACCAGCCTCATGCGCTCGACGATGCGGGCTGGCGCATGCTTGCCAAAATCGGATTCGTAAGCTTCGATGATTTGCTGCTGAAGCCTGCGGGCCTCGATGAAATCGTGGGAGGCGGCGAAAGCGGAGACAACTTCTGGCATACCGCCGACAACAAGGTATTCCTTGAGCAAGTGTTCGAGCTTTTCGGCAACGTTTGCCAGAAGGTTCATGTCTGCGGCAAGGATGGCGTCGGCGAGCGGATCGCCGTCGACGGCACGAACGAACTCGGCAAACCCCATGGGACGCATGGTGAGCTGGTCGATTTTGCCAACGGGAAATGACTCGTTTTCGCGTCGGAGCGCGAGGCCCATATAGGAACCGGCTGCCACGATGTGGTATTCGGGTGCAAGTTCGTTGAAGTACTTGAGCGCGGTGATCCCGCGTGGCGCCTCTTGGATTTCGTCGAGGATGATGAGCGTGTCTTCCGGCGTTACGGTTTGGCCACGTAGGAGTTCTATCTGGGAGATGATGCGCTTGGGGTCGAGGTTCCCATCGAACAGCGAGCGCGTGCTCGGCTCGAGCATAAAGTCAAAACGAATGACGTTTCGATACTGCTGGCTTGCGAATTCGTTAAGAAGCCAAGTCTTTCCTGTCTGGCGGGCTCCCTTAAGCAAGAGAGGTTTGCGATTCGCCCTTGATTTCCAAGCGATAAGTTCACTCATAAGCTGTCGCTGCATATTGCCTCCCAACCCTCTCGGCTAGTATAAGGCCATTTGGGCGGTTCCATCGGAAAATGTGGGAGACAACCACGTTTTTCCATCGGAAAATGTGGGAGACAGCCACGTTTTTCCATCGGAAAATGTGGGAACACCAACCTAAGTTGCGGTGGAATAGTTCCTAAATGGGCTGATAAACTACCAAAACAGGAACTATTCCACCGCAACTTAGAGCCCCGCCGGCATCTAAAAGAAACGAGCCCGCATCCCTTGGGGACACGGGCTCGAAAGCTCCATATGGTAGGGGCGGTGGGACGTCCGCGCATTTGCTGCGCAAATACGCACCGGCTTCGGCCGCCTGTCGGCGCCCTCGCCGGCTCGCTTCGGACGCTGCGCGTCCGCTTAACGCTCGCCCCCTCGCGGGTTCGAGTTCCACCGGCATCTAAAAGAAGCGAGCCCGCATCCCTGGGGAACACGGGCTCGCAAGCAATCACATGGTAGGGGCGGTGGGACTCGAACCCACAATCCTTGCGGCGAGAGATTTTAAGTCTCCTGCGTATGCCAATTCCGCCACGCCCCCGTGAGACTAGAAGTCTAGCACAAGCCGTCCGTTACGCGTTGACGGCCATCGAGTGTTGGCCCGACTTCTCCAGGAACTCTTGGAACTTTGCCTCGTCGCCCTTGTTTTGATACTGCAGGGCCAGCAGGTACTCCAGTCGGCAGCGCTTGACCGGGTCGTCGCCGACATCCTCGAGCATGCGCTCCAGCTCGGGAATGTCGTTGTGGCGCTTGAGGATCATCGTGTCGTACATCAGTTGGCATTCGTGCGCGACTGCCTCGGCCTGACCGCCCTCAAAGCCCTTGATCTCGTGCAACAGCTCTTTGGACTTTTTGCGGTCCTCCTGGCCAACATAGTAGTTAAAGGCTTTGATCACCAGGTCGACGCGCTGCATCTTGGGGAGGTTGAGCCCCAGCAGCAGATCGAACATCTCGCTGGCACGCTCGTGGTCCTCGCGCAGCAGATAGGAGTTCAGGCGCAGGTAGTCGCGGTTGTAGCGTGGGTACAGCATGCTGGTGAGTTTGCCGTCGAGCAAACGATCGAACTCGTCCCACTGCTTGGCGGCCATCAATTGCTGCAGGCGTTTAAACGTGGTGCGTTTTTTGACGCTAAAGAACACCGACACGGCGATGCAGATGATAACGACGGCGGTCCAGAGGGTGCGGGAATCGGGCATATTAGGGTCCTTAGTCGCTCATAAAGCGAGCGGTATGACAACACGTACTAGATGTATTATACGCAGCGCACAAGCAAACTGGCATAAAAGCTCATCGAGGCCGAGTGCCATCGCTCGCTGCGGTACACTTACCTAAAGTAAACCATGAAGGGAGACATTACCTATGAAGAAGATCGTTTTGGCTTGCGGTGCTGGCGCTGCTACTTCCACGCTCGTTGCCCAGAAGGTCGCTACTCTGCTCGACGCCAACGGTTATGCCGACAAGTACGAGATCGTGCAGTGCGCCATCTCCGAGGCCAAGGATTACTGCGACGAGGGCGCTGACCTGCTGATCGCCACCACCGTTGCCCCCGAGGGCCTCACCTGCCCGTACGTGAGTGGCGTGCCCTTCATGACCGGCATGAACCGCGTTGCCGCCGAGAAGGCCGTTCTCGACGTCATGGCTCAGTAGGCGCTGACTGCATGAGTGAGCAGAACGCCAACCCGGTAGAGCTCTTTGGTATGCGCGTTGCCCATGTGGGCATTAACGCCACCGACCCGGCAGACGCCCTGGAGATCGCGGAGCTGTTCTCGACGATGATGGGCCTGCCCGTCACCGAGACCCCGGTTTCGTACTTTAACGATTCGCTGGTCGAGATCATGAAGCAGAACGGTCGTGGCACCAAGGGCCACATCGGCTTTGCCGTTAACGACATCGATGCAGCTGAGAAGTGGTTTGCCGAGCGCGGGCTCGAGGTCAACGAAGAGTCGCGCGCGCTGCTGCCCGACGGTGGTACCAAGCTCGTGTACTTTAAGCGCGAGTTCGCCGGTTTCGCCGTGCACCTGTGCCGCGAATAGCGCACAAGCTGCCATAGCTAGCAAAAAGGGATAGGGCCGCGTGGCCCTATCCCTTTATTTATGCCGAGGGGCTTCCTACCGCGGCAGGCGAATCGTAAAGCGGCTGCCGACGCCCTCGACTGAGGTCACGCCAATGACACCGCCATGGCTATCGACGATCCACTTGGCAATGGCAAGCCCCAGGCCCGAGCCCTGCGCGCCGGCATTGCGTGCGTTGTCGGCGCGGTAGAACCGTTCAAACGCGTGAGCTGCGGATTCCTGGTTCATGCCGATGCCCTCGTCCTCAACGCTTATGTCGATTGTGCCCGCGCCCGCATCCGGCGTTATGCCAAATGTGACGGTCGTTCCCGCGTCCGAATACTTGGCGGCGTTTTGCACGATCACGCGTAGCGCCTGCTTCACGAGTGTCACGTCGACGGGCGCGTCGCAGCGCGAATCGCTGACAAGCGCGGTGTCGTACGCCAGCCGATACGTGTGCGCGGTATCGATCATCTGCGATTCCTCGCATACCTCGCCGACCAGTGCGGCCAGGTTGGTATCCGCACGCCGCAGGACCGTGCGCCCGGCATCGCCGCGTGCCAAAAACAGCAGCTGCTCCACGAGCTCTTGCATGTGCTCGCTTTCGGCCTTGAGGGACGCGATGGATTCTGCCAGCACGTCCGGGTCGTCTTTGCCCCAGCGATCGAGCATGTTTACGTAACCCTGAATCACCGCGATGGGCGTGCGCAGCTCGTGGCTCGCATCGTTGACAAAGCGCATCTGTTGCAGTTTGGCCTCTTGCATCTGGCGCAGTAGGCGGTTGAGTGCAACCTCGATGCTTGCCAGGTCGGCGTCGCCGGTAGTGACGCTCGGCGAGTCGACGCTTGCGCGCTCGATGGCTTGCTCCAGTGTTTCCATCTTGCCGCCGGCGAGTTGCATGCGGCCGAGTTCGTCCACGCGCAGGGCCAGATCGTTGAGCGGCGCCATGGTGCGGCGCACGCGGCGGGCGCCGCCGAGCATGTTGAGCACGCTGATGACCTGCCAACCCACAACGACAAGGTAGAGAGGCCATAGCATGACGAGGTCCTGCGCGAGGGGGAAAGTCTTGGTGGTACGCGCAAGCTCGACGGTATAGGTGAGCGTTGTCAGGTCCCAGCCGGGCGCGGGCGTCAGCGTCATGCCGCGAACGGTGGCGCTGGGGATCCATCCTGCGGTAAACGCGCCGTTGGGCAGCGTCTGGTTGTATCCATAGACAAGGATCGCCGCCACAATCACTACTAGCAGCAGGTCGAGCCAAACGTAGCTCATCAGGCGGCGCCACATATAGCTCCAGTTGATGGCGCGGGCGATGGAGGTGACGCGTTTGGCCTCGGCGTTACGCGCGGCAGACATAGCCCACCCCGCGCACGGTCTGGATGATGCGGGCGCCGCCGGCGTCCTCGATCTTGGCGCGTAGATGCGCGATGTGCACGTCGACGTTGTTGGTGTCGCCCATGTATTCGTAGCCCAGCGCTTCGTGCGCGATGCGTTCGCGCGTGAGCACGGTCTCGGCATGCGCCATAAGCAGGGCGAGGACATCGAACTCGCGGGCCGTGAGCGCAATGGGCGAGCCGCCGACCGTGACTTCGCGGCGGTCGGGGTCGAGCGCAACCGAGCCCACGGCGAGCGTGGCGGGGGAGAGCGAGGCGGAAACCTGGGTCGAGTCACTGACCGGGGGCATCGCAGTGGCGCCGACACCCGTGCCGCCTGCCGCGCCCGTCCCGATGCCGCCAACGCCCGAAGCCGCCCGCACGGCCTCCGAGCGCTTCAACGCCACGCGGATCCGTGCGAACAGCTCCTCAATCGCAAACGGCTTGGTCAGGTAATCGTCGGCGCCGGCATCGAGCCCGGCCACCTTGTCCATCACGGCATCGCGCGCGGTGACCATGATCACCGGTACATCCTTGTGCTTGCGGACGCGCCGCAGGACCTCCATGCCGTTGAGCTGCGGCAACAGCACATCGAGCAGAATAAGATCGTAGTTGCGCTCCAGCGCCAGGTCCACGGCGGTGCGGCCGTCGGCGGCGTGCTCCACCTGGTAGCCCTCGTGCTCCAGCTCGAGCGTCACAAAGCGGGCGATTTTCTCCTCGTCCTCTACGATCAGGATCCGTGCCATGCGTGCCCCCGTCTGCGATTACTTGTCGTCGTTGAGATTTTGCTTGATGTCGTCCGCGGCATCGGCAGCGTGATTCATAAGGTTGTTGATGCTGCCGGGTACGTCGCCGTCGCTATCGATGCGGTAGCGCATGCCAAAGAACAGGCCAATCAGCATCAGCCATATCGTGGCGCCCCAGGCAAACAGCGCGACGATGGGGATCAGGATGGGAATGTTGAGGATGATCGCGTCGCGGCGCGTGGCGATAAACTTGGTGTCCAGGCTCAGGCGGAAGAGCTTTTTGAGGTACTCCCACACGCTGTCCATCTTCTTGGAGAAGTCGGTCTTTTCGCTCGACTTCTCGTAGGCGGCCTGCGCGGCGACCATCTCGGCTGAGGGCTCATCGACTGGCGCGGACTCGGTGGCGGCGTGCGCCGACGTGGTCTGGGTCTTGCCCTGCGACTCGAGCCAAATGATGGCATCCAAGACGTTGCCGTCGGCGGCGTCGAGCGCGGCCTTGGCATCGGTGTAGCTCACGTTGCACTTGGTGCGGATGGTTTCAACTTTTTCGAGGTCGTCCATGACCTGTCCTTTCGTTCGATGGGCGCGACGCCGGATGATCTACCCGGGCGCGAGCGTTGCGTTCGGCGGCCTGCGTGGCGCCGCCCCGCCCTTGGTCGAACTCTATAGTGCAGGTTATAGATTAAGCGATTCTTGAGCTAAGATTAATGTTGGATGAGTTTTTGCGCGGCGGTGGGGAAGTATTAGACCTCGATAGCGGGGGATGGGGTGCCGGTGCAAAACGGCGTCAAAGGTTGGTCGAGCAGGCGGTTTCTCCATTGATGTCCGCACAGCATGTGACACTTACCCTGCCGCCCCGCTCTGCCGCGGCGGCATGCGTCTGAACAACGACCCTCTAAGGAGTTCGATACCGATGAGTGACAACGCAAAGCATCTCGCAAAGAAGTGCGTAAAGGACGCGGGGCCGTGCCTCGCGCTGTGCGTAGCCGGCGCAGCGGTCGCGCTGCTGGCTGTTCTGGGGCCGTTCGACGTGCTCCGAAGTGCCAGCTTTCTGCATGTTTGCATGGCTCTTGCCGGCGCCACGATGACCGGCGGCGTGCTCGATCTGATCTTTTGGGTGTTTGACCCGTTTGGATGGAAGAGCGAGGGTAGGTCCCAAAGGATGGAAGGGCTGGAACGGTTGACTTAGTGATCGTGCAGAATGTGGGCTAGCGACTTACAGGGAAGTGGTGATCCGATGACGGTCTATGTGACGGGCGATATTCACGGCGGCGTCGACATGCAAAAGCTTCGCGACTGGGATCTTGGGGATGGTCTGACAAGTGACGACTATCTCATCATTGCGGGCGACTTTGGCTTTCCGTGGGATTTCTCTGCCGAGGAATGTGCCGACATCGCCTGGCTGGAGTCGCGCCCCTATACCGTGCTGTTTGTCGACGGCAACCACGAGCGTTTCGATCACTGGTCGGAGCGCCCCATGGAGCTGTGGCACGGCGGCCTGACGCAGCGTCTGTCGGACACCTCGCCCATCCGACGCCTGACGCGCGGTGAGGTTTTTGAGCTCGACGGCTCAACGATCTTTACCATGGGCGGCGCCACGAGCGTGGATAAGGAATACCGCATTCCGTATTCCAGCTGGTGGCCGCAGGAGCTGCCGGACGAGCGCAACTTTGAGGAGGCGCGGGCAAAGCTCGACAGCGTGGGTTGGAAGGTCGACTATGCGATCACCCATACCTGCTCCACGCGCATGCTTTCGCTCACGCTTTACCCGGCACCTGGCTGGAATTATCCCGATGTCGATCGACTCACCACGTTTTTCGACGAGCTGGAGGACCACCTGGACTACAAGCGCTGGTACTACGGGCATTTTCATCGTGACGCCAACCCAGCCGAGTGCCACACCGTGCTCTACGACTGTATTGTCCGCCTGGGCGACGAACTCCAGCCCTGGGATGTCGCGTAGGGGCGGGGTGGCTGGCTACTCGACCGTTACAGTGATGTTCTCGCGGTGCGCACGGATGACGTCCCAGCTAAAGTGCTCGACCAGCTGTTCGGCAGTGCGCGGTGTGGCGTCCGGCGCGATGCCCGTTTGCTCAGCGAGCCAGCCCAGCAGTGCCTCGGGCGCGCCAAAGCGGGTGCGGAGCTCGCCCAGGTCCAGATCGCGATCGCGCTTGGAAAGGCGGCGGCCGTCCGGCGACATGAGCAGCGGAACGTGCGCGTAGTGTGGCGTGGGGAGTCCTAGCAGATGCTGCAGGTAGATTTGGCGGGGCGTGGAACCAAGCAGGTCGCATCCGCGTACGATCTCGTTGACGCCCATGGCAGCGTCGTCGACCACCACGGCTAGCTGATAGGCAAACACGCCGTCGCTGCGGCGCACCAAAAAGTCGCCGCACTCGGTGGCGAGTGCCTCGCATTGGGCTCCGTACGTGCGGTCAACGAATTCGATCACGTCGTCTGCGAGGTCGTCGACGGTGGGCACGCGCAGGCGTGTGGCCGGGGCGCGCAGGATGCTGCGACGGGTAACCTCCTCGGCAGAAAGGCCTCGGCAGGCGCCGCGGTAGATGGGCGTGCCGTCGCTCGCGTGCGGTGCGCTCGCAGCGTGGAGCTCGGCGCGCGTGCAAAAGCAGGGATAGGTGAGGCCGGCGTCTTGTAGCTGGCGCAGGGCGCTTTCGTACAGGTCTAGACGATCGTGCTGATAGTAGGGGCCTTCGTCCCACTCGAGCCCCAGCCAGGCCAGGTCGTCAATCAGTTGAGCGGCAAGCTCGGGGCGCTTGCAGCGATCGTCCAGGTCCTCGATGCGCAGCACGATACGGCCGCCCTGGCTGCGGGCCGAAAGCCACGCGCACAGGCAACTGAACACGTTGCCCAGGTGCATGCGGCCCGAGGGCGACGGGGCGAAGCGGCCCACGACGGGCGCGAGGGCGGGGGCGGGCGGCGTCGCCGGAGCGTCCGCGGCGTGTGTTGCTATGTTGCGTGTGTTGATATCCATGCGGACGAGTATAGCGCGGGGGCGCGATGGGGAGGCGTCACGGCGGTTTGCAAGTTGTCGAGGCTTCGCATTGCGTATGGCGGGCCGCGGACTCGGTGCTTTGATTCCTGTCCATCAACTCGGCGCCTTTGACGACAGAACCCCCGGCAGCTCTTCGCAACTGCCGGGGGTTCCGCGGAAAAGGGGGACATGATCCTCAAGCGAACGGCAAAGGGGCAAACCGTTTTCGCTCAGCTGCTTTATGCCCCTCGCTCGCCGGCTTAATCGGCTTACGCCGCGGCAACACAAAGCCGCTACACCTGTGACGGAGCTATGAAGTGGTATCTATTGCCGGAGCGGGCTATGCCAAGGAGTGTTCCAGATTGCCGGCAGATAAGGAATGTCCCCAGGTGCCGGCCGCGGGCGTGACTTTCATCCCGTTTGGCGCTCCGGTCGCCTAGATGTTCGTCATGCGTACCCGCAAACGTGGGACAATGGCGCTGTTGGTTTTACAGACAAAGGATGTGCCTATGAACACCCTCGCCGCCAAAGTCAGCCGGCAGCGCCGCCTGTTTGCGCGATTCGCTTCCGTCTGCGCGCTCGTTGCGCTTGCGTTGTTGCTGCTGCCTGCCGCCGCGCACGCCGACGGCTACTCCATGACCCAAACCTATATCGGTGCCACGGTCGAGGCCGATGGCTCGCTGAGCGTTGTCGAGGGTCGCCAGTTTGATTTCGATGACGACATCAACGGCGTGTTTTGGGAGATCAATACGGGTACCAACCAGCAGGGCGGCACGGCGGGCGTCGATGTGCTGAGTGTCGAGGAAGAGGACACCGCGTTTAACAAAGTCGATAGCGCGAACAAGGGCGACTCTGGCGTCTATACGGTCGAGCAGACCGGTGACGGCGTAAGGATTAAGGTGTTCAGCCCTCACGAGAGCGGCGACAGCGCGATCTATTACGTGAGCTACACCATGACCGGTGCGGTCATGAACTGGGCCGATACCGCCGAGCTCTACTGGAAGTTTGTGGGCGACGGCTGGTCCGCGGACTCCGGCGATGTCGAGATGGAAGTGCGCTTCGCAAATGCCGCTGCCGGGACGGCGGCCGTCAAAGGCGATAACTTCCGCGCATGGGGCCACGGCCCGCTGACGGGCGATGTATCGCTCGATGCGGACGAACCCATGGTCACCTATACCATTCCCTGCGTGCATCAGGGCGAATTCGCCGAGGCACGCATCGCCTTCCCTAGCGACTGGGTGCCGCAGCTTGCCGCCTCGGGCGAAGAGCGCATGTCAACGATCCTGAGCGAAGAGAAGGAATGGGCCGACGAAGCTAACGCCCGCCGCGCTCACGCTCGCATGATTGCCAATGCACTTGCCGTGCTAAGTGTTGTTGCGGCGGTGGCCTTTACCGGCACAATCGTTATGCTCAAGCTGCGCCGCCGTAAGCCCAAGCCGCTTTTCCAGGGCGAATATTTCCGCGATGTGCCTTCGGCCGACCATCCCGCCGTGCTTTCGGCCCTCATGAGCTGGAACGAGGTGCCCGATCAGGCATATATCGCCACGCTCATGAAGCTCACTGACGACCGTGTGATCAAGCTGGAGCAGGCGACCGTGACCAAGGCCAAGAAGGGTCTGTTGGGGCGTGAAAAAGAAGAGCAGACGTATCGCGTGACGGTGAGCGATGCGGGCTGGAAGTCGGCCAAGGGCATTGACCACATGGTGCTCAAGGTCTTCTTTGCCGGTGCTAAGCCTGACGAGAACGGCGATCGCTCGCGCACGTTCGACGAGCTGCAGCACTACGTCAAGCAGCACGCTACACCCGTGGGTGATAAGCTCGAGGACTATCAGAACACCGTTAAGGGCAAGCTGGCCGATAGCGAGTACGTTGCCTCGGACGGCATTGTTGCAATGGTGTTTTGCCTGGTTCTTGGTATCCTGATTGCCTTTGTTCCCGTGGGATCCATCTTCTTTACCGACGGCGCGCAGGCGAACATTATCGCCGCGGTTATCTCGGTGCCGATTGTGCTGGTGGGTATCGGCGTGGGCCTTACGTTCCGCCGCTTTACGCCGGAGGGCGCCGAGGTGGCGGCTCGCTGCAAGGCACTTAAGCATTGGCTCGAGGACTTCACGCGTCTAAAGGAAGCCGTCCCCGGCGATCTGGTGCTGTGGAACAAGCTGCTGGTGATGGGCGTTGCCCTAGGCGTTTCGAAAGAAGTGCTGCGACAGCTGGCCGAGGCCGTGCCTGCGGACCTGCGCAACAGCGACGATTTCTACGACAACTACCCCTGCTACTGGTGGTACTACCATCATTACGGTACCGAGTCCCCGCTCGATTCATTCGATGACGTGTATCACGAGACCATCCGCGAGCTGGCTTCGAGCTCCGATAGCTCGAGCGGCGGCGGCGGTGGCGGCTTCTCGGGCGGCGGCGGAGGCGGCGTCGGCGGAGGCGGCAGCACCGCCCAGAAGATCGACCGCCCGGCAGTGGAATCGGCAGAGCTGCAGTTTGCCCACCCTGCGGCGGGGGACACCATTGCGGTGTTTGATCTGTCTCTTATACACATCTGACGCTGCCGACGACGGAGAGAGTGTAGAT
>UQZU01000027.1 GCA_900545665.1 uncultured Collinsella sp.
CGACAAAGGGGCTGTCCCTTTGTCGCATCGGCTTACTGTATTTATATTTTCCTGTTTTACCTTTGCAGGTTCTAATGGAGGGGATACCGAAGTAGCTGCTAGTAAGTAAACGCAGCCGCTCTGTCGGAGCCGCCCTTATATCGTTCCACGCGCAGTTTCGCAGCGAAGCGAGAATGTTTGAGCATGGAATGATATAAGGGCGGCTCCGACAGAGCGGCGGACATTCGACTAGCGGATATGCGCGGGTTTTCCGCCCCAGTAGAAGCGGCAGAAGGCTCGTTTGCGCTTTTGGGGCTTGCCTACTAGCTCCATGGTTGCGATGGCGATGTCTTCGGCAGCGTGGGGGCGGCGTAGTACTTCGCCGTTGATGAGTAGGGCTTTGAGTGATTCGGGATGGTCGTGTAAGTGACGAAGGGTTACGATGAGTTCTCGTGCGGTGGTAACATGCATGCTGGCGCCCATGCCGGTGAGCATTGTGGTGTTGGCCTTTTCCTGACCGTATGATTTGCCCAGCAGGATCATCGGCAGATGCGCGCATAGGCATTCGGTGACGGTGAGTCCGCCCGATTTGAGGATTGCCAGGTCGCAGCCGTGCATGAGGGCTGCCATATCGTCCACGTAGTCCAGAACCGTGACGTTTTCGAGCTTCATGGCGTCGAAGAGCGTCTTGAGGCGGGTGGCGTATTCCTCATCCTTGCCCGGCAAAAAGACAAAGTGCATGTCCTCGAAGCTGCGCAGGAAGGGGAGTGTGCGGTCCATCTCCGCGCGAAAGCGAACGTACGGTTGAGGCAAACTGGCACCGGCCATCACCAACACAACGGTCTTGTCAGCGGGGAGATTGAACTTCTCGAGTTCTTCCTCGCGATTGTAGTCCGTATCAAACCCGGCGCGAATGGGGATGCCTGTAATGCGGATTTTGGTCTCGGGAACTTTACGGGGGCGAAGTGTCTCGGCCATAAATTCGTTGGCTACGCAGAACAGATCGGTGTCCTTGTGGGGCCAAAAGCCTTCGACTTCATAGTCTGTTGGTACGCAGATGACGGGATAATCGATACCCGTGATGACGCGGGCACCCACAGCGACGTTGGCCGCCGTGATGTGTGTTGCGACCACGGCTATGGGCCTGCGGGTGCGGACATATTCGTTGAAGGCAGGGAACATAATACGTGACCATGCCGTGCCTCCGCCCCAGAGCAGATGTCCCGTAAACGTGTATCGCCAGGTTAGGTCATATATGGGACGCGTGGCGCCGGTAAACGAAGCTGCTGTTTTATTACCATCGAACCTAATGCGTCCAAATTCGAGGATATCCAGGACTTCGATCTCAACATCCTCAGGGATTCCCTTGGTGCCGCGGATGAGGTCGAATGCCTGCGCAATCGCATTTGCGGCGGCTTTGTGGCCCGAGCCGACGGAGGCGTGCACGATGGTTACCAAGGGTTTTTGTGCAGGTGAAACGGTCATTTGCTCCGGTTGGGGAGTGGCTTGCATGGGCAGGGGAGCGCTATTGCTCGTCTGCGTTTGATCCATAGATAACTCCCCTTAATCTTTGTTTCGCAAAGAATCATTGTAGTGCATGAGTGTCACGTTTGCCTAAATTTGGGTATGAGCGCAAAGAACGCCAATCTTTCGACAGGAGGTCTCTTCATGACTACCGATCAGCCGATCGATGTTGCGATTATCGGTGGCGGCCCTGCGGGCTATGCTGCGGCCATTTATGCGGCGCGCTCCAACCTAACGACGACCGTGATTGAACAGGGCATGTCGGGCGGACAGATCGCCACGACCAATGAAGTCGAGAACTATCCGGGCATTCCGCTCTTGAGTGGCGCCGAACTCGGCGAGCGTTTTCAGCAGCATGCAGAGGGCCTGGGAGCGCAGGTCGCATGGAGCATGGTTACGGGTATCGATTACGATGCCGATGCAGCGCTGTTTACGGTGCATCATGACATGGGCGATACGCTGGCCTCGAGCGTTATCGCTTGCATGGGTGCCACCCCGCGTCCGGCAGGTTTCGCTGGCGAGGATACCTATCGCGGTCGTGGCGTTTCATATTGCGCAACATGTGACGGCATGTTCTTCCGCGGCAAACAGGTCTTTGTAATCGGTGGTGGCAATTCGGCATGCGAAGAGGCACTGTTCCTGTCAGACATTGCCAGCAGTGTGACCATCGTGCTGCGCCGCGACCAGTTCCGTGCGCCCGATGGTGTTGTTCAGAAAGTACTCGAAAAGGACAATATTACAGTTAGGTACCGAACTAGTATTGTGGAGCTCTCGGGCGAAGCCATGCCAACGACGATCGCCTTTAAGGACAATTCATCCGGGGAAATTCATACCGAGTCATTTGAGCCCGGCTCTTTCGGCATCTTTGTCTATACCGGGACGCAACCCCATACCGAACTTGTCGAGCATCTAGTCGATCTGGCGCCTGATGGCGGCATTCTGACTGATGAATCCATGTCGACCCGCACGCCAGGTCTATTTGCTGCTGGTGACATCCGTTCCAAGCGCTTACGTCAGGTTGTGACCGCCGTTTCTGACGGAGCCATAGCAGCAACCAGCGCATACGCATTTCTGCGCGGATAAGTACGATAATATATCTTATGTAAGGTTGTTATCTTTTAACAAAGTGGTTGGACGGTGTATCAATGTGCTGTCCAACCACTTTTACTTGGCGTCTATGTGGTATGCAAAACTAGATAACGTAGAATACAATATATAAATGAACGGAGGATCCTTATGAACCACGCCAAACGCGTTATCCCGATGTCCGATACATCGGTCAGCATTAAGCCTGAGGATATTCAGCCCACTGTGCTGCCCGATGCATTTATTCAGTCCGATATCGTACGCAAACTCAATACGTTGAGTCTGCCGCGCTATGACCAGTTGCCCAATGTGACGCTCTACCGCGACCAGGTCATTGAGTATGTCGCGCTGTGGATGGAGCCGCTGTCCCTTTGCGTTGAGCAGCCTATCATTACGCCATCGATGATCAATAACTACGTAAAGGTTGGCCTGGTGCCTGCTCCGGTCAAAAAGCAATATGGCCGCGAGCAAATTGCCCGCCTGATCGCTATCTGCATCTTTAAGCAGGTGCTACCTATTGCTGCGGTGCAGGCACTCTTTAACATTCAGCGTTTGAGCTACGATGCCCCGACGGCCTTCGACTATGTGGTTGATCAGCTCGAGGCATCGATTCGTTCGGCGTTTTCTGTCGAGCAGACGCCGGTTCCCGATACGGCGCATCAGGTAACGCGTGAGTCGCTGCTTGTGCGCAGTGCGGTTTCCTCCTTCGTTTCGAAGGCTTACTTGATGAGCTATCTCAAGTTCAACGGGTTTAATAGCTAGCCGACGTATAAAACGGGCGGGACAAAGAGCCATCTGTCGCTTTGTCCCGCCCGTATTTTGCTTGGTTGGACTTTATTTGCCTGAAGCTACGCCCATGCCGTAGCCGATGATGAGGCCGTGCATCTCGGCGTAATAGGAATCCAGGCCGTTGCAGGGCATGATGATGGTCTTGGAGCCGGGCCAATGTTCGACTATGCGATCAGTAAGCGCCTGGGCTCCAGCTTCGTTCTCAACGTGATCGATGATGACCTCACCGCCCGTAAAGCCCTCGGCTTCCATAGTGTCGATGATCTTGTTGAGCATCTTCTTTTCGCCACGCGTGTGCCCGACGAGTTCGATTTTACCGGCCTCACTCGCCGTGCCCAAAATGCGGATATTGAGCTTGTTGGCAATGACGCCGGCTGCCTTAGGGATACGTCCAGCTTTGGCGAGGTTTTCGTAATTGCACAAACTGAAGAGGATTTTGCTGTTCTGTTCAAGGCTATCGAAGTATGCGCAAGCGTCCTCGAATGCGACATTCGGATTGCTTGCAAGATAGCGGTCGAACAGCAAGAAAATGAGGTCCATTTTGCCGCCAGCTGCGCGTGAATTGACTAGATGAATCTGTCGGTCGGGCTCCTCGGCAAGAACCATATCGCGAGCCGTGGCTGCCGCGTTGTAGCTGCCCGACACGCCCTCAGAGATCGGCATGCAGATGGTCTTGTCTGCCAATTTGAAGAGCTCGGCCCACTCCCCTACGCTGGGACAAGCGCTCGAAGAAGCGTTCGTCTCCGCCATAACAGCGCAGTTGAGCTCATGAACATCGAGCGAAAGGTCATCGACGAATTCACGCTCCCCCACTCGAATTTTGAGGGGCGCAAATGCAAAGGTGGTATGGGGCGCGGTCGGTTGCCAATCGCGGAGGTTACAGCTTGAATCGGAGATAAGTGCCCAGCTCATAGAGGGTCCTTTCTAATTGTTCCCTAACAATTATAGCCATCTTGCAGACCGATTGGGCCGCTATCTAGTATTCAAAACTAGATAGCGGCCTGCACGAAAGGCAAAAGAATGGACCCCATGACTCAAAGCCACGAGGTCCATATCCGTTTGCTTTATCTGAATACTTAGTAGCGCACGAAGATGTAGTTATTGTTCATGCCGGCGGCAACGGAGCTGATGATAACACCCGTGTTGTAGTCGGAAGCATGAATCATCTGACCACCACCGATGTAAATGCCGGTGTGGTACGAGTTGACCACAACGTCACCGGGCTGCGGATCGGACACACGCGTCCAGCCCATAAAGGTACCCGTGGTGCCGAGGCGGCAATAGCGACCAGTGAGGCAATAGCTAACAAAACCAGAACAGTCGAAGCTGTTCGGGCCAATTCCGCCCCAGGAATAAGCGCAACCAAGCTTACTGTATGCACGTGAGACAACAGAACCGCCGTCGACGGATTGGCTCGGAGCAGAAGGCGTCGGAGCCGGAGCAGGCGTGAAGGGCTGCGGCGTCGGAGCAGGTGCCGGCGTAGGAGCCGGAGTGTTGCCGCCCTGGTTGTTGTTATTGCTGGTCTGGCCACCATTGTTGGTGTTTTCGGTCGTGCCGGCAGTCTCGTTGCTCACCGTGGCCTTCTCAGCGGTGCTGGCGTTGATGCCGGCCTGCAGCGCGGCGTTGGCCTCGGCCTCTGCGGCAAGCTCGGCTTGCAGCTGCGAATCCAGGGAGTTTACGACGTTCTGGGCTTCAGCCTGCTGGGCGTTAAGCTCGTCGACCTTCTTTTGCGTGGCGGCGACGTTCTTCTCCTGCTCGGACTGCTTATCGGTGAGCTGCTGCTTAAGCTCCTTGACCTCTTGAATGGTCTGAGCTTGCTTATCGGAAACTTTGCCGTAGTAGAACAGACGGTTGAGCATATCGCTCAGGTCATCGACACCCGTCAGAACCTGAAGCAGGCTCAGACCGCCGGTTTTGTACTCGCCGGCGACATAGGTCGAGAGCTTGGCCTGACCATCGGCGATCTCCTGCTGCTTTTGCGTGATCTCGCCGGCAGTCTGATCGAGCGCCTGCGTCTGCGTGGCGAGCTCATCGTAAATCTGCTGAGTTTGGGTACCAATCTGCTCGAGCTTCGTACGAGCAGCGGCAAGGTCGGATGCAGTATCGGCGTAGGCAGGAGCCGCGAGGCCCAAGCCCAAAACACAAGCGAGGGTTGCCGTAGCAGCGCAGCGTGCCATGTTTTTGTGCGTGTTTGCTGTGCGCATGTAGCTTCCTTTCCAGTAACTAAGGGTAACGGCTAGTCCACCGTCACCAGGCTAAAGAGCTCCACATCGTCATCAGACGGCGTGAGCTTCTCGCGCGGGTTGAGAAACGCAAGCTCAAGGATACAACCGTAACCGACAAGCTTTGCGCCCATATCTCGCACCAGTTTACCTGTTGCCTCGACGGTTCCGCCCGTCGCGACCAAGTCGTCCAGAATCAACACGGTATCTTTAGAGCTGATAGCGTCGGCGTGGATCTCAATTGAATCGGTGCCGTATTCGAGCTCGTAGCTCTGGCTTACGGTCTCGCGCGGCAGCTTGCCCGGTTTACGTGCGGGAACAAAGCCGGCGCCAAGGGCTACAGCCACCGGTACGCCAACCATAAAGCCGCGAGCCTCGGGACCCACGACCTTGGTGATTCCCATGCCGGCAAAGTGCTCGGCGAGGGCATCGGTCATGGCTTTGAGCGCCTCGGGATTGCCAAAGAGCGGTGTGATGTCTTTAAAGATGACTCCGGGCTCGGGATAGTCGGGGATATCGACGATTTGAGATTCGAAGTCGTACATTGCATGACCTTTCAATGGGTTGCCGAAATTTCAGCAGCGGTTATATGCCCGCGGTGGCGGTGCCGGATTGCGAAGGGGCGACGACCTTGAGCGGCTTTACGAGAGAATCCTCGTGCGAAGTCGGCGCGGCTGTCTCTTCGTTTTTGGCCTTGGTGGACTCGGAGCGAGTGATTTCCTCATCGAGTGCATCGATGTCGGCGTCCTCGACCACGGCGTTGAGCGACTCAAAAACGCGGTTCTTGAGCAGCGCAGTGTGCACACCTTCCGTCAGGTCGTGAAGCTTCTTAAACGCACGCTCGAGCTTGGCGTCGCGCTCGTCGTCGGAGGTATCCATTCCGAGCATGCTCACGAGCACTTGCTCAAACATCGAGGACTCGCGGTTGGCGGAAGACACGTACTGACGCAGGTTGCGCGGCTCGATATGGAAGCGCGACAGCTCGGAGCAGTAGCGGATGATCGGAAAATCGCGACCATCGACAAGCTCGCGATTCTGCGGACTCTTGATGATGCGAATGAGGTCGTTCTCGGCGAGCGAGCGGATAAACGAAATTTCGACGCCCAACATATCGGGAATGGTCTCGATGGGATGCAGCTTTTGCTTAGTCTCCTTGGGCTCCGTCTTGAGCGGAACATCGGATAGCAAGCCCACCTCGTAGGCGAGCGTTGACAGGTCCGTGGCGTTTTCCAAGCGCTGCTTAATCACGTTGAGCGGCATGTAGCGGGTCTTCTGCAAGTGCAGGATGACCTCCAGACGATCAACGTCCTCCTTAGAGTACTGACGGTATCCCTTAGGCGTACGATGAGGGGTAATGAGCCCCTCATCCTCTAGAAATCTAATTTTTGAGTTCGAAAGATCGGGGTATGCGCCTCGAAGTAGGTTGACGACTTGGCCGATACTCAGATAGTTGCGTTCGGCCATGCCCTACTCACCGGTTTCGATGCGCTCCGGCGTGCTCTCGTGGTAGATGAGCGTAAACGTACCGATCTGAACGGAAGAACCGTCGTGCAGCGGGGCTGCATTGACAATGGCACCGTCGACCCAGGTACCATTGAGCGAGCCCAGGTCCTCGATGCGAGCGCCGAGGCCCTCGCGAATAATGCGCGCGTGGCTGCGCGAAACGGTCATGTCATTAAGGAAGATGCCGTTCGCGGGATCGCGGCCGATGGTGGTCACGTCGTCCTCGAGCTCAAAGGCGGCACCAGTCTGCGGACCCTTGACGATGGACAGGACGGGGGCGGTGATGCGCACGTTGGCCATGAGGTCGGGAACGGTGACGTCGCTTGAAGGCACGCGGAATACGCAGGTAGCGTCAGCAGTCTTATCATTCTGAGGCATATTGTTAACCATGTTGTCCATGACAACCCCTAACTTATCGCGGACGTGCCGCAAATAATGAACCGTACGTAATCATACCCCAACGAATCAGTCTTCGATTTCAGGGTTCAGAAAGTCGATGTCCTCGTCCTCGGGATGCGCGAGAGCCTGTTTAATGGCCACTCCGCCCTTAATGGAGTAGATGACAGCCGTGAGCATGGAGAAGATCACGCCGCCGTACACAAAGAAGATGCCGAGGGGCACCGAGCTTCCGTTGAGGCCCGGGAAGGCCGTAAGGGTTGAAGATAAAAGGTGCAGGCCGTCAATAACGGGGAAACCGAGCAGCATGAGTGAGAAGCCGGTCATGAGCAGCGCCGTGGCAATCTTTCCGGGAAAGACCACATCGATGGGGCGACGGTGATAATGACGCACGATAAGCGTGCCGATGCCCAGATAGATGTCGCGGCCAATAATGAGTACGCAGACCCAGATGGGCAGCTCTCCGCGGACCACCAGTCCAAGTACGCCGGTGAACAGCAGCGCACGGTCGCAAATGGGATCCATGACCTTGCCGAGCCACGAGACCGTCTTAGTCATGCGGGCGATCTGACCGTCCATCCAGTCGGTGGAGGCGGCAACGGCGTAGATAACGATGGCGACGATGCGGTTGTTATCCGTCACAAACAGGTACAGAAAGACGAGCGTGAGGATCAGGCGCGTAAAGGTGATGAAATTGGAGATCGTGAAGATCTTATTCGACGGGTAATCGGAAGTGCCGATAAGCTCCTTTTTGATCTTCTTTTTGATTCCCACAGGACTCCCCCGCTGGTTAACGACAAAACTTTCGATACTATACCCGTTCCTGCGATGTCTATCCAGCGCAAGCATAGAGAGTCCAGACATGTGGAGGACGTTGCTGGTCGGCACGTGGAGTCGCATTTGTGTACATCAGCCCCCAAAGATGCCAAAAAATAACGGCGCTGGTGAGGTGCTCTTCGCGTCAAGTCACTTTGCTTTCGAGCGCAAGGGACGCTCGAGCCAGGATGGAGAGGGCGAAAGCTACACCCTCACCGACCTCGACGGGGTCAATCGCATCGACTGCAAAAGCGGCTTCGGGTTCTACGCAGAGCCGAGGGCCGAGTCACAGTGGGCAGCAGCAAAGCGTGGTCCTGGACCTTCGCCAACGTTTCGCTGCGCAAGCTCTTTGAAGCATCGCTTCGACGGGAAACCCGATAAGGTGGAGCTAGAGATGGCGGCGTTCACCTTTTGGTTCCACCTGCCAGCACCTCCTCTCTCGATGCTGCAAGGGTTTCTTCGCGGTGATAGACCGACACCGTTCATCGTTGTTACGGGCTCGTTCGCAAAGTCGTGAACACGCTCCCCTCTTGTTCAGCGCATAATGGTGCACCGTGTGCGGCTGTGCGGCCGCACGCTAAAGGAGATGTGCCCGCATGGGCATCGAGAGAGAGGATGCAGCATGAACCTGAGGGAGAAGTACGGTGAGTGGGGCCTGATTCTGGGCGCGACCGAGGGCGTCGGCAAGGCGTTCTGCGAGAAGATCGCCGCCGGCGGCATGAATGTCGTCATGGTCGGCCGTCGCGAGGAGAAGCTGAACGTGCTCGCCGGCGAGATCCGCGAGACCTACGGCGTGGAGACCAAGGTCGTGCGCGCCGACTTTAGCCAGCCCGGCGCGGCCGAGACCGTCTTCGCCGCGACCGAGGGCCTGGACATGGGCTTCATGAGCTACGTTGCCTGCCTGCACAGCTTCGGCAAGATCCAGGACACCCCCTGGGAGAAGCACGAGGCCATGATCAACGTCAACGTCGTGACCTTCCTCAAGTGCTTCCACCACTACATGCGGATCTTTGCCACCCAGGACCGCGGCGCCGTGATCAACGTCTCGTCGATGACCGGCATCAGCTCCAGCCCCTGGAACGGCCAGTACGGCGCGGGCAAGGCCTTCATCCTCAAGATGACCGAGGCCGTGGCCTGCGAGTGCGAGGGCACCGGTGTCGACGTCGAGGTCATCACCCTCGGCACCACCCTAACCCCCAGCCTGCTGTCCAACCTCCCCGGCGGCCCGCAGGGCGAGGCCGTCATGAAGATCGCCCTCACCCCCGAGGAGTGCGTCGACGAGGCCTTTGAGAAGCTGGGTAAGGAGCTCTCCGTCATCGCCGGCCAGCGCAACAAGGACTCCGTCCACGACTGGAAGGCCAACCACACCGAGGACGAGTACATCCGCTACATGGGCTCGTTCTACCGCGACTAGCGGCTGCCGCGGCGCGTGCGCGAGGGCACGTGCGGGTTCGCAGGTAGAGATGCGAGTGCGAGGGTTTCTTTGCGGGGGCGTGCGGATGCGGCGCCTGCGAGGGAACCCTCTTTTCGTGGGTGGGCGCGACGGTATCTCTGCGCTCATCGTCGAGGGCGACCTGCCCGGCTCCCTCGCGATCTCCCCGCACGGGACCCCGCGCCCCGGCATCCTCTGGACCGTGTCCCGCTTGTGCCCAGTGGCTCGGCCGATCCGGCCCTCAGGGTATCGGATTCCCGCATTCATCCGTACTTGTTCGGATGAATGCGGGAGGTGTTCGGATGAGGTTGATATTCAAGGTGTAGACCTTTTTCTTGGTACTCCTCAAATGCGGCAGGGTTTTTCGAGTTTGTAGATGCTAATATAACCCTGCTCTCGAAAGAGGGCTCAGTCCCGGCTGGTAAACCTGACGTTTGGCGTGGTGTGCGTGACACGCATAGCGGGCATGGCCGCGATAGAATTTTCCATGCGGAGGGGCTCGACCCCATAGCGCCCCGAGGGTTTCGGGGAGGGCGAACTGGCAGGCAGGGAACCGGGATACAGGCTGTCCGGAAGGAGGGGTGTAATGCCTCTTCTTCTTTTTTGCCACATCAATCTTCTGGCTTGATAGGTTTTTCGTGCGTGTGATTGGGTTGCGGAAGGGATTGGCATGAGAGTTGCGGAAATTGCGGAAAGGGTCGGTTGCGATCCTGAGTCTGCGTATGCGAAATTCGCCGACACACGTGAAGGCACACGCTTTCACAACATGCAGTGGCCCATTTTCGTCACCGACGAAAACTATCGCTCGTTTTGCAAGGCGCTGGCAGATTATGCCAACTCAGAGGAAGGCCCCCAAAGCAACGGCCGCCATGAATTGTTCCTGAGCGTGCACGAGCTGTTCGAAAAGGGCAACGAGATTGGCGGCGCCCTGAAAAAGCGCCACTACAACTTGGACAAATCGTTCATAGGCACGGACGAGGCAAATCTCATGCTGCTCAAAGCGGCGCATAAGGGAATGACCCAGCAAGCGATCGCCGCGTACCTGGGCTGCTCGCGCACGGCGGTGCAAAAACGCCTGAGCGCCCTGGCAGGCGGCGTGCGTTTTGGCGACTCCTACATCAAGGCCGAGCCGACAAGCCGCGGCGGCCTGAAGTCGACGGCTCACCCGATCTTCCTGCCGCTGCGATTGCATGAGGTGTACCTGATGCTGTCGGCATTAGGCGAGTTTCGAGCGGAACGGTCAGGCGGGGACCCAGAGCGCGTCTTGGCCGATGATCTCGCTGGCAGAATCTATTCCCAGCTGAGCGACTACGCAAAGGGCGGGATCGACAGGGCATTGACTGAACGAGGGATTCGCCGCGGTGGGCAAAGGCCCGACTTCGACTCAAGCGAGGTGTCCGTTTTAGATCGCATTGTCATGTACGAGAAGATGGGCCTCGACCTTAAAGTCGTGCTTGTAAATGGAGATAAGCTCGTCGGCCGCTACGCGCGCCACGCCGATCTTCAGAAATGCGTAAACGCCGCCGAAATAGGCAAAGATGACCGCTGTTTCGTGTTGCGACTCTTGGATGGAACATACTGGGCGGTCTACGATTCTCAAGTAGTGAGCGTAGCAGCCGCACCCGGGGATTAGGTTGCGGCCAAGTCCCTCGTCCGCCCTCTCAGGCGGTACCGCTGCGGCCGATTTCATGTTTGCTTACAGGCAAAACAGCCGCCCTTGCGTTTTTCTAAACGCAACCTCTTCGTGCGCTCGTAAAAAATCGAATCGATAAAAACTGGCAACAACCCTTCTGAACGGGTATCCTTTCGCAGGATGCGCCTCGAACAGCGCTTTCTGCCTGCGCGATTTCGTGCATGGCCGTCCTTTTCGTTCTATTTCTTAAAATGACAATCTCAGGTTTTCACGCCTTTTCGGCTTCAGACTGTATGCTGCAATCAGCTCGAGCGACCGAAGCCCATCACAACACCGAAAGGCGTGAACCATGAAGCACAATGAGAAGCGCAACAACGCCTCAGCCCGTCACCCCGAGACTGCACCCTCGATCATCAACTTCGCGTACGGTAGCAACCTTGATATCCATCAAGTTGAAACCCGCTGCCCCGGCGCGGTGCTGCTGGGCAAAGCGACCCTGAACGGCTATGAACTGGCGTTCGACACCGCCGGATACCTATCCGGGTTGGGCGCGGCAGGTAGAAAGACATGTCTTTATCATCTAAAAAAACAGCCGGTGACCCATTCGTGACCCATCTGGTGACCCAGCATAAAAAAAGGTCAGGCACTAGGTGCCTGACCTGCAAACTTCTGGTCGGGACGACTGGATTCGAACCAGCGACCCCTTGACCCCCAGTCAAGTGCGCTACCAAGCTGCGCCACGTCCCGAAGCTTTTGTTTGTTGCTCTGCTCTCGCTCGCAACAGGGAGTATATTAACCCGAAACTTTAGACTTGTGCAAGAACTTTTTTACAATTTTTGAAGCAAGTCCAAAATTGTATCTGCGAGCTGGGGTTTTGTTAGTACGGGAAGTTCTTGCGTACCCGTTGTGCTCACAATCCAGGCCTTGTTGGTGTCGGTCCCAAAGCCCGAATCGGTGCGTGAGACATCGTTGGCGATTATTACATCGCACCCCTTGCGGGCCAATTTGCGCTCTGCGTACTCGACAACGTTATCGGTCTCGGCCGCAAATCCGATCACGCATCGCTCGCCCTTCTGGCGCGAGAGCTCGGCCAAAATATCGACCGTCTCGACCAGTTCGATGCGATCCAGGCGCTCGTTGGACTTTTTGAGTTTATGGTCCGCAGGGGCCGCGGGGGTGTAGTCGGCGACGGCGGCCGCACAAATTGCCGCATCGGCCGTCTGGAAGGCGCTCAGGGCCGCCTGGAGCATCTCTGCGGCGGTCTGCACGCGCACGCACTCCACGCCGCAGGGCACATCGAGTGATGTCGGTCCCAACACGAGCGTGACCGCGGCGCCGCGGCGTGCGGCCTCCCCCGCCAGGGCGATGCCCATCTTGCCCGAAGAGCGGTTGCCAATGAATCGCACGGGGTCGATCGGCTCGTGCGTGGGACCGGCGGTAATTACGATGCGCTTACCCGCCAGGTCCTGAGGCGCGGGGTTGAGCACCTCACAGACAGCCTCGACGATGTCCTCGGGCTCGCTCATACGTCCCGTGTCCACGTCGCCGCAGGCAAGGTAGCCGCTGCCGGGTCCCACCACATGGACACCGCGCTCGCGCAGCGTGGCCATGTTGGCTTGCGTCGCCGGCGCCTTCCACATGCCGTTGTTCATAGCGGGTGCGATCACGATGGGTCGCGGCGTCGCCAGCAGCGTGGTGGAGATAAGGTCATCGGCGATGCCGTTGGCCATCTTGGCGATGATATTGGCCGTCGCGGGCGCCACGACCACCAGATCGGGTTCCTGCGCCAGCGAAATGTGGTGGATGGGGTCGGAGGGATCGTCGAAAAGGCCCACGGCAACGGGCTCGCTGGTGAGCGCACGGAAGGTAAGTGGCCCCACGAACTCCGTTGCATGCTCGCTCATAACGACCTTGACGCGCGCACCGCGCTTTTGCAGCAGGCGCACGATATTGCACGACTTATAGGCGGCGATCCCGCCGGTAATGCCCAGCAGGATCGTTTTTCCCTCAAGTTGCATTGAATTGTTGGATGCCGCCATCGTTTAAGCTTCCTTGCTCGGGAGTACCAGGAGGCGGTGGCAGTACGGGCAGTGCGTAATCTCGCTACCGTCGTGGTTGAGGTCGCTCATGGACGATGCCTGCAACGCGGTGTGGCAGACCGTGGGGATGTTGCCCTGGATGGTCTCGACGGCCAGGCCGCGGAACTGCTTGATCAGACGCTCGTAGTCGGTGAGAACGTCGGCCGGCAGCGTGGCAGCAAGCGCGGTGCGCTCCTTAGCGGCGGCGTCAATCTGAGCCTGCAGGTCGGCAGCCTTGGCGCGGGCGGCCTTGGTATCGGCCTTCACGCCCTCCTCGAACTTGGCGATGATTGCCTGCGCGCGGGCCTCGCGGTCGAGCGCCTCCTTATGGGCGACAACGACGTCCTTGCGGGTGTGCTCAATCTTGTCCAGACGCTTGGCCAGGGTGGCGAGTTCATTCTCCAGGTCCTGAACCTCGCGGTAGTCGGAGCCGTCGACATGGCGCTTCTTGGCAGCCTCGATGGCGTTGTTGGTCTGAATCTCGGTGGTGTTGAGATCGTCGAGCTCAATGTCCAGATCCTTGCGCCGGGCGTAGAGCTTGGTCATCTCGGACTTGAGCTTTACATAGGTCTTGCGCTTGGAAGCGAGCTCCTTGAGCTCCGGCATATTGGCAAGTTCGCTCTTGTTGCGGGCGAGCTCCAAATCGATCTGTTGCAGCTTGAGTAGCGTAGCGCCGGCGCTCATAAGTTCTCTCCTTTTGTCACAGTCCACCATTGGCAAGGGTTCAGTATTTTAATCGCATGACGGGGGTCGACCCCGGCGTTAACTGCAGAGTTCATCAATATATCAACGAACGGCTCCTCAGAGCGGTCGTGGCCGAGCAAGATCACCGGCAGCCTGCGTAAAGCGAGGTCTTGCGCCACGTGGTAGCCCGCCTCGCCCGTCACGACAACATCTGCGCCCGCGGCGATGGCGAGCTCTCCAAAGTCGCCTAGGGAGCCGCCCAAAATAGCGACGGTTCGGCACGGGTGATCTGCCTCGCCCCACACGCGCGGGTCGCTTCCGAAGGCCGTGGCAGCACGGGTGGCTAGATCGCGCAGCGTGCACGGGTCGTTGAGCGTTGCAAGCGCGCCCAGGCCGGTTGCCTCAGGGTCGTCTACGTGCTCCAGTGAGCTCACGGGTGCGGCACCCAGCAGCTCGCTCAGGCAGACACGGGCTTCGTACGAGCGGTCCAGGTTGGTGTGGAGCGATATGATGCTCACGCCGCAACGGGCCGCCTCATAGAGTGCCGCGCTGCACTGGGGGCGAGTGGCATCCGCTGGACAAAACGCCTCGGGCGCCTTGATATAGACAGGATGATGCGTCAGCAGCACGTTTGCACCGGCTTCTTGGGCGCGGAGAACATTAGCTTCGGTCGCATCGAGCGCGCAGGCAACACCGGTGATCTCAGCAGCGGGATCTCCCACAGATAGCCCAACATGATCCCAGCCCTCGGCGTCCATCTTGGGGTAGCGCGCCAGCAGCGCACGTTCAAGCTCGGCGACGATCATGCGGCACCCACGATCGAGAGCAGCGTCTGGGCAAACTCGTCCAGATCGCCCGGATTCACACGGTCATCAAAGGAAATGCGCAGTGCGCCCAATGCCTGCTCGCGTCCAATACCCATGGCGCTGAGAACATGGCTCGGGTCCATGCTGCCGCTCGAGCAGGCAGAACCGGCCGATACCTCAAAGCCGGCGGCGTCTAGCTTGATGATGAGCTCCTCGGAGTCCATGCCGTCGACGTAGATCGAAACCATACCCGGCAGACGAACGGCCTGCGCGTAGTCGCCCATCGTGGCGTGAATGCGCGGGTGGGCAGTAAGCGTGGCGTAGAGCTTGTCGGATAAGGCCTGCAGCGTTGTACGCTCCTGGGCAACATTCGGCAACAGTGCGGAAGCGGCAGCGGCAAAAGCCAGCTGTGTACGCAGGTCCTGCGTGCCGGCACGTCGTCCGGCCTCCTGTCCTCCGCCAAAAATGCGCGGGCGCAGCGGCGTGCGGCTCTTAAGGTAGAGCGCGCCAGATGCCACGGGGCCACCGATCTTGTGCGCGGCAACCGTCATGGCATCGACGCCCAGCTCGGTGACATCGAGCGGAATATGCAAGTACCCTTGGATGGCATCAGTATGAAACAGGGCACCGGCGGCGTGTGCAGCAGCGGCGAGCTCGCGGATGGGCTGCACCACGCCGGTCTCGTTGTTGGCGACCATAATGCTCACGAGCGCGACGTCGTCGCCCAGCAAGTCGTTCAGCTCGGCGGGCTCAATGTAGCCCGCGCGGCAGGGCTGCACCAGGTCGACGGTAAAACCGGCGGCACGCAGCAGCGGCAGGTTGTCCAGAATTGAATCGTGCTCGATGGCAGATACGATCACGCGGTTACGCTTACGGTCGCGCTGACGGGCACCCTCGGCAAGACCGAGCAGCGCAAGCTGGTTGGCCTCGGTGCCGCCGTTGGTAAGGATGATCTCGGACGGGCGAACGCGTGCACCAAAGCTACGGGCGATCTCGCGACGGGCGACTTCCAGGCGTGCGGCGGCCTTGCGGCCAAGCGAGTGCAGCGAGTTGGGGTTGACGCCGGCAAGCTCGCTGTCGTCGTACTCGCGCTGCGCAAGGAGCGCCTCGGCGCGCATGGGCGTCGAGGCGGCATAGTCAAGATTCACGGGTATGCGGTTTTGACCTGCGGTCATAAGGGTTTATGCCTCCTGTACGGCCTCATTGCCCAGCTTTTGCAGCAGCGCAACCTCGGCGGCGGGATCTTCGGACTTAAATACGGCGGAGCCGGCTACGAGCACGTTGGCGCCGGCCTTGACGACCTCGGCGATGTTTTTGGAAGAGATGCCGCCGTCGACCTCGATCAGGGGCGACACGCCGTGGCGCTCACACATGGCCGTAAGTTCGTGCAGCTTAGGCAGCGTGCCCGGGATAAAGCTCTGGCCGCCAAAGCCGGGGTTCACGCTCATGAGCAGCACCATATCGACGACGTCGATGATGCTCTCGAGCACGCACACGGGGGTGGCGGGGTTGAGCACCACGCCGGCCTTGACGCCGCGTTGCTGCAGATGCGTGAGCGTGCGGTGCAGGTGCGTGGAAGCCTCGTAGTGAACGGTGATCATGTCGGCACCGGCGTCGGCGTACCAATCGACCGTCTCATCGGGGTTCGACACCATCAGGTGCGCGTCGACCGGTACATCGGTGGAGCGCTTGACGGCCTTAAGGATGTCGACGCCAAAGGTGAGGTTGCCGGTAAAGTGGCCGTCCATGACGTCGAAGTGCACGTAGTCGGCGCCGGCGATCTTGTCGAGGTCGCCCTTGAGGTTGGCCATATCGGCCGAAAGGATGGACGGAGCGATTTTAATGGAACCCATGGTAGAAGCCTTTCTGCGCTAGTCGGTGAGTCCGTAGAACTCTTGGGAGGGTACGCGGTCGGTAAGAATCTCGAGCGCCCTATCCAAAGTAACACCGTTGTAGAGCGTTTGCTCCACGGCAAAGGTGAGCGGAATGTCTACGCACAGTGAACGGGCAAGCTCGCTCACGCTGCGGGCCGCGACGGCGCCCTCGACAACCATATGCGTGCGCGTCTGGTACTCGTCGAGCGAAACGCCGTGGGCAAACTCGTAGCCAAAGGTGCGGTTGCGCGAATGCTCCGAGGTGCAGGTGGCAATGAGGTCACCCATGCCGGCAAGTCCCATGCAGGTCATAGCTTGACCGCCGCGGGCATGCACCAGACGGCTAATCTCGGCCAGGCCGCGCGTCATGATGAGGGCGAGCGTGTTGTCGCCCGCGCCGGTGCCGGCGGAGATGCCGCACACGATGGCGATGACATTTTTCATGGCGCCGCAGACCTCGACACCGGTCATGTCCTGCGACAGGTAGATGCGGAAGGCCGTGGACAGGAGCAGGTCCTTAAAGGCCTCCCCTATCTGCGGATCTTCGCTGGCGATGACGGCGGCAGAAAGTCCGCCGCGGCAAATCTCCTCGGCATGGTTGGGGCCCGAGAGGGCCGCCACGCGCGCCTCGTTGCCGATCTCGCTGGCGATGACTTCGCTCATGAGCAGGCCGGACTCGGGCTCAATGCCCTTGGTGAGGCAAAGCACCGGGGTATCGGCGGCGATAAAGGGCGCGGCCTGGTGGCACACGCTGCGAAGGTGCGTCGAAGGAACGGCAAAGATGATGGCCTCGGCGCCGTCGAGCGCCTGCACGAGCTCGGTCGTGGCGACGACGTTGCCGGGCAGCTCGTAGCCCACAAGGTAGCGGGGGTTGCGGTGCTCGCCATTGATGCCGGCGGCCGTCTGCTCGCTATGGGCCCACATGGTCACGCGCTCGGCTCGCGCGGCGGCAAGGCCGGCGACGGCGGTTCCCCAGGAGCCAGAGCCAATCAGCGCAACATTCATGACTCTCTCCTACTTATCGTCGGGCTCGGTGACGCGCTTGGTAAACGAGAGCTTGGACTCCTTACCGGTCATGAGCTTTTTGATGTTCGCACGATGGGCCCACACCACGGTGATGCCGATCATCGCCATGCAAAACTTAAGTCCTAGGCTGCTGTACGGAAAGACCGCACAAGCGGCAATGGGAAGACCGATGGCCGCGGCAAGCGAGCCCACCGACACGAACTTGGTGATGGCGACGGCCACGATAAACATGCCCAGCAGCGACAGACCAATGGGCCAGTACCAGGCGAGGATAACGCCCAGACCCACGGCGATACCCTTGCCTCCATGGAAGTTGAGGTAGGGCGAGAAGATATGGCCCCACACCGCTGCCAGGCAAATGACGCCGAGCATCCAGTCGCCGGCGGCGCCGGGGGCCATAATGCCCGGCGGAAAACCATAGCCCAAGTCGGCAATGAGTGGACGGGCGATAAGGACGCAGATGGCGCCCTTAAGGCAGTCGAGCAGCAGCGTGAGCGCGGCCACCTTGGGGCCGGCTACGCGCAGTGCGTTGGTGGTGCCGATGTTGCCGGAGCCCGCCTTGCGAATGTCGGTGTGGTTGAACACGCGGCCCAGGATCAGGCCAAACGGAATCGCCCCGATAAAGAACGAGACCACGGCGCAGATGGCGGTCAGCAGAATCGGATTATGCATCCTTTTGCTCCTTCTTCCTAAAGAAGAGTCGAATGGGTGTGCCGGCAAAGTCGAAGGTCGAGCGCATGCGGTTCTCGATGTAGCGCTGATAGGTGTCGTTGACCAGATCGCTGTGGTTGACGAAGAACGTGAACGTCGGCGGGTTGACGCCCGTCTGGGTTACGTAGTGCATGCGCAGGCGGCGCTTGCCGTCCACCACGGTATGACCGAACTCGCGCAGGTCGGTGAGGAACGTGTTGAGGCGCGAGGTGCTGATCTTTTGCGAGCGCGTCTTCTCGGCGGCGTCGACCATCGCCCAGATCTTCTCGACGCTGCGGCCGGTCAGGGCAGAGATGCGCAGGTACTGGGCCCAGGGAGCCATGACGCCCAGACGGCGGTCGATGGTCTCCATGCAGGCCTCGCGCTTACGGTCGTCGTCGAGCAGATCCCACTTGTTGAGCAGCACAACGATGGCGCAGCCGCGCTCGATGGCAAGACCCATGACCTTCTGGTCCTGCTCGGTAACGCCCACGGAGGCGTCGACGACGAGCAGCGCCACGTCGGCGCGATCGATGGCGCGCAGGCCGCGGACCATGGAGTAGTACTCGATGTTCTCGTACACGGTACTCTTCTTGCGGATGCCCGCGGTGTCGACCATGCGGTAGTGTTTGCCGTTGCGCTCCACGACGGTGTCGATGGCGTCGCGCGTGGTGCCGGCAATGTTGGACACGATGGAACGGTCGGCGCCCAGGATGCGGTTGAACAGCGAGGACTTACCGGCGTTGGGGCGGCCGATGATGGCGACGTTCAGCGCGTCGGGGAACTCATCGGCGACCTCGTCCTCTTCCTCCGGAAGCAGGGCCACGATATCGTCGAGCAGGTCGCCCGTGCCATGACCATGCAGGGCCGAGAGCGGCGTGGGCTCACCGATGCCGAGCGAATAGAACTCCCAGATGCTGTCGTTCTCGCGATCGGGGTTGTCGAGCTTGTTCACCAGCAGAAAGACCGGCTTGTCGCAGCGCTTGAGCATGCGGGCGACCGACTCGTCCTCCTCGGTGACGCCGGTGCGGCCGTCGACCACAAACAGGATGACGGCGGCTTCCTCGGCGGCGGCGAGGGCCTGGTCGCGAATGGACGTGGCAAACACGTCATCGCTCTTGAGCGGCTCGATGCCGCCCGTGTCGACGATGGTGAACTCGCGGCCGTTCCAATCGGCCGTGTGGTATGAGCGGTCGCGCGTGACGCCGCGAGACTCATGGACGATGGCGTCCGAGGTCTGGGCCAGGCGGTTAACGAGCGTGGACTTGCCCACGTTGGGGCGTCCGACGACGGCGACGATAGGTTTCATCTGTACTCCTTTAATGGGTAGGGTCAGTGGAAGTGTTAGAGTCGGTAGGCACAATGCCAAGGATGTGCTCCAGGGTATCGAGCAGCTCATGCGGCATGGTCGACACCACATGAACCTCGGCGCCGCGACTGGTAAGGCTTGCGAGTAAATCGTCACGATGATACTCGTCAAGCGTCATGCCGTCAGCGTTGAACATGAGCTTAGGCACAAAGAGCATAACCCCCGAGAGGTCCTGCGGCAGCTGTTCCAGAATGTCGCAGGCGACGATGAGGCCGGTCACGTCCACGTTGCCGCCAAAGTAGCGATTCTTGATGGCCGTGACGGTGCCGGCGAGCCCCTGCGGCGATTCCACGAAACGTGCCACGGTGTCGCGTGCGCTGGCGCCCGAGAGGCACAGCAGGTGCTGGCTGCGAGCGGCGATGGCCTCGCGGACGCGGGCCAGTCGTTCGGCATCGGCGGCAAGCACATCGTCCGTCTCGTCTAGGTATGAGCGGATCATGCCGATACCGTCGTAGTACTGCGGATAGCCGTCGTAAAAGTCCGCCTCGGGCGGATCGATGCCGGCGTCCAGGTAGAACTCGTCGCTCATCTGGAAGGTGTGGCGGCCAAAACGTTCGAAGGCGCGGTCCTGGTAGGGACGGATCATGGCAATGGTCTCGCGCGCGAGCTCGGGTTTGTCGCTGTAGGACCAGCTAAAACGGTTCTGATGCTTGGTAAAACCGAGCGGCACGATTCCCAGGCTGGTGATTTGCTCGTGCTCCTCGCAAAAGCGCAGGGTCTTTTCCAGCTCCTCGCCGTCGTTCATGCCGGGGCACAACACGATCTGCGCGTGAATCTCGATGCCGGCGGCCATGATGGCCTCGAGCACGTCCATGCCTCGCTGGGCGTTGCGGCCCATCATACGACGGCGGACGTCGGGGCTCACGGCATGGACCGATACGTTCATGGGGCTCATGTTGCGTTGGATGACGTTTTGCACGTCCTCGTCGGAGAGGTTCGTGAGCGTGACGAAGTTGCCCTGCAAAAAGCTCAGGCGGTAGTCGTCGTCGCGAATATAGAGCGTGGAGCGGCCGCCCTTGGGCAACATGGTCATAAAGCAGAACACGCAGGCGTTTACGCAGGTACGCATGCCGTCGAAGATGGGGCCATCGAACTCCAAACCCCAGTCCTCTCCCGGGAAGCGGTCGAGCTCGACGGAGGTGACGGTGCCGTCGCGCGGGTCGAATACCTCCAAATCAACGGTGTCGTCGTCTGCTTCCCAAAGCCATACGATCATGTCGGTGAGTTGCTCGCCGTTGACCGTGAGCACGCGCATGCCCGGCTCGATACCCACATCCCATGCGGGCGACTCGGGACGCACGTTCTTAACGAGCGCGCCCTCACCCGGCTCGGGGTCGCGGCTGCGCCCGTAATCGGCCACCTCGGCGGCGTATGCGGGTACGGTCTGGTCCATGATTAGCGGTAAAGCTCCTTGATGCGCGCAACGGCGCGTTCGATGTGTTCTTGCGGGGTGGAGGCTCCGGCAGTGATGCCGATGTGGCGCGCGTTGGCAAACCATGCGGCCTGGAGCTCGGAAGCTTCCTCGATGTGATACGTGCGCTCGCAGGCGTCTGCGCAAATCTGCGCCAGGCGGCGCGTGTTGCCCGAGTTCTTGCCGCCCACGACGACCATGCAGTCGCAGCGGTTAGCAAGTGCGGCGGCTGCCTGCTGGCGCTCGCTCGTGGCTGCGCAGATGGTGTTGATCACGCGTAGTTCCTGCACGCGCGGGGTGATGGCAGCCACAACCTCGGCGAGGTTCTGCGCGGTCTGGGTGGTCTGCACGACGAGGCCCACCTTGCCCTTGAGCGACAAGGCGTTGGCGTCGGCGGCACAGCTCACGACCTGCGCATCATCGCCGGCGTGACCCAGAATGCCCTCGACCTCGGGATGCCCCGGCTCACCCACGACGAGTACGCGATAGCCCTCGCGCACCAGCCGCTCGGCGGCCACGTGGACCTTCTTGACGTAAGGGCAGGTGGCGTCGATCACGTTTAGGCCGCGCTTGCGGGCAGCATCGATGACCTGCGGCACCACGCCGTGGGCGCGGATGATCACGGTGCCGGTTGCTGCGTCGTCCAGGGTTTCGGCCAAGCCAACGCCTGCCTCAGCGAGCTCGCGTACCACGATGGGGTTATGGATGAGCGGACCCAAGGTATGGACCTGAGTGCACTCTCCTGCCTGCGGCGCGGCCGCCAGCGCCATATCGAGCGCACGCTGTACGCCGTAGCAAGTGCCGGCGTGGGCGGCGATCTCGATTGTCGGCGCGGTTGCCTGGTCGGACGTAGCCGCGGCGGTGTTCGTCACGTTCTCGCTCATGGCTAGAACCTGCCCGGATGCTCGGCGCACAGCTCGTCTCGCATGGCGTAGACGCGGTTCATGGCCTCGGACTCAAACCATTCCAGGCGCTCCGTGCGCTTAAGCCCAGCCGGTGCGTCGGAAAGCGAGACGGCCTTGCCGGCACGGATCCAGCACTTTTTGGGACGCATGAGCTTTTTGCCTGCAGGCGTGATATCGGACCAGCCGCAGATGGCGAGCGGGTTGACGGGTGCCTTGCCCATCTGGGCGATGAGCGCAAAGCCGCCATGGACCTCGGGCTTGATCTCGCGCGAGCGGATGCGCGTGCCCTCGGGGAAGATCAGGACGTCCTCGCCGCGCTGCAGCGCATGCTGGGCGGCGCGCAGGCACTTCATGTCGGCGGTGCCGCGCTCGACGGGGATGCCGCCCACGCGGCTAAAGGCCCAGCGTACGATCTTGCTTTTAGCAAACTCGGATTTAAAGATGGGGCGAATGCGGCGTCCGGCAAAGAACAACGCCGTCTCCACGGCCAGCAGCTCGGCCATCGAGGTATGGTTGCAGATGACCACGCTGCCGCGGCCTTCCTGGCGCTCAAACAGCAAGTCGCTGTCCTCGACCTTCCAGCGCCACATGAGCTTGGAGAAGACCCACAGGATGCCCATGACTACAGCGACGGTGCCGCGGATGAGCGCCGGGAACTCTGCGTAGGGGGCGTTGTAGTAATCCTCGGGCGTCTGCTTAAACAGGCGCATGGGCTACCTCCTTTGGTTGATGAGGCCCTCGATGATCGAGACGACCTCGTCGATGGTGTGGGCGGTGGAGTCGACATGTACCGCGTCCTCGGCGGGAACGAGCGGTGCGACTTCGCGGCTGCTGTCGAGCTTATCGCGCTGCTTGAGGGCGTCGAGGGTCTCGTCGACCTCGGTCTCGAGCTGTGCGTCGCTGAGCGGCTGGGCGTCGTTTTGGTGGCGCTGCAGCACGCGGCGACGGGCGCGCTCGCGCGGGTCGGCGGTCAGGAAGACTTTGACCTGCGCGTTGGGGAACACTACGGTGCCGATGTCACGACCCTCGGCCACGATATCGCGGTCCTCGGCGGCGCGGCGCTGATGGATGAGCATGGCCGCGCGCACGCCCGGGTAGGCCGAGACCTTGGACACGTTGGCGTCCACCTGCGGGGTGCGGATGGCAGCCGAGGCGTCCTGGCCGTCGATGGTCAGACGCGTGTCCTCGCCGGTGCCGTTTGTAAAGCGGATCTCGATCTGCTCGGCGAGGGCATCAATGGCAGCCTCGTCGTCCAGGTCGATGCCGCGGTCGAGTGCGGCGAAGGTGACGGCGCGATACATGGCACCCGTGTCGAGCTTGTTAAAGCCCAGCTGGCGGGCAATCTCCTTGGCGATGGTGGACTTGCCGGAACCGGCGGGGCCGTCGATGGCGACGATCATGCAATGCTTCCTTTCGGTGGTTGACGTGCTGGTGTGGGACGCGGACGCTGCGGCTCGGCGGGTTGCCTAGCTCGTGTAGCGCTCGCGGTAGGTGTTGCGCCTGGGCGCGGAGCCGTGGCTGCCGTGATGACGCGTGCGGGTCGCGGTGTTGGTTGCCGGCACGGCGCCGTGCTTGGAGCTGGCCTGCTTGGGCGGGATACCGCCGGCCTTGAGGATCTGCACCTCGCGATCGGTGAGCTCGCGCCACGAGCCCTTGGCCACGTCCTTGAGCTCCAGGCCGGCAAAGTTGCAGCGATGCAGGCGAATTACCGGGTGGTGGATCTTGCTCAGCATGCGCTTGACCTGGTTCTTGCGGCCCTCGCGGATGATGACCTCCACGGCAGTGGTGCCGGGCTTAACGCCTTGCGGAGCCACCGCCTCGGCCTCGCGAGCGTTAATGACGCGGCAGATTGCCGGCTGGCACAGGCCGTCGTCGAGCTCAATGCCGCGACGGAGTGGTTCCAAGTTGCGATCGGTCAGGTGGCCGTCCACCAGCGCCTGGTAGGTCTTGTAAACGTGCTTGCTGGGATGCAGCAGGTCTTGCGACAGGTCGCCGTCAGTGGTAAAGAGCAAAAGGCCCGTGGTGTCGCGGTCCAGGCGACCCACCGGGAAGAGTCCCGGAAAGCGGTCGCGGGGAACCAGATCCGCCACACAGGGACGCTCCTGCGGGTCGCTCATGGTGGTGAGGTAGCCAGTCGGCTTGTAGAGCATCAGGTACACGGCGCCCTGGTTGAGCTTGACGGGCATGCCGTCGACCTCGATCTGGTCGCGGTTGACGTCGACCTTGGTGCCCAGTTCGGTCGCGACCTCGCCGTTGACGGTCACGCGGCCGGCGGTCATCAGGTCCTCCGAGCCGCGGCGGCTCGCCACGCCCGCGCGCGCCAAAAAGCGCTGCAGGCGCATGGTATGCGGGTAGACGGGCTGGGCGTCGCCTGTGGGCGTTGTGGCGCCCTCGGCGCTTGCGATGCGCGTCTCCCCTGCTTCGTTAGTCCTCGTCATGCAAATCCTCCGAGGTAACACCGGTGGGCAGAAGCTCCTCGCCATCGGCGTCCTCAACATCGGTATCGATCAGTTCGCGCTCTTCGTCCAGATCCTCGGCCTGCTCCTCGAGCGTGGACTGAATGCTGCGGCCGCTCAGGCGCTCGCGGATAAACTGGCGCGACTGCTCGTCGGGGGCAAACTGTTCTAGATCGGGCAGATCGCGAGTGGAGCGCAGGCCGAACTTTTCCAAAAAGGCGTTGGTCGTGCCGTAGATGATGGCCTGACCGCGCTCGGGGTCGCGTCCGAGCTCTCGCACCAGGCCCTTGTCCACGAGCGACGCGATGACGCCGTCGGAGTTGACGCCGCGGATGCCCTTGACCACCTCACGCGTGACGGGCTGGTGGTAGGCGATGACGGCCAGGGTTTCGAGCGCCGCCTGCGACAGCTTTTGCGTGTCCCAGCTCAACACATAGGCCTCGACCACGTCGTGGTAGGCAGGGTGCGTAAACAGGCGCCAGCCGCCGGCGACCTCGCGCAGCTGAAAGCCGCGGTTGGCCTCCTCATACTCCACCTTGAGCTCGGCCAAAAGCGACGCGCACTCGCCCGGGGCGATATCCAGCGCACCTGCCAGCGCGGGTGCGCTCACGGGGTCGCTCGACACCAGCAGGAGCGCCTCGAGGGCGCCTTTGAGGCTGTTTGCCTCCAGCGTGGAAAGGGTTGACATGGTTGCGGCTCCTATTCGGTGAGCTCGGGGCCCTCGCCGGGCACGTATGCCTCGGCGCCCTCGACGCGGTTGATTTGAATGGTTCCGAAGATCTCGTCCTGGCTCAGGGTGAGCGAGCCGCGCTTGGCGAGCTCGAGCATGGCCAGGAAGGTAACGACGAGCTGCTCGGTGGTGGCGTCGCCGTCCAGCAGCTCGCGGAAGGTGCAGGTTTGGTGCGCCATGGTAAAGCGGTCGACCGAGGCCACCGTCAGGTCGAGCGGCACGCGATGCGGTGCCACGTGCTCGGCCTCCAGCAGGAAGGTCTGGCGCTTGCCGTCCAAGTCGGCGCAGATGACGGCAAGGCCACGCAGGGTGATGCCGGCCAGGTAGTCGGGCATAAGGCCTAGGAACTCGGGGTCGGGCCCGGCCACGCGCGGATGCATGCGGCTCTCGGCCTGCATACGCGCGCCAAGGGCTGCCGCCGCGCCCTTAAACTGCTTGTAGGCGATCAGGCGCTGAATCAGGACCTCGCGCAGGGCGTCGCCGTCAAGCGCGCTGAGTTCCTCGAGGTCTTCATCGTCCTCGTCATCATCGTCTGCCTTGCGCGGGGCCTCCTGGGGAACCAGCGAGGCTGCCTTAATGTCCAAAAGGGTTGCCGCGACCAGCAAAAAGTCGCTCGCCACGTCCAGGTCCAGCGCCTCGATGCGCTCGACCTCGGCAAGGTATTGCTCGGCCACCTCGCTGATCGAGATGGCGCCGATATCAACTTTTTGACGGGTTACCAGCTGCAGCAGCAGGTCGAACGGTCCGCTGTAGACCTGCGTCGACACGCGATACGACATCTTCGACCTCCTTTGACGGCGCCTTCGCGGCGCGGTTTGGGTGCATGTTGCGACCGTTTTGCACGGTCGACCTGTAAGTTTACCTTAGATGCCGGCGATTGCGAAGTTGAGCAGCCACTCGGCCAGCGGATACACGGTAACGTCGAAATAGCGACCGATCACGTCGATGCCGGTCCACATGGGCAGCAGGTACAGCACCAGGATGAGGATGGGCATGGCGTATTGCTGTAGGCGGTAGTAGTTAGCGAGCGCCTTGCCCTTGAGGAACGGCACGATGATCGATGAGCCGTCGAGCGGCGGGATCGGGATGAGGTTAAAGAACGCGAGCGACAGATTGACCACGATAAAGGTGGCGCCGAAATTCATGATTTGGGACGCCACGGCAAAGGACATGCTGGTGTAGAGGTTGCCGTACGCTGCGTGCATGAGGGCGGCTGCGAGACACGCGAGCGCGATGTTCAATGCGGGGCCGGCTGCGCTCACCAGGACCTCGTCGCGCTTGGGGTGCTTGAGGTTGTTGAGGTACACGGGCACGGGCTTGGCGAAGGCGAACACCGGGCCGCCGGCCGCGAGCATAAGCAGCGGCAGGAGAATGGTGCCGAACGGGTCGATGTGGTTGAGCGGGTTGAGTGAGACGCGGCCGCGCGAACGGGCCGTCTTGTCGCCGAGCGCCCAGGCCGCGGCGGCGTGCGCGCTTTCGTGGATGACGATGGCAACGATGACGGCGACGGCGCTGGCGAGCAGGTTCATGAAGTAGCTGCTGGACATATCGATCCCCTAGCGGACGCGGCGCGAAGCACGCGTGAGCAGGTAGTCGGCCACAAACAGGATGACGGACACGATGGCGTAATCCAAGCGGAACACGCCGCCAAAGGGCGACGTGATGACGCCGTAGCCGGCGATGGCGCTCGGCAGTGCACGCGAAAGCTCGACGACAAAGCCCACAATCTGCAGCTTGGCGGTGAGGCCGTTAAAGCACAGCAGCACGGTCATCGCGCTCATAAAGATGCCGCAGATGCGACAAGCGATGGCGATGATGCTCATCGCCACGGCAGCGGCCTTACGAGAGTTCACGCGCGGTCTCCTCTTCGATCTGGGTGGAAAGCTCCAGCCATTCGTCCTCGAGCTTGGGCAGCTCTTGCTTAAGGCTGTTATATTCCCCCAGCGCGGCGTTGAACTTGTCCTGATCGGCATAAAGCTCTTCGCTGGCCATCAATTCCATAAGCTCGTCATAGCGGGCGCGCTTTTTGTCCAGCTCCGCCTCGATCTTCTTAAGCTGGTTGCGCACGCCCTTAAGCTTTTTGTTGAGCGCAGCGCGGGCCTGGGCCTCGGCGCGCTTTTGCTCCTTGGTCTTTTTGCCCTCGGCCGGCTTGGGGGCCGTAGCAGGGCTGCTGGCCTGGGCGGCGTTGGCAGGCTTGGTGCTCTTGCTCGCCGCCGGCGCGCTCTCCCCTGCCGCCTCGGCGGCGGCGCGGGCTGCGAGGTCCTCGCGCTTGTAGAGGTAGTAGTCGTAGTCGCCGTCGTAGACCGTGACCTTGCCGTCGCGGATGTCGATGATGCGGTTGGCCACGGCGCGTACTAAGTGCTCGTCGTGGCTGATAAGCACGATGGTACCGGGGAAGTTTTGCAGGGCGTTCTCGAGCATGTCCACCGAGTCGATGTCCAGGTGGTTGGTGGGCTCGTCCAGGCACAGGAGTGCCTCGGGGGCCACGAGCATTTTGGCGAGCGCCAGGCGCGCCTTTTCGCCGCCGGAGAGGACGCGGACCTGCTTTTCGATTGCATCGTTGTCGCTAAACAAGAAGGCGCCCAGCAGGCTGCGCTGCTGCGGCACGGTCCACTTGGGCGTGACGGTGTCGATCTCTTGCAGGACGGTGTTGGACTCGGTCATGCCCTCGAGCGCGTGCTGGGCATAGTAGGCGACGCCGACGTTGGTGCCCAGGTCGCGCGTGCCGGTAGTGGGCGGCTCCAGGCCAGCGAGGATCTTCATGAGGGTGGACTTACCGGCGCCGTTAGGGCCGACGAGCGCCACGTGCTCGCCGCGATAGAGCTTGAGGTCGATATCGCTGTAGATGTGCTTGTTGCCGTAGGACTTGGACACGCCCTCCAGGCCCACGACCATGTCGCCAGAGCGCGGCGGGTCGGGGAACTTAAAGTCGATGTGCTTATGGCCCTCGGGCAGGATGACGAGCTCCTTTTTGATCTGCTCGATCTTGCGGATGCGCTCCTGCGCCTGGGCGGCCTTGGTGGGCTTGTAGCGGAACTTGTCGACGAAGACCTGCATGTGGGCGATGTCGCGCTCCTGCGCGGCTCGCTTGGCGCGCATCTGCTCCAGGTTGTCCTCGCGCTGCTTGAGGTAGCTGCTGTAGTTGCCGGTGTAGGTGGTCACGCGGCGGTTCTCGAGCGCGGCGACGTGGTCGACGCAGGCGTCCATGAAGGCGCGGTCGTGGCTGACGATGAGCACGGCGCCGTCGTAGTTGGCGATAAAGCCGCGCAGCCATTGGACACTTTCGAGGTCTAGGTGGTTGGTGGGCTCGTCAAGAAGCAGCAGGTCGGGGTGGCGCAGGAAGAGCTTAGCCAGCGCGATACGCATCTGCCAGCCGCCCGAGAACTCGGAGCACGGGCGCTCAAAGTCGGTAACCTTGAAACCCAGGCCGGACAGGATCTTGCGGGCGTTGCTCTCGAGCTCGTAGCCGCCCAGATGCTCAAAGCGGTCCTGGACCTGGCCGTACTCGTTAAGGAGTGCGTCGACGTCCTTGCCCTGCTCGGAAAGCTCGGTGATCTGAGCCTGCAGCTCGTTGGCGCGTTCGCCCATGCGGCGGATTTCCTTGGCGGCGGCCATGACCTCAGCGAGGATCGTGGTGTCCTTTTGCTCCAGGTTGGTTTCCTGCTCGAGGTAGCCCACCTGGCAGTCTTTTGCGTACTGGATCTGGCCGGCGTCGGGGCTGTCGATGCCCATGATGATCTTGAGCATGGTGGTTTTGCCGGCGCCGTTGGGTCCCACGAGCGCAAAACGCTCGCCGGGGTTGATCTGGAAGGACGCGCCGCTAAAGAGGACGCGCGCGCCGAAGCTTTTTTCGATCTTGTCGACCAGGAGGATCATGGTGCCGCCTTTGACCTTGTGTTCCTATATGAAAAAAGGCCCCAACTTGCGTTGGAGCCTCATTCAATGCTCGGGTGGAGACGAGGGGGATCGAACCCCTGACCTCTTGACTGCCAGTCAAGCGCTCTCCCAGCTGAGCTACGCCCCCGTGCGAAGAAGTACTATACGGGAACTCCCCCGCCGATGCAAGGACAATTTTGGAAAAACTTTCCTGGGGCGGCGGCATCGCAGGCGGCCGACCGAGGGCGCCCGGAAGTGAGCAAGCAGGCTATTTGCAAGTGAAAACTAATGCCATGAAAAAGAAAACAGGCCAGACATATTGCCTGACCTGTTGAAAAACCTGGTGGGCCCTCCGGGATTCGAACCCAGAACCCAGGGATTATGAGTCCCCTGCGCTAACCGTTGCGCCAAGAGCCCTTATAAAGTGGCACTTGCAGTTGGGGTAGCAGAACAGCCTCCAACGCTTTGAACCACGTCGTGAAATACTACCATGCACGCGACACCTGTTCAACGCACGATCTTGTCGACCAGGAGGATCATGGTGCCGCCTTTGACCTTGTGTTCCTATATGAAAAAAGGCCCCAACTTGCGTTGGAGCCTCATTCAATGCTCGGGTGGAGACGAGGGGGATCGAACCCCTGACCTCTTGACTGCCAGTCAAGCGCTCTCCCAGCTGAGCTACGC
>UQZU01000028.1 GCA_900545665.1 uncultured Collinsella sp.
CCGCCCCCGGCATGTCGTCGACGCCTTCGGCTCAGTCTCATATCCGCGGATACCGCTCCGGCGGCCCGCAATCCTCTCCTTCGGCGGGGCTCCCCTAGTCTGACTTCGCGCATGCGGCGGCCGCCGCGCGCACAGCGAGAACGGGGGTGTCCCCGAAGGCTGCCCGGCTCGCCGGGACGGGGGCTATGTCTATTCGCCGGCCTCCCGGCACATCGCGCCGAGGGCCCACAGCCACCTCACGAGCTCGGCGGCGGTGGCGGCGTTCGCCTTCGCCTGGGGCATGCCCCTCTCGAGCATCTCCTCGCGTCGCCGGAGCAGGCGCTCGGACCCCTTCCTCCCGTGCATCCTTATCTCGAGGGGGACGCCGGAGCCCTTGGGCATCAGCTTCGGCTGGTGGCCGGCCTGGGCGTAGCACCAGGACCCCTCGACCGCCAGCTTCCTGACGAGCGCGTTGCCGGCCCCGCTGATTCCGCCGAGTCGCACGGAGTCCGCGCTCGACCTCTGCTTCGGGGCGAGGCCGAAGTAGGCCGTCACCTGCCTGCCGGAGCGGAACCTCGAGAAGTCGCCGACCTCGGACGCGAAGGCGGCGGCGAGCGCGAACCCGCACCCCTTGATCGACTGGAGCGCCTCGACCTCGGCCGAGAGGGGGCCCGCCGCGACGGCGGCCCTGTATTCGGCGAGGAAGGCCTCCCTCGTCTCGTCGGCCGCCTCGACCTCGTTCCTCAGCGCCGCAAGCGCCCGGATGCCGCCGTCGTCGTCGGGGTGTATGCCGTCGAGCCACCTGAGGAAGCCGTACGTCCAGTACTTCCGGGGGTTTCCGGCCGGCGTCGTGCCGCCGTAGGCGTAGCCCCGGCGGGCCAGGAACGCCAGGAGCCGCTGCTTCGCCGCCGCGAGCCTCGCGGTCGCCGCGTCGTGGGCCCCGGCGAGGTCCCTGAGCCCCTCGATCTCGGGGGACGGCACCCATACCGGGGAGATATCGTGCGACAGTATCGCCTTGGCCATCCTGGCCGCGTCGTTGCGGTCGTTCTTGGACGAGAGGTCGGCCGCCGACCTCGGGACCTTGGAGACGGCCGCGACGACGCAGTCGACGCCGAGCCCGGAGAGCTCCCTCTGCGGGGCGAAGCCGAGGTAGCCGCTCTCGTAGGCGGCGAGCGACGGGCCGGGGAAGCCCGACATCCACTCCGCGACCTCGCCCCAGGGGTTGCCGCGGAACCTCCTCGTCACGGCCTCGCCCGTCTCCGCGTCGAGCGCGCAGACGGTGGTGGACCTGAGGTGTACGTCCATTCCGAAGGCGGTAGAATATCTAGGCACGGGAGCCTCCCAACCTCGTTGCGGCGCGGCTGCGCCTCTGGCACTTCAACAACATTGTCGCAGCCCCGACCCGCGGTCACGAGCGGGGGCTCCTGTCGTTTCCGTGCCCTCGGATTGGGTCATAGTGTCTGACTTATGTTCAACCTATGGCGTCATCTCGCCCCAAAAGGGCCTCCCTCGCTCTGGTGGGTTTTCGCTGTCGGTACCAAAACATCGGCGTTGTCGAAGTAGTCATTGGGGACGTTCTTAAACGACTACATAGCATGAGAGTGGATAATCTCCCGGTTTGAGCCTGCATTCAAGCTCAAAGTGGGAGATTATCCACTCTCGTTTGCTATGCGTCCGAAAATCCACGCTCGTTTGTTTTCTGCCTACATTTGGAGGAAGAGCTCGTGGAGGCGGGTGTCGTCGTCGAGCTCGGGGTGGAAGGTGACACCGAGCTGATTGTCTTGACGGGCGGCGACGATGCGGCCATCGACCTCGGCCAGGGCCTTGGCATTGCCGTGGACCTCGACGATGCGGGGCGCGCGGATAAACGTCAGCGGCACCTCACCGTCGATGCCGGCGACAGATCCTTGAGTGCGAAAGCTGCCGAGCTGCCTGCCGTAGGCATTTCGCTCGACAAGTACATCCATGGTTGCCAAACGCGGCGTCCCCTTATCATCGTGGGCGGCAAGGTCGCGCGCCAGCAGAATCAAGCCGGCGCAGGTGCCCAATACAGGCATACCTTCAACAATGCGGGTGCGAAGCCCCTCGAGCATCCCCAGTTCGTCAAGCAGCTTGCCCTGAACGGTGGACTCGCCGCCAGGGAGGACCAGACGATCGAAGTTCTGCTGCAAATCGGCCGCCTGCCTCAGCTCAATACAGTGCACGCCCAGCTCGGATAGTCTTGCCTCGTGCTCGGCAAAAGCGCCTTGGACCGCCAACACGGCGACCGTTTGGTCTGCATAATCGCTCATGTGCGACCCTTTCTGCCGGACTAGCGCCCGCGCTCCTCCATGATAATCTCGATCTCGTCGGCGTTGATGCCCACCATGGCCTCGCCCAGGTCCTCAGAAAGCTCGGCAATGAGCTTGGCGTCGGTGAAGTTTGCCACAGCCTTAACGATGGCGGCGGCGCGCTTGGCGGGGTCGCCACTCTTAAAGATACCCGAGCCGACAAAGACACCCTCGGCGCCCAGCTGCATCATCAGCGCGGCGTCGGCAGGGGTTGCCACACCGCCAGCAGCAAAGTTCACGACGGGGAGCTTGCCCGTGGCGTGGACATCGCGTACCAGCTCGACCGGAACCTGCAGTTGCTTGGCTGCCTCAAAGAGCTCATCATTGCGCAGGGCGACAACGTCACGGATCTGCTTTTGGATCTTGCGCATGTGGCGCACGGCCTGGACGACGTCGCCCGTGCCCGGCTCACCCTTGGTGCGAATCATCGTGGCGCCCTCGGCGACGCGGCGCAGCGCCTCGCCCAGGTCGCGGGCACCGCAGACAAACGGGACGTCAAACTGGGTCTTGTCGATGTGATAGACGTCATCGGCAGGGGAGAGAACCTCGGACTCGTCGATGTAATCGATCTCGATGGCCTGCAGGACCTGCGCCTCGACAATGTGGCCGATGCGGCACTTGGCCATAACGGGGATGGAGACGGCCTCTTGGATGCCCTTGATCATCTTGGGGTCGCTCATGCGCGAGACGCCGCCTGCGGCTCGGATGTCGGCCGGAATGCGCTCGAGTGCCATGACGGCGCAGGCGCCCGCCTCCTCGGCGATGCGTGCCTGCTCGGGCGTGGTGACGTCCATGATGACGCCGCCCTTGAGCATCTGCGCGAGCTCGCGATTGAGTTTGACGCGATCGGCCTTGCTGGTCTGTTCTGCCATGGTTGCTCCCTTGGTTGGCATGTGCATTGCTTGACGGAACATCCTATCGGGGAGCTGGGTATGGCGAAATACTCAGTTTTCGAGATAATGACAAGGTCAGACTAATACCAGATTGAACAGCGCGATAAGGTCAGGTGGCAAACCCATGCTTGACTACAATTTGGAAAAACGCGGCGAAGCATCGCTCTATGAGTATGTTTACCAGCAAATTCGAGATGATATCGTAGCTGGACGCATTGCGGCGGGGGAGCATCTTCCGTCTAAGCGCGCCTTTGCCAGTCATCTGGGAATCAGTGTCATTACCATCGAGAATGCATATAGCCAGTTGCTTGCCGAGGGCTATATTTGCTCAATGCCGCGGCGTGGCTACTACGCTTGCGAGCTTCCGGATGCACCGGTTTTGCCTTTGGCTACGGGGAACATCGACCGAGATGCCGTCTCTGTGGGCCACAGCGCGCATGATGTCAACGGACAGGTCGAGCGATTCGATGCACTTTCTCCTTCCGCTTTGGAGGCGGCACGGCTTTGGCAAAGCGCGCTACGGGCGACGCTGGCATCCGAAGACGAGCGCGAGATCTTTTCGCCCGCACCGGCACAGGGCACCGCTCGGCTACGACGCGCAATCGCTTGCCATCTGCGTGGGACGAGGGGCATGAATGTCGATCCCAACAACATTGTTATTGGTGCGGGCGCCCAGCTGCTCGATACCATGTTGGTTCAGTTGCTTGGCGCGGACAAGGTGTATGCCGTTGAGGACCCGGGCTATTTGCGTCTGACGCGCATCTATCAGGCTATGGGCTGCAAAGTTCGACATATCCCGTTGGATGATGAAGGCGTGGACTTGAGCACTCTGCAGAAAAGCGGGACCGATGTCCTTCATCTGATGCCGTCCCATCAGTATCCGACCGGCCTTGTGACGAGTATTGCGCGCCGCTATGCGCTGCTGAGCTGGGCTGCCGAACGGCCGGGTCGGTATCTCATCGAAGATGACTTTGATTGTGAGTTTCGCCTTGCCGGCAAGCCGATTCCTGCGCTTGCGTCGATCGATGCCGCCCAGTCGGTTATCTACACCAACACGTTTTCGAAGAGCCTGTCATCGGCATTGCGCCTAGCGTACATGGTGTTGCCCGATGAGCTAATGGAGCGGTTTAGGTGCAACCTTGGTTTTTACGCCTCGTCGGTGAGCTCTGTTGACCAGGTCGCTTTGGCGCGTTTGCTGGAATCGGGTGATTACGAGCGACATGTGAACCGCGTGCGCGTTCGTGCTCGTGAGGCGCGTGATGGCCTGGCGTCGCTTGTGCGGAAGGCATTTCCGGCAGGGGAGGTCTCGATCGAGCAGGCAGATGCGGGCCTTTACTGTACCGTTGCCCTGGCCGAGGACAAGGCGGGGGAGAGTTTCGCGAAGGCTCTCGCTGGCGCTCGTATTTCCTATGTCAATATCGCCGATTGCCTGTGGACGGGTGATCGGGCATCGACTAAGAACGCTCCATCTCGCGTCCTCATTCAATACGACGACCTGAGCCCTCAGTCGCTCGTTGTCCTTCAAAAACAGCTGCAATAAGCCCACGAAAAAGGCCCGGACCAATACGGTCCGGGCCTCATCGAGCTAGAGGTTATGTCTCAAGCGGTTGGCTTAGCCAAAGTAGCGCTTAAGCAGGCCGGCAAAAGCTTTGCCGTGGCGGGCCTCGTCACGAGCCATCTCGTGCACGGTGTCGTGGATGGCATCGAGGCCAGCGGCCTTGGCGCGCTTAGCAAGATCGGTCTTGCCGGCGGTGGCGCCGTTCTCGGCCTCAACGCGCATCTCGAGGTTCTTCTTGGTAGAGTCGGTCACGACCTCGCCCAGGAGCTCAGCGAACTTGGCGGCGTGCTCGGCCTCCTCGTGGGCAGCCTTCTCCCAGTACAGGCCGATCTCGGGATAACCCTCGCGATGAGCGACGCGAGCCATGGCCAGGTACATACCGACCTCGGAGCACTCGCCCTCAAAGTTGGCGCGCAGGTCGGCAACGATGTCCTCGGAGACGCCCTCCATCTTGGCGACGCCCACGACGTGCTCGGCAGCCCACTCGAGCTGACCCTCCTCCTGCTTCAGGAAACGAGAACCGGGAACGCCGCACTGGGGGCACTTAAAATCCTCGGGCAGCTGGTCGCCGTCGAACTCTTCCACATAACCGCAAACGGGGCAAACAAACTTCATGATTCGATCCTTTCGATCGATGGCGATTGTGCGCTCGTCCGGTCCCGTAAGGGCCCTCTCCGGACGTGCGTCTTGACGAGTTCTATTATCCATAAATGCAACCAAATGTGAAGCCTATTAGGAATGATTTTTAATAAAACAATTTCGAGATATGAAGATGTTGATTGATTAACGATTGGGAGGCCGTCTTTGACCGCCGCTGAGTACAATCGGGCGAGCAAATGTTGACCTATCAACAAATGAAGGAGTTTCCTTTATGCATCTAGCCCGTCGTGCCTGGTGCCGAACATATCAGACGGTTTTTCGCATTGCATTGCCGATCCTGCCCTATACCGAGCCGCGCATTTTAGAGCATGCCGAGGATGTGCCCGCGGTGCTTCAAAAGCGCTCGATCCAGAAGGTCCTTATCGTGACGGATCCCGGCATTGCCCGTCTGGGGCTCACGGCACCGCTCGAGACGGCGCTCGCATCCAGGGGGATTGGCGTTACGGTCTATGCCGAAACGCGTGCGAACCCCACGGTTTCAAACGTGGAAGAAGCGGCGTCCCTGTATCGAGAGAGCGCCTGCCAGGCCATTATCGGCTTTGGCGGTGGCTCGGCCATGGACTGTGCCAAGGGCGTGGGCGCACGCATTGCGCAGCCAAACAAGCCCATCAACAAGATGCGCGGCCTGCTGCGGATTCATCGTCGCCTGCCGCTGCTCATCGCCGTTCCCACTACCGCCGGTACGGGAAGCGAAGTCACGCTTGCGGCGGTAATTACCGATGACGAGACGCACTACAAATACCCCATTAACGACTTTGTGCTCATCCCGCGCTTTGCGGTGCACGACCCCGAGTTTACGCGCGGCCTGCCCGCCTCCATTACGGGGCAGACGGGCATGGACGCCCTGACGCATGCCGTTGAGGCCTTTATCGGGCGAAGCACCACGTCCTATACGCGTAAGATGGCGCGTCAGGCGGTCCAGCTCATCAGCGACAATTTGCTCGAGGCCTATGAGCATGGGGACAACATACGGGCGCGCCGCAATATGCTTTCGGCAGCGTATAAAGCGGGTGTTGCCTTTACGCGCTCCTACGTTGGATACGTTCATGCCATCGCGCACAGTCTGGGCGGACGTTATGGGATTCCCCACGGTTTGGCCAACGCCATTATCCTGCCGCACATGCTTCGCGCCTATGGTGAAGCTGCTGCTCCTAAGCTCGCCGACCTCGCCCGCATGGCTGGTATCGCGCCGGCTAACGCACAGGACAACCTGGCGGCCGAGGCCTTTATCGATTGGGTCGATCGAATGAACGCCACCTTGGACATTCCCAAATATGTCTCGGGCATTCGCCGCTCCGACATTCCGCAGATGGCGGCGAATGCCGATGCCGAGGCCAATCCCCTGTACCCCGTTCCGCTTTTAATGGACCGCTTGGAGCTCGAGCATATGTATGAAGTCGTTGCAGGTGGTATGTTTGAGGGCGAGAACTAGGAGGGCACATGAACACCGAGGAAATTGCGCGCATCGTCGGCGATCAGCGCGCCTACTTTAAGACGCGCGCCACGTTTGATGTCGATGCTCGACGTCGCGCGCTCGTGAGTTTATGCGATGCGGTGCGGGCCCACGAGGCTGATATCGCCCATGCGCTCAAGACCGATTTGGGGAAGTCGCATGACGAGGCCTATATGTGCGAGATCGGCACGTCGCTTTCCGAGATTCGACATCAGATCGCTCACGTGGCTCGGTGGAGTCGTCCGCGCCTGCGTCCGTGCGATCTCGCTAACGCCGTGAGCGCGTGCAAAACGCAAGCCGTGCCCTATGGCGTCACGCTCATCATGGCTCCGTGGAACTACCCGTTTTTGCTAACACTCGAGCCGCTCGCCGGCGCCCTTGCCGCGGGCAATACCGTGGTCATCAAGCCGAGTGCCTATGCTCCGGCATCGAGCGCGGTGCTCAAGCAAATCTGTGAAGAGGCATTTGATCCGCGCCTGGTGACGGTTGTCGAGGGCGGGCGCGCCGAGAACGAAGCGTTGCTCGATGAGTGCTGGGACAAGATCTTCTTTACCGGTAGCGTTCCGGTCGGCAAGCTCGTCATGGAGCGCGCAAGTAAAAACCTCACGCCCGTGACGCTTGAGCTGGGCGGCAAGAGCCCCTGCATCGTGGATGCGACGGCAAACTTGAAGGTCGCGGCACGGCGTATCGCCTTTGGCAAATGGCTCAACGTGGGGCAGACCTGCGTGGCGCCCGACTACCTACTGGTCGATGCGCGCGTGCACGATGAGCTGCTGGACCTTATCAAGGAGGAGGCCCGCCGTATGTTTGGCGAGCATCCGCTCGATAACGAGGACTACGGGCATATCGTCAACGCCAAGCATTTTGCGCGCGTGCGCGGGCTGATCGATCCCGATAAGGTTGTGCTTGGAGGTACCGCGCGCGAGACTTCGCTCAAGATCGAGCCGACGATTTTGGACGGCGTGACCCCCGATGACGCCGTGATGCAGGAGGAGATTTTCGGCCCCATCTTGCCGGTGCTGACGTTTGAGAGCCTAGACGAGGCCGAGACGTTTATTACGGATCGTCCGACGCCGCTGGCTCTGTATATCTTTAGCCAGGATCGCGCAGTTCAGCAGCGCTTTGTGCGTTACGTGCCCTTTGGCGGCGGCTGCGTCAACGACACGATTATGCACTTGGCTACGAGCCATATGGGCTTTGGTGGCATGGGTGCGAGCGGTATGGGGCAGTACCATGGACGCGAGAGCTTCGATACGTTTAGCCACAAGAAGAGCATCGTGAACAAGGCAACGTGGCTGGACGTGCCATTCCGCTATGCTCCTTACGCAAGCTGGAAGCACAAGTTCGTGCGCATGTTTGTGCATTAGAAAAGGGTGCAGGTAATACGAACAAGTGTTCCTATTACCTGCATTTTGCGTTAGACTACTGTTATGGAGCACGGATGGGCCAACTCCCTTTAGAAGGGATTTGGTATGAACGTAAGCGATGTTATTTCGTTATTGGCGTTGTTGATTGCGGCTATCGAACTCGGTCTGTTTATCGGCCGAATGAAATAGCCGCCCCCGCGTAAGCGAAGACGGCCACTTCTCACGATGAAAACGTGTATCGGAGTTGGCAAGACCCGCGGCAACGGGTGCCATCCGTGTTCCTATCTTATCTGCAAGCGTTCTGTCGCGCAAGCGTTGAGGCAAACGATTGAAGGACGCAGACAGGATGTATTTGTGTCCGCATGGGACCGTAGACTTCTCAATAAGGTTACACACCGGTTTATCCGGCCGTTAGAGGAGCTGCTATGTACGAGCCTTCACGTGTTCTTCTGTCATTTCACATTGCAGGATTTCAGTATGCCGATGGCGCCTTGGTCCTGGGCGATCTTAAAGCGGGCGATAAGCTGACGCTGTGTGCCGAGCGCGATAATCCCCATGACCCCGAGGCAGTTGCGATCTACTATGGCAAGACCAAACTTGGCTACGTTCCGGGAAACGAGGTCGGCCCGCTGTCCTTGATGATGTATTACGGCCACGAGGACGTATTTGAGGCCCGCGTGCAACAGGTTGCCCCCCGAGCGCAGCCCGTGGCACCAGGTGCGCGTTGGCCTCTATGTGGTGGATGCCCGCTAGTCGGCAATGGAGGCGGCCATGTTTGATGACGACGACCAGTTCGATCTGACAGACGATCCGTTTGAGTGGGATCTGCTACTCGACGACGATGAGTTGGAGCAGGATCGTAAGAAGCGGCAGGGCAAGAACGCCCAGGGTGACGCTTCGAAAAAGCAAGACAAGCGCCGCCGCGGACTGTTCGGCGGGCTCTTTGGCTAACCGCCGCATCGCTGTGTCTGTATACTTAGCACGAGTTGGATGCATTGCGAAATGAGGGCATAGACGATGATGTGGTTTACCGCCGACCTGCACCTGGGCGATACGAATATCTTGCACGACATGGATCGGCCGTTTGATTCGGTCGAGGAGATGAACCGCAAGGTCATCGATGCCATCAATGAGTGCGTGGCTGCGGACGACCGCCTCTATATTCTGGGTGACTTTACCTATCGTTTGCCCCTGGCGGAGGCGGTGCGCCTGCGCGAGCGTATCGAATGCCAGAACGTGACGCTCATCCGCGGTAACCATGACGGCGACTGGGAAGATTCCGACGTACCGCAGATTTGGGAAGACGTGCGCGATTACCTGGAGATTGCTCCCGGCTATGCCAAGGGCCATCGTCTGGTTATGAGCCACTACCCCATGCTCAGCTGGAACGGCAAGGCACGTGGCGCCATTATGCTGCATGGGCATATCCACAGCAGGGGTGACCGCGCCAACGCACGCAACCGCGATCGCGAGCGCCCCATTTACCGCTACGATGTGGGCCTCGACGCCAATGACTACAAGCCCGTAAGTCGTGATCAAATCCTCGGCTATTTTGGACTGTAATTCTCGAACCACCACAAAGGGGACAGGCACCTTTGTGGTGGTTCTGGCGCCGCTGCCATTATGGCGGCGGCGCCTTTTTTGTCCGCGTGCCGCGGTAGAGTGTAGGCAATTGAAATGTGCGTCCAGCAAGGAGCTGCTATGAACGAGATTAAGTGCCCGCATTGCGGCGAAGTATTTAAGGTCGATGCGTCCGGCTATGCGGACATCGTCAAGCAAGTGCGCGATGCCGAGTTCTCGCGCGACCTGGATGAGCGTGTGAAGGCTGTCCAGCGCGAGGGCGAGCAGGCGCTGGAGCTTGAGCGCTCGCGTTCGACGGCTGCCTTGCAAAAGGCGGAGTCTCAGCGCAATGCTCAGCTTGTCGAGCAGAGGAACGCTGCAGCTCAGCAGCTGGCACAAGAAGTCGCCAAGCGCGATGCTGAGCTTGCCGAGCTGCGCGCTAAGCTCGAGGGCGCTGCCGTAGAGCGCGAGAGTGCAAGCCAGCGCGCGGCGGTAGAGGCGCGAGCCAATGCTCAAAAGGAAAATGCCGAACTCCAGCGTGAGATTGATAGCCTGCGTGCGCAGCTTGGGCGCAAAGATGACGAAGCAAAGCTTGCCGAGTCGGCGGCGCGCAACGCTGCTCAAAACGATTTAGCTGCACGTGATGCTCAGATTGCCGAGCTGCAGGCCAAGCTTGCCGCGGCGGACAAGGCCCAGGAGATGGCGCTTGCCGCCGCTGCGGCTGAGTCGCAGCGCGAGCTCGATGCCGCTCGCAGCGAGGCCGAGCGCGCGCTTACTGACTATCGCGCGACGGTACAAGAGAAGTTTTCCGCCGCTAAGGCACAGTCCGAGCAAGAGGCCGAGGGTCTGCGTGCCCAGCTGCGCGAGCAGGAACTGATGGCAAAAATGAACCTGTCGGAGGCGGTTGCCGCGGCGGAGCGAGAGCGCGATGAGGCGCGTGCCAAACTGACGAGCGAGCTGGCGGTGCGCGATTCTCGCGAGGAACAGGCCAAGGCGGCACACGAGCTCGAGCTTGCGCAGGCCAAGCGTGCGAGCGATGACCTGATTCGCTATAAGGATGAAGAGATCGAGCGCCTTAAGGACATGAAGGTCCGCCTGTCCACCAAGATGGTGGGTGAGTCGCTCGAGCAGCACTGCGAGACCGAGTTTAACCGTCTGCGCATGACGGCGTTTCCTAACGCGTACTTCGAGAAGGATAACGATGCGTCCGAGGGCACCAAGGGCGACTTTATCTTCCGCGAGTGCGACGCAAGCGGTAACGAGGTCATTTCGATTATGTTCGAGATGAAAAACGAGAACGACGAGACCGCGACCAAGCATAAAAACGAGGACTTCTTTAAGAAACTCGATCACGATCGTCGCCAGAAAGGCTGTGAGTACGCGGTGCTCTGCACGCTGCTCGAGCCCGAGAGCGAGCTTTACAACGCGGGAATCGTGGACGTGAGCTATCGCTACGAGAAGATGTACGTGATTCGCCCGCAGTTCTTTATTCCCATGATCACGCTTCTTCGCAACGCCGCCATGGGTTCGCTTCGCTATAAGCAGGAGCTGGCGGAGTACAAACAGCAGAATATCGACGTTACGAACTTCGAAGCCAAGATGGAGAAGTTCAAGAATGATTTCGGCCGCAACTACGAGATCGCGAGCCGCAAGTTCCAAACGGCGATCGATGAGATCGACAAGACGATTAGCCACCTGCAGAAAACCAAGGAGGCGTTGCTGTCCTCCGAGAACAATCTGCGCCTAGCCAACAAGAAGGCGGACGATCTTACTATTCGCAAGCTCACGTGGGGCAACAAGACCATGAAGGCCGCGTTTGACGAGGCGCGCGGGGCTGCGACAGAGACAAACGATGAGCCAGCCGAGGCGGATTCGTATGAGGTCGAGGGTGCCGAGTAAGGCATAGCGTATAGCGCAAAAGCGGGGCCGCTGGCTATATTGCCAGCGGCCCCGCTTCGTTTCGTTCCAGTATGTTCGGCTAGTCCTCGAGCAGGTCCTCGATAAAGCCGACGCGGTAGTTTTTGAAGATGACCTCGCCGCCGTCTTGCGTGGCGTCCAGATCGACATCGCCCATGATGCCAAAATCGTGGTCGCCATCCTCGTCGGCAAAGATTTGGTGCACGTGCCATACGTGCGCGGTCTTCTCGTCGGACTCGTCAATGGAAAACATCGCGGCGCTGCGGGCATCTCCGTCGGTGAGGATTTCCTCGTGCTGCTCGTGGTAAGCGTCGAGTGCTTTTTGCCAGCGGATCTCGCTCATGCCCCAGTCGTCGTCGAGCTCGCCCAGGTCGCGAACGTGCTCGCGGGCGGCAAGGGTCACGCGGCGGAAGAGCGCGTTGCGCACCAATAGCGTGCAGCCGCGACGGTCCGCCACGACCTCGTCGATGCCCTGCGGCGGCGCAGCATCGAGGGCTGTCGGGTTGCCGGCGTTCTCCCACTCATCCACCAGGCTCGAGTCCACCGAGCGCACCACAAAGCCCAGCCACGAGATAATGTCGCGCAGGCGCTCGTCGCGCTTCTCGATGGGCACGGTGCGGTCGAGTGAACGGTAGGCCTCTGCCAGGTAACGCAGCAAAATGCCCTCGGAGCGGGCGATGCCGAGCTTTTGGATATAGCCCTTAAAATCGCTCGCGCTTTCCAGCATATCGCGCAGGACGCTCTTGGGAGAGAGCTGGTAGTCGTTGGCCCAGGGTACTTCCTGGCAGTACTTGTCGAAGGCGGCATCGAGCAAGTCCTCGAGCGGCTTTTCGTAGGTGACATCCTGGATGCGCTCCAGGCGTTCCTCATAATCGACGCCGTCAGCCTTCATTTCGGCCATCGCGCGGTCGCGCGCGGCGCGCTCCTGTGCGCGCAATACCTGCTTGGGATCCTCGAGCGTTGCCTCGACCATCGAGATCAGATCCATGGTATAGGTCTCGCTCTCGGGGTCGAGCAGCTCCAACGCGGCAAGCAAGAACGGCGAGAGCGGCTGATCGAGTGCGAAGTCCTCGGGCAGATCGACCGTCAGCGCGTAGTCGATGTCCGGCGCGGCGTCAGCTGGAGCGTCGGGTGCGGGCGGCACCTCGGCGCGCACGACGACGCCGGAATCGATGAGCGTGGCGAAGATCTCGTCGGCGCGAACCTCGAGCTTAGCCTTTTCCTCGGGAGTCTGCAGGCTCGTCTCGATGAGGTCGTGTACGCGGGCTCGGGCATCGCCGCCCTGCTCGACCACGCTGATCACCATGGAGTGCGTGATGCGCAGGCGCGGCTTGAGCGTCTCGGGTTGCGTCTCGATCAGACGCTCGAAGGTCTGCTTGTTCCAGGTGACAAAGCCCTCGGGGGCCTTTTTCTTTTTAATCTTACGGAGTTTTTTGGGGTCGTCGCCCGCTTTGGCCATAAGCTTGGCATTCTCGATCTCGTGCTCGGGTGCCTCGGCAATTACCATGCCCTCGGTATCGAAGCCCGAGCGGCCGGCGCGACCGGCAATCTGATGGAACTCGCGGGCGCGCAGACGACGCATCTTGTAGCCATCGAACTTGGTGAGCGCGGTGAGCACCACGGTGTGGATGGGTACGTTGATGCCGACGCCGAGCGTATCGGTGCCGCAGATGACGGGCAGCAGGCCCTGTTGCGCCAAGCGCTCGACCAGCAGGCGATAGCGCGGCAACATGCCGGCATGGTGCACGCCGACGCCGCATCCAAGCAGGCGCTTGAGAATCTTGCCAAAGGCCGTCGAGAAGCTCGTGCCTTTGGCAGCTTCCTTAATAGCTTCGCGCTGCTCCTTGCTGGCGATGCCAAAATTGGCGAGCGACTGTGCCGTCGCAAGGGCGGCATCCTGGCTAAAGTGCACGATATAGAGTGGGGCCTCGCCGCGGCGCATGGCGAGCTCGACCGTGCCCTCGAGGGAGGTCGTCACATAGTCGTAGCTCAGCGGAACAGGACGCGGGGCATCGACGACCAAGTCGCAAGCAGCGCCGGTGTGCTCCTCGAGTGAGGCGGCGATGGCAGCGACATCGCCGAGCGTGGCGCTCATGAGCATAAACTGCGTGTGGGGCAGGGTGAGCAACGGCACCTGCCAGGCCCAACCGCGATCGGGGTCGGCAAAGTAGTGGAACTCATCCATGGCCACGCAGCCCACATCGGCGTCCTCACCCTCGCGCAGCGCATCGTTGGCAAGGATTTCGGCCGTGCAGCAGATGACGGGTGCCTTGGTGTTGATATGCGTGTCGCCGGTGATCATGCCGACGTTATCGCGGCCGAGCACCTGCACAAGGTCGAAGAACTTTTCGCTGACCAGGGCCTTGATGGGGGCCGTGTAATAACAACGCTTACCCTGCGCCATGCCCATAAAGAGCATACCCAGCGCGACGAGCGATTTACCCGATCCGGTCGGTGTGCCTAAGATGACGTGATCGCCGGCTGCCAGGTCCATGAGGGCTTCTTCTTGGTGACCCCACAGTTCAATACCGCGATCGCTCGTCCATTCAAAGAAACGCTCGAAGGCCCGGTCGGGCGTGAGCCATGGCTCGGGCTCACTGCCATCCTCGGGCTCCCACCAGGTGGGGGAGAGCGCGCCGAGCGAGCCAAACTCGGCTTCGGTTCCCGTGCCGCCCGAGAATGAGCTGGCGGCGCCGGCGCCGGAGACGGTGCTGGCGGCGGTATCTGTCGTGGTCTGTGCCATGTGTTTGCTTTCTCTCGCGATTGTCCGCCAACTATTATGGCGTAGCGGCGGCGCGAGGTGCCAGCGCGCGAGAAAATGCAGGAAATGGGCGTGCGGTGCTAGCGTTCCTGAGGCAGGCGCTTCTTGCCCTTGCGGGCGCGGTTTCTAAAGTTCTCGACGGCCTCTTCCATGCCGAGGGGCACGTAGGTGAGCTCGTCGAGGTTATCTGGCAGGTAGCAGGCAAGGCTTTGCTCCTGCGCTCGGCCTGCTGCGAGTTGCTCTTCGGTAGGTTTCTCGCCGGGTGTGGCGTAAATGCCATAGACGACGGCACCCATCTCGCGCGTGCGGCATTCATATTCGGTCTCGGGATGCTCGGGATGGTCGCGGCGGACGTCGTCACTTACCCAAAGCGTGTCGTAGCCTGCCGCGGCAAACTGTCCCAGGGCGTAATCGCGCAATGGTTTGCTGTCGGTTCGTAGCGTTACGGTGGCGCCGGCTGCAAAGAGCGGGCGATAGAGCATCAGATGGTCGACATGGACGAGGCGCTTTTTGGCGTACTTGGCCTTGGGCTGCGGCGTGGGAAAGTTGATGGTGATGGCATCGAGCTCGCCTGTGGCAAATAGCTGCGGCAGCGATGCGGCGCCTCGAGGCAGAACGAGTGCGTTGGTCAGTTCATGCTCGCAGATTTTCTGTGCGGCATAGGCGATGCAGATGGGCTCCTGGTCCATGCCGACAAAGAGCGTGTCGGGCTCACGGCGAGCACGCTCAACCAGATAGGTGCCTTTGCCGCAGCCCAGATCCAGATGAAGGTGTTCGAAGGGCTTGCTGCCAACTGGCGCGCAAGCCTCGCGCCAATCTCCGGCATAGATTTCGGGGTTCGTCTCAATCGCATCGGCGTAGCGCTCTAGGCGCTCCTCGAGCACAAAGTTCTTAGGCGTGCGAACGTGGACGGCTCCCATGAGGCTCCTTGGTCATAAGTATGGAACGTATAGCTGCGCGTTCCGTCAATGGGTTGAAAAAGGGGTGGGCATAGTTTGCCCGAAAGACGCGGTGCGGCTCGACGGCGAGTCGTCGGTGCCTACAGGCGCTTGAGAATCACATAGCGGTTGAGATCGCCGCTGCGACCGTCAGCATGGAAGCGCTCAAGCTCGCGCACGGGGACCTCGCCGCTCTTGTAGAACGTACGCACGCCGCGCACCAGGTCGGTGATCTGCTGATCGTCAAAGTGGTGGCAATAGCGGTAGGCGTGGCGGTCGTTTTGCCAGCCAATAAGGTGGTCACCGGCTTCAAACTGCGCGGAATCGTAACCCTCAAACGGCGGGGTGAGCTCGGCGCGGGCTTCGGCTCGAACGGCCTTACGCGCCATGCGCTCGTCGTTCATAAACTCCCAAAAGCTGATGGCGATGATGCCGCCCGGGCGCGTCTGCCGCACCAGGGCGTCGAGCACGCGTACGCGGTACTCGCACGACGGCACGTGGTGCATAAAGCCAAAGCAGACCGAGATGTCGGCGAGCGGGGCGTCGAAAAGCACGTCGGGCGTCTCGGCGGGGTTGAGTTTCATGAGGGCATCGAGCACGTCGAGTTCTTGGAAGTGCAAGTTAGGAATGCGCAGGGCGTGGCCGCGTGCATCGATGGCCAGGTCCTGGCACGAGTCGACGCCATAGAACTCGAAGGGGCAGCTGGCGTCTGCCGAGGGGCTCGTGCCGTCCATGCCTTTGGCAGCCAGCGTGCCGCCGGCGGCAAAGTTCTCGAATCGCATATTGCCGCAGGCGAGATCGAAGACGCGGACGGGATGCTCGATCGTGGCGACGTCGAGCTGTTCGAGCGCGATGTCCATGGTGCGCACCCAGCCGGGCCACGGGGCCTGGCGCGTATCGGAAAAGGAGGCGGAGTGCTCGCGATAGAACGTGTTGTTGAGCTGGATGAGCGATGAGGCGAAATCGCGGTTCACGGCGCGGAACTCCCTCCGTTGGCGGTGCGGAATAAACAGTACGACCATACTACCGTTAACGCCGCAACGGGGACAACCGAACTGCGGGTCATTGCTTTGTTTGGACACATTTCCGCAGCTCATATGCACCCGCAACCGCCGGTTGTCAAAAATCTCACTAAAATAGGTGGCATGTTTTTGGCGGTGGCGGATACATTTTTAACTGTGCAAGGCGCCTAAGAACAAAAACGGTCCGGCGGCACGGCTGGCAAAAGCATAGGAGGAACCATGAATGTAGAAACTGCGCAGCGGCTCGCCGACCTTCGCCGCAGCAAAGGCTTTAGCCAAGAAGGGCTGGCACGAAAGCTGGGGCTGTCGCGCCAAGCGGTCAGTAAATGGGAGCGTGCAGAGAGCTCGCCCGATACCGAGAACCTGATCTCGCTCGCCAAACTCTATGGCGTGAGCCTGGACGAGCTGCTCAATCCGAGCGATGAGATCGAGGACGATATCGAGTTTGAGAACGAGGACCGCGCCCGTCAGCGCGAGGCCGAGGCGGCAGAGCGCGCGCGTACCCATGAGGCGGCGGCACGTGCCACCGAGGCGGCAACACAGGCGAGTGACGCCGCCGCCAAGGCGGCGCAAGCGGCAAGCTGGAGTGCACAGGCCGCCAATGCCGCTACGGCGCAGGCGACGAGTGGCGGCGCAGTTGGCTCGACTCCGGTGAAGGGCCCGTTCCAGTCGTTCCCGTATTGGGCTGTGTGCTGGCTGCTGTTCTTTTTGCTGATGTTCCTGTTTGGTGCCGGCCCCTTTGCCGCACTGATCTTCTTTACGATTCCTATCTATCACTGGGTGGCGCGTGCGCTCGATGGCGATTGGGCGCGTGGGGATATCCAGGTTGGTCCGGTGCCGGCGGTCGCTAGGACTAAGGGGGAGGACGTTTCCACTGCGGTTGACGCTGACATGGCTGCCGCGGCCACCGCTGAGCCGAGTGCCAAAGAGGGTGATGAATGATGAAGCTTTCGCATGAATCCAAGGTACGCTTGGGCGTTGGCATCGGAGCGTTTGTGCTTATCATTGGGCTTGTCTTTGGCACTTCGCGGCTATTGGCTCATTCCGATATGGTACGTACGCCCGGTATTCTATCTGGCCATTTGTCTGATTTTGACGATATGTTTGACGAGGACGATTCCTTGAATAGCGGCAACTATTCCGCTCGGCCTCAGCAGCTTTCGAGCATGACTTTTGATGCCGATGAGTTCCGCTACCTCGATTTCGATATCAATGCGGCTTCGGTGGACGTCAAGGTTGTTGATGGCAACAAGGCTCGCGTTATCGAGCGGGGACGCGTTGCCAATGGTATGGATGCCTCCAAGGCCGCGACGCAAAACATCGCATCCGTCGAGGACTCGACGCTCAAGGTTTCCCAGTTTGGAAGTGATGACGGTAAGGCAATCGATCGCTCAGTTACGGTCGAGCTGCCGCGCCGTGTTGCCGAACATCTGAAGGGAGTCAACGCGCACGTGGGCTCGGGCAATCTGCAGATTGTCGGTGTCATCTGTGATGGTTTCGACCTTTTCCTGGGTGCGGGAGATGTAGAGTTTACGGGCAGTGTGACTGATGCGCTCAGCGCTGAGGTCGGTTCGGGCGATGTGACGTTCGAGCTCTACCAGGCCCCCGCGAAGTCGATGGACGTGAGCGTGGGCTCGGGCGATGTGGAGATGACGGTTCCGAGCTCTACGGGCTTTAAGGCGAGCCTCACCTTGGGCAGTGGCGACTTCGAGAGCGATTTCCTTCCGCTTGGCTACGACGGCGAGACCATTTTGAATCTTGAATTCGATAACGGGGATAAGTCTGCTGTGTATAGTTTTGAAGTCGATTCGGGCGACATGTCGTTTGATTCGGAGTAGTGAGGCAGACGAAAGCCTAGGCGAAGATATAGACGCGCTGTTTGATGAAGGCGCCGAAGCCGAGATCGGCTTCGGCGCCTTTGCCTTTACAATGGGGGCATGGAACAGATTATCTTGAACATACTCGAGGCCCTGCGTTGCGGCGAGACCGTAGACGACAAGGCGCTCGTCAAACTGATACATGCCGAGGCGCGCCGCGAGGGTGCCGACAAACGCGATTTGGCCAAGCGCCGTCTGCTGCTGTTCTACCAGCGGGTTAAACGTGAGGAGCCGGCTCGGTGGGCTGCGTGGAATGTCGATGCCGATCTGGAACGCCAACTGCTGCAGGTGCTACGCATGAAGCCGCGCCGCACGGCTTCGGGCGTAGCGACCATTACCGTCATCACCAAGCCCTGGCCGTGCTCGGGCGATTGCCTGTTTTGCCCCAATGATCTGCGCATGCCCAAGAGCTATCTGCACGCCGAGCCAGCGTGCGCCCGTGCAGAGCAAAACTGCTTCGATCCGTATCTGCAGGTGAGTGCCCGTTTGACGGCGCTTTCGCAGATGGGTCATGCGACCGATAAGATCGAGCTCATTGTGCTCGGCGGTACCTGGAGCGACTATCCGCAAGGGTATCAAACGTGGTTTATGTCGGAGCTTTTCCGTGCGCTCAATGACGATGCCGTCGCCGGCGTGGCAGCAAACCCCATGTTGGCGCGTCCGGGCATCAGCCGTGCCGAGGCGGGGCGCCTGCTCGATGACGCTCCCGCCGATGCCCTGCCGCCGGTGGTAACAGAGCGTCGCGAGCGCTACCGGGCTGCCGGCATTGCGACAGACGAGGCCGAGCTCGCGAGCGGTGTTGCAGGAGAGCAGGAGCGCGTGGATGTTGCTGTGGGCGGCTACAACCGTGCGGTGCGTCGTCTGTACGGCCCTGGCACGCCGTGGGGCGAGGTTGCCGAGTGGCAGGCGGCAACGATGGAGGAACTTGAGCATCAGCAGCGCATCAACGAGACGGCGAAGCATCGCGTGGTGGGGCTCGTTATCGAGACACGCCCCGATGCCGTAACGCCGCAGGCCCTCACACTTATCCGCCGCTTGGGCTGCACCAAGATTCAGATGGGTATTCAGAGTCTTGACCAGCATCTACTCGATATCAACGAGCGCCGCATTTCGGTGGCGCAGATCGAGCGGGCGTTTTCGCTCGCGCGCCTGTTTGGCTTTAAGATCCACGCGCACTTTATGCTCAACTTGCTGGGCGCCACGCCTGATGGGGACAAGCGCGACTACGAGCGCTTTATGACCGAGGGCGCCTTTATGCCCGACGAGGTCAAGGTCTACCCGTGCGCGCTCATCGAGGGTTCGCGTCTGGTGGACTGTTACGAGCGTGGCGAGTGGCGCCCCTATACCGAGGACGAGCTGCTCGATGTGTTGGCCGACGACATCGTGGTGACGCCGGCGTTCTGCCGCATCAGCCGCATGATCCGCGACTTTAGCTCCGATGACATCATGGTGGGCAACAAGAAACCCAACCTGCGCCAGCTCGTTGAGAACCGCCTGGCTGCTCGGGGTGACGGTGCGACGGTGCGTGAGATTCGCTATCGCGAGATCAGCACGGCGGGCGCCGACCTGGACGAGTTGACCCTTGACGAGGAAGTGGCGTACGAGACGCCGGTGACGCACGAGCGCTTTTTGCAGTGGGTGACACCGCAGGGCAAAATCGCGGGCTTTTTGCGCCTGTCGCTGCCCGACCGCGCGTTTGTTGCCGCGCATGCGGACGAGTTGCCGACGGTGTCGGACGAGGCGATGATTCGCGAGGTTCACGTGTATGGCATGGCGGCGCGCGTGGGCGATCAAGGCCAGGCGGCGCAGCATCACGGGTTGGGGCGTTTGCTCGTAGAGCGTGCGTGCGAGATTGCCCGGGATGCGGGTTATGCGCGTATCAACGTGATTAGCGCGATTGGCACACGTGAGTACTATCGTCATCTTGGATTTTATGACCATGGCCTTTATCTGCAAAAGGAGCTCTAGATGAACAAGCCGAGTGTTTCTGCCGGCGTCGTTGCCGGCGTTGCTCTGGGGGCCGCGGCGCTTGGCGCGGCCGCTGTCGCTGTCCGTGCTGCCTGTCTGCAGGTTGCGCGAACCCGCAATGGGTTGGCGCGTGTGAAACGCGTGCACGATGAGGGCGGCGACGAAGTCCGTGTATTGGTGCAAGGCGGCGTTTACCAAAGCGCAAGCTACGTTGGCGAGCGTTGGGCGGAGCCCGTCTTTGCGTACTATCGCGCGTTTGACGACGTGTTTGAGGCTGAGGACGCAATGCGTGATGCTTACGGGCATGGTATCGACCGTATGCTCATGCTGGGCGGCGGCGGGTTTGCCTATCCCAAGTTTGCACTGATGTCGCACGAGAGCTTGCGCATGGACGTCGTTGAGTACGATGCCGAGATTACGCGCCTGGCGCGCCGTTGGTTCTACCTGGACGAGCTGGAGCGCACGGTGGGCGATCGCCTGCGAGTGATTACCGCTGAGGCTCGCTCGTATCTGGGCGTTACGAGCGTGGGTCATCGTCGCTACGACGTGGTCGTGAGCGATTGCTTTGGCGGTGCCGAGCCCGTACGCGAGCTGGCGACGGTTGAGGCATTGCGTTTGGTGCGAGGCAGCCTGAACCCCGGGGGCATCTATGTTGCCAATATCGTGAGTGCGAACAGGGGGAGCGACGTGACGTTCCTGCGCGATTGCGTTGCCGCGGCACTCGAGGTATTCGCCCACGCCTGGGTGGTCCCATGCGGCGATGCGGAGTTCGGCGGCGAGGAGAACTACCTGCTCGTCGCCAGTGACGGCGACTATGCGTTTGCCGAAGCCGTGCCCTTCGACACCGACTTCCTCGGCACCGTCCTTCACGACAAGTAAGTCTCTCCGTCCCAAAAAGACGGGTCTTAGGCGTGGTCGCTCCAGCTGCGGACACGCTGCTTCATGCCCTCTATGTCGAGCACGCCTTCGGCAAAGCCCTTGCGCACGAGCTCTTCGGGAACAAACTCGTCGTAGCGGTCAAAATAAGGCACCTCGCCGGGATAGACGAGCTCGATGGGATCGAAGTCCTTCTCGGCCTCGGCGGCGAGCACCTCAAAGAACGTCTCCTCGTCGGCCTTCATCTTAAACTGCATAAAGTACGGGCGTGATGGGTCGAGTCCGCGAAGGCCCAACTCCGCGGCACATTTAATCTTGAGCATGCGCTCGAGGGCCAAAAAGGCGTAGCTGCCCAGCCAGGGGAAGAGCACCCAGGTATCGCCGCCCAGGTTAATGAGCGGTTTAGTTCCCGCGCCCGAAATCTCGGCCGTATGACGAGCCTGCGCAAGGCGGGCCCGTGCGTTACCCATAAGGTACGGATACGCGGCGTGTTCGTTGAGCGCCTTGCGCATGCGCTCGAGTACGTGTGTATTGATGTCACCGGGACAGTCGCCAAAGTAGGCCGGCACCCGGCCCTTGACCTGCGTGGCAAAGACGGTGTGACGCTTCCAGTCCACTTCCTCGACGATCCAGCAGTGTCCGGCGATGGCGATGCGCTCACCGGGCGGTGGCGGATTGACGATCGTGCCCAGCTCGGCCGATTCGCTGCGAACGGTAAACTCCTCGTTCTCCTGGAACACAGCGTAGAACTTAAAGTTGTTGATGATGCGCTCGCCCGCGAGGCCCACGATGAGCCCACCGCCCTCGGTGACCTGGATGTGGTCGATCTTGATGAGGTGACGCAGCAGCACGCGATAGTCATCGGCCGAGACGCGGTGGAAATAGCTGAGCGTGAGCACGCGCTGGGCAAGCTCGGCCGGTGTGAGCTCGCCGGTGCTGGCGAGCGTCGACATGGTCTGGTGATAGAGCAGGCTGTAGGGGAGTCGATCGAGCTCGGGCGGCTCGACCCACTTTTCCTCGCGATAGAGTTGTACGAGCGCGATGCCCTGCAGGAGCTTCCATGGAATGGTCTCGGGCATCATCGTGCGCGGCTCGGGCTCTTCCTCGCGCATGACAAACCACATCTCGGGCGGAAGGTCGCGGCGTCCCGTGCGGCCCATTCGCTGCAAAAAGGAACTGACGGTAAACGGCGCATCGATCTGGAACGCACGCTCCAGGCGGCCGATATCGATACCGAGCTCCAACGTAGAGGTGGTGACGGTTGTCTGTGCCTGCTCCTCATCGCGCATGAGTTCCTCGGCCGTCTCGCGCAACGATGCCGAAAGATTGCCGTGATGGATAAGGAAGCGGTCGGGCTCGTGCCGGCTCTCGCAGTAGCTACGCAGCATGGAGCATACGGCCTCTGCCTCCTCGCGCGAGTTGGCAAAGACCAAGCACTTTCGGCCGCGCGTGTGCTCAAAGATATATCCCATACCGGGGTCGGCGTTGTCTGGTGCTGTATCGGTGGGGTTGAGTAATGCCTGTTCGGGTGCTCGGGGGATGTCGACTTCGCCCTCGGGGGCCGAGGAAGCTTGGCGGTCCTTGGGAGCGGCCTTGCCCTGTGCCCGCTCACGACGTTGACGGCGCTCCTCTTGTGTGAGCTGTCCGCTGTGACGCATGTCTTGGGCGCCGGCGGGCAGTGCCGCGGATGCCGCCGCATCGATGCGCTCGCACGCAAGCACTTCGGCCTCTTGAGGACCTGTGCCCATGAATCCCCGCTGCTGCGCCTGGGGGCCCGAGTTGTAGAAGTGCTCCATGGAGATGCGCCACACGCGGCGCGGTTCTTCAAAGCGGGGGATAACGCAGTCGCGCCCCGTTCCCTGTGAGAGAAAAGCGCCCGTGCGCTCGGGGTCGCCGATGGTAGCCGAAAGGCCAATGCGGCGAGGCTGCACGCCGGCCATGCGCGAGAGTCGCTCGATAAGGCAGAGCGTTTGCCCGCCACGGTCGCCGCGCATGAGCGAGTGGACCTCATCGATGACCACGTAGCGCAGGTCGCAAAACATGCGCGGAATCGCCATGTGCTTATGGATTAAAAGCGCTTCGAGTGACTCGGGTGTAATCTGCAGGATGCCGCTCGGTTTTTTAATGAGCTTAGCCTTGTGCGACTGCGAGACATCGCCATGCCAGTGCCAGACAGGGATATCGGCCTCTTCGCAGAGGTCGTTGAGGCGGACGAACTGATCATTGATGAGCGCTTTGAGGGGGCCGATGTAGAGGGCGCCCACGCTCGCGGGTGGGTTCTCCCAAAACTCGGTCAGTATGGGAAAGAAGGCTGCCTCGGTTTTGCCGGAAGCAGTGGATGCCGTTAGGAGCACATTGTCTTGTGTGTTAAAGATGGCATCTGCCGCCGCAACCTGGATAGAGCGCAGACTCTCCCAATCGTGGGAGTAGATGAAGTCTTGGATAAACGGAGCATATCGGTCAAAGGCGTTCACGGGGCCTCCCCTCAAATACGAACCTCTCAATGCGGTTGGCAATGGTTTGCTGCATTGCTGTCTCAACGTTTGTGCAGATAAAAGCTGCCAAAATAGACCTGTCCCTTTTTTGGCAGGCTAGATGGTGAATTCGGCGAAGTTGCGGTCGCCGTCTGCGGTGCCGGTGTCGCCTGTTGCGGCTGCTGGTGCCAGCGCATCGCCGCCGACGCTTTGCAGCAACTCGGCCACGTTTGCATCGGGGTTCTGGCACAGGATATCAAGCAGCTCGATAAAGTCGCGGATGACTTCGCGGGGCGTCAGATGCGTGTCGGCCCCCACGCGGCCAAACTCAATTTTGAGGAAGTCCACCAAGTCGTTCTCGGTAAGCGTGGGCGTCCAGCCAAAGTATCCGGCATGGATCTGCATGAGTTTTTCGATCAGCACCAGCAACTCCTCGTAGGTGAGTGGCTGCAGGCGGATGATGGGCGCGAGCATGTCCTTAAGGTCCTCGCGTGCAAAGCGGCCCTGAGCGAGTCGACTTCGCAGGGCCTCGTAGGAGAACACGCCACGGCGGCGGTCTTCGATGGAGGTTGGCGTGCCGCCCATGATCATGCCCAGGTACTGCGCCTTGCCCTGGAGCGTGTCGTTGTACATGGTCAGGATCTTCTCGTAGTTGTATTGGCGCGTGATGGCGTTGGGAATCTTATACAGATTCACGAGCTCGTCGATGAGCACCAGCATGCCCTTGTAGCCGCTGCAGACCAAAAAGCGCGCAATGAGCTTAACGTAGTCGTACCAGTCGTCATCGCTGATGATGGTCGAGGAGCCCAGCTCGGCGCGTGCCTCACTCTTGGTGCGGTACTCGCCGCGAATCCATTTGGTCACGCGGCTCATAGCTTCTTCGTCGCCCTCGGATACGGCCGCGCGGTAGCGGCGGAGCATGCGGGCGAAGTCGAAGCCGTGGACCATTTCCTCGAGTGGGGCCAGTTGGGCATTGACGGCAGACTCGTCGGCATCGGCACACGAGGCGACCCAGCGATCCAGGATAAGGTTGAGCGCACCGCCCTCGGGGCGCGTCTTGGTCGATATGTTGCGGATGAGCTCACGGTAGGTGGCAAGGCCCTGTCCCTGGCCGCCCTGCAGACGGCGCTCAGGGGATAGGTCGGCATCGGCCACGACGAATCCCTCGCCCATGGCGTGCGTGCGGATGGTCTGGAGCAAAAAGCTCTTGCCGGCGCCGTAGCGACCGACTAGGAAACGGAAGCTTGCGCCGCCATCGGCGATGAGGCTCAGGTCGGTGAGCAGAGCACGGATCTCGACCTCGCGCCCCACGGTGATATAGGGAAGGCCGATGCGCGGGACCACGCCGCCCTTGAGCGAGTTGAGAATGACGGCGGCGACGCGCTTGGGCACACGGGGTGCTGCGGATGCGGTATCACTCATGGTCTAGGTATCCTCTCACGTCTGCTTCGTAGTCCTCGATAATCTGCGGTCCTGCCGCTCCAAACTCGATAACGGTGTCACCCACCAGGTCAAAGAGCGCTTCGTTGATGCTGTCGACGAGCATGTCCTCACTCTTGCCCGACTGTGCCACCGCCAATGTGGCCTGCGCCGTGTTCCGCTCGAGGAGCGCGCGAAGGAAGGCATCTGCGGCGGGCGCGAGTTTGTTCGCAGCTTCGGCAGACGCGGGCGTTACGGGCGCGGGCACAGACACGAGGAGCGGTGCCACGACGCCAAACTCTTCGGTGGAGACAGTCGGCTCGTCGGGTTCGTCTTGCCGTGTGGCCATCTCGCCAGGTCCGGCGGTCATGCCGGGCGCAGACTCGGTGTTCGGTTGCTCGATAAGCGTCGCCTCGGCTTCCATAGGCACATCATCCTCGCGCTCCTCATCAATCAAAAGCGCTTCACGCGTTTGCGCGGCGGCGCTCCGAATGTGCCCCAGCTGACTCAAATCGATATCGATCTTGACAGGCTGGTGCGCGGCGTCCCACGAAAGCCATGCCATGATCTCGTCATCGATGATCTTGGCCAGATATTTGGGGACCTTCTCCTCCTTTAGGGGATGGGTGGGGTCTAGGGCCAGGCCTGTCTCTTATACAC
>UQZU01000029.1 GCA_900545665.1 uncultured Collinsella sp.
AGATGCAGCGTAGTCTCGTGGGCTCGGAGATGTGTATAAGAGACAGGTTACACACCGGGCACACCTCAGGCGCCTCGGCACCAACGTGCAGGTGCCCGCAGTTCAGGCACTTCCATACCTTCACGCCCTCACGCTCAAACACCTCGCCCGACTCGATGCGCTCGACGAGTTTGTTGTAGCGCTCCTCGTGGGCCTTCTCGACGGCGGCGACACCACGGAACTTCTCGGCGATCTCGGCAAAGCCCTCCTCCTCGGCGGTCTTGGCGAACTCGTCGTACATCGTGGTCCACTCGTAGTTCTCGCCCGCGGCGGCGTCGCGCAGGTTGTCCAGAGTGCCCGGAACGGCGCCGTCGTGCAGATACTTAAACCACAGCTTGGCGTGCTCGGACTCGTTGCCCGCCGTCTCGGCAAAGATATTCGAAATCTGAACGTAGCCATCCTTCTTGGCCTTAGATGCGTAGTAGCGATACTTGGTGTGTGCCTGGGACTCACCGGCAAAAGCGGTCTCGAGGTTCTTCTTGGTTTGGGAATTCTCAAAATCCATAGGTGTACTTCCCTTCAACACGTGCCGCCCATAGGCTTTGAGCGACCTTGTCTTTAGGATGCCCTCAAGCCGCGAATTTAAACCTTACAATCCCGTTCTTCAGATTTGAGCGGGCTACACACTCAACCAACGATCGTCCTCGGCTCGGCAAAAGCCCTCGCGCTCCAGGTCAGCTAGAATGCCCGCGATCAAGTCGCACTCGACCGGCCCGCGACCGGCTGCCGCTTCCATCTCGTTAACGCCCACCACGGCATCAGCAAGCGTAATCCCCGCCGGCTGCCCATCGCGCGCTGCCAACAACATACGCACGATATGCGCGCGCTTTTGGCGGCGCGAGCCCTCAAACTTGGACTGACGACTATAGCCCGCCGACCGCCTGGACGGATTGGGCAGTGTCTTTTTAAGATACGCGCCGTAATCCAGCAATGCGTAATACCACGCGCGCGGCGTGTCGGCATCGTCTTGAGGCGCGGCAAAGGGCGCGATCTCGTCCGCCGCCGCACCGGGGACCGCCGGACAGGCAGCTTGGATCAGCGGCACCAGTTCGCGATCGGGAACGGCCGGCACATCGGGAAAGAAATGATGCAAAAAGACCGTGCGCACATTGGTCTCCAAATACACGCCCGGAAGATCAAACGCAAACGAACGGATACCCTGCGCCGTTGCCGGGCCAATACCAGGCAGAGCGACCAAGTCACGCGTCTCACGCGGAAACTCCCCGTCCCAGTCCTCTACAACGCGCTGAGCGGCCCCGTGAAGCGCCAGAGCGCGTCGGTTGTAGCCCATGCCCTGCCAAGCGTCCAAAACATCGGAAGGCGCGGCCTGGGCAAGCGCCTGCACAGTCGGAAAACGATCGAGCCACACCGGCATGCGCGCCTCCACACGCGGCACCTGTGTTTGCTGCAGCATGACCTCAGAAAGCCAAATGATGTACGGATCGCGTGTGCGGCGCCACGGAAGGTCGCGATAACGCAGGACCCCTTCCGAACGAATCATCGAACGAAAGGGGTCCTGAATCATGGCTATGCTCCTTATGCGGCGCTATTCCTCCCGGTAAGCGCACGCGCAGGTGGCGTACTCGGGAAACGCTTCGCGGTTGGCGAACTTGGGATCGACGGCCGGGAACTGGCGGTGAGCGACGATGTCGCCGAGCGAAACGGAATCGAGGTAGTCGCGCATCAACGCCTGAGCTCCGGCCCACAGGGGATGATAGCAGCACGCGCCCATGCGCGCACAGTCACCATCGGGCGCGGTGCAATCGTTCATAACCATAGGACCCTGAACGGCCTCGACGACCCGGCGGATAGTGACGTCGTCCGGACTGACCTTGAGACGCATGCCACCGTGGACGCCACGCAGGCTCTCCACAATACCGGCCTGGACCAAACCGTGCTGAATCGAGCGGGCAAACGAATACGGGACATTGACCTCTTCGGCAGCGGTGCGAACAGAAAGCAAACACTCCGGATCCTCAGCAAGCATCGCCAGCATTCGAAGGGCGTAATCAGTCTTCCTCGATATGTCCATTTTTCCCCTTTCAAGGAATACGAACAGCTCGAACGAGCTCCGGGGCCGAGCTTGTGTCGAGACGCTAAATGACCGCCAGGACATCCAAATGGTAAATCGGATATCCACTGAGTGCCGCGCTTGGAGCGAAATGCATCAGATGCGGCGCACAGTGCAATTTAGTATAGCCTAACCCCCTGTCTCGTAGAACAGGTGTTGCGCAACAAAGCTGTTGTTCAGACAGATATACTTATTAGATTTTACTTGCGTTCCCGAAGGCGCGGGGATTCTGGGCGAAGATGCACCAGGGCGATCGTTCTATCGAAACAAAGTGCATCAAACGCAAAAAGCCACGTCCGAAGACGTGGCTTTAATTGCGTTGGCGGGAAGTACGGGGCTCGAACCCGCGACCTCCGACGTGACAGGCCGGCGCTCTAACCAAACTGAGCTAACTCCCCAGGCAGACGTTCGCGTTTGTTTCCGCTCGCGTGCGCTGCGGGGATTAGTATACACAGAAGTCTGTCTGGCGCGCAACAACTTTTTTGAAAAAATTTTTTGGGTCCCTCCCTGCCGTCACATTGTTCAATCAGTTTTGCGGGCGTGCACCGCTGCGCGGCTAGCCCGCATGCTCCTCGGCGGGGTTGGTCTGATGGATCTTGTTGAACTTCCGCCTTTGGCTCAAATGGAAACGGGAGACGCATCTGCATCCCCCGCTTTTGTTGTGGTTACTCTAGGTCAATAAATTTAGTGCTTAGGATCTTGCCGTCTTTTACTAGCATTCTGGCCATGGTGGGGCCTCGGGTGCCTCTGGGGTAGCTGGCGCTGCCCGGGTTGAGGACTAAGCAACGGCCCACTTGGGCTTCTTTGGTTACGTGGGTGTGGCCGTTGATGGCTACGTCTACGGATCCCACCGGAAGGTCTTCGCGGTAGTGGGCTACGGCGAATTTAAGGCCTTCGTAGGTAAAGAGCGCAAGACGGTCTACATCGGGGCCGTAGTCGCGGTAGTAATCGTTGTTGCCCAGTACGGCCCGCACGGGGGCGATGGTGCATAGGTGCTCGTAGTCCATCTCTGACGTAAGGTCGCCGGCGTGGATAATCAGATCCGCGCCCTCAAGCTCGTCCAGGAGCGCAGGCGACAAATAGCCGTGGGTGTCCGAGATGATGTCGATGCGCTTGGCGCTTGCGCTGTTCATGGGATCCCTTCCGCAAAAAAACGATTCGGCAGATACATACAAAAAAGCCCCACGGCTCCGCAGACGATGGGTCTACAGAGCTGCGGGGCCAGCGTGCTAGAGACTCAGAGCCTTCTTGAGCGGCACGACGCGGCGGCGCGAAACCGGCACGCGTTCGTCGACGCCCGTAATGCCCAGCTGGATGGCGCCCGAGGGCACCGTCTCCACATCCGTGACGCACGCCAAGTTGACGATATAGCGGCGGTGAACACGGAAGAAGCCAAAGTCGCAGAGCTTGGCCTCAAACTGCGCCAGCGAGGTCGTCGACAAAAAGCGATCATCGACGGTATAGATGCAGGAGTAATCGTCCTTGGCCATGATAAAGCGAATGTCGTCCACGGGAATGAGCACCTTGCGGCCGCCCTTTTCCACCGGGATACGCTCGATGGTCACCTTGCTGTCCGTAACCGGCTTGGTGCGTTGCATGACCTTCTCGATCGCGCGATCCAAGCGAGCTTCCTCGACCGGCTTCATCAGATAATCGACGGCATCCACGTCGAATGCCTCGACCGCATGGTCACTATACGCAGTCACAAACACGATCGCCGGCGGATTTTTGAGCTTATGCAGCGCCTCGGCAAGTTGCAGGCCCGAGGCACCGGGCATCGAGATATCGAGAAACACGACATCCACGCGACTTTCCATAAGCATCTCGATGGCGGAGCGGACGCTCGACGCCTCCGTGATCGTGCCGATCTTGCCCGTTTGCTCGAGCAGGAAGCGAAGCTCCGAGCGAGCCGGCGCCTCATCATCCACAATCATCGCACGCAGCATAGGGATAAAACCTTTCGTCAACTAACTACGCCGGGCATCCGTCGCATGACGTTGAGCCCGTAGCCTTTTATTTTACTCTTGAATGTCAAAGATGCTCTCTGACAAATCAAGATGAAGGAGCACTTTGGTGCCCTTGCCCGGCGCCGATTCGACACGCGTATAGGAGTGCGGCCCATAAAAGCGATGGATGCGCTCCGAAATATTGTGCATGGCCACACCGGCGCCGCCACCCTGGGGAGAGCTGGCGTCGGGACGGGCAGAACGCTCGTCAAACAGTCTGGCGGCGGTACCCTCATCCATGCCCACGCCATTATCGGCCACGGCAATCAAGATTGCATCCTCGCCGTCTTGGTGAACGGTCACGTCGATCCTCAGGGCGTCGTCATCGCCCATACCATGACGTACGGCGTTCTCGACAATCGGCTGGATCACGAACGCCGGCACCAGCGTATCTTCCACGTCCTCGGACACATCGAACGTCGCAAGCACGCGGTCCTCGCCAAAGCGGGCCTTCTCAAAGGTAAGGTAGCGCTTGGTCTGTGCAACCTCGCGCGAGACCGGAATAAGCGATCCCGAGTTGTCGAGCGTGGCACGATAGAACGATGAGAACTCACGAAGCAGTTCGCGGGCCCGCAGCGGGTCGGTGCGCGTAAACGATGCAATGGTGTTCAGCGTGTTGAACAGGAAGTGCGGGTTAATCTGCGCTTGCAGCGCACGCACCTCGGCGCGCGCCGTGAGTTCCTTTTGCACCTCGAGCTCGTGGATGGCGAGCTGCGTGGACAAGATCTCGGCAAAGCCCGAGGCAAGCGCGTACTGGGTACGGTCGACGGCGCGCGGGGTCTTGTAGTAGAACTTGAGCGTGCCGACGGTACGATCGCCCACCTTGATGGGGGCGATAATGCCGGCGGGGACTTGGTTGTGCGAGCCATCCGAGCCCACGACATCCACCATACGGTTGAACGACTGCACGATGCCATGTTCGATAACGTAGCGTGTGGCAAGCGTGTGGATGGGAGAATCTGGCAGTAGTTTTTCCTCAAACTCGCCTGCGCAGGCCAACACGTTGCCCTCGTCGGTGATGGCCACCGTCATGGCGCGCGTCTCGGGCAAAATGCGCCGGCACACCAAACGCGCCGACTCCTGCGTCAGACCGCCCTTAATGTCCTCAAGCATGGCCGAGGCCACCGAGAGCGTCTCCTCGGTGTACTGGGAGCGCACCGAATCGGGATTGAGCGTCAAAAAGATAAAGATGCACAGAAAGATGCACAGCAGCGCGCAGGCAATCACCGTGGCGATCGGCTCGATACCGGTCACCAAGGCAAAAATAAAGTACACCAGCACGCAAATGGCGCAGGCAACGGCAATGATGCGAAAGATTGATATTGAACTATCGCGCTGGGCGCGGCGGTCGATCATTCGGCCCCCTCCAGGATACTGATCAGTTGTGCGTCACGCCAAAGCCCGTCCATGATCTTGGGCCAAAAGCTCTGGAAACGCAGGTAGCTTGCAGCGTTTTGGCGCGCATAGGCCTTTGCCTCGTCGATACCATGGCGCCAGATGCGCAGGTAGCCCTCATGCTCGCGGGTAAACACGCTGCGGACCATAGCGGTCTTGCGCACGCGGTCGTCGAGCTCGCGCGAAATCCACGGGCCCGGGTAGGGCATGAGCGATGCCGCCGTAACGGGAATGAGCTCCTTTTGATGCGCGGCGAATGTCAACTTGGCCCTTTCGTAGTACCAACGGTATACATCCTGCATAAAGCGCGGTGAGCGCTTTTCGGACTCCGGAGGCAGATGACGCACGGTCCACTCGTTATCGAACCACACGTCGTAGCCAAACATGCGCATGTTAAAGAGGTAATCCAAGTCCTCGCCGCGGGTGATAAACGGGTCAAAGGCTACACGCGTAAAGGCGCGGGCGTGCAGGGCCATCAGGCCGCCGCACACGTAGTTGGAGCGCGAGATGCGGGTGCCCGAGAGCGCCTTTTTCATCCAACGGTTGAACTCGATGCGCTTGGTCCACCAACGATGGCAGATGCCCGCCTTGTCCGTGGGAGCCAGCGGCGAGCCGTCGCGATCGTAGAAATAGCCGCTCTTGACCAAGATCGGCAAGCCCTGACGTGTCTGCTGCCCCAACGCATAGGTCGCGCGCTTCATAAAGTCGGCGTCGATGACAGTCTCATCGTCATCCAAAAAGATAACCGCGTCATGCCCCAGCACAGCGGCACAGGCTAGCCCCATGTTGCGGATGGCACCGTAGCCTCGCAGGCTCACGCACTCGCCCGAACCCTTGGGCGCGATCTGAGCAACCCGGTCTGCAATGCGCGAGGCCTGGGTGTTGGTGACAACGGTGACCTTGAGCGTGGGATGCGCGTCGACAATCTCGTGCACGCGCAGCGACACATCGGCTGTGGCAGAAACGGGACAGACCACCAAAAGGATGATGCGCGGGATGTCACGTACCTGCTCAAGCGAGGCCAGGCAGCGGTCGAGTTCGGGATTGTCGGCGTTGAGTCGCGTCGAATGGTCATAGGTGCCAGGGGCGTTTGCGCAAGCGTCATCGCCCGCCCAATACGTTGGAATCACGACTGTGGCGTTCATGCCTTACCCTCCCTGCAACACAAAAACGGGACGCCGCCAAACACAGGCGACGCCCCGCGACCTAGCTGATTCCATCATACCCACTTGGGCAAATCATTGCTCGCAAGTCGCAATGTTTATTGCGGATAACCCCAAAAGAGTACCGTGGACAGGCACAATAGCCGCTCGCTCCTATGCGGCATGCTCTGCCGCCCGAGTCATGCGGGACAGGCGGACCAGCAGCATAAAGCCAACGACCAGCAGCACGCCAATGGAAAGGACGCCCAGCGACGGGTTGCCGGTCAGCGAGGTGACGACCGACACCAGGAAGGTGCCCATAACGCTTGCATAACGACCAAAGATGTCAAAGAAGCCGTAGTACTCGTTGGATTTTTCCTTGGGGATAATGCGGCCAAAGTAGCTACGGCTGAGCGCCTGCACGCCGCCCTGGAACAGGCCGACCATAATGGCAAGCACCCAAAACTCAAAGGCGGTCTTTAGGAAGAACGCGGCGAACAGCACAATGCCCATATAGGCGGCGACTGCCACCAAGATCATGTTGAGCGTGCCCACGCGGCCGGCGAGCTTGCCGTAGATGATGGCGGACGGAAAGGCCACGAACTGCGTGACGAGCAGCGCCAGGACCAACTGGGTCGAATCGATGCCCAAGGCCGATCCGTAGCTGGTTGCCATGGAAATGACCGTGTGCACACCGTCGATATAGAAGAAGAACGCGATCATGTAGACCAGCACGGTCTTGTTGTGGGCGATCTCGCGCATGGTGTGTCCGACCTCGGAGAACACACCGCCCACGATGTGGCCGATGGTGTCCTCGGGACCGCGCTCGCGACCGTACTTTTGCTTATAGGTGCGAATGAGCGGCAGAGTAAAGATGAGCCACCAGGCACCAGTGATGATAAACGACAGACGCGTTGCCAGCATGGTGGGGACGCCAAGAGCGGGGCCGCCCATGATGAGCGCCAGGCAGATGACGAACGGCACGGTGGAACCGATGTAGCCCCAGGCATAGCCCGAGCTGGACACGGCGTCCATGCGCTCGTCGGTGGTAATGTCGGGCAGCATGGCGTCGTAGAACGTCATAGAAGAGTTAAGGCCGATGGTGCACAGCACGTACACGGTCAAAAATGCCATGGCGGACATTGGGATAGCCTGCGCCAGGCAAAGCACCAGGCCCGTGAGGAAGAAGCCCAAGAAGAACTTGATCTTGTTGCCGGCGTAGTCGGCAAGCGCGCCCAGAATGGGCATGAGCATGGCGATGACCAGCGAGGCAATCGTCTGCGCATTGCCCCAGGCGACCACCAGGTCGGCCGAAGAAGCGCCGGTATTGATGGCGTTAAAGTAAATGGGCACCACCGAGGTATTGAGCAGCACGAGGGCCGAATTGCCCACATCATACATAACCCAGTTACGCTCGAGCTTGGTGTATTTCATGGACAGGGACCCTTCGTATTCGCCCGATATGCAGTTAGTTCATCGTACCCCAATTGTCCAGAACCGCCGGTAAGGATTCGGCAAAGGGGCACGCACGGGCCCTATTCCTCGCGGTCGAACTCCTCATCGGCATTGAGCACGCGACCGCTGTAGTTGACGTGACTGGTCACGGCATCCATGTCATCGGTCTCGATAAAACGTGCGACCGTGCACTCGTAATCGACCAGCGCGCGATCAAAGACCTCGGGGAAACTCTCGTTCGAGACCTCGTCGGTAAAGGGATTCTTCCATGTCAGATGGCCCAGGTTACCGGTGCGCTCGGGCAGCTCCGTCGTCACGCGATGGGCAAGGCCGTCGAGCAGCGAGTAGTCGTGCACCAAGCCCTCAACCAGCGAGATCGCGCGCGTCTTTGCGGAGCCGGCCGGCTCAATCGCGCGGTAAAGTCGCTGCATATTGGCAACGGCAGCACCGTACTCCCCCGCCGGAATGTCAATGCCGTACACGCGTCCGGCAACATAGCTCATCAGCACGCCGGCCACGCGATTGATGCGATCGGTAGTGACGATCTCGCCCGCCGGCGGGTAATCGTCGACCGTAGCGCCATCGCGTTTAAGCTGCAGCATCAGTACATCCAGGTCGCTCTCGATCACGGCATGGACCTGACTGCTCGAATCCTCAAGCTCTGAATCGGACTCCACGATGCCAAACTGCTGCTCATAGACAAAGGGATGGGCGTTGCGGTCGAGCACGTAATGAGACAGCAGGCCCAGCGCAAAGGCGCGACCCAAGCTGGCGTCGCGCGGCAGCAGATGCGACACGCCGTCGCGCAGGCACGCGAACTGGCGAGACATACGCGACCGATGCATGACCTGCGCCAGCAGCGTGCAGTCGGAAGCACGCGGTGTCAGAATGTGAAAGAAAAACGGGTCGGGGCCTTGGTTGCCCAAGATAAAGGCAATGCGCTCTTCATCGGACGTGATGACGCCCTGCGGAAGACGGTCGATGCTTTCCTCGCCAAACAGATGATGGGTGATAAGCGCGGGCATAATGATCCTTTCGATTTCATTCGATGCCACCCATTATGCCCACCGCGCGCCCATGCCAAACCTGCGATGGTAAACGACGGCATGCAGACCGTCTACGCAAGCCCCAGGTGCGACTTGACCTCGGCGGCACGACGACGGGACACCGGTACCGTCGAGTTCACGCGGTCGAGCCTGAGCTCCATCAACCCCGTGGAGCCAATCTCAACATTGTGCACGTCTTCCAAATTGACCAGGTAGCTGCGATGAACGCGAATAAAGCCCTCGGAGTCCAAGCGACGCTCGAGCGAAGAGATCGACTCATTGATCAGGTATGTTCCCTCGGCGCAGATGGCGTTGCAAAAATCGGCGCGCGCCTCAAAGTAGCAGACGTCTGCGGCGGGAATGAACACCTTTTTGCCCCCGCGGTCCACCGTCAGACGCAAAGGTTGGCGCGGAGCATGGATAACACGACGGGCACCCAAGGCTGCCTCGATCTTGTCGAGTGCCTTTGACAGGCGTGCGTCCTCGACCGGCTTGACGACATAGTCGACCGCATCGAGGTTATACGCATCGGCGGCAAATTCGGCAAACGCTGTCACAAACACCACGACCGGCGGCGTCTTTAGGTTCTGCAGCGTCTCGGCAAGCTCAATTCCCGAGCGACCGGGCATGGTAATGTCTAAAAACAGCACGTCGGGCTTGTTCGACAGAATCGACTCCACGGCTTCGGTGACATTGCCCGCCTCGGCAATCTGACCCACACGCGTATCCTTTTCCAACAGATAGCGTAGCTCAGCCCTAATGGGAGGCTCGTCATCAACCACCAAGATGTTCCAGCCTTCGGACATATGTGTTTCCCCTCTTTTTCTCTCAATCCAACCGCGTGCTACGCCGTCAACGGCGCCGGCTCATGCGGCTCGCCGTTCAGCTCGACGATGACCTGCGTTCCCACGCCCTCCTGGGACTTCACGCGCATGCCGGAATCTTCTCCGTAAAAGAAATGGATGCGCTGGAGCACGTTGAAGAGCGCCAAGCCGCAGCCTCGTTTGATGGAGCCGTCGGCGGTAATGCTCTCGGGCTCCTCCAGGCGATGCTGCTCAAACAGATGCGCGCAGACTTCTTCGCTCATACCGATGCCATCGTCCTCGACAATGATCTCCAAACCGTCATCGGTCTCGAAAGCCCTAACATGAATAGAAAGCGGCTCGGTCTCGCGCTGCGCGTGCTTGATGCAGTTTTCGAGCAACGGCTGCAAGATAAACGGCGGCACCATGCAATCGCGCACCTCAAAGTCGATATCGACCGAGACGCGCAGACGGCCGTCGCCATAACGAGCCTGCATAAGATTGATATAGCGAGTGCCCTGTTCCACCTCGTGCTCGAGCGTGGTGAGCGTATCGGAATCAGAAAGCGTCTGACGATAGTAGTTGGAGAAGTCGATCAGCAGCGACCTGGCCTTGTCCGGCTCGGCACGTACGAGTGACACGATGGTGCTGATGGTGTTAAACAGAAAATGAGGATCGACCTGCGATTGCAAGGCGCGCAGCTCCACGCGGGCCGTAAGCTCGTCCTGGCGCTCAAGCTCAAAGCTCGCAAGCTGCGTGGAAATGAGGTCGGCAAAGCCCGAGGCAAGCGCCGTCTGGCGCATATCGATGCTGCTCAGACGGGGATAATACAGCTCGAGCGTGCCCACGCAATGCCCGCGCACGGTAAGCGGTGCGACAATACCGGCGCGCAGGCGCGGAAAGTAGCCACCCGTCTCGGTCGAGGCATCGCGCGAGAACACGCTTTGCTCACCGCTGTTGATCACGTTGAGCGTAGTCCGCAGTACCACCGGGGTGCCCGCGGGGCATTTTGCCGAGTCCTCGCCCCAGCTTGCCAACACCTGCTTGCCGTCGGTAAAGCAGATGGCAGAGGCAATAGTTTCGGACAGGATGATCTTAGAGGCGCCCAGGGCAGCTTCGGGCGTAAGGCCGCGCGACGTGTAGGCGAATATTTTTGAAGCGATGGCGAGCGTGCGGTCGGTTGCGCTCGATGTAAGGTCGTCGGGAACGACAAAGACGTACGAGAAGAAGAAGCACAGCATGACCAAGCCGGCAATGACGACAACGGCCGGAACGGGATTGGGATTATCGGTTAGATCCCAGATGAGCAGTAGGATAAGCAGCGGAACGACAATACCGAGCAAGATGGCTTGAACCACATGCTGAGCGGTACGAAAGACCTTGGTAGAGTTGTAGCTCTTGCCCAGAATCAGCCTATTGAGATCCACCGTCATCTCCTTCTTACTGACGCACCCCATAGCAATAAAGAGGGCCGCAAGCGACCCTCTCCATTGCATTATGCAATCAAATACTGTGTTTTACATCAAGCCATCGATGAACGGTAGCTTAGGCGCTGTACTTGTTTGCCTCGCCGAAGGTGCCGGCCTCGACAATCCAGCCGTCCTTCATGATGACGTCCATGTTGTCGGTGTTGAGCACGTGGATGTCGGCGGCGACGTCACCGTTGACGACCAGCAGGTCGGCGCACTTGCCGGCCTCGATGGAACCGGTCTCGTCCTCGATGTGGCACATCTTGGCACCGTTGAGGGTTGCACAGGTGATGGTCTCGACCGGGGTGAAGCCGATCTTGTCGACGAACTCGTACATCTCCTCGATGGAGCAGGTGCCATACGGGGTGACGAAGGAGAAGGAGTCGGAGCCGATCGTCATGACGACGCCGCGCTTCTTGGCCTCGCGCAGGCAGTCGTAGTTGCGCTGCAGCTCCTTCTCGACCAGGGTGCCCTCGTACTTGTCGTGCAGCTCGGGAACGTAGACGGGCGGATAGGTGGCGTACCAGGTGGGCAGGAAGGCGATCGTCGGGGTGAAGAAGGTGCCCTGCTCGGCCATGAGGTCCATGGTACGCTCATCGATATCGAAGCCGTGAATCAGCTGCTCGCAGCCAAAACGAACGGAATCGTAGGCAGCGGCGTGGTTGTTGTAGCAGTGGCTCCACACGGGGATGCCGACCATCTTTGCCTCTTCGACCACGGCCTGGATCTCCTCGGAGCAATAGTGCTGGTCGCGACCGGAGTCCCAGCGCCAGATGCCGCCACCGGTAGCCCAGATCTTGATGGCATCGGGGTTCTCGCGCAGGCGACGACGGACGGCCTTGCGCAGATCCCAAGGACCGTCGACTTGATCGCCCCAGGGGTGCGATTCCTTGTTGAGCTCCTGGCTGCAGTGGTGGGAGTCGCCGTGGCCGGCAACGCGGCAGAAGCCAAGGCCGGTGGCCAGAACGCGCGGGCCCTTGAAGACGCCCTTGTCGATGCAGTCACGGATCTGGATACCAAAGCGGCCGATCTCGCAGACGGTGGTGAGGCCGTGGGTGAGGCAGTCGTAGGCCTGCTTGACTGCGACAGCCTGCTTCTCGAGGAGCGGCTGCATGACCCAGTCGGTGTCATCGTCGGTCAAGTTGCCCGAGAAGTGCAGGTGGGTGTCGATCAGGCCGGGAAGGACGGTCTTGCCGGCGGCGTCGATAACCTCAACGCCCTCGGGAAGGTCCTGCATAGCACCGGCGTACTCGATCTTGCCGTTGTCGTCGACGAGAACGAGGGAGTTCTCGACCGGCTCGGCACCGGTACCGTCGATGAGCTTACCGCCAACGATTGCATACTTAGTGGACATGGTTCCTCCTTATGGATCCATATAGTGGGCGAGGCCGTGCTGGGTTAAGGCCTCACAAAGCTACCCAAGTGGCGCCGGGTTCGGTGCGCGGAAGAGAGGGTCGCGCGCACCTGATCCGCCCCGGCTCGGCGTTACTTTTTGCGGGAATTGGTGAAGGCCATGAGAGCCAGGCCGACGGCCAGCCAGCCGATCACGATGCTCCACTCCACCATGTTGAGGGAGGCGGGAGAGAACGGAATCACGAGCAGGCCGATGATGATGGCGCAGGCAGCGATAGCGAGGCCGATGCCAAACTTGCCGCCGGGCACCTCGTAGGGACGAGGCAGGTCGGGCTCGGTGAAGCGCATGCGCAGGCAAGCGAGGGCGACCATGCCGCAGGAGAAGATGAAGGCGAGAGCCGACACGTTGGTCAGAGGGATGAGCATGTTCTTGCCCAGGAACGGACCGACGACGGTGATGACGCCCAGAACGATGCAGGCGAGCTTGGGAGCGCCGGACTTGGGGTCGACCTCGGCGAACTGCTCGGGCAGCTGGCCCTTGCGGCCCATGGCGAGCATGATGCGGCTCGTGGCGCCGTAGAAGGAGTTCATCGGGCCCATGGGTCCAAGCGTGGCGATGACGAGCATGGCCAGGTACAGGAGCATGTTGATGCCCTTGAGGCAGGCAAGCGCGGGAACCGGGCTCTTAACAAACTCATGCCAGTCGAGGATGGTGCCGAACGAGTAGATGCAGACCATGTAGAAGCCGCCTGCGGCCAGCAGGGCCAGGGAGATGATCTTGCCGAACTTGTTCCAGTTGAGGCCCTCGGCTGCTTCCTCAGCCTGCTGGGGAATGGTGTCGAAGCCGGCGTAGAAGAACGGAGTCAGAACCAGGACCGACACGATGCCGGCAAACAGGCTGGAGCTCTCGGTAGCGGCCTTGCCGCCACCAGCGCCGGTGACCTGGGAGAACACAGGCATGGCGTTGTCCGGCGAGCCGGTGAACAGCGAGACGCCCATGGCGAGCAGCATGCCGCAGAGCAGGGCCTTGGTCAGGAAGGCCTGGAGCTTGGCGGCCGAGCTTGCACCGCGGAAATTGAGGAAGATGACGTAGACTGCAAAGCCGAGCGCGATCAGCGTCGGGAACAGGTAAACGTCGGCGCCCAGGATGGTGTAGAGCTTGACGGCGCGCAGCCACTCAAGACCGGGCAGGCTACCGAACATCTCGGACACGAGGGTCGAGATGGCGATGGCCTCCCACGGGCACAGAATGCCGTTGCCCAGGGCCAAAAGCCATCCGGTAATGTAGCTCAGCGTACGGCCAAAGCTACGATCGACATACTCGACGATGCCACCCGAAATGGGGATGGCAGCCGTGAGCTCACCGAAAACAGCTCCGACGGGCACGAGGAAGATTGCACCCAAGAGGAATGCGATCATAGCGGGAACGGGACCGCCGCCCACGACCATCCAGTCGCCGACCTGCAGAACCCAACCGGTACCGATGATGGCACCAAAGCCGATGGTGAAGAAGTTCCAGAGCGAAAGCGTTTTCTTCATGCCGCCGTTATCCTCAACTGCAACTTCTGCGTTCTTGTCCGCCATTGTTCCCCTCCTTTCCTTTTTGACGCCCCTTGACGTCACCCCTTGCGCGGTCTGTTTTGCCGCGCGCTTTTATTTCGTGGCTTTAAGATACGGCCTTGGCACAGCAGCGCCGCTTGTAGCTCGACCGAAGGCAGAACTGCAAAACGAGCGGCGCCGTTTTTGGGACGAACGGCGGGAGACGTCATTCGTCTTGGACGCTTCATCTTGTCTGCTTTTGAATACCTGTTGCCGTGACGCTTGGCGCGCGGCGCGGCAACGTTCATACCATTTGTCAGGCTTTTGGCGCACATACCCATGTGTCGTGCATCTTTTTATGTAGGATAGACAAGTTACACATGAGGCAAGGTAATTCGAATGGCATACGGATACAATGACGGCGACCAACGGCCACAAAGCGTGCGCCTTGCCGGCCGCACCACGCCAACGCCCAGAAGCACCTCCGACAACGACAACCCGCAGCGCCCCCAAGAGCAGCCCGGGGCTTCTTCGCGGCAACAAAGCCGTACCGCGCAGCAGTCAGACCGCGTGAGTACGAGCACACGCCAACGCCAGACCGACACATCGCAGCCACGCCGCTACGATCGCCGTAAGACCGACTACTACGTCAAGCGCACCTTTTCGCGACCTCAACGCGATCGCGGCAATTCCGCCCCTCACCCCGCGTCGCACACCACAAGCCACGCGCTTTCAGCCCGCCGTCTACGCCTTGCGCTTTGCTCCATCGCCGCCTGCCTCGTCTTTGTGTTTTTGGGATCCTGTATCTCCCACGGATCAGCCGGTCTTGAGCCCACTGCCGAGGACAAGCTACTTAAAGCTCCCGTCGCACCCGGCTACTCATTTGCTTTTTCGACCCCGCGTTCGCAGTGGAGTGTCGGCACCATGCCCCACATCTACCAAATTGACCCCGCATGGTCGGAGCTGCCCTATGCCGGTGGCACTATTCGCGAAAACGCTTGCGGTCCCACTTGCCTCACCATGGTCTATATCTTTAAGACCGGCCACACCGATAAGACGCCGGTCGATATATGCGCACTGGCCGAAGCCGGCAACTACGCCCCCACTGGTGCCACCGAGTGGTCGTTTATGACAGGCGGCGCGTGGCAGCTGGGGCTCAACGGAACACAGCTCTATAACGATCGCGAATCGATTACCCAAGCACTTCGCTCGGGTGCGCCCGTCATCGCCGCAGTGCGCCCCGGTACGTTTACCAACGTAGGCCACTACATCGTGCTCTACGGCATCGACGATGCCAACCAGATTGGCGTCTACGACCCCAACTCGGCCAGCCGCAGCGCCCGCCGCTGGGGCGTCGTAGAGGTCCTCAACGAAGTCGAAGCCATGTGGGCCTACTACTAGTCATTGGGGACAGACTTAAATGAGTGGTCATTGGGGACGCTCTTGTTTGACTAGTCATTTAAGAACGTCCCCAATGACTAAGAACGTCCCCAATGACTAGGTGAATAGCAAAAGCCCCGCAGTCGGAGCGGACTGCGGGGCTCATGAAGAGAGGCTAGTTTGCGGGCGCTTTGCCTGGCGCCCACCAGAGAGGCGACAGAGTAGAGACTACTCGTGGATGCGGGTACCGGAGAGGCCGGCCATGGTCTCGGCAGCCTTGTCCAGAGCGCCGATGATGCAGGTGCGGCCCTTGCGGGAACGGGCGAACTTGATGGCAGCGCGGACCTTGGGCTCCATCGAACCCTTGCCGAACTGACCCTCGTCGGCCAGGCGCTCGGCCTCGTCGGCGGTGAGGTCCTCGAGCTCCTCCTGGTTGGGCTTACCAAAGTTGATGGCGACATGCTCAACGGCGGTCAGCAGGAACAGAACGTCAGCATCGCAGTCCTCGGCCAGCAGCTCGCCGCCCAGGTCCTTGTCGATGACGGCGGGAACGCCCTTGTAGCAGCCCTTGTTCTCGTAGTCGCGGACGACGGGGATGCCGCCGCCACCGCAGGCGATGACGATGAACTCGTTGTCGAGCAGGTTGAGGATGGAGTCAGCCTCGACAATCTTCTTGGGATCGGGAGAAGCGACGACGCGACGCCAGCCGCGGCCAGAATCCTCGACGAAGACCTTGGAGGGATCCTCGGCCATGAACTCCTTGGCCTGCTCCTCGGTGTAGAAGGGACCGATCGGCTTGGTCGGGTTCTTGAACGCGGGATCGTCCGGGTCGCACTCGATCTGGGTGACGACGGTGGCGGCGTGCCAACGCTTATAGCGCTTGTGCATCTCGCGGCCAATGCCCTGCTGCAGGTGATAACCAATGTAGCCCTGGGACATGGCACCGCACTCGGGCAGCGGCATCTCGGGGGTACCGATGGCATCGTGGGCAGCGGCGAAGGCGTTCTGGATCATGCCGACCTGCGGGCCGTTGCCGTGGGTGATGATGATCTCGTTGCCCTGCTCGATGAGGCCGAGGAGGGCATGGGCGGTGTTGCTCACGGCCTCGATCTGCTCGACGGGGTTGTTGCCGAGGGCGTTGCCGCCAAGGGCGACGACAATACGATCGGGCTTGCCAAGAGGCTTAGACATTGCTGGAATCCTTTCTGTAAAAGGCCTACAACCCATTAATAACCCGCGTCCGTGCGATACGCGAGTTTATTAAGGTTTATATTCTCTTTATCGCTCATTTTATTCATTTTGAAAATAGCGGAACGGTGAACGGTCGTTTTTATCCGCTCAGCGTACAGAACCCCAGCTCAAGCATATCTACGCCATTTACGTGCAACTTTATTTTAATAGAGCAGGGATTAGACCAGATTATGCAAACTATATCTTTGCTAAACACAAAACAGACAGCGCAATATCTTACTCGCACTATACGAGATTCTATGCACATATAAGTCGAGTATGCACCCCTGCAAAAACAAGGGGCTTTTCATCCAACAAAAGGAATAAAGAAGAGCTCCGAAAAAGCGGCAACGGCCAAGTCCCCCATCCATCCCCAAAGTGGCGCGAGGTTTCGCGGCAAAGCCGCGAAACAGCGAAGGGGACGGAATACCCGACCAACTACGTCCTTCATCCGCCCACACAATCCAAGGACGTAGTCGTAGCAGGATCTGAGGGCTAACCTTCGCGGACACTCCGCAGGACGAAAGAACCCCCGCCGCACGTAGTGCGCAGCGGGGGTTCTTTCATGTCCGAGGACGTCCGCGAAGGTCAGCCCTCAGATCCTGCGGTGAGAGACCTAGGCCTCGTTGTACACCGTCTTGAGCTTCAGCAGGTGAGCGTAGCGGTCCATGGCGGCCTGCTCGTTCTCCTTGAAGAGCTCCTCGGCGCGCTCGGGGAAGGAACGCGTCAGCGAAGCGTAACGGGCCTCGTTCATCAGGAACTCCTGATAACCGCCCGCGGGCTCCTTGGAATCGAGCGAGAACTTCTTGCCGGCAGCAGCCTCGGGGTTGAAGCGGAAGAGGTTCCAGTAACCGCACTCGACAGCCTTCTTCATCTCGGCCTGGCAGTTCTGCATGCCGCCCTTCTTGATGGAGTGCATCTCGCAGGGGCTGTAGCCGATGATGAGGGACGGGCCGTCGTAGGCCTCGGCCTCGTGGATGGCCTTGAGGGTCTGAGCCGGGTTGGCGCCCATGGCGACCTGCGCCACGTAGACGTAGCCATAGCTCATAGCGATCTCGGCCAGAGACTTCTTCTTGGTCACCTTACCGGCAGCGGCGAACTGAGCGACCTGGCCCAGGTTCGAGGCCTTGGAGGCCTGACCGCCGGTGTTGGAGTAGACCTCGGTGTCGAAGACGAAGACGTTGATATTGTGGCCGGAAGCCAGGACGTGGTCCAGGCCACCGAAGCCGATGTCGTAGGCCCAACCGTCGCCACCGAAGACCCAGAAGGACTTCTTGGTGAGGTAAGCCTTGTCGGCGAGGATCGCCTTGGAAGCGTCGCAGCCGCACTTCTCGAGCTCGGCAACGTAAGCGGCGGCAGCGGTCTTAGAGGCCTCGGCGTCGTTGACAGAGTCAATCCAAGCCTGACCGGCGGCCTTGAGCTCGTCGGACGGACCGTCAGCGGCGATGATCTCCTGCGTAGCAGCGATCAGCTTCTTCTGAACGGCCTCGTAGCCAACGGCCATGCCCAGACCGTGCTCGGCATTGTCCTCGAACAGGGAGTTGTTCCACGCCGGGCCGTGACCGTCCTTGTCCTTGCAGTAAGGAGCGGTGGCAGCGGGGTTGCCCCAAATGGAGGAGCAGCCGGTGGCGTTGGAGATGAACATGCGGTCGCCGGCGACCTGGGTCACCAGACGTGCATAGGCGGTCTCGGCGCAGCCGGCGCAGGAGCCGGAGAACTCCAGGTAGGGCTGCTTAAACTGGCTGCCCTTGACGTTGGCCGCGATGAGCTCCTTCTTCTCGGAGACGTTCTCGACCATGTAGTCCCAAACGGGCTGCTGGTCCATCTCCTGCTCGGTGGGAACCATCTCGAGGGCGCCCTTGGGGCAGACCTTGACGCAGTTGGTGCAGCCCATGCAGTCGAGCGGAGACACGGCCATGGTGAACTTCATGCCCTTGGCCTTGGGGCCCATGGCGTCGAGCGTGCGAGTAGCCTCGGGCGCGGCTGCAGCCTCGTCCTCGGTCATCGCGAACGGACGGATGGTGGCATGCGGGCACACATAGGCGCACTGGTTGCACTGGATGCACTTGGTCTCGTCCCAGTGGGGAACGACCACGGCGACGCCGCGCTTCTCGTATGCGGAGGCGCCCAGCTCAAACTGGCCGTCGGCGCAATCGACGAAAGCGGAAACAGGCAGGCTGTCGCCATCCATGCGATCGATGGGCTCAAGCAGGTTCTTGACCTGCTGGGCGATGGCGGACTTGGTCTCCTCGGAGAGCTCGACGGGAGCGGCATCCTCGGCGGTAGCCCAGTCGGCCGGAACCTCGAACTTACGGAAGGCGGTAGCGCCGGCATCGATGGCCTTGTGGTTGGCGTCGACGATGGCCTGGCCCTTCTTCATGTAGGACTTGGTGGCCGCGTCCTTCATGTACTGCAGAGCGTCCTCGGCGGGCAGGACCTTGGCCAGCGCGAAGAAGGCGGACTGGAGTACCGTGTTGGTGCGCTTACCCATGCCGACCTTGGCGGCCAGGTCGATAGCGTCAATCAGGTAGACGTTGACGTTGTTGTTCGCGATGTAGCGCTTGGCCACGGCGGGCATGTGCTCAGCGAACTCCTCGTCGCTCCACTGGCAGTTGACCAGGAAGGTGCCGCCCGGCTTGACGTCGCGGACCATCTTGAAGCCCTTGACGATGTAGCTGGGGTTGTGGCAGGCGACAAAATCGGCCTTGGTCACGTAGTACGGCGAACGGATCGGGGAATCACCAAAGCGCAGGTGCGAAACAGTGACGCCGCCGGTCTTCTTGGAGTCGTACTGGAAGTAGGCCTGAACGTACTTGTCGGTGTGATCGCCAATGATCTTGATCGAGTTCTTGTTGGCGCCGACGGTACCGTCGCCACCCAGACCCCAGAACTTGCACTCAATGGTGCCGGGGGCTGCGGTGTTGGGCGCATCCTCGGCCTCGGGCAGGCTCAGGTTGGTCACGTCATCGACAATGCCGATGGTGAACTCGCGCTTGGGCTCGTCCTTCTTAAGCTCCTCGAAGACAGCGAACGCGGACGCGGGAGGCGTGTCCTTGCTGCCCAGGCCGTAACGGCCGCCGACGACCTTGATGCCCGTCTTGCCGGCCTCGTAGAGAGCGGAGACGACGTCCTGGTAGAGCGGCTCACCGATGGAACCCGGCTCCTTGGTGCGGTCCATAACGGCGATCTTCTTGACGGTCTCGGGGAGAACGTCGACAAAGTGCTTGATGGAGAACGGACGGAACAGGCGAACCTTGACCAGGCCGACCTTCTCGCCGTGAGCGTTGAGGTAGTCGATGACTTCCTCGAGCACGTCGCAGAAGGAGCCCATGCACACGACGACGCGGTCGGCATCGGGAGCGCCGTAGTAGTTGAACAGGCCGTAATCGGTGCCGAGCTTCTCGTTGATCTTCTTCATGTAGCCCTCGACGACGGCGGGAAGCTCGTCGTAGACCTTGTTGCAGGCCTCGCGGTTCTGGAAGAAGATGTCGCCGTTCTCGTGGCTACCGCGGGTATGCGGGTGCTCAGGGTTGAGCGCGTGATCGCGGAAAGCCTGGACGGCGTCCATGTCGCACATCTCGGCCAGATCCTTGTAGTCCCACATGGCGACCTTCTGGATCTCGTGGCTGGTGCGGAAGCCGTCGAAGAAGTTAAGGAACGGGGTCTTGCCCTCGATGGCGGCAAGGTGAGCCACCGGCGAGAGGTCCATGACCTCCTGGACGTTGCCCTCGGCGAGCATGGCAAAACCGGTCTGGCGGCAGGCCATGACGTCGGAGTGATCACCAAAGATGTTCAGGGCGTGCGAAGCGACGCAACGCGCGGAGACGTGGAAGACGCCCGGGAGCTGCTCGCCCGCAATCTTGTACATGTTCGGGATCATCAGGAGCAGGCCCTGGGAAGCCGTGTAGGTGGTGGTCAGAGCACCGGCGCCCAGCGAACCGTGAACGGTACCGGCTGCACCTGCCTCGGACTCCATCTCGACGACCTTGACCGGGGTGCCGAAGATGTTCTTGCGACCCTGGGCCGCCCACTGGTCGACATGGTCGGCCATCGGGCTGGACGGCGTAATGGGATAAATTCCCGCTACCTCGGTGTACGCATACGAAACATATGCGGCCGCCTCGTTGCCGTCCATAGACTTAAACTTACGCGCCATATACCCCTCTCCTCTCATATAGGTATACAGGCCCCGGCGATCGCCGGGATGTTGGCGTGATGGGATTTACGCTGTTGCTTCCAATCATCTGGCAGGCAGGCTCAGCAGCAGGTACGTGGCGTGGAGAGAAGACATGCCGAGGCGAGGGACAGCTGATGCGCCCCACAGACCCGACCGCCCGTCTTGCACATGACCGAGCGCCGCAAAGGCCGCATGCCGGATGCTCCCGGGCACGCCCCGGCGATGGGAAGCGCCCGCAACGGAAATCCGCATGCGGGTTTATTGTACCCCGCCGTTAAGTGTAATTTCGACAAATATAGGCGGGCGGTAAAGGTTTACCTCGGGTGACCGCCAAAGGCCAGAATGGTCCCTCCATCCCCGGACGACTGGCTCTGACGCGCCAAGGAGTGTCCCCAAGTACCGGCAGGAAAGGAACGTCCCTAACTGCCGGCTAGAGGGCGCCGAGCAGGATGGCGTAGGTGGTGGATTCGCCGAGTTTGAGCTCGTCGCCGGGGTTGAGCTGGGCGGAGCGGCCGGGCTCTACTTGAATACACACACTCGTGGCCCCGTTTACCACCACGGTGCCGTTAGTGGACGACAGGTCCTCGACAAACCATGCGCCAGACTCGTCGCACCAGATATGGGCATGGCGGGCCGAGACGTCGTCGGTGATGCCGCCCTCCCCCGTTGCCAGCGCGCCGATCTCAACGCCTTCCTCACTCGGCTGAATCCAGCGCGGGACGCTCACCACGTAGCCGTTTTGCACGCACAGCAGTCCCAGCGGATGCGCCGGCGCGACCTCGTGCTCGCCCGCGACCGAAGATGTGCTCAGCGAGCGCGGCGTCGACGTGTCGCCGCCACGGGTCGCATGAGCGCGGCGGCTCGCCCGACTTGGAACTAAGGCGGGCGTGAGAGCAAACGGCATAGGGAACGAATCTTGCGGATGTACTCCTCGACGTCAGGCAGGTAAGCCCCACGAAGTCACCGGGGAGGCCCAAGCGGCCCGGCACCACTTCCAGATTCTGACCAGGGCGAGTCGTTCGCCGGTGGCTGAAGGCTCGCTCCCACCCAAAAGGGGAGATTCGCGTTGTTCCCCAATCGCTCTCGCATCTTTCATTTTGCTCGAGGTGGGCTATGAAAACTTTCCTGGTGAAAGGCGGCGATTGGTTTCCTTTCTTTCTAGAGGAGCGCGCCTGTAATCTGTTTTCATCCTAAATCAAGTTAAGATCGGACCTTCCAGAGGCAAGTCGACTCAAACTGCGAGGCTCCATGTTGGAATAAAGAGCGCTGTCGAAGTGCCAACAACACAAAGCTTGCCAGTCTCAAATAGAACCTTTTGGGAGTCCGATTGGGCCGCACACCGAATCCCCGCTGGTGGTTTTTTATAGCTGCGCGACAATAAACAAGGTTAGTGCCAGTCCAGCATGAAATTGAGGAACGTATGCATTTTTTCTCAGTAAGTGATCGTCGTTACTGCTTCGATGAGGTCACTCGCAATTGCTTTCAGGTTGACCAAGCATCAGAAGATGCGCTTCGCATATTTGAAGCATCGGGAAGAACGGTCAACTCGAAGTTGCTAACAAAGTCACTTGCTGCGAAAGGCTACGACCAAACGACCATAGCAGAACTTGAAGACGACATTGATGAGTATCAACGATTGTCTGAGCGGACTTTCTTAACAAAAGACACGCCTCGAAAACTTAGATCCATCGAACTCCACGTTTCACATGCATGCAACCTTGGTTGTAGTTACTGTTTTGCCGGTAAAGGAGATTATGGAACGTCTCCTCTGCTGATGACAGACGAGATAGCCTTCAAGGCGGTCGACTACCTCGTCGCAAGTTCATCGGAAAACGAAACGCTTGCGATCGTCTTTTTTGGTGGGGAACCCATGATTAACGAGCCGCTGATATGGAAAACGGTCGACTATTCAAAAAGAATATACCCCAATAGAAACTTTACCTATTCTATTACGACCAACGGAACGCTTTTGAATGACACTGCTGTGAATTCTTTCAAGGAGCACGGGTTTTCTGTTCTGATTAGTCTCGATGGTACAGGATGCAAGCACGATGCATCGCGCCCGTACAAGACGGGAGGCGGCTCTTTCTCCGATATCGACAAAAACGTTCGTCGTTTTTCCGAGTCGTTCCCCTTCGGCGCAAGAGCGACCTTAACAAATAATAACTGTAACCTTGTTGAAGACTATCTTCAGTTTAAAGAGATGGGCTTCAGAAGGATTTACTTCTCGCCCGTGAGCTCATTCGATGAGAATATCAAACTCGACGAACACTCATTAAACAAAATCAGGGCGGGCCTAATAGATTTGGCGGATCAATATCTCAAACAGATTGATCAAGGGGAAAAGCCCTTGTTTAGAACATTGAAAACTGCAGTTGATTTGATTATGAGCAACAGGATCGCCTTTGTCGGATGCGGGGCTGGCAGGCGTTTTATTTCCGTGACTCCCGAAGGGGACGTATACCCCTGTCACAGGTTTGTCGGGATGATGCGATTCAAAATGGGCAACATCGTCACCGGAATTGACGAAACTAGGTATATTGAAAACTGGAGTCAGGGTGTCGAAAAAAGAATTGACTGTACGGACTGTTGGGCTCGGTCTTTCTGTGGTGGGGGCTGTAGCTGGGAGGCTGCAGACGAGCACGGCTACTTGCCCAAGAGTCTACACCCTGCATCATGTGAATATAGAAAAATGTGCTACGAGATGGCTTTTGACCTTATTTCCCGCCACTCATCTTCGCAGGAGAAAAATCAACGAGAAGCTACTGTATCGGAATAAGCGGTTCAGCGCATTGCTGTCACCATTGTGGAGGTGTTCGTTCTTCTGATTACCGTCTGCGAAGCTTATTGCTACATTCGCCGAAACCATTCTAGAAATATGGTGAACTAGACATCTTGGTTTGTTATACACAATATTGAGGTTTTTCTGCACTCAAAGGGAGGTAGTCGTGAAGCATATTCATCCGATTAATCCAGGAAGTGGCGACGAGGCAGGCGTGAAGCCGATGTCTTTTGACTGCCTCTTGGGCATTACTGACATCTGTACTGTTTATGATAAAGCAGATGGCTGTGGTGCATACGATTACTGCGACTATGACATGGATGGCGGCAGCATCTGCGTTGTAGATCACTGTGGCATTGATCAAACGTAGTCTCTAATTGGATTAAGGTGAGGAGCTGTTATGAAGCATATCCATCCTGTTGGTTCAAATGAACATCCTCCCGTTGAGCCTTGTTGTCTTGGAGTTGATATATGCAATTTTTACGACATCGCCGAGTGCCCTGTTGCGGATTGGTGCTATGTCGATAAAGAATCAAGCTGTGTTTTGCCAGCAGATTGGTGCGATCCAGTTGACGAGTAGTTTTGTGGCTAGGAACTATTTGGTCCAATTCAGAATAAGATGGGAACAAATACCAAAATCTCGTGTCTGGGAGGAGTTATGCCATTATTGCAAGGTCTCGTTGGATTAGCCTTTATACTTGCGCTATATCTGGCACCTTTTTTAATTCTATTCTTCATTATCCGACTCTTTCTTCGGAGAAAATAGGAGTGTCACGCAAACATTAGCGTAGCTTTCTTCCAATATGAGCCGAGCATTGGCAAGTGGAATAAGAAGCCCGACCGTTCGCCACATGAAAGTGAACTGCGCCCCAAATCTTGGACGCCCTAAATAGCGACTAGGCCGCGAGGGCCT
>UQZU01000030.1 GCA_900545665.1 uncultured Collinsella sp.
ACGAGATGCAGCGTAGTCTCGTGGGCTCGGAGATGTGTATAAGAGACAGACCTGGCACTGGTCGCCGAGGTCGCTCATAACATCACGGTTATGTACGCCGGTCAGGTTATCGAGCAGGCGCCCACCAAGGAGCTGCTCACCAACCCGATTCACGAGTACACCCGCGGCCTTCTGGGTTCCGTCCTGTCCATCGAGAGCGGTTCGGGCCGCCTGCACCAGGTGCCCGGCGCCGTTCCGAGCCCGCGCGATTTCCCCAAGGGCGATCGCTTCGCACCCCGCTCGAGCCATCCGCGCATTGGCCTGGACACCCGTCCGGTCTTCAAGCGCGTGCCCGGCACCGAGCACTTCTATTCCGAGCTCCCCGATGAGGTGCTCAAGGCAAATGGTTTGACCCCTCACGCGGAGGTGATGTAGATGAGCGAGACCGCAGTCAACGGCGTCGAGCCGATCATCTTCCTTGATGACGTCCACGTCACCTTTAGGACCCGTACCGGCTCGATTCTGCACCCCAACCTGGTTCACGCCGTCCAGGGTGTAACGATTAAGCTCATGCCCGGACAGACCATCGGCATCGTCGGCGAGTCCGGTTGCGGAAAGTCCACCACCGCTAACGTCATGTGCGGCCTGCAGGCCCCCACGAGCGGCAAGGTCTACTTTAAGGGCAAGGACGTTACCAAGCGTACCGCCGAGGACCGTCGCCACATGGGCCGCGTCATCTCGGTCGTGTTCCAGAACCCGGCCACGGCGCTCAACCCCCGCATGGTCGTTCGCGAGCAACTGCTCGACCCCATGCGCGTCCACAACCTGGGTACCGAGGCCGAGCAGGAGAAGCGCGTCAAGGAGCTCTTGGAGCTCACCGGTCTGCCCAGCTCCGCCGCCGAGGTTCTTCCCGGCCAGCTTTCGGGCGGCCAGCGCCAGCGCGTCGCAATTGCCCGTGCCCTTTCGCTGAACCCCGATGCCATCATCGCCGACGAGCCCACCTCGGCTCTGGACGTTTCGGTCCGCGCGCAGATTCTGAACCTGCTGACCGACCTTAAGAAGGAGCTCGGCCTGGCCATGGTGTTCATCAGCCATGACATCCAGACGGTCCGCTATATCTCTGACGACATCATCGTTATGAATGGCGGCAAGATCGTCGAGCAGGGCGAGGCCAAGCAGGTCTTCCAGCACCCTCAGGACCCCTACACCAAGATGCTGCTCGGCGCTGCGCCGTCGCTGCTGCATCCCAAGCTCGGCGAGTAGCCTCGCTTTCCCTCCCGTGCGCCCGGTTCCCTTGCCGGGCGCACCTCCGTTGCGATTTCGAAAGGCTGGGTTCACGAGCCATGCCAAGTGCTCAGGAGCTACAACAGCAATTTGGTGAATATAGAGGCGCTATGCCCCGTCCATCGGATTTCGATCTCTTTTGGAAGGACCGCATGGCCGAGGCCGACGCTGTCGAGCTCGACTACGAGATTGAGGCGGCTTCGGTTGCGGATTCCGCGACCTGCCAGTTTTTCGACCTCTGGTATACCGGCATGTGCGGCGCCCGCCTGCATGCCAAGCATCTCAAGCCGGTTTCGGACGAGTCCGTGCCGCTGGTGCTACAGTTCCACGGCTATCCGGGTGCGAGCCGCAGCTGGTTTGAGCAGGCGTCGTTTGCGGGCATGGGCATGGCGCTCATTGCTCTCGATTGTCCTGGCCAAGGAGGCCCCTCCGAGGACATTGGTGGATTTGAGGGCACGACGGTCGCGGGCCATATCGTCGCCGGTATCGACGGCGACCCGGCCAACCTCTACTATGTCCGCCTACATCAGGATATCCGCATTCTGTGCCGTATCGTTCGCGAGCTCGAGGGCATCGATCTTACCCGCGTGTATGTGAACGGCGCATCGCAGGGCGGCGGTTTGGGCATTGCGACCTGCGCGCTTAACAGCGAGCTTATCAATCGCGCCGCCATCCTCTATCCCTTCCTGTCGGATTTCCGCCTGGTTTGGGATCTGGACGCCGACGATATTGCCTACGAGGGCCTGCGCTATTGGTCGCGCTGGTTTGACGAGGACTCGACTTGTATTGACGAAGCCTATGCCAAGCTGGCGTACTTCGATTCCAAGAATTTTGCCCCTATGGTCAAGTGCCCCGTTCTGTTTGGCACGGGCACAGCCGATATCGTCTGTCCGCCGGCGACGCAGTTTGCGGTGTACAACAACCTGTCCTGCGACAAGCGTCATGAGTTCTTTGAGGGCTTTGGCCACGAGGAGATTCAGGACTTTGATGATTTGATCATTCCGTTTTTCTGTGAGGGAGGGGAGGCTCATGTCTAAGTGCGAGAGCAATATCGATGAGCTGATAGCCCCCGGGCTCGTGGGAATTCCTGGAACGGTTTCGTCAAGGCTCGCAGAATATCGGGACTGGCACGGTGATGTCCAAGCAGATGTTTCTGATTTAGAGACATGCGCTTCGAATCTTGAGATTCAAGGCCTGGCCATTACGGCGATTGACTTTGTTAACCCCTGCGCCCGTTACTCGGAGGTTTCCTTTGAGCTCGGTGACCATGCGGTCCACGCTCGTTTGATTGAGCCTGTTGGTCGTGCCCGAGTATCTGAGCGCGTGCCGCTGTGCCTGATGTTCCACGACATCGATCGGCCTGTGCGCGGCTGGCATCACATGACGAGATTTGCCGCCATGGGATATGCCGTGCTTGCACTGGACGACGGTGTTGCTGGTACGGACGACCTGCAGCGGGGGATTGCTTCGCCCGCTTTTGTCGAGCGCGTCCGTTGGGGCTGCGCGTTGGCGAAGGTCGCGCGCAATCTTGACGGCGTAGACTCCGATCGCATTTTTGCGTGGGGCGAGGGCCTTGGCGGCGGCGTCGCGCTGGCGGTTTCCGCTCTGGACGAGCGGGGCCTTGCCTGCACGGCGGTTGCCAATCCAATCCCCGGTGGCCTTGAGGCTCTGTCGTCTCGGGTGCGCGGATCGGTGCTCATGGGCACATCGCTCATGGATGCCGTGAGCGATCCCAAGGGCCAGTTCGCCGTATTCAACGGTCTTGAGTGTGACCGGAGGCATATCATCTATGCCAAATACGCTCACGAGCGCATCAATGCGTTCGAAAACGAAGTCGTCGACTTCTTTAACCAAACGTTCTACCCGTGTTTTTTGGCCTAGACGGCCTGGACACTGCCAACAAGAGTGGGTGGCATAGGGCCGCCCGCCAGACAACTAAGGAGATTCTTGTGGCAACTCAGAAATTCACCGGCGTTATCCCTCCCGTCGTTGTTCCCGATACCGAAGACCACCAGCTTGATGTTGCCTCCTTTGAGCGCAGCATCAACCGCATGATCGATGCCGGCGTCGATGGCCTGTTCTTCCTGGGCTCCTCGGGCGAGGTCGTCTTCTCCACCGACGAGCGCCGTCGCCAGATTGTCGCCGAGGCCGTGCGCATCGTCGACCACCGCGTTCCCGTTCTGGTCGGCATCATCGATACCGAGACCGAGCGCATGATCGAGCATGGTAAGGTCGCTCAGGAGCTGGGCGCCGATGCGCTTGTCGCCACCTGCCCGTTCTATGCCCTGCAGGGCATGACCGAGGTCGAGGAGCACTTCCGCATCCTGCACGAGGAGCTCGACCTGCCCATCTTCGCCTACGACATCCCCGTGTGCGTCCACACCAAGCTCCCCTGGAAGCTCCTTGCCAAGCTCGGCGCCGAGGGCGTCCTGGCCGGCGTCAAGGATTCCTCGGGTGATGACATCTCGTTCCGCTACCTCGTTCAGGAGAACGAGAAGAACGGCCACCCGATGAGCATCCTCACCGGTCACGAGGTCGTCGTTGACGGTGCCTACCTCGGTGGCGCCGACGGTTCCGTCCCGGGTCTCGCCAACGTTGAGCCCGAGGGCTACGTGCGTCAGTGGAAGGCCGCTCAGGCCGGCGACTGGGCTACCGTCAAGGCCGAGCAGGATCGCCTCAATGAGATTTCGCACATCTGGGATGTCACCTCGGGCGTTCAGGGCTATGCCGGTGGCGTCGGCGCCTTCAAGACCGCTATGAACCTCATGGGTATCTTCGACAGCCCGACCATGCCGCGCCCGGTGAAGGCCATGACCGGCGAGAACGTCGAGGCGATTAAGAAGGTCCTCCAGGACAACGGTCTCCTGTAAAGCTTCCCCAGTCACCCGATCTTGGGGCTCAAGTGGTCGGGCGTGACCCATTAGGTCAACGCCCGACCACTTTCACCCCAACCTCGGGCACCTGGGAAACCTTTACCGTGCGGCGGGGTTAATTCCGACCGCATTTCCTGTAGTTGTTTTTATCTCCTAAGGAGAACGACATGGAGAACAAGTACGTCTGCTCTGTCGATATCGGCGGAACTAAGATCGCGACCGCCATTATGGAGTACCCGGCTGACGGCAGCGTGCCCCATCCCGTTTTTGAGGCCGAGGTTCCTACCGAGGCCCAGGAGGGCGGCGAGGCCGTCTTCCAGCGTATCGAGGCGTCCATCAAGGCCGCTCTTGAGGCGAATCACGATGTCGAGGTCCTCGGTGTCGGTATCGGTGCCGCAGGCGTCGTCGATCCCAAGACGGGCGCTATCGCGTATGCCAACGAGATCATGCCCGGCTGGTCCGGCGTTCAGTTGGGGCCGCGCCTGCGCGAGGACCTTGGTCTTCCCGTTGCCGTTGTGGGCGACGTGCAGGCTCATGCTCTGGGCGAGGCCCACTGGGGCGTCGGCAAGGGCAAGTTCTCCGTCTTGTGTCTGGGCATCGGTACGGGCATCGGCGGCGCATATGTCGAGAACGGCCGCGTGATGCAGGGCTTCCATGGTGCTGCCGGCCATATGGGCCACATCGAGTGCTCGGCTGCCGCCGGCATTCCCTGCGCCTGCGGGCGTTCCGGTCATCTTGAGTCGGTTGCTTCGGGCACTTCCATTGGTCGTATGTACGATGAGCGCTTCGGTCGCGTCGACCCCAGCCGTCCTTCGGTCGGTCGCGACGTGAACGACCTGTGCCGTGCGGGCGACGCAAAGGCGACCGAGGTCATCCATGACGCCGGCTTTGCGCTGGGTGCCAGCTTGGGCTCGCTCGCTAACATTCTGGACCCTGAGGTCATCGTGCTTTCGGGCGGCGTGATTCACCAAGGTCCCGATTGGCGTTCGCAGACGTGGAAGGATTCGGTGCACGAGGGCTATGCCAGCCAGGCGCTCGATCCGCTTCAGGACACGCCGATCCTCATCGGTTCTCTGGAGGGCGACGCGCCGCTTATCGGTGCCGCCGAACACCTTCTTGCGTCGTTGAAGTAAACATAACTACCAAGTGCGCCTTCTGAGGTGCCGCAGATTGACGTGAAAGAGGAGCGAAGCGTACTTCGGTACGCGAGCGACGGTTTGAACGTCAAGGTGCGGTGTCTCAGAAGGCTGTTTTGAGAAAGGTTGAGTCGAACATGACCGTCGATCCTTTGATTCAATCCCTGAAGGGCAAGCTCGTCGTGAGCGTTCAGGCGTATATGGGCGAGCCACTTCGTACGCCCGAGACCATGGCTCAAATGTCTCGCGCTTGCGAGCTCGGCGGCGCCGCCGCCATTCGCTGCCAGGGCCTTGCCGACATTGCCGCCATTAAGGGCCGCTGCGAGGTCCCCGTCATCGGCTTGTGGAAGGATGGGCACGAGGGCGTCTACATCACGCCGACGCTGCGCCACGCTCGCGCCTGCGTTGCCGCCGGTGCCGATATCGTGGCAATTGATGCCACTGATCGCCCACGTCCCGATGGCAAGACCGTCGAGGACACCTTCCGTCCGCTGCATGAGGAGGGCGTGCTCCTGATGGCTGACTGTGCCACCATCGAGGATATTCGTCGTGCTGTCGACATGGGCTTCGACCTGGTGTCCACCACGCTTTCTCACGGTGTCGCCGCTATCGATTGCACCATGGCCGACGGTCCCGATCTGCCGCTCCTGCGTCAGGCGACCGAGGAGTTTCCCGGCCTTCCCATCATCTGCGAGGGCCGCGTGCATACGCCCGAGGAGGCCCGCGCCGCGATTGATGCGGGCGCCTGGGCCGTTGTCGTCGGCACTGCCATTACGCACCCCACGAGTATTACAAGTTGGTTCAAGGCTGCGCTTGAGGCGTAAGACAGGCCTCGTATCCGCTTGGGGCGGTATACTCAATAAAGGCAATTGATCGCGCGGGATCCGCTGGCCGGGTCCCGCGCTTGTTTTAGGAGGCACACATGCAAAAGGGAGATGCCATGGATGCGGCGGAGCGCTCGGAGCGCATCCCCGATATCGTCATCATCACCGGAATGTCCGGATCGGGCCGAACGCAGGCCATGCATGTGTTCGAGGACATGGGCTATTTTTGCATCGACAACTTGCCTCCGCGTCTGATCGCCCAGCTTGCCGAACTCGTCGGCATCAATACGGGCGTGGGCAGGCATCTTGCCGTCACCTGCGACCTGCGCAGCCAGGGCTTGTTCGATGAGCTGCTCGATGCCGTTGCCGCGCTCGAGGAGCGCGAGATGAGCTGTGACATCGTGTTTCTCGAGGCCTCTGACGAGGTGCTGATCCGTCGTTATAGCGAAAACCGCCGCCGCCACCCCATTGCCAAGCCGGGGGAGACTACGGCCGATGCGATTCAGCGCGAGCGCCTGCAGCTGCAGGGCGTGCGCGATCGAGCCGATATGATCATCGACACGAGCCGCCTGCGCACCTCTGCCCTGCGCAACAAATTGCGCATGGCGTTCTCCGAGCTGTCCGACCAGCAGCTCATGGACGTTCACGTGTTCTCGTTTGGCTTTAAGCACGGCATGCCCGTCGAGGCGGACATTATGATCGACGTCCGCTTCCTGCCCAATCCGTTCTACGATCCCGAGATGCGCACCATGACCGGTCTCGATAAAAAGGTCTCCGACTTTGTTCTGGACCATCCCAAGACCCAGGAGTTCTGGAAGGCCTGGACGCAGCTGCTCGATACGGTCATGCCCGGCTATATCGCGGAGGGCAAGCCACAGCTTTCTATTGCCATCGGCTGCACGGGCGGTCAACACCGCAGCGTTGCCATCGCCGAGGCCACGGCACGTTACCTGGAAGGTGCCCAATATCATGTGAGCATTTCCCATCGCGACCTGTCGCGCGCCAACACGAAAGCATAGGCCTGCATGTCGTTTACCGCCGAGGTGCGTGACGAGCTCGCGCGCTGCGAACCCGAATGTGAATACTGCGATTTGTCGACGCTTGCCGCCCTGACGCGTGTGAGCGGTACACTTTCGCTGCCCGGCTCCGGGCGGTATCGTTTGACGGTCGCGACCGAGACGGGCGCCGTCGCGCGCACGATGATCACGCTGACGCATCGCATCCTTAAGCTCAAAACGGAATTCACCGTTCGTAAATCGGTCTTGCATAAGGTCCGTAACTATCTCATTACCCTGCCCGATCAACCCGACCTGGACAAGGCTCTGGTGCTGCTGGGCATTCTCGACCGCAGGGGAGGGCTCGTCGCCGGTGTTCCCCGGCACATCGTTGCCCGTCCCTGCTGCAGGCTTGCCTACATCCGCGGCGCGCTCATCGCCGGCGGTTTCGTGGCCGATCCACGCGGCGATTTTCATTTGGAGATCGCGGTGCAGGGCGAGCAATATGCCCGGGGACTTTGCGATCTATTGGAGCAGATTGGAGTCCATGCGCGCGTTAACGCGCGGCGCGGATCCTTTGCTGTCTACATTAAGAGCGCCGAGGAGATCGAGCAGCTCCTAAAGCTGGTCGGCGCCAAGCGCAGCGTTGCCGAGATCGAGGAAGCGCGCGCGGTCAAATTGGTTAAGAACGACGTAAACCGTCGCGTGAATGCCGAACTGGCCAATCAGACCAGAAGTGCGGGTGCCGCCCAGCATCAGCTTGCGTTGATCGATGAGCTCGAACAGCGGGGTTTGCGCGACACGCTTCCGGACGCCTTGGCAGTCTTTTGCGACCTGCGCGAGCGCTATCCCGATCTGTCGCTGCGTGATTTGGGGGAGATGGCTGACCCTCCCTTGTCGAAGTCTGCCCTGTACCATCGCGTTTTGAGGCTTGAAAAGCTCATTGAAGCAAACAAGTAGTTTGAAGTATCGACTTATATACGGATTTAGCTGCTATTTTATTCTTTAAAACGTTTTAACGTAAATTTGATTTTCAATTTCGAGCATTCTCGTGAAATTCAAGTCAAAAAAAAGGTATATTAGGCGAGTGGTTAGTTTGTGGGCCTCAACGGCGGGCGCTGTAGCTCGCGGGGGCCTTACGAAAGGAGACACAATGGCAGTAAAGGTTGCTATTAACGGCTTCGGTCGCATCGGTCGTCTGGCTTTCCGTCAGATGTTCGGTCATGAGGGCTCCGAGATCGTCGCTATCAACGACCTCACCTCTCCCGATATGCTCGCTTACCTGCTGAAGTACGACTCCACGCAGGGCAACTACGCTCGCGATCACGAGGTCGTTGCTGGCGAGGATTCCATCACCGTTGACGGCAAGGAGATCAAGATCTACAAGGAGGCCGACGCCAACAACCTGCCTTGGGGCGACCTCGACGTCGACGTCGTTCTCGAGTGCACCGGCTTCTACACCAGCAAGGCTAAGGCTCAGGCCCACATCAACGCTGGCGCCAAGAAGGTCGTCATCTCCGCTCCGGCCGGCAGCGATCTGCCCACCATCGTGTACAACGTCAACCATGAGACGCTGACCGCTGAGGACAACATCATCTCCGCTGCTTCCTGCACCACCAACTGCCTCGCCCCGATGGCCAAGGGTCTCAACGACTTCGCTCCCATCGTGTCCGGCATCATGACCACCATCCACGCCTTCACCGGCGACCAGATGCCGCTCGACGGCCCGCAGCGCAAGGGCAACTTCCGTCGCTCCCGCGCCTGCTCCGAGAACATCGTCCCGAACACCACGGGCGCTGCCAAGGCCATCGGCCTGGTTCTCCCCGAGCTCAACGGCAAGCTCATCGGTGCCGCCCAGCGCGTCCCGACGCCGACCGGCTCGCTGACCAACCTCTACGCCGTCGTTGACAAGAAGGTCACCGTCGACGAGGTCAACGCTGCCATGAAGGCCTACGCCGCCACCATCTCCGAGACCTTCGCCTACAACGAGGACCAGATCGTCTCCCGCGACATCGTCGGCGAGACCCACGGCTCCATCTTCGACGCCACTCAGACCATGTGCTCTGACCTCGGCAACGGCCAGACCCTCGTTCAGGTCACCTCTTGGTACGACAACGAGAACTCCTACACCTCTCAGATGGTCCGCACCATCAAGTACTTCGAGAAGTTCGTTGCTTAATTTAGCTTTTAGCGAATAGCTCGTTGAGCGTCTAAAGAAGGGCGCGGCCTTATAGGGCTTACACCCTAGGGTCGCGCCCTTTTTATAGGAAATCGTCTGCCGTAATGGGAGGCAGACATGTACGAAAGGTAGAAGCAAACATGGCCTTTACCAAGAAGACCGTCCGCGACATCGATGTCGACGGCAAGCGCGTTCTCGTCCGCGTTGACTTCAACGTGCCTATCAAGGATGGAGTCGTTGGCGACACCACCCGTATCAAGGCTGCCCTGCCCACCATCAACTATCTCGTTGAGCACAACGCTCGCGTCATCCTCATGAGCCACCTCGGCCGTCCCGAGGGCACTGGCTTCCAGCCTGAGCTCTCCCTTGAGCCTGTCGCCAAGAAGCTTGCCGAGCTCTCTGGTCTCGACGTTGCCTTTGTCGCCGACACTTACGGCGAGAAGGCTGCCGAGGCTGTCGCTGCCGTCGAGCCGGGCAAGGTTCTCGTTCTCGAGAACGTCCGCTTCGATAAGCGTGAGAAGAAGAACGATCCCGAGATCGCGAAGAAGCTCGCTTCCTATGGTGACGTCTTCGTTCTCGATGCCTTCGGCACCGCTCACCGCGCCCAGGGTTCCGTCGTGGGCCCCGCCGCTTACCTGCCTGCCGTCGCTGGCTTCCTGCTCGAGAAGGAGGTCGACACGCTGACCGGCATCTTCGCCGAGCCCGAGCGCCCCTTCGTCGCCATCGTCGGCGGTTCCAAGGTTTCCTCCAAGATCGGCGTTCTCGATCACCTCATCGACTCTGCTGACACCCTGATCATCGGTGGCGGCATGGCCTACACCTTCTTCCTGGCTCAGGGCCTTTCCGTCGGTCAGTCCCTCAAGGAAGAGGACTGGGTCGAGCGCGCCGGCGAGATGCTCAAGAAGGCCGAGGAGAAGGGCGTCAAGATCCTGCTCCCCATCGACAACCGCGTTGCCGATCACTTTGGCGAGGACGCTGTCCCCGAGGTTGTCGCTTCCGACGCTATCCCTGACGACCGCGAGGGCATGGACATCGGTCCTAAGACCGAGGAGCTCTACGCCGAGGCCGTCAAGGGCGCCAAGACTGTGTTCTGGAATGGCCCCATGGGCGTCTTCGAGTTCGACAACTTCGCTCACGGCACCCAGGCTATCGCCGAGGCTGTCGCCGAGGCCGACTGCACCTCGATCATCGGCGGTGGCGACTCTGTCGCGGCTGTCAACAAGTTCAACCTGGCCGACAAGATGAGCTGGATCTCCACCGGTGGTGGCGCTTCCATGGAGCTCGTCGAGGGTAAGGCCCTGCCCGGAGTGGAGGCGCTTCTCGATGCCTAATCGCACCCTTCTCATTGCTGGTAACTGGAAGATGAACAACGACGTCGCCGAGGCCGCCAAACTCGCCGACGAGCTGGCTCAGGCTCTGCCCGAGGTTCCGGCTGGCGTCGAGGTGCTCGTCTGCCCTCCGACCATCGACATCACCACGGTTCATGACCGCATTCAGGCTGCCCCCATCGCGCTCGGTGCACAGAACGTGTACTGGGAGGCCAAGGGTGCCTTCACCGGTGAGTCCTCTTGCGACATGCTCAAGTCCGCTGGCTGCACCTACTGCATCATTGGCCACTCCGAGCGTCGTGACTACTTCCACGAGACCGACGAGGACCAGAACAAGAAGGCCAAGGCTCTCGTTGCCGCCGGTCTTGTTCCCGTCTTCTGCTGCGGCGAGTCCCTCGAGGTCCGCGAGGCTGGCACCTATGTCGAGCACGTCGTGAACCAGGTCAAGGCTGGCCTTGCTGGTCTTGAGATCACCTGCCCCAAGCAGGTCGTCGTCGCCTACGAGCCCATCTGGGCCATTGGCACCGGCAAGACCGCTACCGCCGAGGACGCTCAGGAGGTCTGCGGCGCTATCCGTGAGACCCTCAAGGAGATGTTCGGCGAGGAGCTCGCCAACGGCATCCGCGTTCTCTATGGTGGCTCTGCCAAGCCCGGCAACATTGCCGAGCTCGTCGCCAAGCCCGACGTTGACGGCGCCCTCGTGGGCGGCGCTTCGCTCAAGGCTGCCGACTTCGCCTCTATGGTCGTCAAGGCAGGCGAGTAGGACATATGGCACAGCGTCATCTTCCCGCACTCCTGATCATTATGGACGGCTGCGGCCTGGCTCCGGCCGATGGCGAGAACGCCGTCGCCGCTGCCAAGACGCCCTTCCTTGATAGCCTGTACGAGAAGTACCCCCACACCACGCTCGGCGCTTCGGGCGAGGACGTGGGTCTTCCCGATGGCCAGATGGGCAACTCCGAGGTGGGTCACCTCAACATCGGTGCCGGCCGCATCGTGTTCCAGGAGCTTTCGCGCATCAACAACGCCATCAAGGACGGCTCCATCGCCAAGAACGAGGTTTTCGTCAAGGCTATGGACGATGTCAAGGCTGACGGCAAGACTCTCCACCTCATGGGCCTTATGAGCCCTGGCGGTGTCCATTCTCACATGAACCACGTCGAGGCTCTGGTCAAGATGGCTGCCGAGCACGGTGTCAAGACCGTTCGCGTCCACGCCTTCATGGATGGCCGCGACGTTGACCCGCAGTCCGGTGCCGGCTACATGAGCGAGTTCTGCGCCTTCCTGGCTAAGATCTCCGAGGAGACCGGTTGCGACGCTCGCGTTGCCACCGTCTCGGGCCGTTATTGGGCCATGGACCGCGATAATCGTTGGGAGCGCATCCAGCGCGCCTACGACGTCATGGTCAATGCGTCCGATGCCGATGTCGACCCCGTTGCCGGTATCAAGGCCTACTACGAGAAGGATCCGCGCGGCGACGAGTTCGTCGAGCCCTTCGCTGCCCACAACGAGGGCATCCACGAGGGCGATGCGGCCATCTTCTTCAACTTCCGTCCCGACCGCGCCCGTCAGATGACCCGCGTGTTCACGGACAAGGAGTTCGACGGCTTTGAGCGCGAGCAGATTAAGCTTTCTCACTTTGTGACGATGACCGAGTACGATCCGACGTTTGACGTCGAGGTTGCCTTCCCCAAGACGTTCCCCGAGAACGTCCTGGCAGACGTTATCGCCGCCAACGGCCTGAAGCAGCTGCACACCGCCGAGACCGAGAAGTACGCCCACGTGACGTTCTTCCTCAACGGCGGCATCGAGGAGCCCAAGGAGGGCGAGGAGCGCGTGCTCGTCGCTTCCCCCAAGGTCGCTACCTACGATCTGCAGCCTGAGATGAGCGCTCCCGAGGTTACCGAGAAGCTCGTCGCTGCCATCAACGAGGATCGCGCTGATTTCTACATCGTGAACTTCGCAAACTGCGACATGGTTGGTCACACCGGTGTCTTCGACGCCGCCGTTAAGGCCGTCGAGGCTGTTGACGATGCCCTGTCCAAGGTTGTCCCGGCGATTCTCGCCAAGGGTGGCTTTGCGCTGATTACCGCCGACCACGGCAACGCCGACCACATGTTTGACGTTGCTTCCGACGGTTCCAAGCATCCGTTCACGGCTCACACCACCAACCGTGTGCCGTTCATCATCGTTGATGAGAAGGCCAAGCTCACCGGTATCGAGGACGGTCGTCTTTCCGATATCGCTCCGACCATGCTCACCATGGCTGGTATTGAGCCTTCCGCCGAGATGACGGGTCGCGTGCTCGCCACCGAAGCCTAATAGAAAACAAATACCGTTTTCTAGTAAGGGGGTTGTCCATATTCGGGCAACCCCTTTTTTGGTATTTCTGCCATATCTGCCCCGTCCCCAAATGGCAGGTGGGGGAGTGTCGGGGGTTGTGGTACAGTACTGGAGTTTGAATTGTTCTATTAAGGAGCTTATCTATGGGTCCGTTCCAGATTCTTCTGTTTGTCGTTTGGGCTGTCTCTGCCGTGGCGCTGACGATTCTCGTCCTGATGCATTCCGGTAAGGGCACCGGCGTTTCGGATATGATCGCTAGCTCGCTGTATAACTCCAGCTCTGCCACGGGCGTCATGGAGCAGAACCTCGATCGCCTGACGGTAATTATGGCCGTTGTTTTTGCCGTGTGCGTCGTCCTGTGCATGTTCTTCTTCCCGCAGGGCATCGTCGGCTTCTAAGCACGAGCCGTATAAATACTTGAAAAGGGTTCCGCAAGTGCGGGACCCTTTTTGTTTACATATTTGTAACAGAGTCAAAATATCCCCACATACTTCGCCCAACTAAAGAAATTCTTGACCGTTGACCGGAATTAGCCCCAAATCGTGCATAAAATGCGCTACTGTATTGCGAAACGTTGGTCCGTTGTGCATAACCAGCCATAGCGACGGGCGGCGTTTTAATGGTTCGGATCGGATTGTCTCGACATGTGTCCGACTGAACATTTCTTTGTCCTATCTCATAAGGAGGATGGCATGGCTGATTCTATGTTCCACCAGCCCGTTATGGGTCGTCGCGCCTTTGTCGGCGGCACCCTCGCTGCGAGCTCCATGGCTTTTCTTGCCGCATGCGGCAAGAAGGGCGGCGACGCTTCCGGTTCTGAGTCCGGTTCGACGCTGAACTTCTACATCAACAACCCGGTCTGCATCGACCCCTACAACGTCCAGGAGGACCAGGGCACTCAGGTCGAGTACCAGCTCTTTGATGCTCTGACCTCTTATGACGCCGAGAAGGGCAAGATCGTCCCGCTGGCTTGCGAGTCCTTTGAGGCCAACGACGACGCCACCGAGTTCACCTTCAAGATCAAGAAGGCCAAGTTCCACAACGGTGACGACGTTACCTCCAAGTCCTTCAAGCTCGCTTGGGAGCGTCTGGTCAACACCAAGTCGGCCATCGCTACCGAGTACGGCCCTTCCGAGGTCTCCTATCACCTTTCCATGGTCGAGGGCTATGACGACCTGCTTGCCGGTAACGCTACCGAGCTCAGCGGTGTTACTTGCCCCGACGATGAGACCCTCGTCGTCAAGCTGTCTTCCGCTTACGCCGACTTCCCCTTCGTTGCCTCTCACCCGGCTCTGGCCCCGGTTCCCGAGTGCGCCGAGTCCGATGTCAAGAGCTTCTACCTTGCCCCGATCGGTAACGGCCCGTTCATGATGGACGGCAAGTGGGAGGATGGTCAGGAGATCAACCTCAAGAAGTTCGACGATTACTATGGCGACAAGGCCAAGATCGATGGCATCCACTTCCAGGTCATCAAGGACATGGAGACCGCTTACAAGGAGTTCCAGGCCGGTAACCTCGATGTCTGCGACGTTCCCGTTGCTCAGATCGACGCTGCCAAGAAGGATCGCGGCGTGTCCAAGGACGGCTACACCATGGGTGACGGCGAGCGCATGCTGCTCGGCGCCGAGCCTTCCACCTACTACCTGACCTGCAACAACACGGCCGAGCCGTTCAACAACGCCGACCTGCGCAGGGGTATCTCCCTGGCCATCAACCGTGAGGCCATCTGCAAGACCATCTTCAAGGGTACCCGTACTCCTGCCGACGGCATTGTTCCTCCGGGCATCGATGGCTACAAGGAGGGCGCATGGGAGTTCTGCGCCTATGACGTCGACAAAGCTAACGAGTACCTCGACAAGGTTGCTCCCGCTGGCGCTAACGGCGATCGTGGCATTAACGTGACTCTGTCCTACAACCAGGACGGTGGCCACAAGGAGATCATGGAGTCCATCATCGGCGACCTCGCCAAGGTTGGCGTTACCGCTGTCTCCGATACCCCCGAGTGGTCTGCCCTGCTCGAGCAGTATCAGAACTTTAACTATCAGTTCGGTCGTCTGGGTTGGATTGCTGACTACCCGATCATGGACAACTTCCTGTATCCGCTGTTCCACTCCGACTCCCTCGGTGGCGACAACCGCTCTGGTTACAACAACCCCGAGTTCGACGCCAAGGTCGATGAGGCCCGTACCACGGTTGACGACGAAGAGCGCGTCGCTAAGATGCAGGAAGCCGATGCAATGGTCGCTGCCGACTGCCCGGTCATCCCGGTGATGTTCTACACGCACACCATCGCCGGCTCCGATCGCATCAAGCACCTCTATGTCGATCCGCAGAAGCACGCCGATCTGGGTACCGCTGAGCTCGCCTAAGAGTTTGCAGCTTCCGTGAGGGTCAAGTATTTACGTAGACCTCATGGGAAACATACAGTTCTCCCTAACCTGGGGTAAACTGGCTGATGGTAATTTTGGGATGCCGGTCTGGCGATCGGCATCCCATTTAGGTTAATCCCTAGATAGGGGAGTGGTATGGGTAAGTACATCGTTAAACGTGTGCTTCAGTTCATCCCGGTGTTTTTGGGCGTTACGCTGATTTTGTTCGCCCTCCAGAATATCGTGCCGGGAGATCCGATCAAGCTGATCGGTGGAGACAAGGCTCTGTCCCCCGAGGTGGAGCTTCAGCTTCGCGTCCGCTATCACCTGGTCCAGTCGGACGAGGACGGCAACGCGATCCTTGACGAGAACGGCGACCCCGTTCAAACGTCGCTCGTGGACCGTTACTTGTATTACATGAACGGCCTGCTTCATGGCGATCTGGGCAATTCGTATCAGCGCAAGCTGCCGGTTACGGAAATCTTTGCCCAGAAGTATCCGTATACGGTCAAACTTGCCGCGTGTGCCATCGTGCTCGAGGCAATCATGGGTATCGGTGCGGGTATCATTTCGGCGGTAAAGCGTTATTCCTTCTGGGATATTTTGGTAACGCTCACCACGTCGATCCTCGTTGCCGTCCCGGCCTTCTGGCTCGGTATGTTGCTGCAACTGTTCTTTGGCGTCATTCTCAAGGACGCCACGGGCGGTGCATTCTCCATGCCGATCTCGGGTGCCGGCGGTGCCAGCTCTCAGTATCAGGATTGGATGCACTATGTGCTTCCGACCATTACGCTGGCTTCGGTTTCGACCGCTTATGCTGCCCGCATTATGCGCTCGCAGCTGCTTGACGTCATGAACCAGGATTACATTCGTACGGCAAAAGCCAAGGGTCTCTCCAATCGCGCGATCATCATCAAGCATGCGCTTAAGAATGCACTCATCCCCGTCGTTACCTATATTGGTGTCGACTTTGGCGGCATGCTTTCGGGCGCCATCCTGACCGAGACGGTCTTCAACTGGCCCGGTATCGGCTATGAGGTCTATCGCGCCATTAGCATGCGTGACTGGCCCATCGTTATGGGCGGCGTTACGCTCATCGTCGTCGTCGTCATGGTGATCAACCTGCTCGTCGACATTAGCTATGCATTCCTCGACCCGCGCATCCGCCTTGGCGGTCCGTCGGATAAGGCCTAAGGGAGGTACGTCTCATGCAGGAAACTGATCCTCAGTCTCAGGAGCTGGCTACCGCCACCAAGGCCGCATCTGCTCCCGCCAAGTCCCGCACGCTGTGGGGCGACGCTTTTAAGCGTCTTCGTAAGAACAAGCTCGCCGTTATCGGTGTCTGCTGGATCATCATCGTCGTTGTGGTTGCCCTGACCGCAGATCTGTGGGCTAAGCCCTGGCTCGGTTCGCCAACGGCTTCCGACTCGACCACCATGGCCGAGACGTCGCTGCTGGCTCCGTGTGCCGAGCACCCGTTTGGCACCGACGCCCTTGGTCGTGACATTCTCGTCCGCGTTATCTACGGTGCGCGCGTTTCGCTGTCCGTCGGAATTATGGCCACTGCGATCTCCACGCTGATTGGTCTGGTCATGGGTGCTCTGGCCGGTTTCTACGGCGGCATCTGGGATACGATCATCATGCGCTGTGCGGACATCTTCCTGGCGTTCCCGTACGTGCTGTTCGTTGTCGCCATGATCGCCGTTATCGGCCGTGGTCTTCAGAACGTCTTTATCGCCATCGGCATTCTCGGCTGGCCTTCGATTGCGCGCGTCTTCCGCTCTGCGATCTTGACGGTCAAGGAAAACGACTATGTTGATGCTGCGCGCGCGATGGGTGCATCTGATGCTCGTATTGTTGTACGTCACATCTTCCCGAACTCCGTCGCCTCCATCGTGGTCTACGCGACCATGAACATTGGTGGCGCCATTCTGACCGAGTCCGCTCTGTCCTTCCTCGGCATGGGCGTTATTCCGCCTACGCCTTCGTGGGGCTCCATGATTCAGGACGGTCAGCAGTATCTTCTGACCGCTCCCTGGATGATGATCATGCCCGGTCTGGCAATTCTCTCGACGGTGCTCGCCTTCACCCTGCTGGGTGACGGTCTGCGCGACGCCCTCGACGTCAAGATGAAGGACGCATAAGGATGAAGAAGAACAAGAACTATGTGGACCTGAAGGACCAGCCGGTTCCCGAGGGCCAGCATCTGCTCGAGGTCGATGACCTTAAGATGTATTTCCACACCGAGGATGGCGTCGTTCGCGCTGTCGACGGTGTGTCCTACACGCTCGATCGCGGCGAGACCCTGGGCGTCGTCGGTGAGTCCGGCTCCGGTAAGTCCGTGACCGCCATGACCATCATGGGCCTTATCTCGATGCCTCCGGGAAAGATCGAGGGCGGTGACGTTCGCTATCGCGGTCGTTCTATCCTCGAGATGACCGAGGAAGAGATGCAGCACATTCGCGGTAACGATATCGCGATGATCTTCCAGGATCCTATGACCTCCTTGAACCCGGTCTATAAGATCGGCAAGCAGGTGGGCGAGGGCCTTCGTCTGCACCGTGGCTACTCCAAGCAGGAGGCGCTCAAGCGCGCTACCGAGCTTTTGGACCTCGTGGGTATCCCCGAGCCCGAGAAGCGCGTCAATGAGTATCCGCACCAGTTCTCCGGCGGTATGCGTCAGCGTGTCATGATCGCTATGGCTCTTGCCTGCGATCCCGATATCCTGATTGCCGACGAGCCCACGACGGCTCTGGACGTTACCATTCAGGCTCAGATTATCGAGCTCATGCAGGAAATGCAGGAGAAGAACGGCAACGCCATCATCATGATTACCCATGACCTGGGCGTCGTTGCCGATATGGCCGATAAGATCATGGTTATGTACGCCGGCCGTCCCGTCGAGTTCGGTACTGCTGAGGAAATCTTCTACGAGAGTCGCCACCCCTACACCTGGGGCCTTATCCGCTCCATCCCGGAGCAGGCCATCGAAGAGAAGAAGCCGCTTACGCCGATTCACGGCAACCCGCCTTCGCTCATGAACCTGCCTGAGGGCTGCGTCTTCTCTCCTCGTTGTCCCTATGCGACGGACAAGTGCCGCAAGCAGCGCCCCGAGCGCGTTGTCACCGAGTCTGGTCATTACTCTGCGTGCCACTACTCCGGTGACCCCGAGTTCCTCAAGAACGCTCCTGAGACGTCCCGTACGCGCAAGGATTCCAAGAAGGGAGGCGAGGCGTAATGGCAGATACCAACGAGCGTACTCCGCTGCTGAAGGTCGAGCACCTCTCTAAGGAGTTTCCCGCTGAGTCCGGCATGTTCGCCAAGCGCTTCTCCAAGCGTGTCGTCTCTGCCGTAAACGACATCTCTTTTGAGATTTATCCTGGCGAGACCTTTGGTCTGGTTGGTGAGTCTGGTTGCGGTAAGTCCACGACGGGCCGCACCATCATGCGCCTGACCAAGCCGACCGCCGGTAAGGTGTTCTTCCAGGGTAAAGATGTTGCCGAGATGAGCAAGCATGAGATCAAGGACATGCGTCGCGAGATGCAGTTTATCTTCCAGGATCCTTATGCTTCGTTGAATCCTCGTATGACCATCGGCGAGATTGTCTCCGAGCCCATGACCATTCACGGCGTGGGCACCAAGGAGGAGCGCATTGAGCGTGTCCGCGAACTTCTCGACGTTGTCGGACTGAACCCCGAGCACATCAATCGCTATCCTCATGAGTTCTCCGGCGGTCAGCGTCAGCGTGTCGGCATTGCCCGCGCGTTCGCTCTGAAGCCTAAGCTGATCATCTGCGACGAGCCGGTTTCCGCTCTGGATGTATCCATTCAGGCTCAGGTTTTGAACCTACTCAAGGAACTGCAGGACAAGTTCGGTACCGCGTATCTGTTTATTGCCCACGACCTGTCTGTTGTGCAGCATATCTCCGATCGCGTTGCCGTTATGTATCTGGGTAAGATGGTCGAGGTTTCGGACTGGAAGACGCTCTACAGCGAGCCTCACCATCCGTACACGCAGTCGCTGCTGTCTGCCGTGCCGGTTCCCGATCCTGATATCCAGAAGACCCGCAAGCGCATCATCCTCGCCGGCGATCCGCCGTCGCCGCTGGATCCGCCGACCGGCTGCCGTTTCCACACGCGCTGCCCGATCGCGCAGGGCATCTGCTCCGAGAAGCTTCCCGAGTTTAAGGAAGTTGCCCCGGGCCACTGCTGCGCCTGCCACTTCGCGGAGCCGTTCCCGATCAAGGAATCGCACATCGACCTGTAGTCGGTTGTTTGTCCGGGCCCGTGCTGGACTTAGTTTTCAGAACGTCCTCGACCATGGAAACCCCCTTATCCTGCTCCTTCGGAGCTGCGGATAAGGGGGTTTCCTGGTCTGCGGAATGTTCTGAAAACTAAGTCCAGCACGGGCCCTGCGGTAACTCGGCAGGGGGAGTGCGATTCCCTGATCGCTCACTTAGTTTAATAAGAAATTGAGCGAGGCCGGAGCTTTAGCTCCGGCCTCCCCATATAAGGGCTCGGCAAAGCCGAGTCACCAAATTTGCATCAGCCCCCACAATATGTCTGAGAACTGTGTCTGAAGTACGTATTTGCAGGCCCCGTATCGGTGTTGCCTCCCGGCGCATTCCGCAGGGGGAGCGATATTTCGCAGCACGAAGTGCGTAGCAAAATATCGCTCATGCCCGAGGACGCGCCGGGAGGCAACACCGATACGGGGCCGGACATATAGATCTACCTGCGCATTTACAAATTCGTAAACTTTTTTCTAAAAAGTGCTTGCACAGTTCTCGAATCATAGGTTATTATCTTCCTCGTTGAACGCGCGGGTCCAACAGAACGAACTGCGAATCAACAACATAGCATGTCGGAGTGGCGGAATTGGCAGACGCGCTAGCTTGAGGTGCTAGTGACCGCTTTTTGGTCATGCGGGTTCAAGTCCCGCCTCCGACACCATCGCATTTGAGAAGCCTCTTCGGAGGCTTTTTTGTTACCGATAGACGGTGAGGTCCACGATGGAAACGCTTGAGCGCAACGAGTGGGCAGACGTTGCCCAACTGGTCGAGATCACGAGCGATGCTGTCATCATCTGTGAGCTCGACGGAACCATTCTGCATGTGAATAATCGTTTGCTCGACCTGATGTGCGAGGAACGCGCTGACGTCATCAGCGGTGATGTCAAAGACGTTCTGTACTCGTCTGCCTTTGAGCGCGCGACCGAACATCGTCTACCGTTTGAGACCGATGGCTCCGAGAGCAAGCTGATGCTCAAGCTGAGCGACGGGTCCTTTATTCCCGTCTTGGTTCGCGCAGGTTCCGTTACGCCTCCGCGTATCTTTGGACGTCGTGCACCGCGTGTCCTGGTGGCGCTTCACAGCATCGAAGAGCAGTATTCCCACGATCGTCAGCTCAAACGTGCGCTATCGGAGCTTAGGGTGGCGAATAAACGCCTTTCGGGTACCCTTTCGGTCATTATGAGTACCGTGGGCTCCGATGAGCTCCCCAGCTTGCTCGATACCGTTTTGAATCAGCTCGTTGGAACGCTCGATGCCTCCGGTGCGGCTATCTATTTTTCCGAGAGCGGTGGCTTTAAGCTCCGCGGTGTTTCTAGGGAGCTTGAGGATAGCTATCTGCCCGAGTTTATGCCGTACGGCGCGGGCATTCCGACCTACGTGCTTCGCGAGTCGCGTGCCTGTCGCCTGTCGATTCAGCAGGACCTTGAGGGCGACCGGGTTGCTTCGGGTATGTTCATGGATTTGGACAATCGTTCCAAGCACTTGCTGCGCGTGCAGGATATGCCCCCGTATCGCAGCGAGATCTGTCTTCCCGTGTTTTACGGCACGCAGGTCCTTGGCGTGTTGGAAGTTGGCTGGAAACGCCCCCAGGCGCCACTTGCCTATGACGTGAACGTGCTCGAGGTCATCTGCGATTATCTGTCTATTCAGCTGGTCGGCATGGCGTCGAGCTTACGTTCGCGCCGCACGGCGGAGCTCGGCCGCTCGCTCAATTTGCTGCGCGACGAACTGTTTACCTATCTCGATGATCCCGTTGCCGCCTCGCGAGCGGTGTCGACGGAAATCTGCACGGTGCTCAATTGTCATTTCTGCCCCGTGGAGTATGATGCGGGCCTCGAAACCTATGTCATCGATTTTGAGGGCGGCAGTCGTGTGGCGCTGCCGGACGATCCGGAGTCACTCTTCTTTTCTGTCACGGCGCCAGCAGCGCGCCTGGGGGCAGCCCCCGACGGGTTTGAGACATCGGTGTTGGGCGGGACGAGCGCTGACGACCTCAAGCACGTGCGCCTTACACGTGTGGACGAATCCACGTCTATGGGTTCATGGTTGAGGGCCCACGGCCTACCGTGTCAGGGGCTTTATGTCGACTCCGGCATCGAAGCGGGGCGCTACCACTCGGAAGCGGATGGCAAACGAAGCAACGATGCGATTGTTCCCGCTGATATCGCCAAGGGGCCGACGAGGCGCGCTTTGCTGCTCCGCGATGGCAGCCAAGAACCAATTGACGACCTTGAATACGACTACCTGGTGCATCTGGCGCATGACTTTGAGCTGATCTATGAAGGCGAGTCTCAAAAGCGCGAAGAGCGTCATATCGCTCAGACGCTTCAGATTGGCATGAGAAATTCGCTTGGTGACGTTCCGGGCATTGCAACCGATTCGGTATACCTATCGGCAACGAATTCTGCGTTGGTCGGCGGCGACTTCTATACGCTTGTCCGTCTTCCCGACGATTGTGCCGTAATGATTTTGGGCGATGTATCCGGCAAGGGGATTGAGGCGGCGTCGATGTCGGCGCTCGTCAAGACGGCGCTGACGGCCTATGCCTGGGAGGGTGCAGGGCCTGCCCGTATGGCACGCTCGCTCAATAGCATGCTCATGGGCTTTTCGAGAGTCGAGACGTTTGTGACGGCGTTTATCGCCAAGATCGATCTTAAAGCGGGCCGCGCTACTTATTGCTCTGCGGGACATCCTCCCACTATGGTCATTAGGCCGTCGTCGACGCCGCGTGGCGGCGGCGAGACCTGCGGGGGAGAAGTGGAGCTCCTTGGGTGCCAATCGGGCGTGATCGGTGCCTTTGAGAGCATGGTCTACGAGACGGGCGTGTTTACATTCGCTCCTGGTGACATGCTATTTATGTATACCGACGGAACAATCGAAGCACGTGATCGCTCGGGTGCTTTCTTTGGCGAACAACGCCTTCGCGACCTTCTGCTCTCTGTCTCGGGTGAGGGCGTATCGGGAATCTGCGGCAAGGTCTTGGGCGAGCTTGACCGCTTTACCGAGTCGGCGCTGGACGATGACATCGCGCTGGTTTCCCTTGAGTTTTTACGGGGTCGATCGTAGGTCACGACGCCTGACGGGCGAAATCTGCGCGGTTGCAGATACGTGTGCATCGAGCGAGCTCTTTTGGGGAACCATGGTCGTATGAATGAGTGGAATGACATAGCGGTTTTGACGCCACCGGGCGATATCGACATCGCCTCGGTGCCCGCACTGCGCCGACGGTTGGATAATTTGATCGACCGGGGCGTGCGTCGTGTTGTCATCAATTGCCAGACCGTGGGCTTTATCGACTCGACGGGTTTGGCGTTTTTGCTTACACGTGCTAGAGAGCTTATGAGGCATGAGGGGCTGCTTTCGCTCGTTAACGCCTCCGATGAGGTCGTTCGCTTTTTGGAAATTGCCCGACTTGTTGACATCCTTCATGTCGCGGGCCCGGCGCGGGAGTCGATTCCCGCCATTCCGGTGGGGGAGTTGCCGCGATGGAGCAAGAGCGTCGAAGTGCAGCGAGGCATCGAGAATCTCCCGTATTATCGGCATCGTGTGGCCGAGCTCCTCGAATCGCTTCCCCTGAGGCGTGATGAGCGCTATGACGTCGCATTGGCGTTGGGTGAGGCATTGGGTAACGCATATGACCATGCGGGCGGTGTTGGCTGCATCCTGACGGTTCAGGCCTATGGGGACCGTGTTGTGCTCGAGGTGCTTGATCGGGGCGCTGGCTATTCTATCGATGGGGCGAGCGAACCGGTAACATCCGAGGAACGCGGACGCGGTATCAAGCTTATGCGTATGCTCGTCGATAATGTGGAAGTTGCCCGTCGTACAGATGGCGCCGGCACACGTGTTCGGATGGTGAAGCTGTTTAGCTCAGCATTGGAATCGTGTGCTTAGGGTCTTGGCTTGGCGCTATTTACCTGCATGAACTTGCTTTGAGCAACTTTTTTGAAAAAAGTACTTGCGTCTTTAGGACAACTCGCGTAAATTAATAACCCGCAAGCGGACATGGCTCAGTTGGTAGAGCACAACCTTGCCAAGGTTGGGGTCGCGGGTTCGAGCCCCGTTGTCCGCTCCATTGCATTTCCGGACCGTCTCAAGCGGTCCTTTTTCGGCGAAGTGGCCAAGTGGTAAGGCAGAGGCCTGCAAAGCCTTTACCCCCGGTTCGAATCCGGGCTTCGCCTCCAGGCAACATCCGGGCGCTCCGGCGCCCGTTTTGTTTTACATATGCGGACATGGCTCAGTTGGTAGAGCACAACCTTGCCAAGGTTGGGGTCGCGGGTT
>UQZU01000031.1 GCA_900545665.1 uncultured Collinsella sp.
TCATGCCGCCGAAGTTGAAAGGCAGATTGCCGCTCTGGCGGGCTTGCAGCGTCGAGCCGTTACGCGGTTTGGTAAAACCGCGTAACTTACATAACCATAACGTAGCGCGATCCCACGTAGTACTGCTTACCCATCAGGACCGGTTCGCCATTGGGGCCCGTAAAGCCGGCACGCAGGTTGAGCAGCGGATCGTGCGGAGCAATGCCCAGCTCGGCCGCCTGCTCGGTATTGGCACGAACGGCCTCGACCGTGCGGTAGCCAACCGAGACAATCGGCGTTCCGCCAACACGCTCGACCTCGGCAAAAATCGACTTGTCCTCAAGATCGGCCGTCAACAGCTCACGGTAGGCATCAAACGGCACAAAGATGTTCTCCTCAAAGATGGGCTCGCCGTCGGCCGTACGCACGCGCTTGATATGCAGCAGCAGCGCATCCTTCTGCAGGCCAAAGAACTCCATCTCGTTTTGGCGCGCCGGAACGATCTGGCGATCGATCACGTGCGCACCGGCCTTCATGCCGTTGCCGGCACACAGCGCGGTAAACGTCTGCAGCGTCGAGGCGTGAAACTGGCGATTGATGTGCGGCGTGGAGACAAAGGTGCCACGGCCCTGCTGCTTAACCAGGTAGCCGTCGGAGCACAGCTCCTCGACGGCGCGGCGCACCGTAATGCGGCTCACGTCGTACTGCTCGGCTAGCTCAAGCTCGGACGGAATACGCTCCTTGGGTGCATAAACACCTTTCTCGATCGCATCCTTGATTTCGTCGTAAATCTGCTGGTAAAGCGGTGCATTTTTGGGCGCAGGCATATCTAATCACTCTTATCGAAATATCGAAATAACTAATACGTATATAACGTCTAGTTTCATATTACCTCATAATGATAAAACGATACACCCTCCCTACCAAAAAGCGACAGCTTCATTTTGGTAGGTTTTATCTGGGCAAACGAGAGCCTCTCGAAAGCAACGGGGCTTTCGGGGGGCTCGTTCGGATGGGTTGCGCAGGACCGGCAAAATGCCAATACCCTACTTGCCGTCGTCCTGCTGCAGGCTGTCCTGTTCGCTGAGGCGCGCCTGCCTGCTGGCCATGCGTGCGGGCTTGTCGGGATCGGGAACGGCCGTGGGCATGGGCTCGTCGACATGACCACCCCACCAGCCGCCCACAAAGTTGAGCGTGTGGAACACGTTGATCACGGCGCCGGGATCAACGTCGCACACCAGCTTGATAATGTCCTGACTCTCGTAGGTCGAGACAACAGTGTTCAGCAGGTACATCTTTTCGCGGCTATATCCGCCGACGACCTCGGCGCAGCTAATGCCGTGCTGAAAATGGTTTACGTAGGCAGTCATGACCTCGTCTGCCTTACGCGTCGTGATCTGCAGCGTCACGCGATCGTAGCGACGATAGAAACTGTCGATAGTCTTGGTCGAAATAAACTGGAACACGATGGAATACGCCGCCTTGTCCCAGCCAAACATAAAGCCAAAGATCGCCAGGATAAAGCAGTTGAAACCAAAGATGACGCCCCAGATGGTCTTGCCCGTGTGGTTGGAAACCCACAGCGCGATAAAGTCGGTGCCGCCGGTGGATGCGCCGGATTTAAGCGCGATGGCAGCGCCCAGACCCGAGACCACGCCGCCAAAAATGATGAGCATGATCTTGTCGCCCAAAAACGGCGCGAAGTGAAAGACGTTGAGGAACAGCGATGAGAGCACGACCTGCATCATCGAGAAGATGACGAAGCGCTTGCTAATGCCGCTCCAACATAGGAGCGCCACGGGGATGTTGAGCGCGAGCATGCCGAGCGAGATGTCGATATGAACGCCACCCAGCGAGGTAACGCGATCGAGTAGGACCGCGACGCCGGTAAGACCGCTCGGAAGCAGGTCGGCGGGCTGAATGAACGCCTGGATCAGAAATGTCTGGAGAACGGCGGAAATGGTGACCGCCACAGCGGTAATGGCACGGCGGACGATGGTGAGGCGGCCGAGCACGAGCACGCGGTCCGTGAGCTGATCGATGGCGTTCGCCACGCAGGCTCCTTTCGAAGGCAGATGTAGTTGTGGGGTATGTCCGCGATTGTAGCATGGAGCGTGCGGGGGCGCTTCAATTCACCCTCTCTCGACAACCAAAGCGGGACCAGCAACCCCACGACCAAAGGCCCAAATTACAAGTGAGTAGACTTTACGCGACCTGCAGAGCACACCCAAAACCGCCACCCCTGTGACCTGCGGTTTTACTAGAGCAGATGCGCTTTGTGCTCGTCTTGCATCAAAAAGTCTACTCACTTAGTCCGAATCGAAGCCAAACGGATCCAAATAGATGACAAATTAAGCCAATCCGCAGCAAAAGACGCGTGAATCAGTGCTTCTCGCGGCGGATTGACGCTACAAAGCGGCCAAAATGTCGGTCAGATTATCGATAACGGAATCGGCTCGCGATTGATCGAGGTTGACACCCTCGTGCGGACGCAGCGCCAGGACGCAGGCGCCGGAGCGCTTACCAGCCTCGATGCCCAAAGGCGAATCCTCGATAACCAGGCACTCGGCAGGCTCCACCCCCAGCGCCTCCATGGCACGCAGGTAGATCTCGGGGTCGGGCTTAAACGCACTGCACTCGTGACCGCTGATGGTGTAGTCCAGCACGTCGGCGATACCGGCAATCTCCACCAGCTCGTCGATCAACTCGCGATAGGACGAGCTCGCGATGGCACACTTCACGCCACGCTCATGCAGCTCACGCATCACCGGCTCCGTCTGCTCGTTGAGCAGCTCGGCATACGGAACGGGGTGGTCCGGGCTGTAGACCTGCTTGTACTCCACGCGTAGGCGCTCGCGCAGCTCAACATCGTCGGGCACCAGCGCCTCCCAAATGGCCGGCTCGTTAGACCCCGAAAGATCGGGAATCTCGTCAAAGTGGAACCCCTTCTCTTCCATAAACGCCACGCGGCGGCGGTTGTAGAACCACTCGGTATCGACCAGCACGCCGTCCATGTCAAACAGCACTGCCTTGATCATACGCATCTCCTCCTACCTGCCAAAAAGGGACAGGTTTATTTTGGTAGGTTTTATCTGGGGTTTTATGACGCGACAGACACGCCCCCAAAGCAAAAAGGGGACGGGGCGCAAACCCCATCCCCTCTCAATCAACCCGTAAGGTCTACTTACTTGTGATTAGTAGGAAAGCTTCCACATGTAGCGACGCATGGTCAGCGGGTGCTGACGGGCCTCGGCGATCTGGTTGCCGTACTCGCGCATAACGGCGAGGTGCAGCAGCGGGTTGAAGTAGGTGACGACGCTCGCGGGCACGGCGTCAGCCAGGCCGTAGTCCTTGGAGTCGATCAGAGCGACCTTGGCGCCCATGCGCTCAAGGAAGGTGAGGGCGCGGGCGTCCATCGGACGGGTGGCGCCATCGGACATGAAGAAGACGTAGGGCTTACCCTCGGTGGAAACCTCGAACGGGCCGTGGAAGTACTCGCCGGTGTTGTAGGCGGCGGCGTCGATCCACTGCATCTCGGTGAACAGGAAGGCGGCGTGAGAATAAGCCATCTTCTCGGAGGCACCGGAAGCCATGAAGTAGATCATCTTGTCGTCCTTGAAGTCCTCGGCGAACTTCTTGGCGAGCTTCTTGCAGTGCTGAGCGGCGTTCTCGCAGAGATCGAAGATGTTGGTGAGGCCGGTGATCATGTCCTCGTAGTGGTCATAACCCTCGGTCTGCTGAAGGATCTCGAGAGCAAGAGCGATGGCGTAGCCGGGCTTCTCGCACTTGGCAGCGTAGTTGGCGTGGAAGCCGTGGACGATGACGTGGTCGGCGTCGACGGTCAGAGCGGAGCCAGCCTTGTTGGTGAGGGAGACGACCGGGCAGTTGTGCTTCTTGGCGGTCTTGTTGGCCTCGACGGTCTCGGGCGTGGAGCCACCGAGGGAGCAGGTGATCACGAAGGTGTGCTCGTTGACCCAGGAAGGCGTGTCGTAGTTGAACTCGTTAGCAGTGAAGATCTGAACGTTCAGCTTGTCCGTGTTGTTGGCCAGGAAGTACTTGGCGGGGTAAAGGTCGGACATGGAAGCGCCGCAGCCGACGAAGGCGACGCTGTGGATCTCGTGGTTGGACAGGACGTCAGCGACGATCTGCTTAGGGAGGTTAAGGTCGATCTCGTACATCTGACACATTCCTTTCGATTTTTGCGGCGCCACTTTGCCGGGCGCACGCAGGGTTACCGTGATTTGGACCGAGTCACCGGCCCGTTGAGGATGTGTCAAAGGGACTGTCCCTTTGACACATTTAGGGATGGAAGCCTGCCTGGGGTATGGGATGCCAGGCAGGCCCCCGGGGGAAAGCGGTTGGACGCTTGGTCGCGACTAGGCCAGGATGCCGGCCGCGGAGAGGGCGATGCCGCCCACGATGGCGATCACGAGAAGCCAACCGGTGTTGACGTTCTTCTTGATGAGCCAGTACATAAGGCCGGTGAGGCCAAGGGAGATCATCTGGGGCATCATGCCGTCCAGGATGTCCTGGATCACAACGGTGCCGTCAGCGAACTGCAGCGGGGTGGTGGCGCCGATCAGCGTGGCGATCATGCCGCCCACGGACATAAGACCCACGATGCCGCAGACATACATGAGCTTCTCCATGAGGTCGCCGCCCTGAAGCTTGCTCAGGTACTCGTGGCCGCCCTGATAGCCCATCTTGGCTGCGAACCAAGTGATCAGCACAGCGGGGACGATGGAGATGAGCATGGCCAGGATCGGGCCCATGATGGAGCCCTGCTGAGCCAGCTGAACGCCCAGACCAAAGGCGATAACGCGGATGGTGCCCTGGAAGAAGGAGTCACCGATGCCGGAAAGCGGACCCATGAGGGAGGTCTTGACCGCGTTGATCGAATCGGGATCGAAGTTCTCAGGATCCTTGGCGTACTCCTCCTCCATGGAGGCGGCGAGGCCCAGGATGAAAGCGCTCGTCTGCGGGGTGCAGTTGTAGAACGCCATGTGACGGTGGTAAGCCTCTTTCTTGGCCTCGAGCTGCTTGGGGTCAGACTCGTCGGGATAGAGGCGGTCGAGCGTGGGAACCATGCCGTAGAGGAAGCCCATGTTCATCTGACGCTCGTAGTTCCAAGAGGCCTGGATGGCCCAGGAGCGCCAGAAGAACTGGCTGACCTTCTTGTTCAGGGACACGTCCTTGGTTGCGGTTGCCATAGTGTGTTCCTCCTTAGTCTTCGTCGTCTTCGAGCGGATCGTAATCGGAATCGACACCGGCGGCTGCATGGGAACCGTTGAACTTGAAGCCCATGAAGACGACAGCCAGGCACACACCGATCAGAGCGACCGCGATGACGGACAGGTTGAGGTAAGCGGCGAGCAGGAAACCGATGAACAGGAACGGAGTCATACCCTTCTTGATCATCATGGTGAGCAGCAGGGCCAAGCCGTAGGCGGTCATGATCTTGGTCGAAACGTTAAGACCAGTGGACAGCCACTCGGGAACCATGTTGACGATGGTCTGGACCAGGTCGGTGCCGACAAAGACGGCGAGGAAGATCGGCAGGAAGTACATGAGAGCGTACAGACCGGAGCCGGCGCAGATGTGCATACGGTAGGCGGTCTTGAACTTTCCGTTATCGATCGCGTTATCTGCCACATGGGTGAGGGCGGCGATGATGGAACGGAACACGATGCCGAGGAGCTGACCCAGGACGGCGACCGGGATGGCGATCGTCATGGCGGTCTCGGCAGAAGCATCGGTCAGGCACGCAAAGGCAGCGGCCACGATGCCGCCCAGGACCATATCGGGCGGAACGGCGGCGCCGACCTGCACCAGGCCCATGGACACGAGCTCGACGGCGGCACCGACGGCAAGGCCGGTGGGCACATCGCCCAGCAGCAGACCGACGAGCGTAGCACCAACGAGGGGCTGCTCGAAGTTAAGACGACCGAGCAGGCGGGAGTCCCACATGCAGAACACGCCGACGAGGCCGACGAGCACCGCACTGATGAACGTATTCATACCCTTCTCCTTTCAGTCAGGCAAAAGCCTGGTTGATTACAGCTTGGCGTCGATGTCGACGCTCTGATACGTGGGGGTCTGCTGGACGTAGAGCTTGATGCCCATGTCGAGCAGCTGGTTGATATCGGCCTTCTGGGTGGCATCGAGGAAGACGGAGCTGTCCTTGCCGCCGACCTGATCGGCACCGTCGTGGTTGGCGGTGGCGCCCAGGTTGATGGCGTCGAGCTTGTAGCCCTGGCAGAACTGCAGCATCTCGGCAGTGTTGCCAAAGACGAACATGACGCGCTCGCCGAGGGTGTTGAGCTTGTCCATCTTGGCGAGGGCACGCTCGACGGTGAAGACGTTCAGGCGCACGCCCTGGGGCTTGGCCAGCTTAAGAGCGCCCTTCTTGATGTCATCGTTGGCGGCAGCGTTGTCGACGACGATGATGCGCTCGGCCTGAACCTTGGTGGTCCAGGTAAAGACGACCTGGCCGTGCAGCAGACGGTAGTCAAGACGTGCGAGGACGATCTTGGCGGGACCGGAGCTGTGACGGGGCGCCTTGGCCTTCTTGGCGGGAGCCGCGGCAGCCTCGACCGGTGCATTGGGGTTGGTCAGACCGGTGCGGGCCTCGTTGATGAGGGCCGCGAGCTCGGCATCCTTGATGGGGGCGGGGCTCATAGCGAGCGTCAGCGCCAGCGGAATATTGAAACCGCTGACAACCGTGAACTTCGTGCCGTTCTTGGAAAGCTCGACCATGTTGTTGTTGACCGAGCTGCCGAGCATATCGGTCAGCACATAGACGGTGTCGTCCGCGTTGAACGTGGCGATCATGGCGTCCACCTTGTTGGTGATGGGCTCCTTGTCGTCACGAGCAAGCGACACGACGTGGACGTTCGACACGTCGCCGAGAACCATCTCGAGCGTGTCTTTGGCGCCTGCGGCCAGGCCGCCATGAGATGCGAGAATGATCTGATTCATCTTGCCTCCTCCTTTTCGTTATGGTCATTATAACGTCTTATACGTTGCTTATATTGCTAATTAGTATAAAGACCGTTTGCGGGTGAAAAACGACCGTTCGCGGGTTTAACGCACTTGAAACGTGGGGGCTGGGCAGGCCGGCGACGGCGGGATAACCCCAGGTCGGACGCCGCGCGCAACCCCCTATCGCACGAAGTACCAGGGGCTTTCTTGCACGGTGGGCTCCAAGGCAATGCCCGTGCGTTCCTTAAACAGATCCATGTCCTGCGATTTCTCTGTCCACCACGCGTTGGGCTTAAAGGTCATGCTCTCAACGACATGACCGACAAACACACTGTTGCACAGCTTGGAGAAGTCGGTGTTCATAATCAGGATGGACGCGAGCACCAGCACAATGCCCAGGACCTTGATCGCGCCGGCGGGCTCGGCATAGACACCAATGCCCACCAGTACGGTGACGACCGTCTCGAAAGACATTACGACGGGAACCTTCGATGTCTCGAGTCCCATGGACAGACCCTGCATATATAGGATGTAGGCCACGGCTGTGGGGATGAGTCCAAAACCAAGGAACAGCAGCAGCAACTGTGGCGACATTGCCGCGGCGACATCCGGCCACGGAGCCGCGATGGCTGCCATAACCGCACCGCCAAAAACAAAGCCCCAAAACGTGACAGCCAGCGGGTGGACCGTCTTGGTTGCTATCCGGCTAAACACCGCGAGTGACGCACCACAAAGGCCTGCAATCACGCCCGACGTGACGCCCCAAACCGAAAAATGAAAACCGGAAAGGTCACCATTGGTCACTGCAAGCACGCAGCCAACGATGTTAAAGACAATGGCAACGAGCTTGTTGGGGGTCACGTCCTCGCGATAAAGCACGCGGCCGAGCATGACGCCAAACACCGGCGAGGTGTAGAGCAGCACCGAGGCCGTGGACATGCCCACCTCGCCCATGCACTCGTAATAGCAGGTGTTGGCGGCGGCCAAACCGACGATACCGACAAGCGCGCAGGGAACGAGCTCTTTAGGACTTGCCTTGAACAGAGCCAGCGGACCCTGAGCCACGGTAGACCCCTCACCCGGACGGCAGCCCATAAACATCAGGACCGGCGCCAAGATAAGCGCTCCGACCAACAAGCGAAAGGCCGCCATGCTCTGAGACGAAACGCCCATGGCCGCAATGCCGTTTACAAAGATTCCGATGCTGCCCCACATAAGCGCGGCGATCAGCACCAGCACATAGCCCAGATTGCTTTTCTTCAACGCAGCCTCCTCGGTATTGTTTCCAATATGTTTCACACTACGTTATAGTCGTTATATACATTTTTCAAGACACAAATCGGCGAACGGAAAAATCTGCTCCCACATACTCATTGGGTAGTCATTGGGGACGCACTTAAATGACTGGTCATTCAAGAACGCCCCCCAACGACTAGGACTGTCCCCAACTGCCGGCAGAAAAGGAACGTTCCCAACGTCTAAGGCGCCGCTGGTTGAGCATAAGTCAGCGAGCGGGCCGCATTTGAGGCAAGGTGACGTGAAACGAAAGGGCGCTGACCTTCTGGTCGCGCCCTTGAAGTTGAACGTCAGATTGCCCAAATGCGGACCGCGCAGCGTCGAGCCGTTACGCGGTTTGGTAAAACCGCGTAACTAATACTCAAGCTTCCACATGTAGCGGCGCGTCATGTAGTCCTTGTGGGTGACGACAGAGAGCGCACGCATGTACACGTTGTTGAGGATTGGGGCAAAGATCAGGTGGTTGAAGTACTCACTCACGCTGTCCTTGATGTCGTTGAGGCCGAGCTCCTTGGCGTCGAGCTGATAGACGCGCTCGCCACCGTACTGGTTGACGAAGCGGATACCGCGCTCGTCGTTGCAGCGGCTGCGGCCGACGCTGATGAGCTGGAACAGCGAGGTGCGCTTGTCCAGGATCTCGAAGGGGCCGTGGAAGAAGTCGCAGGTGTTGATGGTGCAGGAGTCGATCTGCAGCATCTCCTGCACGTTGCAGATGCTAAAGACGTAGGCGGCACCAAAGAGCGGGCCCTGAGCCATCACGTTGATGCAGGGCTTGTCGGCGTTCTGCTCGGCCCACTTGGCAGCGAGCGGACGGGTGTACTCGACGGCCTTGCGATAGATGGGGTCGACCAAGTCGAACGCGGCCATAGCGGTCTCGTACTCGGCATAGCCCTCGGTCTGCTGCGTAAGCTCCATGGCGATCATGGTCACGACGGCGGAGTTGGTACGGCCCATGCAAGACTCGTCGACGGCCAGGCTGTCATACTGAATCTTGTAGTCGCAGACCTCGGTGAGGCCGGACTCGTCGACATAGATGGCGATGGTGCTGGCGCCGTGGTCCTTGGCGACCTGGGCGGCGACGATGGTCTCCTTGGTGCCGCGCATGGACACGACGACGGCCAGGGTGTTCTCGTTGACATAGGCGGGCGTGGCGTGCACGAACTCGTTGCTGGTGTAGCTGGAGCTCACGACCTGCGTGGCCTCGTGCTCCATAAAGTACTGGGCAGGATAGTTGCCGCCGTTGGATCCGCCGGCGCCAATCCACACGACGCGCTTGATGCCGCCCTTGTCTGCCTTGTCGGCCAAAACCTGGGAGACGACGTCCTTAACCTGTTCCTGAGTAGTCATCGTGCATCAGCCTTTCTTCTCGTTTGATGCTCTCGATGGCATACAAGTTACATACATGTTTTGGTTATGTCGACTAGTTGTATGCTATATTTGTCTTAGAAAATTTGCTGATACGGTTTTCGATAACTTAATACCAGCGGTTTTGTTGTTGTATTGAATACATGCTTGATTAGATACGCATACAGGTTAGATACAGGTTGATCGCATGAACGCTTCATCTAAAAAGAGACTGACCCAATACGAGCGCTTGGCGGGCATGCTGCGCGACCGCATCGCCTCCGGCACCTACGCGCGCGGAGACAAGCTGCCGTCCGAGATGGAACTCATGGACGAATCGGGGCTGTCGCGTAGCACCGTACGCCACGCCCTTAAGGTGCTCGTTGATGAGGGCCTGGTGCGCACCGAGCGCGGGCGTGGCGCCTTTGTGGCCGACACGCCGGCGCTCCACGAGAACAACCTGGTGTTTTCGAGCTACACGACACAGGTCCAGGGTCAGGGTATGAAGCCCACCACGCGCACGGTGGACTCGGGCTTTGCCAAGGCCGCGGGCAATGCGGCCAAGTTCTTCGATGTCGCCGTGGGCAGCAAGCTCGTCAAACTTGTCCGCCTGCGTTATCTGGACGATGCGCCGCTGTGCCTGGAGACCACCTATCTACCACCGAGCTTCGAAGCACTCATCGATCGCGATATCAACGGTTCGCTCTACGCCACGCTGCGCCAGGAATTCCATCGCGCGCCGGCACAGGGGCATAAGACCTTTGAGGTGTGCTATGCCTCGCAAAACGAGGCGTTTTTGCTCAACGTTGAGCGCGGGCAGGCGCTGATCCTAATCACCGACTACGTCTACGACACCGACGGCCGCCCGCTCCACGTCTCCAAGCGCATCCAACGCACCGACCGCGCCAAATACACCGAGCCAATCGGCTAACCTGCCAAAATAAACCTGTCCCTAAATGGTAGGTTTGGGGAGGTCGGGGAACCAGGTTGGTTTGGGTTGGTTGGGCGTGCGCTCGGCCAGGACCAACTCCATCCAGCACATGTCGTACCAGCGGCCGAACTTTTGGGCACAGCGATCGAAGGCGCCCACCAAGCGATATCCCATATGGGCATGGAAGTCCTGGCTATTGTGCGTTAGATACTCGTCGTCCTTGTCGTGCGGCACGGCGATGAGCGCGCACATGTTGGTGATGCCCATCGCGATCAGGCACTGCTTGAGCGCATCGTGCAGCTTGCGACCCAGCCCGCCATGGCGCACATCGCGTGCCAGGTAGATCGACGTCTCGACCGACCAGTCGTATGCCTCGCGGCTGTTAAGCGGACTCACGTAGGCATAGCCTACCGGACGCCCGTCCAACTCCATCACCAGATACGGATAGCGCTTGAGCGTACGCTCGATGCGCCCGGCGAACTCCTCAACGCTCGGCACCTCGTATTCGCAGGTAATCGCCGTCTGGCGCACATACGGCTCATAGATGGCAAGCAACGCCGGCGCATCATCGGGCGTCGCCAGGCGAATCGTCGGCTCGGACATCTCGGTCATACAACCCTTCTCCCCAAAAGCAAAGGCCCCCCTGCGCCAAACCCGGCGCAGGGTGGCCCTCGTCATTACATCAGGCTACAGGACAGCCGCCAGCGCGTCGATATCCTCCTGCGTCGTGGCCCAGCTGGTGCAAAAGCGCACCACCGTGTGGGTCTCGTCGTACTTTTCCCAGTACTCGATCGAGGCATGTTCGCGAATGCGCGCCATGTCCTCGTTGGGCAGAATCACGAACTGCTGGTTTGTGGGCGTCTCCAAGAAGAACCGGTAGCCGTGCTCGTGCAGCACGCGACGAAGCGCCTGAGCGGTTTCGATCGCCTGACGGCCAATCTCAAAATACAGGCCGTCAGTAAAGAGCGCCTCAAACTGCACGCCCGTCAGGCGGCCCTTGGCCAACAGCGCGCCGTGCTGCTTAATACGCGGAATGGGATGCGCCGGGGCGTGCATGCCGCAGAACACCACAGCCTCGCCGCAGAGCGCACCGCACTTGGTGCCGCCGATGTAGAACACGTCACACAGCTGCGCCAGCTCGGGCAGGGTAATGTCGCACTCATCGGCCGCCAGCGCATAGGCCAGGCGAGCACCGTCCACAAACAGCGGAATCTCGCGCTTCTGGCACACCGCGTGAATCGCCGCGAGCTCGGCCTTGGAGTACAGCGTGCCGTACTCGGTCGACAGACTCACGTACACGGCACCCGGGAACACCGTGTGCTCGTAGCTCTCGTTTTCATAGAACACCTGGATATAGTTCTCGAGGTCCTCGGCGCGCATCTTGCCCTCGTAGCCGGGGATGGTGAGCACCTTGTGGCCGCCAAACTCAATGGCGCCCGCCTCGTGGCAGGCGACGTGGCCAGTCTCGGCAGCAACGACGCCCTCGTACGGCGCGAGCAGCATATCGATCACCGTCGCGTTGGCCTGCGTGCCGCCCACCAGAAAAAACACGTCGGCATCGGGGGCCTGGCAGGCCTCGCGAATAAGCTGCTTGGCACGCTCGGTATGCGCATCGGTACCGTAGCCGGGCTGTGGCTCCATGTTGGTGTCGACGAGCGCCTGCAGCACCGCCGGATGTGCGCCGTGGGAATAGTCATTGTTAAACGCGAGCATGGCAATCCTCTCTAGCCGGGCACGGGCCCGATGATTCAAACGGGGCTATTGTACGCCGTTGGGATAGGCAATGCGCGCGGCAAGGCACTCAAGTGCCAGTACCAGGGCAAAGCCGCAGCTCACGTCGCTCAAAAAGTGCGCCCCGATCACGATACGGCCAAAGGCGACGAGCGCCGCGACCACAGCCGCCGTCCAAAAGACCACCCGGCGGTGCGACGGCTTTTCCTTAAAGGCCGCTGCGGGAAGCCCGGCGAGCATCAGGCCAATCGCCGCATGCGCGGTGTGTCCACTCGCGAACGACTTAAAGCCGTCCTTGATTACGCCGGCGGCGATATAGCTCCACTTGTCGGGGTTGCCAATCACCCACCACGGCTGAAAATTGAGCCCCGGCGTGACCTCGATCACGCGCATGCGCGGGCGCGACCACAACGGCTTAACAATGACGTTGAGGATAATGGCCTGAGCGACCCACACGGCAAGCACCATCAACGCCCAGCGCGTGAGCTCATCGGGCTCGGTCGTGCGCGTGAGGCGATAGATGATAAGGTTGGCGGCGATGACCAGCACAAACGTCAGCACCAGCTGAACGGCAATGAGTTTGCCGCCAACCCGCAGGGACGAAACAATCTCGTAGCCGGCCAGGCCAACGTTGACGAGGATGCCGAGCACGGCAAGCCATTTGCTCCCCCTGGAGTCGAGACGCATCGCGCGTACGAGCATAACGCCCGCGACGCTCGCCGTCAGCTCGAACGGCAGCTCGCCGGCGGCCTCGATAAAGCGGCCGTACATGCTGCCGACGTTGAACAGCGCGCTCGAGATCTGGTAATCGAAGAAACTGCCCACGCTCAGACAAAGGCACAGGACAACCGCGATAATGGCGACATCTTTCTTATAGATGTATCCGAACATGCTTTCCTTTCGGTCGGGCGAAGGGCGGTCAACCTGCAATGTGGGTGAGACGAAGATGGCTTTGTCCCGTAAATACCCTTACAGGTTGAGCATAAGTAAGCGAAAACGTTCCATTTGTGGCAAGGTGGCCCGAAGGAGGAGGGAAGCGTACTTGCGTACGCGACCGACGAGTGAGGGTCAGATTGCCCAAATGGGGCGTTTGCAGCGTCGACCCGTTAGTCGTCGTCGCTCGCACCCAGCTGTTGCAGCAGCATGAGTGCCGCGGCCACCGGGCCGGTGCCGTCGTTGGCGTCGAGGCCGCGACCCAGGCCGCTGCCCGCGCCGGCGCCCGCCTTGTAGGGCACCGACAGCTTGCGGCTCTTAGGGAAGTTCACCGCGCCGTACCGGTTCTTAAGCTCAAAGGCCACCTTCTTGGGCACGTCGACGCCCAAAAACGTGATGCGGCCGCCACTGAGCGTGACGCTCTCGAGCCCCAGACGCTCGCCGCGAATGCGGATGCGCGCGCGATTGAACAGGTTGAGTCCCGCCAACGGCAGCTCGCCATGCGCGGCTTCGGTCTCCTCCTGCACCTCATCGATGCTCTCCAAGTCCTCGGCCGCTGCGAGCTTGCGGTACACGAGCACGCGCTGATCCACCGCCGGCAGGTACTCCTCGGACAAGAAGTAGTCGGCCGGCAGGTTAATACCCACGCTCGCCGCCTCCACGCCGGCGTCGTCATCGCCGCGCGCCTCGGCCACGGCCTGGCCCAGCATCTGCGTAAACAGGTCAAAGCCCACGCTCGACAGGTTGCCGTGCTGCTCGGCTCCCATAAGCGAGCCGGCGCCGCGAATCTCCAGGTCGCGCATGGCGATGCGCATGCCGCTGCCCAGGTCCTGGAACTCGGAAAGTGCGGTCAGGCGCGCCGTCGCCTCCTCGGTGAGCGGCAGCTCGCCCGGGAACATAAAGTACGCGTAGGCCTGCGTGGCAGAACGGCCCACACGGCCCTTGAGCTGGTAGAGCTGTGCCAGACCCAGGCGCTGCGAGTCCTCGATGATGAGCGTGTTGGCGGTCGCGTTGTCGATGCCGCTCTCCACGATGGTCGTGGCGATGAGCACGTCAATCTTCTTGGTCGCGAACTCGATCATCACGTCCTCGACCTCGCGCGGGCTCATCTTGCCGTGCGCCACGCCCACGCGCGCCTCGGGCGCGGCCTCGTGCACGCGCGCCACGGCGTCATCGATGGTCTTGACGCGGTTGGACACGTAATACACCTGACCGCCGCGGCCCACCTCCAGGCGAATCGCCGCGCTCACCACATCGGGGTCGTACTCCCCCACGTGCACGATCACGGGACGACGCCCGGTCGGCGGCGTCGTGATCAGGCTCATGTCGCGCACGCCACTCGTGGCCATCTGCATGGTACGCGGAATGGGCGTTGCCGAAAGCGTGAGCACGTCGATCTGCTCGCGCAGGTTCTTGAGCTGCTCCTTGTGCTGCACGCCAAAGCGCTGTTCCTCGTCGATGATCACCAGGCCCAGGTTCTTGGGGTTCACATCGGCCGAAAGCAGGCGGTGCGTGCCGATGAGCACATCGATCGTGCCCTTGGCAAATGCCTTGAGCGCGCGCTTCTGCTGCGCCGGCGTGCGGAAGCGACTGAGCACCTCAACCTCGAGGCCAAACGGAGCAAAGCGCTCAAAGAAGGTCTCGTAGTGCTGCTGGGCAAGAATGGTCGTGGGGCAGAGCACCATGACCTGGCGGCCGGAGTCCACGCACTTAAACGCCGCGCGCAGGGCAACCTCGGTCTTGCCGAAGCCCACGTCGCCGCACAGCAGGCGGTCCATGGGCTTGGGCGCCTCCATGTCGGCCTTAATGTCGGCGATGGCCTCCAGCTGGTCGCGCGTCTCGTCGTAAGGGAAACTCTCCTCCATCTCGATCTGCTCGGGCGTGTCGGGCGGGCAGGCGATACCGGTAATCGACGAGCGGCGCGTATACAGGTCGACCAGGTCAAACGCCAGCTTTTTGGCGTTCTTGCGCGCCTTGTTGGTAGCGCGCGTCCAGTCGGCTGTGTTGAGCCTGGTCAGGCGCGGCTTGTCGCCGTCGGGGCCAACGTAGCGCGTGATGCGGTCGACCTGCTCGAGCGGCACGTAGAGCTTGTCGCCATCGGCATATTCCAGCAAAAAGTAGTCGCGTTCCTTGCCGCCCACTTCCTGGCGCGCGATCTCGCTAAAGAGCGCGATGCCGTGGGTAGCGTGCACCACGTAATCGCCCGGCTTAAACGGGAACGTGATCTGCGTAATGTCCACCTTGCGGCGGCTGCGCGCGCGGTTGGCATCCATGCGGGCATTGAGGTCGGCGATCGAGAACACGGCCAGGTTGGCATCGGGCACCACCACGCCCTGCGGCAAGGCGGCATCGACAAAGGTCACACGTCCGCGCGAAATAGTGGGCACGGCGGCGCCGGCGGCAGCCTGCGCGGCGCCCGCCTCGAGCGAGCGGGCGTTGAGCGCGTCGGCCTTACGCTCGCGAATGGAAGCATGGGCCTCCTGGCGTGCGGCACGGTCGGCGGAATCCGCCGCTGCCACGCGAACGCGGTCGCCGATAACACCAGCGTTTTCGGGGGCGGACGTCAGCGACTCCTCAAAGGTAATGCCCTCGTCGCCAAAGGTAAGCTCCATCGACTCGCGCGCACCGCGGTCGGGAATGGCAAACACGCAGGCGTAGCGCTTGCCCACGACTTCCTGAATGCGCGTCATAAAGCGATTGTCCGAGCCCGCAATGGCCGGCTGCTCAATCTTGAGCTCCGCCGTCACCGCGCCGCCGGCACGGATGAGGCTCACGTAGTTCAGGCGCTGCTGGGCACCAAAATCGAGCTGCTGGGCACGTACATACAGGCCATCCAGCCGGTCAATCCCTGCCTCGCCAGCACGCGCCTCGATATCCTCGTAGGCACGCAGGCAATCGTCGAACAGCGAGCGCGGCTCGGACAGCACCACGAGCGCCTTGCCGCTCACGTGCGCCAGCGGGCTCACGGTCTGGCCGTACATTACCGGCAAAAAGCGGTCGAGCTCGGGTGTAACGATGCGCGCATCCACCATCTCGAGCAATGCGGCCAGCTTGCTGTCGTCCTGGCTGGCGCGATAGAGCGCCACATGCATGTTGTGGACGGCCTCGTCGGTAAGCGCCAGCTCACGGCAGGGGAAGATCTCGATGCTGTCTTCGTTACCGATGGTCTGCCCCGTTGAGCTCACCATGCGACGGATGCGGTCGATCTCGTCGCCAAAGAACTCAATGCGCACGGGCGCTTTTTCCTGCGCGGGAAACACCTCGACGGTGTCGCCGTGCACGCGGAACAGACCGGGCGCGTCGGCGGCGCCGGCATTGGTGTAGCCCATGCCCACTAGGCGCTGCGGCACCTCATCAAAAGGAATCTCCTCGCCCACCGCAAAGGTCGTGGACTCCCAATAGCGGCTCTCGACCGGCGGCACGCAGCGCAGCAGCGCGCGGGCCGAGGCAACCATGATGCAGTTGTCCCCGCGCACGATGCGCCCCAGAGCCTCGCAGCGCTGCGCCACCACGGCATCGTCGGGCGCCTGCTCGCGCCACGGATAGTCCTTGCGCTCGGGAAAGCGGCACACGTGTGCCAGCCCCACATAGGCGGCCAGGCTGCGCGCAGCGCGATCGGCCGCGTCCTCGCCGCTCACGATATAGACCGTGGGGCGCGGACGGCGCGCGAACTGGGCCGCCGCCATAAGCGTGCGACCCGACTGCGACACGGCCAGCGTCACGTCCTCGCCGGCATCGAGTCCGGCCTCGACGGTCTGCAACGCCTCGGCAGTGTAGAGCTGCGCGGCTATACGGTGAATGAGCATGCTGTTCCTCCGGCATCGCAACGCCAAAAGCCCGCCGGGGCAAGCTCGGCGGGTCGTACGTCAAATACATTGTCTGTCATGGTAGCGCATGGAGAGGACTCCGGCTCAAGGGCAAACCCAGCCCCGCAAAAAACGCCAGACGAAGATGCGTTCCGCCCTACCCCGCTACGCGCACGCTGGGGCACAAATCTGCCAGCGGACACTCGTCACACTTGGGTTTGCGGGCGTCGCAGATCTCGCGACCGAAGGTGATCCACTGATGGTTAACCGACTCCCAATACTCGTGCGGCAAAATCTTGAGCAGATCCTGCTCGGTCTTGAGCGGCTCCTTGGCATGCGTCTTGGGACTCAGCATCAGGCGGTGCGCAATGCGGTTGACGTGCGTGTCCACCGCAATGCCTTCCACGATGCCATACCCCACGTTGAGCACGATGTTCGCCGTCTTGCGTCCCACGCCCGGCAGCTTCACGAGTTCCTTCATGTCGGCCGGCACCTCGCCGCCATAGTCGGCGACGATCATCTGCGCGGCCTCGACGGCATGTTTGGCTTTGCTCTTGTAGAAGCCGAGCGACTTGATGGTGTCTGCCACGTCAGCCACGCTCGCCCCAGCCATGGCCTCGGGTGTGGGCCACTGGGCAAACAGCCGCGGCGTCACTTTGTTGACCTGCGCGTCGGTCGTTTGCGCCGAGAGCAACACCGCGATCAGCAGGCGGAAGGGATTCTCGTGGTCCAAAAAGCACTCGACCGGGCCATAGCGACGGTTGAGGCGCTCACACACCTCAACGGCGCGCTCGCGTTTGGCGGCATTGGTCTCGCGTGGCATAACGACTCCTCGGCTCAACGGCACAATAAACTTATGGGCACAATTGTCCCACGTCCGAGACGCTTACGCCTCCAAGAATGCGCCGGTCTGACGGCTCCACAGGCTCGCGTACTCGCCACCCGCCTCGACGAGCTGCGCATGCGTGCCGTCCTCGACGATCTCGCCATCGGCCAGCACCACAATGCGGTCGAGCGCCGCCACAGTGGACAGGCGGTGCGCCACCACAATGGAGGTACGTCCACGCATCAGGTTTTCGAGCGCCTCCTGCACCAGCGCCTCGGACTCGCTGTCGAGGGCAGACGTCGCCTCGTCGAGCACCAGAATCGGCGCGTCGGTTAGGATGGCGCGGGCGATAGCCACGCGCTGACGCTGGCCGCCCGAGAGCTTGACGCCGCGCTCGCCCACCATAGTGTCAAAGCCACGGGGCAAGCGGTCGATAAACTCGGTCGCATTAGCCAAGCGAGCCGCCTCGCGGATCTGCTCGTCGGTGGCGTCGGGGCGTCCGTAGGCGATATTCTCGCGAATGGAGCGATGGAACAGCAGCGCCTCCTGCGGCACGTAGGCAACCTGGCGGCGCAGGCTCTGCTGCGTGCAGCGCGAGACGTCCTGGCCGTCCACGAGCACGCGGCCGCCCTGTACATCGTCCAGGCGCAGCAGCAGCTTGGTGAGCGTCGTCTTACCCGAGCCCGATTTGCCCACCAGGCCCACGCGCTGGCCCGCCGCCACATGAAGTGTCAGGTCATCGAACACGCTTTCGCCCGCTGCAGCGTCACGGTACGCAAAGCTTAGGTGCTCAAAATCAATCGCGCCCTCGGTCACTTTGAGCTCAGGGGCGTCCGGGTCGTCTGCCACCAAACATGGCTCGTCCAGCACGCGCGTCATCTCGGCCGCATCGCCGAGCGCGCGGTTGATGCGCTGCATCATGGAGCTTACGTAGTTCAGGCGCATCGTGAGGTTATAGGTGTAGGTAAAGATCATGACGAGCGAGCCGGCCGAGATGCCAAACCACGCGTTGCCGCCCGCCACGAACACACTCACCACGGCCATGGTGATGACGATAAGACCCGAGGTCGTAAAGTTGCGCTGCATCATGGCGTGCATCGAGACCGTCTCGGCATCGCGCGCGGCACGATCGGCGGCGTCGAACAGATCGCGTTCAAAGTCCTCGCGCCCGCAGGTCTTAACGGCCAAGATGTTCGTGACCGCGTCGGAGAGCACGCCCGAGAGCTTGTTCTGCGCGGCGGACGTCGCGGCCGAAAGCGGCATGATGCGCTTGTACATAAGCCAGACAAACGCGATGTAGACGACCATGATGCACACCAGGATCACGGTAAACGTCGGCACCACCGGGGCGAGTGCAGCCACGGTGCAGATGACCGAGGTGATGGTGGGGATGAGCGAATACACCGTCACGTCCACCAGCCCCGTGTAGCCGCTCATAAAACGACTCGTCTGGCTCACGAGCGATCCTCCAAAGCGGCTGGTATGGAATGTCATGGATTGGTTGGAGAGCGTGTCGAAGCATAGACGCGCCAGGTGATAGTTGCCTGCAATCTCGAGCTTGTAGACGGTGTAGTCCTGTAACTTGGAGAGGATCTGACCCACCAGGTTAACGAGTACGAGCGCCAGGATATAGGGGCCGAAGACCTCAAACACCTGGTCACCCGCCACGGGACCGGCTTGAACGCGGTCGACAATGAGGGCCATCACATAGGTATTGGCAAACGTCAGCAAAAAGATGTAGCCCGCCGACGAGAATACCGAGAGAAAGACAATCAGCGGCTGCGTGCGCGTGACACCCCAAAACCGCTGCAGCGTGCGGCGCACGGTGGAGCGACTGAGCGGGCTGGTGCTTCTCTGGGACATGGGCTTCCTTTCGCGTCTGATAGGGCGAAACGCCATTGTTGCACACTAAAGCGCACTTCAGGCAAGTGCGACGCGAAAAGCGCCCGCGCCCCGCGTTTACGCCGGCGCCCCACCGTCTTGTTGCAATTAGTCCTAGTCTTTTTGGTCTGCGAGCAGCTCCGCGGACGTAAGCCCCAAAATCTCGTCGGCCTCCTCGGCATCTTCCAGCGCGTCGATGTCCTTGAGCTTGCGCTCCATGACGTTGGTGCGCGTGGTAATGATGCCCTCGACCGTTTTGCCCGCGGTCTCGATCTGCTGCTGGGCGCGGCGCAGCGCCTTTTGATAGCGCGGCAGCTCGGCCTTGACAGCGGAGAGCACGCGCAGTACATCGTCGGTGCGTTTTTGCAGCTTAAACGTTTGGTAACTCATCTGCAGGCTGTTGAGAATGGCCGCCATGGTGCTGGGGCCGGCAACGTTGACGTGATAGTCGCGGCCCAGGGTCTCGATAAGCCCGGGGCGGCTGACGACCTCGGCGTACAGTCCTTCAAACGGCACGAACATGATGCCAAAGTTGGTCGTTGCCGGCACACTCAGGTACTTTTCGCAGATGTCCTTTGCCTCGCGCTTCACCATCATATCGAGCGTCTTGCGCGCTACGGCGACGGCCTCCGCGTCACCCGACTCCTGCGCGTCGAGCAGGTGCTCGTACGCGTCGCCCGGAAACTTGGAGTCAATCGGCAGCAGCACGGGGTCGCCCTCGTCCACCGGCAGCTTGACGGCAAACTCAACGCGCTCCGAGGCGCCGGGCTTGGTGGCGACGTTTTCCAGATACTGGTCGGGTGTAAGAATGTCCGCCAGAATTGCACCCAGCTGCACCTCGCCCAAAATACCACGCGCCTTCACGTTGCCCAGCACGCGCTTAAGGTCGCCCACGCCGGTGGCGATGGACTGCATGTCGCCCAGGCCCTTGTACACGGCCTCGAGCTGGTCGCTCACCTGCTTAAACGATGCCGACAGGCGATCGTTGAGCGTGCGGGAGAGTTTCTCGTCCACCGTCGCGCGCATCTGATCGAGTTGCACGTTGTTGTCTTTGCGGATAGCACCCAGCTGGGCATCGACCGTCTCGCGCACCTTGTCCAGGCGATGCTCGATGCCCTCGCGATTGACACCGAGCTGTTGGGCCGTCTCGCGGCGCAGGTCATCCATCCGGTCACCAGCTTGCGAGAACTCGCGTGCGATGGTCAGGTAACGTTGCTGCTCCACGGCCGCATCTGTCGTCTGCTGCTGCGCGATGGCATTGGCCGTGCGGCGAGTTTCGGCCAGCGCGACGTTCAGGGCATCGAGCGCGTTGTTGGCCTGCTCGAGTGCTGCCAGCGTTTCCGCGCTACTGTCGCCACGCTCCCGCAACTCGGCACGCAGGCTCTTGAGCTGGAGGGCGCAAGCCACAGCAACCCCCACCGCCACCAAGGCGATCACAACAAGCACAATATCAATAGCAGACATAAACTCCGCCCAACAAACCCAATCGAGCACCAATCAAAACCGCGATCAATCTTACCCCGTCACACACACCGGGCGCCCGGCCCCTTCTTGGGCACCCCTCTCCTCCGCATATTCCATAATGCGGCGCGCCGTTTTCCTGCTCACCTTTGAGTCATCGCCGGCCAAGTATGCGTATACGTTTCCTTTATTCAGGCGCAGAGCACGGCAGAGGCCATAGCGCGTTACACCCGATTCCTCCAATGCTTCCAGCGTTTTCTTTCTCATCAGGGCGTTCACCCTTCTATCGGCCGCCGGCTTTTCCTTCACCGCTCTATACGCACGCCAAACGTTGGCATAACGATTAGGGAGCTCACTTTTGGCGCATAGAGACGCCATGCTACCCGCTTGGCCGTACAAGGATAAAACGTCTCGGTAATCCTGTTCCATCCACGAGCCCTCGGATAAGCCCAGAACGTATTCGGCTTTTCCTTGCGCCAAAGCGAGCAAAAACAGAGGCTCCGCCACGCGCGGCGCAACCGTCATCGCCTGCTCAACCAGTTTTCTAAAACTCAGTGACTGCTGTCCGGATAGCTCTCGGCAATAGCCTTTTAAGAATCCCTCAAAGGTCAGATTCAACCGAGCGCCTCCGTTCATTTACTATTCTTATTCATCTTCAATAATACTATTCAGTCGCACGACAGGACCAACAGGATGCAAGAATTCCGCTCGTGGCGATAATCCCTACACCCTAGAAGTCCTAATGTGACAAACGCTAACTCTCCCAGCCGGCGCGGATTGTTGTTATGACATCGCCTAGGCGCTGGCCGAGGGCTGACAGATGTTGGAGCACTTCGCCGGGCGAAGCACCGTTGAGGATACAGGTGAGCGCATACGAGACCAAGAAAATCGCCGCAAGTCCTAGCGGAATGAGCACGATCATCGCCAATGTGCGCAGGCGCTGGCCCACGCGGCGACGACACGCACGACGCTTGTCGAACGCGAGCTCCTGCGCATATGAATCTTGCTGTACGGAATAGGCCTCTGGTGCCGATCCGCCCGCAGGCGAAACCGCGGGCGTAACGTTTTGCGCAGGGGGTTGGGCGGCTACCCCTTGCATTTGCATCTCCATAAGCCGTTGCTGTTGGCGCAACATGCGCTCGGCTTGTTGCTGCGGAGTCTCAAGAAACAGATCCATGCTGGCCTCCAAAATCGGAGCATTCGACGCTTACGACCAGCATCCCGCACCGCCATGACCGCGACAACGCAATCGCCGGCAATAGCCACAAAGTTTCTTTTGCTCAAAAGCTGTCGAAAAGCTCAATAACTCCCCTACCAGCACTTTCTCTGAGCTTTTTTCGCCAGCAATCTTTTGGCTTTCCACCCTTACGCCAACTGACCAAAATCTAACCAAAAGCTTGACGAAAATTGTGGAGACCGGGACCCCACAAAAACGTGCCGCCCCAAAAAGGGGCGGCACACAATCTTTAATATCAGCTTTTCTGTAGCGAGCATGCGACGACTCAACGCCGGAGCGCAGGGCGGGGAAACCTTTGCCTCGCGCGACCCTGCGAAGCCGTGAGCGAGAGGGAAAGGTTTCCCCGCCCTGCGCTCCGTGGTCGGTGAGGACAGACTACATGCCCGCGAGACCGCGGGCGGCGGTGGCGCACATAAACGCCAAGGCTAGAATCACGAGCGAGCCCGCGATGTCTGCCAGCACGCCCATTGCACGGCGCTCAAACAACCAGCTCTCAAAGTGCGGGGCGACGTTGCGCCAAACACGCCACAGCAAGATGCCCATACCGATGACGCCCGGGATATTGAGCAGTAGGATCTCGGAGCACAAAAGACCGATCAGGTTACCGGCGGCAAAGCCCGCATCACCCTCGCAGTATTTGCGGTAGACCATATACAGCATGTACGCCACAAACGGCTGCAAGCACGCAGAAATAAACGAGACCACCATCGAGGGGTCCTGCGAAAAGACCTCGGTGAGTTTATCGACACTCGTGGCGTCCTTCGAAGCCAAGAATAAACCGATAACCACAAGGGGCACCACGCCCAAAATTACCTCGACCAGAGTAAACAACTTGGCAGTCAAATCCTCACTAGCCGAATTCAAATGAGGCGCCCACTCAGGATGAGCATGCGCGCCGACTTTCTTGTCCTTCTCGGCACGATCGGCCTTTTTACCCTCGGCAACCCGACGACCAGGATCCTTGCGAGTTCCCGCCGCAGCAACCCGAGCCCGAGACTTCTTGCCCATAAAAAACACCCCATCAGGTAGTAGATAAACTAAAAGTCGCCACCCAGTGTACCCCCTAACAAATAGTGCCGCCCCAAAAGGGGCGGCACGCAAACCAATCTATTAGCCAAAACTCGTTGGCTAGCCCGTGTCGTCAGACCCGCGGCGTATGCCTTTGCCTCGCGCGACCCTGCGAAGCCGTGAGCGAGAGGGAAAGGGATGCGCCGCGGGTCTGACGCCCGGAACGGTGAAACCAGCAGTTGCCCTGCGAAGCCGTGAGCCTGTCTCTTATACACATCTGACGCTGCCGAC
>UQZU01000032.1 GCA_900545665.1 uncultured Collinsella sp.
CAGCGTAGTCTCGTGGGCTCGGAGATGTGTATAAGAGACAGGGTGGGGAAAGGTGTTGAAAAATGGGGCGGTTCCCCATATTATTAATGACGTCGACAAGCGGGGTGGTTCCCCGCGTACGTGCCATCTGAGTAACCGAGGGGAGGGCGCACATGGGAATGACTGGTGCATACGAGCGCAATCTCGATGCAAAAGGTCGTCTGTCCCTGCCTGCACCCCTTCGCGAGGAGCTTGGAGAGCACGTTCGCGTGTTCAAAGCCCTGGATGTCGATGCTCTGTACGTGTTCTCTGCCGAGGCCTTCGATAAGTGGGTCGAAGGACTCTTCGCGGGTCGTGAGGGCCACGAGGGTTTTAACCCGCGTGACATTAATGACCAGAAGCTCATGAGGGCGATCAACAAGCGCACCACGTCGATGGATGTGGACAGTGCCGGTCGTATCGGTCTTTCCGAGTCTCTCCGCAAGCAGGCGAACCTCGACCGCGAGGTCACGGTTGTGGGCAACTACGACCACCTTGAGGTTTGGGATCGCGCCGCGGCCGATGAGGACGATGACGATGAGGCCCTGCTGGACCTCTTCTTCTCGTAAGGGCAAGGCACGGGTAACGGATGGAGCGTGGGATCTTGACACAAGAATATCGGCATGAACCTGTCATGCTCGGCGAAGTGCTTGAGTCGCTGCGGCTAAAGAGCGGCTCCGTTGTCTGCGATTGCACCCTTGGCGGTGCCGGCCATTCGGTAAAGATGGCCGCGCAGGTGGGGGAGACGGGCCTTTTGCTCGGCGTCGATCAGGACGACATGGCCCTCGAGGCCGCTGGCGCCCGTCTGGACCGCGAGGTTCCCGGCGTTCCGCACCAGCTGCTGAAGGGCAACTTCGGCGACTTGGACGAGCTACTTTGCTCGGCCGAGGTGCCCGGGGTCGATGGCTTCCTGTTCGATTTGGGCGTTTCGTCGCCGCAACTCGATATCCCTGGCAGGGGCTTTTCGTATAACGAGGACGCCCCATTGGACATGCGGATGGATCCGGGTAATAACACCTTAAACGCAGCTGAGGTCATCAACACCTATAACGAACACGACCTCGCCCGGATTCTACGCGTCTACGGCGAAGAGAAGTTCGCCTCGCAGATCGCGCGCGAGATCGTGCGCCGCCGCGAGCAAGAACCGATCGAAACCACCGGCCAATTTGTCGAGATCATCAAGGCGGGTATCCCGGCTGCCGCTCGTCGGCATGGCGGACACCCGGCCAAGAAAAGTTTCCAGGCCATTCGCATCGAGGTCAATCACGAGCTCGATGTGCTCGAACGAGGGCTTGATGCCGCCACCAGGTGGCTCAACCCGGGCGGACGTATCTGCGTCATCTCGTATCACTCGCTCGAGGACCGTATCGTAAAGAACCACTTTAAGGAGATGAGCCAGGGGTGCACGTGTCCGCCGGAGATTCCGGTGTGCGTGTGCGGCAACGTGCCGATACTCAAGGTCATCACCCGCAAACCCTTGGTTGCCCAGCCTGATGAGGTTGAGCGCAACCCTCGGGCGAGATCAGCCAAAATCCGCGTGGCGCAGCGTCTGTAGGCGCGACCGCGCGATATTGGACCTCCCGCTCGCACCATAAACGAAGCTTAAACACACTACCAACGTACTCGGGATGGGAGGCGGCATATCATGGGCTACAACACTTCAAGCGCAGCACTCGCCTATGATATGAACGCCATGCCCGCCTATCGTGAGACGCCGCAGGCCCCCGTTGCTCCCCGTGAGCAGCGCACGCCGCGCTTTGATGTCTACACGGGCGCGGGCCGTCAGGCAAACCAGGCGGTAAGCCCGGTTTTCATGAGCGTTCTTAAAACGTTTTGCATCATTGCGGCTATCTTCATGACGATCGGCGTCGCCCGCGTGGCGCTCGCCGGCGTTACGGCCCAGGTGCTCAACAGCAACGCCGAGCTTACCAACACGCTCGAAAAAGCGACCGATGAGAGCTCCGACCTGGAGGTCATGCATTCGGTCTATGGCGCCGACACGCGCATTCGCGACCTTGCGGGCGCTTATGGCATGGTGGAGCCCAGCGAGAGCGTTACACTTGACTTTTCGCAGGATGCAGCCGCGGGCGCCAACGCGACCGCGACCGCTCAGTAGCAAGACGGTAGCTGAGTATGACAAATGACTATCGCCGCGGTTCCGATGGGGGCCGCGGTTCTGGACGTCCCTCGTCGCGGGGACGTTCTGGTTATCAAGGAACGGGTCGGCAATCTTACAACGCCGGGCAGTCCCGTGGCAACGACCCGGCGTCGCGACTTCGCGGCTCGGGCGGCCCTCAAGTGCATAACACCAGGTCGCGCAAGAGTTCGTCGACCGAATGGCTCACAGGCGCGCCTCTGCCTCGCCGCAAAGCCGTCATGGGCTTCATCGGGCTTGGCTTGGGCTTGGGCGTCTTTCGCCTTGCCGACTATCAAATTGTCGAAGCCGATAAACTGCGCGAGCGTGCCGATGCGCGCCGCCTGCTTGCGCAGACCCTCTATGCCAAACGTGGCACCGTCTACGACCGCAATGGTAACGTGCTGGCGTCGTCGGTCGAATGTCGCAACATCGCCGTGAACCCGCAGCTTGTCGAGGATGTTGACAAGACGGTGTCGGCGCTGGTCAAGGCAACTGGAATCGATAAAAAGACCTGCCGCAAGCTCGTTGAGTCCGATGGAACCTGGGTGTATATCAAGCGCCAGGTGGACGAAGACGATGTTGCGGCGCTGGAGAAGAAGAACCTGCCCGGCGTGCTTTTTGAGCAGGCCATGAAGCGCGTATATCCATACGGCAATCTGGCATCGCAGGTGCTGGGTGTAGTGAATGTAGACAACGACGGCTTGACGGGTCTCGAAAAGCAATACAACAAGCTTCTGACCGGCACGAACGGTTCTCTCGTACGCGAGCGCGCGAGGGACGGCAGCTATATCGCGGGCGGTGCCTATAAAAAGGTGGCTGCGGTCGACGGCGTTGATATCGTGACGACGCTCGACGTCAATATCCAGCGTGCGGCCGAGGATGCCCTGGCAGAGGCAGTTGAGAAGACTAAGGCCAAGAACGGCTCGGCGCTGGTCACCGATCCTACGACAGGCGAGATTTTGGCAGCCTGCTCGTACCCGACCTACGACCAGACCGATCTGGAGAATGCCAAGACCGAGGATATGAATCTGCGCCTGGTCACCGACGCCTACGAGCCCGGCTCGGTCTTTAAGACGCTCGTGGCGGGCGCCGGCTTCGACTTGGGCGTCGTGCGATCGAGTACGTCGTTTGAGGTGCCGGCGAGCATCAAGGTGGGCGACGATACCGTCACCGATGCCGACAAGCGCGACTATGCCATGACCATGGATGTGCGCGAGATGATGCGCCGTTCGTCCAACGTGGGCTTTGTCCTAGTGGGGCGCAAGATCGGTGCCGACGACTTTGCCGCCTATGTGGACAAGTGGGGCATCGGTCACAGCTCGGGTGTCGATTTTCCGGGAGAGAGCCTGGGTATCGTCAAGGAGCGTGACCAGTATGACGGCGCCACGCTGGGCTCGATGAGCTTTGGACAGGCACTGTCCGTCTCGCCGATTGAGATCGCACGTGCCGTGGGCGGCATCGCCAACGGCGGCGTGATGATGACACCGCACTTCTATAAGTCCAGCAAAGGCGACGAGAAGGACTGGGGCGAAGGCGAGCGCGCGATTTCGGAGGACGCCGCATCCCAGGTGACATCGTGCATGCAGACGGTCGTGTCCGAGGGAACGGGCGTTGGCGGCGCGGTTGACGGCTATGACGTGGCGGGTAAGACCGGTACGGCCGAACGTGCCGACGAGAACGGCGGCTACCTCAAGGAGAACTACATGTCGTCCTTTATGGGCTTTGCACCGGCACAATCGCCCAAGGTGCTGTGCTATATCACGCTCGACGGAACGCCGAGCGGCTCAGATGCCGCTGCGGTGCCGTTCCAGTCCATTATGGCCAATGCGCTCGACGTGCTGGGTATCCCGCACACGAAGTAGGGGGTTACAATCTTTGGGGCGTGGTTTGTTGTCCCATATGAGGGTGTTCACATGCCCTGCACCACGCATGTGCGGCGCTGGGATACAATACGCCGATAGCATTATTAGGTTTACAGGGGAGCTGCAATGATAGAGATCGCCGTCAACAACCTCGCGGCCGCAACAGGGGCCCGAACCGTGACGGGAGAAGCCGATCGGGTATGCCGCGGGTGCGTTATCGACTCGCGCCAGGTCGAGGAAGGGACGATTTTCGTCGCCTTTCCCGGTGAAAACGTCGACGGCAATGATTTTGCTTCCCGTGCCGTCCAGTCGGGTGCCGGCGCCGTCGTGATGACGCGTGAGCCCGAGGCCGAGCTGGTCTCGCTGGCGCAGGACAAGGGGTGCGCCATCCTGCTGACCGATGATCCCGAGGAGTTTCTGCTGCGTTTGGCGCACACGTATCGCCTGGAGCTTGGCTGCCTGGTCGTTGGCATTACCGGTTCCATCGGCAAGACGACGACCAAGGACGTGCTCGCCGCCGTGCTCGCCAAGCGCTATCGTGTCTGGGCCACCAAGGGCAATTTCAATAACCTGATCGGCATGCCGCTCACGGTGCTTTCCGCTCCGGCCGATACCGAGGTCCTGGTGCTCGAGATGGGCATGAACCATTTCCACGAGATTGAGCGCCTGTCCAAGTCCGCCAATCCCAACCTTGCCATCGTGAGCAAGATTGGTACCTCTCACATCGGCATTTTGGGCAGCCGCGAGAACATCGCCCGCGCTAAGGCCGAGATTGTCCAGGGTATGTGCGCCGCCGGCGACTTCTTGCCGCTGCTGGTTTTGGGCGGTGAGGACGACTTTACGCCGTTCATTCGCGATACGTTCGCCCAGCCTGCTGGTATCGACGTTATGCTGGCCGGCGTCTCGGACGACGATGAGGTCCGTGCCCGCGACATTCGTGTTGATGACGAGGGACGTCCGATCTTTACGCTCGATTTTGGCCAGGGTGAGACGATCGATACCATGCTTGCCATCCCCGGCGTGCAGTCCGTTCCTAATGCCGTTAAGGCCGCCGCGGTTTCCTATCGCCTGGGCGTGACGCCCGAGCAGATCGATGCTGCTTTTAGGGGCCTCACGATCACCGGTCACCGCCAGGAGATCAAGCGCGCCAAGAGCGGTGCCCGCGTCATCGACGATTCCTATAACGCCAGTGCCGAATCCATGGCTGCTGGCCTCGATCTACTGTGCTCGCTTTCGTGCACGGGGTCTCGCATGGCGATCCTGGGCGAGATGGGCGAGATGGGCGATGAGGCTCCTCGCATGCATGAGCTCGTGGGCGCCTATGCCGCCGCCAAGAAGCTCGACATGCTGGCGTGCGTGGGTGGTGAGCTGGCCCAGCTTATGGCCGATGCCGCGCGCATGATGGGCATGGACGAGGACCGCATCCAGGTGTTCTCCGATTATCAGCAGGTGCTCGACCGCATGGGCGGCGCGCTTGAAAAACATGATGTTGTACTGGTCAAGGGTTCCCGCTTTGTTGAGCTCGACCGCTTTGTGGAAGGTGTGTGCTAGCCCATGTTCGGCAATCCCTCGTATCCAACGTATCAGGCTTTTTTGGGGCTTGGCATCGCCGCTGCCATTGCGCTGCTGCTCATGCCGTGGTGGATCAAGCTGCTCAAGGTCGAGGGTATCGGCCAGCAGGTTCGTGCCGACGGCCCCAAGCGTCATTTGGTTAAGCAGGGAACGCCCACCATGGGTGGCGTTGTTATTCTCGTCGCGATTTCGCTGACCTGCCTGCTGATGGGCAAGCTCACCACCGAGCTCGTGCTCGTGCTGCTCGCCACGCTGGCGACCGGCGTGCTGGGCCTGATCGACGACCTGACCTCCGTTACGCATGGGCGCTCGCTCGGTCTGACGCCTCATGCCAAGATGATCGGCCTAACCATTATCTGTGTCACCTTTACGGTACTTGCCGTCAACTGGTGCGGCGTCGCCCCCGAGATTCGTTTTCCCGGCGGCCTGACGATTGACCTTGGCGTGCTTTCGACCACCATCTGCGGCCTTTCGTTCCCGTGGCTCTACATTGTCTTTTGCTGGCTGATGATCGCCGGTCTTTCTAATGCCGTGAACCTGACCGATGGCCTTGACGGTCTTGCCGGCGGCACCTCCATGATTGCCATGCTCGCCATGGCTGCCATGGCGTTTTTGCACGGAGACGTGAACCTGTCCATCTTCTGCACCGCGTGTGCCGGTGCCTGCTTGGGCTTTCTGTGGTTCAACTGCTATCCGGCGAGCATCTTTATGGGCGATACCGGCTCGCTTGCCCTGGGCGCCGCGTTTGCCTGCACGTCCATCATGACCAACACCGAGGTCGTCTCCCTCATCATCGGCGGCCTGTTTATCGTTGAGACCCTGTCGGTCATGATTCAGGTTGTCTACTTCCACTTTACGCACAAGCGCGTCTTCCTTATGGCGCCCATCCATCATCATTTCGAAAAGAAGGGCTGGGCCGAGACCAAGGTCGTCATCCGTTTTTGGATTATCGCTGCGGCCTTTGGTGCCGTTGGCCTTGCCCTGTTCTTCCAGTTGGGATAGTGGTCTTTCATGCCTCTTGCTGATGTCTTTAGCCTGCTCGTTTTGGGTCAGGGCAAATCCGGTCTCGATGTCGCCCGCTGGGCGCTGGCACATCCCGAGCGCGTAAGCGCCGTTACCGTGTATGGCGGCGGCACCTCTGAGCCCAATGACGCCACGCGTGCGCTCGAGGCTGCTGGTGCGTCGTTTGTCTATGGGACCGAACAGGTCGAGGGCGCCTATGACGTATGCGTGACGTGCCCGGGCATCTCGGAGTTCTCGGGCTTCTTTAAGGCCGGGCGCGAGCATGCCGCCCAGATTATGGGTGAGCCCGAGTTTGCCTATCGCCTGTCGCCCGATAACTGGATTGCCATCACGGGCACCAACGGCAAGACGACCACCACGTCGCTGACTGATTTTCTGCTTAAGGCTGCCGGCGAGGCCAGCGTTGCTGTCGGCAACATCGGCGAGCCGCCGGTCAACGAGATTGACGGCCGAGCCCACAACGAGTGGTTTGTGGCTGAGCTCTCGAGCTATCAGATTGCTACGACAACCGAGCTCCACCCCCGCGTGGCGGTGCTGCTCAACATCACTCCCGACCACTTGGGCTGGCATAAGAGCCATAAGAACTATGCGCTTGCCAAGATCAAACTGTTTGACAATATGGTCGATGACGATCTGGTGGTTGTCGACGTCGAAGACGCCGGCATTCACGAGTTCGATGAGTACATCTACACGCCGGGTCGTCGTATCTGCAAGGTTGCCTTTGACGAGCCTGAGGGCGAGGATGCCGCCTTTGTGCGCGATGGCAAGATGATCGTGCGTCTGAAGGGTGTCGAGACCCCGCTCATCGCTACATCCGAGCTCAAGATCTCGGGCCATCACAATGTTATCAATGCCCTGTGCGCTGCCACGGCTGCCTTGGCAGTCGGTGCCGATGTCGATGGTGTCTGCCGCGGTCTTGCCTCGTTCCAGCCGCTCGAGCACCGCGTGGAGCCGTGTGGCGAGATTGACGGCGTGCGCTACGTCAACGATTCCAAGGCGACCAACACCGATGCGGTCGAGAAGGCACTGACGGCATTTCCCGATGACGACGTGATCTTGCTGCTCGGCGGCCACGATAAGGGCACGCCGCTCACGGACTTTGCGCGCGTCGTTATGGACAACGTGCGCTCGGTCGTCTGCTTTGGCGATGCGCGCGAGCGCTTCACCGCCGCTATGGACGAGGCCGATGTCGATGGCGATGTGGATATCGCTCAGGCGGATGACCTGCGCGACGCCGTGGACGTTGCCCGTTCGCTTTCGAGCCGTGGTGACGTGATCTTACTTTCTCCTGCCTGCTCTTCGTTCGATGAGTTCTCGGGCTATGAGGAGCGCGGCCGCGTGTTTAAGGACTACGTGGCTCAGCTTGCCGCTACAGCGAAATCACAAATGGAATAGGGGTTGCGGTGAGAGAGGAGAGCCCCCGACAAGGTATGAGGAGGCCCGACTCGGACCGTGCTTCCTCACGTCGCACCACACCGCGTTCCAGCCGCGGCGGGCAGTCGTTTAGCGAACGCTATATTGCCGGCGTTCCCGCCCGTATCATGCGCCCCCGTTTGATATTCATGGTCTGCTTGTTTACCTTGGTATGCTTTGGCCTGCTGATGGTGTACTCGGCGTCTTCGGTCGAGGCGCTGCACGAGAATGGCTCGGCGACGTTTTTTCTGGGTCGACAGGCCGCGTTTGCTGTGGTCGGTGTTCTGGCGTTGATTGCCATCGTGCGCGTTTTGCCGGACAGCTGGTTTGGGGAGGATATGCTCAGGATTTTCCTCATAGGCATGATAGGGCTACTGCTTCTGGTGTTCTTGGTGGGCAGCGGCAGCCGCGGCGCCACGCGCTGGCTCAACATCGCCGGTATTCAGTTCCAGCCTTCCGAGTTTTTAAAGCCATTTGCCATTGCGTATTCGGCCATCATGCTGGATCGCTTCTTTTCGCCCGGTGGCAACATCAACGAATTCCTTCGCAAGATGGGCATCTACCTGGGCATTTCGCTCTTTCTGATTTTTATCCAGCCCGATTTCGGTACTGTCCTGATCATCCTGTTGACCCTCATGTGCATGGCGTTGTTTGCGGGTCTCGACCCCAGATTTATCATCGGCGTGCTAATCTTCGGCATTCTCGTGATCGTGATTGCGCTTGTCGCAGAGCCGTACCGTATGGTGCGTATTCAGGTTGCCTTGAACCCTTGGGCCGACGAGTATGGTGACGGCTATCAGGCCACGCTTGCCATCATGGCCTTTGCCTCGGGCGGCCTGTTTGGTCGCGGCATCGGTAACTCCACCATGAAGTACTCGTATTTGCCCGAGGCGCACAACGACTACATCCTGGCCATCATTGGCGAGGAAGTCGGTTTTGTCGGAACCGTGCTGTTCTTCTTGGTGTTTGCGATGCTGATCTACTCGGCGTTTCGCATTGCCGAGCAGGCGACCGATCGCCGGGGCGCGCTTATGGCGTCTGGCTCCGCGGTCATTCTCGCAGTGCAGTTTTTGATTAACGCGCTGGGCATCCTCAACGTGTTTCCCATGACGGGCAAACCGTTGCCGTTTATTAGCTACGGCGGTTCGTCGATTATTGTGTCGCTTATGCTTGCCGGGTTGATCCTGCGCGTTTCGTACGAGAGCGCCCGCCACGATGAGTATGACCGCCGCCGTGAGAGCTTTGCCGTTATGGATGAGAGTACCGCCGGCTTGCCCCACGTGCGCGGCGAGCGATCTTCGCGTAACGGTTTTACCGTCCTGGATGGCTCTGCGACCGAGCCGGCAGCCCGCCCGCGTCAGCGAACGGTGCCGCAAGGTCGTCCTCAGCGCCCCACTCCTCGCAATGCGGGCGGCGGATATAATCGAATCGATTTGAACTCGGACCCGTCGGCGCGTCTGCGTACCGACGACCAGGGACCGCGTGTACGAAGGGACTACCATGACCGATAAAATGACCGTTGCTATTGCAGCCGGCGGCACGGCAGGACACATCAACCCCGCGCTCGCCTTGGCCGAAGAGCTGCGTGACCGTGGCCACCACGTTGTGTTCGTGGGCCAGTCGCGCAAGCTCGAGGGTCGTCTGGTCCCCGAGGCTGGGTTTGATTTTGTGCCCATTACGGTCACGGGCTTCGACCGCTCCCGTCCTTGGACGGCGCTGACCTCGCTGTGGCGTGTCAACAAGGCCAAGCGTGCGCTCGCCAGTCATTTCTCAAAGGTCGGCAAGCCCGATGCCGCCATCGGTTTTGGTGCCTATGTCGAGGTTCCACTGCTGGGGTGGTGCAAGGGCGCAGGCGTCCCGTATCTGCTGCATGAGCAGAACTCTGTTCCGGGCCTGGCCAACAAGATGATGAACTCCCACGCCGCCCGCGTGTGCATCTCGGTGCCGGCAGCGCGTTCGGTCTTTGAGCGCGAAGGTGACCCTGGCCACGTGCTCATGACCGGCAACCCCGTACGTCGCTCGGTAATCGAGGGCGATCGCGCTCGCGGCCGCAAGGCACTTGGCGTTCCCGAGGACGCTACGCTGCTGCTCGTCTTTGGCGGTTCACTTGGCGCCCAGCACCTCAACGAGCGCGTGGCTTCGCTCAAAAACGAGCTGCTTTCGCGCAAGAACCTCTATGTGTTGCATTCGACGGGTGCCGACGGCTTTGAGGAGACCGAGCGCGCTTTGGCGCTGACGCCCGAGGAGGCGAAGCGTTACCGCGTCCAGCCTTACATCGACAACATGGGCGATATGCTGGCTGCTGCCGATTTGGTGCTCTCGCGTTCGGGCGCATCGAGCGTGGCCGAGATCGCTGCACTCGCCGTGCCTTCGGTGCTCGTGCCGTACCCGCACGCCACGGCCGATCACCAAACCACCAATGCCCGTTATCTGGTCGACGCCGGGGCCGGCGTGCTCTGCGCCGATGCCGATATCGACGGTTCTGCCTTTGCCGATGAGCTGCTGCACCTGGTCGATGACGCGGCGGCGCGCGACGCCATGCGTCAGGCGGCGCGTGGTCTGGCTCAGGATAGGGCCGCCGCTCTTCTGGCGGATGCGGTAGAGGGTTTGCGTTAGTTAGACGGGATATCGTCGGTCGCCCTCGCGCTGATGCGGTTGGTGCGGTACAGTTAACGGGTTACAGGCAGTGTTTACGCAAGGAGTACACGAGCACATGGCTGATTCCCAGACTGCAACCTCCGCGCCCGAGTTTAAGAGCGCCCACTTTATCGGTATCGGCGGCGCCGGCATGAGCGGCATCGCCCTCGTTCTGCACGAGCGCGGTTATGCCGTTACCGGCTCCGACCTTAAGACGTCACGTTATATCCGCCAGCTTACCCGCGCTGGTGTGAAGGTGCATGTGGGCCATGAGGCCGCCACGATCGACGAGGTCAAGCCCGACGTGGTTGTTGTCTCTACCGCTATTCCGGAGTCCAACCCTGAACTCGTGCGCGCTCGCGAGCTTGGTATTCCCGTGTGGCCCCGTGCCAAGATGCTCTCTGCTTTGGGCCACGGCTACACCACCGTCGCTGTTGCCGGCACGCATGGCAAGACCACCACGTCTTCGATGTGCGCCACCATGCTCGACCGCATGGGCCTGGATCCGAGCTTCTTGATCGGCGGCATTGTCGAGGGCTATGACACGAACGGCAAGAACGGCTCGGGCGACTACTTTGTCGCCGAGGCCGACGAGTCCGACAGCTCCTTCCTGTTCCTGAACCCCAACGTGGTCATTGTGACCAACGTCGAGGCCGACCACCTCGATCACTACTCGGGTATCGAGGAGATCGAGGCAACTTTCGCCAAATTCATGAGCCTGGTGGGCGAGGACGGCACCGTCATCGTCTGCGGTGAGGACCCGCATCTGGTCGAGCTCGCCAAGTCGACGGGCCGTCACGTGCTTTCCTACGGCTTTGCCGAGAGCAACGACATCGTCTGCATGCACCCGGATGTCAAGGGCATCCAGAGTGACTTTATCGTTCGCTTTGAGGACGGCACTGAGCATGCTGTGGAGATCAAGAGCAATCCCGGTCGCCACAACATGCTCAACGCCACGGCGGTGCTCACCGTCGCCCATGTCCTGGGCCTTGACATCGACTCCGCCGCCAAGGCGCTCTCGAGCTTTGAGGGCGTCCGCCGTCGCTTTACCCACGTGGGCGATATCGATGGCATCACCGTGGTCGATGATTACGGCCATCACCCCACCGAGATCAAGGCGACGCTTGCTGCCGCTTCGTCGCTGGGCTACAAGCATGTCGACGTCGTGTTCCAGCCGCACCGCTATTCGCGCCTGCAGGCCCTGTGCGACGACTTTGCCGATGCATTTGCCAATGCCGATAAACTGCTGCTGATTGATGTGTTCTCGGCTGGCGAGATGCCCATTCCGGGTGTCACCTCTAAGATGCTCGCCGATACCGTGCGCGCCAAGCATCCTGGCAAGGAGGTCGTGTACTGCTCCAGCCGTCTTGAGCTTAATCAGGAGCTCGAGCAGATGGTGGGCGAGGGCGACCTGCTGCTCACTATGGGTGCTGGTGACGTTACGACCGTCGGTCCCGAGTTCATTGAGTATCTGACTGCCAAGAAAGACGCTTAAGTCTAATGGGTCTGTTTAACGCCGTCATGGCGCTCTCGGGCATGATCGACACGGATGTGATCGAGGACGAGCGCCTTGCGCGTCATACGAGCTATCGTATCGGCGGCAAGGCCGACCTCTTTGTGACGTGCCATAGCTATCATGCCCTCCGCCGTGCCGTGGCGGTGCTCGATCGCGAGCAGGTGCCGTGGGTCATCATCGGCAAGGGCTCCAATCTGCTGGTTGCCGATGGCGGTTATCGTGGTGCCGTCATTTCGCTCGGACGTGAGTTTCAGCGCACGGTTGTTGCCGATGACGGTTGTACGCTGACGGTCGGTGCGGGCGTGATGTTTGCGCGCTTGGTCAACGATGCCCTGTCGCGTAGCCTCTCGGGCCTTGAGTTTGCCGTTGGCATCCCTGGTTCGGTCGGCGGTGCGATATCTATGAATGCCGGCACACGAACCGAGTGGATTGGCTCGCTGGTTGAGGATGTCGTAACGTTTGACCCGGCATCCGGTATCAAGCATTATGCGGGGTCCGAGATCACTTGGGGCTACCGCGAATGTAGCCTTCCCCGCAATGAGATCATCCTCGAGTGCGTGCTCAAGCTTAAACCGGCGCCCAAGGCCGACATTCGCGAGCGCATGGAGCGGTACCTTACGAGGCGCAAGCGTACACAGCCCATGGGTCGCGCATCCTGCGGGTCGGTCTTTCGCAATCCGCCCGATGCGAGCGTGGGCAAGCTTATCGAGGATTGTGGATTAAAGGGTTTTTCGATTGGCGGCGCGGAAGTTTCGCCCGTTCACGCTAATTTTATCGTTAATAACGGAACTGCCTCGGCCGATGACGTTGCCGCGGTTATCAGACATGTGCACGGAAAGGTGAGGGAGGCGTATGGCATCGAGCTCAGACCGGAAGTTAAATTCCTCGGCTTCTAGAGCATCGAAACCCACCTTCCGCCGCGCCGGAGGGCGTTCCGGCGCGCCTGCCAAACCTCAACGCAATACCGTCGCGCACTCTAAGTCTGTCGGGCATGCTCGACAGACCAGTCGTCCGGTTGTCGGCTCGCAGCTCGGTAATCGTCCGGCCGCAAAAAAGTCCTCGCGTCCCTCGGTGACGTCAAAGCCTGTTATGGGCGCCAAACCTGCCCGTCCCATGGCAACTCCTAAGCCCTCGACGGGAACTAAGGCGGCGCGTCCGGGTCGCACGCTGGGCGCATCGAAACCGCGCTCGCTGACATCGGTGCCGGCTACCGCCAAGAAGCCTTCGGGTAAAAAAGGCGTCAACCCGTTGTCTTCACTTGGGGCGATGGCAAATAAAACGTCAGACGCCGCTTCTCTCGTTACAGGCAAAGGCAAAATCGTGGGCGGCGTTCTGGCCGTCTTGGCCGTGCTCGTCGTCGTTGCCGTCGTGGTGATCAACTCTGGATTGTTTACCGCCACTGATATTCAGATTCAAGGCAGCGAGCATGTGACGAAGCACGATGCTATCCAGCTGATCGATTTGCCCGAGGGAACGTCGCTTTTTAACGTCGATCCTGACCAGATTACCGAGGACCTCAAGCAGAACCCGTGGGTGTCGGGCGTGGATGTCCAGCGTCAGTTCCCGCATACGCTCATCATTACGCCGATGGAGCGCAAGGTCATCGCAATTGCCTATATCAGCTCCGATGACCTTGCCTGGGCCATCGGGGATGATGACACCTGGATCGCCCCGCTGTCGACGTCGGTCGAAGTGGATGACCAGGGCAACGTCATCACGACGGGGCAGGGCTCAAATACCCTGACCGGCATTGATGCCGCGCTGGCGCTCGCTAAGCACTATGGCGCGGTGTTGTTGACTGATGTCTCGGCGGATGTCGCTCCGGTTTCCGGCCAGGCGGTGAGCTCCAAGGCCGTTAAGGCTGGCTTGGATTATGTGCGTGGTTTTTCGAGCGAGTTCTTGGGACAAGTCAAGGATATTTCCACGCCTTCGGTCGAAGCCATCTCGGCAAACCTCAATAACGGCATTGAGGTGTCGCTGGGTGATTCAAACGATATCGTCAAGAAGGAGCGCGTAGTCACCAAGCTGCTTTCGCAGGTAGAGGGCGTAACGTATATCAATGTGCGCTCTCCGGGTAACTATACATTTAGGAACGCTCCGACCTCGTAGCGCTGGTTGATGCTTTGTTGAGGGGTCATACCACGCCGTTTATCTGGTTTGTTTGGTTTTCACGGTCAATTATTTGACTGATACGTTCATAATGTGCAACCATAATACGGTTTACCTTTGCATTTACTTTCAACCTGAAGGTTAATGTGCGCGGGGTCGACCCATGCTATGGCTATAACCTTTGTTCGGAGGACCGACATGCACGAGACAGAGATCAACAACTACCTTGCCGTCATTAAGGTGGTCGGCGTCGGCGGCGGCGGTACCAACGCGGTCAATCGAATGATCGAAGAGGGCATCCGCGGCGTCGAGTTTGTTGCCATCAACACCGATGCTCAGGCACTCGCGATCTCTGATGCCGATATCAAGGTGCACATCGGCACCGACCTTACCCGCGGCCTGGGCGCCGGCGCCAACCCCGAGGTTGGCCGCAAGGCTGCCGATGAGTCCCGCGACGACATTGCCGAGGCGCTCGCTGGCGCTGACATGGTGTTCATCACCTGCGGCGAGGGCGGTGGCACCGGTACCGGCGCTGCTCCCATCGTTGCCGATATCGCGATGAACGAGGTCGGTGCGCTGACCGTCGCCGTCGTGACCAAGCCCTTCACCTTCGAGGGCCGCAAGCGCAAGAAGAGCGCCGAGGAGGGCATTAAGACCCTCTCCGATTGCGTCGACACCATGATCGTCATCCCTAACGATAAGCTGCTCGACATCGCCGAGAAGAAGACCACCATGCTCGAGGCCTTCGCGATTGCCGATGGCGTCCTTTCCCAGGGCACCCAGGGCATCACCGACCTCATCACCGTCCCCGGTATCATCAACTTGGACTTCGCCGATGTTAAGACCATCATGAAGCAGGCCGGTACCGCCATGATGGGTATCGGTACCTCTTCTGGGGATACCCGTGCCGTCGACGCTGCCCAGCAGGCCATCTCCAGCCCGCTGCTCGAGAGCTCCATCGATGGCGCCACGCGCGTGCTGCTCTCCATCGCCGGTTCCAAGGACCTGGGCATCCAGGAGATCAGCGACGCCGCCGACGTTGTCGCCAACGCCGTCGACCCCGAGGCCAACATCATCTTCGGTACCGTTGTCGACGAGTCCCTGGGCGATCAGGTGCGTATCACCGTCATCGCTACGGGCTTCTCCGACTCCAACGTCAACCGTCAGGACGAGCTCTTTGCTGCTCAGCAGTCTCAGAGCAAGGCCGCTGCCTCCGCTGAGCCGCAGCGCACCGCTCCTGCCACGAGCCCGGCTCAGGCCGCTCCGACCCGCAACGTCGGTGGCACCGAGCTTCCTAACTTCGGCAACGATCAGTTCGAGCTTCCCGACTTCCTGAAGCGCGGTAGCTTCTAAGTCGTTCTTTGCATTGTTGTGCACAGGGGCGTGTCCGTATGGACGCGCCCTTTTTATTTCGACTTTGTAAACTAGAACCTCCAATCTCTTTACGTTCCCTTTACGATTGCCTCCAGCGCAGCAGGTATCCTTTTAGAGAAGTATGACAGCCGTATAAACGCGGGCTGTAGCGGCGATGCCGCGGTACTTGTGTTATTAGGAGGCTTTAGTATGGCAGCACGTGCGGACAACGTTTCGCGTGTCGACCATGATGGAGTTACGTTGGTGGAGGGCGCGACATCCGATGTTCGCTTTGCCTTCACCGAGCGCGCCGGTGGCGTTTCCGAAGATGCGTACTCCTCACTCAACTTGGGCTCGCATGTTGGCGATGACCCCTTTGCTGTTCAAGAAAATCGTCGTCGTGCGCTCGAAGCTATGGGTGCCGCCGAGTGCGAGCACAACCTGCTCGTTCCCAATCAGGTCCATGGTGATCATATCGTTGCGGTGACCTCGAACGGCGCCGATGACCTTGAGGACGTTCGCGAGCAGATTGCCGAGGGCTGTGATGCCATCGTCTGCACGGCGCATAACGTGCCCGTGCTGCTCTGCTTTGCCGACTGCGTTCCCGTGGTGCTGGTGGCCCCTGGCGGATTTGCCGTGGTGCACTCCGGTTGGAAGGGCACGATTGCACGTATTTCCGCCAAGGCGTGCCAGGCGCTTTGCGATGCTGCCGGCTGCGATGCGAGCAATGTTTCCGCCTATATCGGCCCCCATATCTTGGGTGACGAATATGAGGTATCCCAGGAACTCATGGATCGCTTTGCCGCCGAGTTCTCTTGCATCGATGCGAGTGCCTCTCGCATGCTCGATCTTTCCGCTGCCATTCGCGAGGCGCTGGTAGATGTCGGTGTCGACGCGGATAATATCGTGGATACCCAGCTTTCGACTGTGCGTCAGAACGACCGCTTTTATTCCTACCGTAACGAGGACGGCACCTGTGGGCGCCATGCTGCGATCGGCGTGATGCTATGAGAAAGATCGCATCGGTCCTGAGTGCAGCAGTGCTCACGCTCACGCTGTGCGCCTGCTCCTCGGGATCTTCTACGTCTTCTATTACCGTGGCCGGATCGACCACCTGCCTTCCCATTGCCGAGATCGCGGCCGAGGGTTTTAAGGAGGAGACCGGCATCGACGTGCTCGTTTCCGGTTTGGGTTCTTCCGCTGGCATCGAGGCCGTCAGCGCCGGCACGGCCGATATCGCCAGCTCGTCTCGTGGCCTCAATGTCGACGAGCAGGATTTGGGCCTGACCCCGATCGTTATCGCGCACGATGGCATTGCAGTCATCGTGAACGACGACAACCCGGTCGACAATCTCTCGACCGAGCAGCTCCGCGATATTTACGCCGGCAAGATTACCAACTGGAAAGAGGTTGGTGGCGAGGACTTGAAGATTCAGGTTATCAACCGCGACGAGGCGTCCGGTACGCGCGAGGCCTTCCGCACTATCGTGATGGACGGCACGCCGTTCGATCGCCGCTCGGCTGTTCTTTCGGGCACGGGTCAGGTACGCGATGTCGTGTCCCGCTCGCGTGGCGCTATTGGCTACATCTCGCTGGGTTTTGTCGAGAGCCTCAACGCTAAGACCTCGGTCAAGGCCGTTTCGGTCAACCATGTCGAGGCATCCGAGAAGACGGTCGCAAGTGGCGGCTATCCCATCTCGCGTGACCTCTACTTCTTTGTGAAGGGAACGCCTTCGCAGCAAGCGCAGGATTACATCGACTATGTGACGTCCGAAAAGATGGACAAGCAGATTCGCGAGGCGGGCTTTATTCCCGTCACCAACGACGAGAAGGGGAGTGAGTAGCATGGAAGCACAGGAAAACTCCCAGACTGAGCAGAATGTTCAGACGCCCAAGAAGCGCGAGCTGGCGCTCGTATCGCACAGTACCTATATCAAGGAGAAGGCACTGCAGTGGATCTTCTTTGCCTGCGCGTTCTTGGCGGTCGTCACCGTCATCCTGATTTTTGTCTTTACCACGTACTCGGCGCTGCCGGTCTTTACCGACATCGGCCTGGCGGATTTCTTTAGCTTTACGTGGGCGCCCTCTGAGGGTCATTACGGCATTATGTCGCTGCTGGCGGGTTCTGGTCTGGTGACCGTCGGTGCCCTTGCCATGGGCGTGCCGTTGGGTGTGGGCACCGCCGTGTATCTGGTCGAGATCGCCAGTAAGCGCGTGCGCAAGCTCATCAGCCCCGCCGTCGACCTGCTGGCGGGCATCCCCTCCATCATCTACGGCTTCTTCGGCATGATCATCATCCGCCCGTTTATCGCACAACTGACCGGCGGCCTTGGTTTTGGTGCGCTGACGGCGTGGTTTGTGCTCGCCATCATGATCGTCCCTACCATCACCACGCTCACCATCGATGCTCTCAATTCCATTCCCATGGGCATTCGCGAGGCATCGTATGCCATGGGCGCCACCAAGTGGCAGACCATCTATAAGGTCGTGCTACCTGCCGCGAAGCTGGGTATCGTTGATGCCATCGTGCTGGGTATGGGCCGTGCCATCGGCGAGACCATGGCCGTGCTCATGGTCGTAGGTAACGCCCCGGTTATTCCCGACAGCATCGCGAGCCCCATCTCGACGCTCACGAGCCAGATTGCGCTCGACATGAGCTATTCCTCGGGTCTGCACCGCTCGGCGCTGTTCGGCATGGGTGTGGTCCTGTTTATCATCTCCGCCACGCTGGTGGGCATCGTCCGTCTGATTTCCAAGAAGAAGAGGGGGTAGGCTATGTCCGATTCCGTTGACACGACGGTCGATACGACCTCGTCGCGCGAGCGCATCAAGCGTGCCCTTTCCCACGGCAAGAAGGGCCGCATCAACAAGGACCTGTCCAACAAGATCATGCTTGGCGTGTTCCGTGCCGCTGCCTACATCACCACGCTGGTGCTGGTCGCTATCATCGCCTACGTGGTCATCAACGGCCTGCCACACATCTCGCTCGACTTTATCTTCGGTTGGCCCCAGGGCGTCAACGCCGAGGGCGGTATTTGGCCCACGATCGTCTCGACCGTCTATGTGACGGCGCTCGCCATGCTTATCTGCACGCCGATCGCTGTGCTGGCAGCCGTCTATCTGGCCGAGTACGCCAAGCAGGGCAAGGTCGTCGAGCTCATTCGCTACGCTGCTGACGCTTTGGCCTCGGTGCCCTCCATCGTTATGGGTCTGTTTGGCTACGCCTTGTTTGTCGAGGCCATGGGCTTGGGCCTTTCGATGGTCTCTGCCGCCCTGGCACTCGCGCTCTTGATGCTTCCCATCGTCATGCGCACCACCGAAGAGGCCATTCGCGCCGTTCCGCGCTATATCCGTTGGGGCGCGTACGGTCTGGGCGCCACCAAGTGGCAGGTTGTCTCCAAGATCGTGCTTCCTTCTGCCTTTGGCCGTATTGCCACGGGCATCGTCCTCGCCATCGGCCGTGCCATTGGCGAGACCGCGGTGGTGCTCTACACCATGGGGCAGGCCATCAATCTACCTATTTCGCCGCTCGATTCCGGCCGCCCCATGACGGTTCACCTGTACCTGCTTGCCAACGACGGCATCAACATGAACGCAGCCTACGGCACCGCGCTCTTGCTGATGGTGATCATTCTGGCCTTCAACCTGTTTGCGCGCTTCCTGTCGCGCAAGCGTCGCTAGTTAAGGAGTCCCATGTCCGTTTATCAGTCCGCTCCCACGCTGGAGCAAGCGGCCATTACGGCCAAGGATTTCAACTTTTGGTACGGTGACTTTCATGCGCTGACGGGGCTCGACCTCAACATCGCCAAAAACGCCATCACCTCGTTTATTGGCCCTTCGGGCTGCGGCAAATCGACGTTTTTGCGCTGCATCAACCGCATGAACGACCTGATCGAGGGCACGCGCATCGAGGGCACCATGACGCTCGACGGCAACGATATCTATGCCGAGGGTGTCGACCCGGTCGATCTCCGTCGTCGCGTGGGCATGATCTTTCAGCAGCCCAACCCGTTCCCCAAATCCATCTACGAGAATGTCGCTTTTGGCCCTCGTCTGCAGGGCGTGACTAGCAAAAGCGACCTCGATGACATCGTGGAAGAATCGCTCAAGCGTGCCAACCTCTGGAAAGAGGTATCCAATCAGCTCAACAAGGATGGTTTGGCGCTCTCGGGCGGTCAGCAGCAGCGTCTGTGCATCGCGCGTGTGCTTGCGGTGCAGCCCGATGTCCTGCTGATGGACGAGCCCTGCTCCGCCATCGACCCCACGTCCGTCTCTAAGGTCGAGGATCTGATGGCCGAGCTGGCGCCCGAGATGACGATCATCATCGTCACGCATTCTATGCAGCAGGCCGCTCGTATTAGCGACTACACCGCATTTTTCTTGCAGGAAGTTGCCGGCGAGCCCGCCACGCTCATCGAGTATGGTCAAACCGACGCGATCTTCACCAGCCCGGTGGATTCGCGGACGGAAGACTATATCACCGGCCGCTTTGGCTGATCGGTGCGACTAGTCCCAATCCGATCGGACCTGGTCCGGTGCGTATTCACTGCGCGGGCGGCATGACCGCACCCAACTGATTGGAGTGAACCATGCGTAAACTGTTTTCCCGTCAGCTCATCGAGGCCCGTCACGAGATGCTGAGCATCTACGAGGCCGTCGATCTGGCGCTTCACGATGCCGTGAAGGCCTATGTGACCGATGATCGCAAGCTCGCCACCAAGACCAAGAAGCGCACGCTTTCGATTGATGCTCGCTGCGCCAACTTGGAGGCCGTGTGCTACAACCTGATCGCTACGCAGTCGCCGGTCGCCTCTGACTTCCGCTTGCTGCAGACGATCATCTACGTCGACTTTAACCTGCAGCGCATGACCGATAAGGTTCGCCAGATCTGCCGCGCCACGCGTCACATGGTCAAGGCCGACATCTCGCTGCCCCAGGAACTCGTCGGTACGGTTGAGGCCGAGGCCGAGGCTGTTTACCAGGTGCTGGGTTCGTCGCTTTCCGCACTCGTCACCAACGACATGTCCATCATCTGCAACCTGGCCGTCGAGGACGAGCCGGTGCATGCGGCGTACGAGAAGTTCTTCCGCACCTTTAACCGCATGGACACGGGCGATTTTATGGACGACGACAGCAACTATGACGACCTGCGTCGCGCCATCATGGTCTCGCGCTACCTCGATCGTGTCGCCTCGATTTCGATCGATGCCGCCTGCCGTCTGACCTTCCTTTTGACCGGACAGCGCATGACTGCCGGCGATATCGCCCGTACGGACGAGGATGAGCTTGAGAGCATGCGCGTGCCTTCGGGCGAGGGTGTCATTATGAGGCCTGCCGTGGATGCGGGCTATGTTGCCAAGGTGCCTGCTAACGAGGTGAGCGAGGGTCTTCGCTACCTGCTCGAGCACCTCGAGGACGAGGACGACACCGAGGATGATGAGGAGTAGGGCAGCTCCGTTCGTCGAAAGATTGTAAATACCTAAGTGAGCGCGGCCTTGCACATGCGAGGCCGCGCTCTTGCGTTAGCATGAGACTACTTGTATGGCTGTTAGCGGAGGCGATTGGCAATGGATAACTATTTGGACTTGATGCGCGCTCGCCGCGAGCAGATTCTGGAGCGTTTTTATGCGGCGCTCGATCGCGCGGGCCGTCCCCACGATGCCGCGCGCCTGATTGCCGTCTCCAAGACTGTTGGCGTCGATGAGACCGTTGCCGCTATTCAGGCGGGGTATCGCCATTTTGCCGAGAACCGCCCGCAGGAGCTCGTTCGCAAGCTTGCGGGCCTCGCGGAGCATCCGGAGCTACCCGAGGTGCGCTTCGATATGATCGGCAACCTGCAGACCAATAAGATCAATGCGGTGCTGGGCTCAGCCGAGCTGATTCACTCGGTGGGTTCGCTGCATCTGGCGCAGGCGATCTCGAGCCGTGCTGTCCGCAAGATTGGGGCAGGCGAGCTCGCCGGCCCTCAGCGTGTGCTCATTGAGGTCAATGTGAGTGGTGAGGAGTCGAAGGGAGGCTTTTCGCCCGATGAGATTCGCGCCGCCGCGGGTGAGCTTGCGGAACTTGAGGGAATTTGCGTACAGGGGCTTATGACTATGGCGCCCCGGGGGAATAAGGATGTGGCACGCCGCACCTTTGCGGGGCTTCGTGAGCTGAGGGATGAGCTGGAGGTGGCGCATCCCGATTTGAACCTGCCTGAGCTTTCCTGCGGCATGAGCGAGGACTTTGAGCCTGCCCTTGAGGAGGGCTCTACGCTCGTTCGCCTGGGCAGGGTAGTATTTAGCCCGGAGTTTGCAGTAAAATAAGGCTCTGAAGTGCGCACTGATTATCGGGGCGCCTGCACTAAACCGCGAGAGGACACAACCATGGGCTTCCTTGACGAGATTAAAAATAAGATGCACCTGGGCGGCCAGCAGGGTTACGACCAGGGTTATGGCCAGGACGACGACTACGGCTACGATGACGGCTATGACGATAGTTATCAGGGCAACGGCTACAGCGGTGCTTCGGGCGAGGGCTTCTACACCCAAGACGAGCCGAGCAACGGCCTGCTTGGTCAGACGCGCCGCGGTGAAGCTGAGTCGGTTGCCGTGTATACGCGCTCCGGTCAGCTGGTCGGCGATGACTCCCGCCATGCCACGACGTATAACCCGCCTTCGCGCTCGCAGGACAGTGTTGCGAGCGGTTATCGTCCTGGTGCCTATGATACGCCGTCGAGCTACGCCGAGAACACCCGCGCCCGTGCCGCCGCTGCGCCCGCGCCTGCACCGAGCGATGCCTCGGCCTATGCGAGCAATATCATCAACGCCACGCCGCAGCTGCCGGCCTATGTCCTGCGCCCCGAGAGCTATGACGACGTGGAGACCGTGGTGCGCCGCGTTCGCACCAAGCAGCCTGTCGCACTGATTTTTGTGGGCGTACGCACCGAAGTTGCCAAGCGCGTCTTGGACTTCTCTTACGGCTTTGCCTGCGGTCTGGGTGCCACGGTCAAGGAGGTGGGCGACCGCGTGTTCATGGTGCTGCCCGCCGGTTGCGAGGTCAAAGATTCCGATCTCAAGAAGCTTCGTGCCGACGGCTACCTCAAGTAAAGACAAGACGAGGAGATTCCCATCAACATCTACACTATCGTCCAGCTGGTCAACACGCTGTTCAACTTTTATTCCACGCTCATTATCGTCTACTGCTTTATGACGTGGATTCCCATGAAGCAGGGTGGTTTGCTTCAGGATATTGCCGCGGTGCTTGATAGCGTGTGCGGTCCGTGGCTTAACCTGTTCCGTCGTTTCATCCCGCCGATGGGCGGTATCGATTTTTCGCCGGTCGTTGCGATTATTGCGTTGCAGTTGGTGCAGAGGCTGGTTCTGCAGCTTCTTATAGGTATACTCGTGTAGAACTGACTTAGTAACTTACGTCGGGCGTGTAGCGCCGAGGCGATGAAAAAGGAGACTTGTTATGGCTATTACCCCTGCAGACATCCAGGCTCAGACTTTCTCTGAGGCCAAGCGTGGCTACGATCCTGCCGAGGTCGACGTCTTCTTGGAGACGCTGTCTTCCGAGGTTGACGCTATGCTCGCTAAGATCGTTGACCTTAAGGGTCGTCTGACTGCTACCGAGCAGCAGCTTGCCGATGCGCAGGCTCAGCTTGCCCAGGCTCAGGATGCCACCGCCCAGGCCGTTCCTGCCGCCCCCGTGGCTGCTCCCGCCCCTGACTTCTCCGCTCAGGAGCGCCAGATTTCCGCTGCCCTGATCGCTGCCCAGCAGACCGCTGAGACCATCGTCAACGATGCCAACGAGAACGCTGAGCGTATCCGCAACGAGGCTGACGCCAAGGCCCGCGAGGTTATCCGCCAGGCTCTGACCGAGAAGCAGGCCGAGCTCGAGGAGATCGATCGTCTCAAGGCTTCCCGTGAGGAGTTCAAGGCCGAGTATCTCAAGCTCATCCAGCACTTCATGGACGATGCCCAGAACTCCTTCCCGGCCGATCTGATGGCCTCTACGCCGGTCGGTTCTGCCGCTTCTCCTGCGGTGACTGTTCCAGCCGAGCCGCTGCCCGTC
>UQZU01000033.1 GCA_900545665.1 uncultured Collinsella sp.
CGAGGTAGCCCTCCTGGTCGAAGTGCATGATCTCGATCTTCTCGGTCTCCTTCATTCCCGCTCCTTTCACGAGCAGTTTGAATTGTCGCACGGAATGGACAGGCTTGCCGCCCCGTCTCGCCGCTTAACCTTGTGGACATCTTGGCCCCAAGCTCAACAATTCAAAGGTTCTTAATACCAGTGAACGATTACAGGTTAGCCGTTTTTAATACCGATTTTTTGATTTCATCCTCCCCTCTCGGTAGACGGTCAGTTTTTGCCGTTCATCGGTCATGCGACACATGTCCGTAAAAAAATGAGCACCCCGCCGTGCACGAGGATGCTCTAGACGCTAATAGTTGTAGGTATATCCGCCGGCATCACCGCGGTTAAAAGACTTGGCATGCTCGATCGCCTGCCCACTCGAGTCATAGGTCATGCATTCCAGTACGAGCGCCAGGTCGCCCGGCTCAAGATTGAGCAAACTCGCATCGCGTGCGCCCAGCGCTTCAATATCGAGTTTCTCAATCGACTTGTCCGGTTTGCGCCCCAACATGTCGTAGGTCTCGAACAGGCTGAAGACCGAAATGTCCACGTCTTCGATGACCGGAAACAGCAGACACGGAATCAGCGTCATCTCAATCGACACGGGCTCCCCATCAATGCAGTTGAGACGGCGCACCGAGTAAAGCAGATCGTCCTCGGCGATGCCAAACAGGTCGGCGTAATACGGGCCGGCGTAGCGTTTGGAGCGCGCCAGAATGCGCACCGACGGCGTCGCGCCCGACGCCAGAACCGACTGACGGAAGCCGCCCTTGCGTTCGTGCTCGTCAAACCACTTGTGTCCCACAAAGGCGCCCTTGCCCTGCACGCGACGAATCTGGCCACTTTTGACCAGCTCGTCCATGGCACTTCGGATTGTCAGGCGCGTCGTGCCAAACTCCTCGGCCAGCTCGTTTTCGGACGGAATCATCGAGCCCGTCGGGTAGTCGCCGCGCTCGATTCGCTCCGCAATGCAGCGGCGAATTTGTTTGTAAACCGGCAAGTCTTCTACTGCATCAGCCATTCGACACCTACCTTCGTCGCAACGCCGTCTGCCTCGCCGTTATCGGCAAAACGATACTTGGTCGGCAGAATCACGGACTTGCAATACTCGACAAAGCCATCGTTCTCGTCACGCTCGTGCGAAGCCTTGTAAAACACCGGCGTGCCCTCCTGAGCACCCAGCAACTTGGCCTCGTCGGCGTTCAGACGGCTGATGGAAATATGCTCCTTGCCGTGCGTCACATGGACATTCCCTTCTTTGAGCAAAACGTCGTAGAGGCTTTCCTGCTCAAAATCGTGATCGGGAAGCGAGGGGCACAAAGACAGATTGACGTGGGCCGTCTCAATCGACGCCGGGGAACCATTAACCACGCGCACACGTCGAATGCAGAAAAGCGGCATGCCCAGGTCGATCTGGGCCTTTTGGGCCAGATCGATATCGGCGTACACGACCTTGGACCAAACCAGGCGTGCGGTCGACTTTGAGCCAACCCTCTCCACCGCCTGCGTATAGTTCCATGTTTCCTGAAAGATGTTCAGCGGTTTGGGAGGACACACATAGGTGCCCGAACCGCGGCGGCTTTCCAAAGTTCCGCACGAAATAAGGCGCGCGATCGCAGCACGCAACGCCGTGCGCGACACGCCCAGCTCTTCACAGAGCACACGCTCGGCGGGCAGCCGGTCGGCACCCTGCAGGTCATAATGATTGATATACCAAAGAATGCCCTCAAAGGCGCAATCTTTGGGCGGAATCGCATATGGTTCACTCGGCATGGGCACGGCTCCTCAACCGCTTGATGCTGCAGACATCATTGCTCCGGACGCCCCATGGCGTCGAAGGCTTCTTTGATCTGCTCCGCAACGTTCCGATACGACCGATATAGGCCGGAGTCTCGCTTGACTTCGCCCGCGGTCACCGGAATCTCAAGCTTCGAAATCTCATCCTCGCCGGTTTGCACGGCAACGATGACACCCATACCAAGGCACATATTACGCTTGGCAGCGTTGTTTTTAGTAGCCTGAGCTGGATTAATCAAAATCTGCTGAGCTAGTTCGCGCTTGCTAACCTCCGGCACATCCTCGGGATTTCCGGTCTCGACAATCTCGCACTGCAGCACGTCCGCATAGTCAAAAATCTTCGGCTCACCGCCGCGCTGATGCACGGCCCACTTGCGGCGCGTGGCATCCTGGTAGATAGCCGGCAAAAATGTAAACCGCGGCGGGTCCAAAATCGTATCCGTGATGGTAAACACATCGGAATCAAAGGCATCCTGCGGGTTTTTCTTCTTGAACAGCCCCATATCAGCCTCCCGTACTAGCATTAAACAACTCATGCTGAATATAGCACCAATTTCAAGCCACTGCTTTATCGCATCGGTGCGTGGCGTCTATGACTCGCCCAGCGGAAGAGTTCACGGACGAGGGCCGGGGTGCCTGCCGGCAAATAGCAGACACTCCGCATGCAATCTATGCAAACAAACAAGTACGTTTAGCTACATTCGGTAAGTTCGAGCACGCTGCCCTTAACGATAAGCGCCGGCTCCAGGACGACCTCTTCGGCACGCCTGCCGCCCCTACCGGCAAGACGCTTGGACATGCAGCCAAAAGCATGCTCCGCAAGGACACCAGGATCCTGCTCAATCGCGGTCAGCGCCGGCTCAAAGAGAACGTCGGCCGCCGAGTTGTCATAGCTCACCACCGAGATATCGCCCGGGATGCTCTTCCCCATCTCGTGCAAGCGCTTGAGCAGACCGAGGGCGATGTTATCCGAACTTGCGAACACAGCGGTGGCATCAGTTGCGAGCACCGCCTCCGAGGCCTCATAGGCACTCGGAATGTAGTACTCGCTCTCAAACTCCAAACGTGCGTCGATAGGCAGGCCAACCTCGCGCAGCGCGCGCTCATAGCCGGCAAGTCGCTTACGCCCCGTATTGGAACGGCGCGCGTTAACCAAGCAGGCAATGCGACGGTGGCCCTGCTCGATCAGATAGCGAGTGGCCATGTAGCCACCCATCTCGTGGTCGAACATCACCTTGTCGCACTCGAGCCCCTCAATGGCACGGTCGACCATCACGGCAGGGATAGGCAGATGGCTGACTTCTTCGCGCAGGGCGCGGTCGTCGGAGAACTCGTCGCCTACGACCAGGAAGACGCCATCAACGCCGCGCGTCACCAGCTGGCGCAGCAGCTCCAGATCGTCATCGGCGCTTCCGCCCGAGCTGGTAATGAAGAGCGCATAGCCGTCCTCGCGGCAGCGCTTTTCCAGGCTACCGGCGAGCGAGGCAAAAAAGCGGCTCTCGATGTTAGGGACGATAAGGCCCAGGGTGCGCGACTCGCGCATGACCAGGCTGCGCGCGATCTGGTTGGGAACATAGTGGTTGCGCGCCGCGACCTCTTTGATGAGCTTGCGGTTTTCTTCCGAGATGCGACAGGGCCGATTATTGAGCACAAGCGAGACCGACGAGGGGGAAAGCCCCACCTCCTGGGCGATCTGCTTGAGGGTGACTTTGTTGGCCATCTCGCTCCTTCCGGGTTTACGCGCAATCTCTTGAAAGTATAGCGACTACCCCTCTACCTCGGTGATAAACACTTTACCAATCCGGTAGACGGCTGTTTTATCGCCGCCAGCGCACCAAATCCGTCCGGGTGGGGTATATTGCAATCGATTGATGACAACAACCACCAAAAGGCGGATATTCGTATGCACGAGAACGACTTTTTTAACGAGGACCTGCTGTGCGCGCTTGCTGGCGTTGCCGGCGAGGACAACGTGCTGATGAGCGAGCCCATGCGCGAGCACACCACGTTTAAGATCGGCGGCCCGGCCGACGTCTTTGTCACGCCCGATACCGAGCAGGGCCTCGTCGCCACGCTCGACACCTGTTATCGCTGCGACCTGCCGCTCACCATCGTGGGCAACGGCTCCGACCTGCTCGTCGGCGACAAGGGTATCCGCGGCGTCGTCGTGGCGCTGGGCGAGGGCCTCTCCGACATTACGATCGACGGCACGCACGTCACGGCGGCAGCCGGCGCCTTGCTTTCCGATGTCGCAGCCGCGGCAGCCGAGGCCAGCCTTACCGGCATGGAGCCCATCTCGGGCATCCCCGGATCGGTCGGCGGCGCCTGCTACATGAACGCCGGTGCCTACGGTGCCTGCATGGCCGATGTGCTGGAGTCCGTGCGCGTCTACAAACCCGCTCGCCAGCTCGACGACGGCACCCGCGGCAGCGGCAATATCATTGAGTTCGATGTCGATGAGCTCAACCTGGGCTATCGCAAGAGCCGCATTGCCGACGACGGCTTCATCGTGCTTTCGGCCACCTTCAATCTCGCTCCGGGCAACGCCGCGATGATCAAGGCCGACATGGACGACTACCGCCAGCGCCGCGAGGACAAGCAGCCGCTCGACATGCCGAGTGCCGGCTCCACTTTCAAGCGCCCCGAGGGCTACTTTGCCGGCAAGCTCATCATGGACGCCGGCCTGCGAGGACACGCCGTTGGCGGCGCGCAGGTGAGCGAGAAGCACTGCGGCTTCATCGTCAACGCCGACCACGCCACCGCCGCCGACGTCGACGAACTCATCCGCCACATCCAGACAACCGTCAAAGACCAATTCAACGTAGACCTAGAACCCGAAGTCCACCGAGTCGGCGAATTTTTATAAAAAGAAGGCCCCGAAAGGGGCCTTCGCCATATTTATTCAGATAACCCAGTCCGGTGTGTCGCGCCCCGAACCCGAGAGGGCCGCGTGCCCGCCCGCAATATATTTGATTGATCGCGAGTTCCGCACGCAAAGAAGGCCACTTAATGTGGCCTTCGTCTTGCGCAGGACTGCCCGAGCAGGCAATCAAATATATTGCGGGCGGGCACGCGGCCCAACTTGCCTTACGACAGCGCAATACCGCCAAGCCAGCCCCAACGCACGCCAGAGCCAGTACCATAGAAGCTAATAAACGAATCGAGCGACTTCGATGTAATGGCGCCCTCGTTGCTCATAACGATGCCGCCGCCAACGTAGATACCCACATGACCGTAGATAAGGCCCGGAGCACCCGTGCCGCTGTGCGAGGAATCGGCCACGATCATGCCCACCTGCAGCGCCGAGCGGTCGGAGCTATAGCACCAGGCGTTAAACATGTCGCACGCATTGCCTCCAAAGTAGCCAACGCCGGCGTTACGGAAGACATTGGTGACCCACGCCGCGCACCAGTTCTGACCCGGCGAAGGCGTGGAGTAGCACGCGTTGACGACAGCCTGCTGCTTGCCCGAGCCGGCATTCTGCTGCGGAGTTCCGGGCGCGTACGATCCACCACCCGAGCTCGAACCACCCGAGTAGGAATTGTTCTTGTTCGCGGCAGCCGCGGCAGCGGCAGCCTTCCTAGCGGCCTCCTCAGCCTGGGCGGCAGCGAGGATCTCGGAATCGCGCTGAGCCATGAGCTCCTTGACGTCGTCGGAAAGACCGTTCAGCACGGTCTGGACTTCTTGCTGCTTGGCCTGCATGTCCTGCATCTGGGCAGTCTGCTGGTCCTTGAGCTTCTCTAAGTCGGCCTTCTGCGACTCGAGCTCGGTCTTTTGCGCATCGAGCTCTTCCTGGATGGTCTGAATGTCCTCGATGGCGTCGCGGTCGCTCTTGTTGATCTTCTCAACGTAATGCGCGTTGGCGACGAGTTCCTCAAACGAGCCAGAGGCCAGCAGCAGCGACAGGATGTTCGTGCCGCCGGACTTGTAGCTGGCGGCCACGCGATCGGAAAGGTCGTTGCGCTTCTTCTTGAGCTCGGCCTTCTTTTCATCGATCTGGGCCTGCGTGTCGTCAATCTTGCCCTGGACATTCTCGATGTCGTTGAGGGTCTGGGCATTCTTGTTGGCCAGCGCCGCATACTCATTTGCGATGCTGTCGAGCTGGGCCTGAACCTCGTCGAGCTGGGCCTGGGCGGCATTCAGTTTATCGGTGGTTTCTTTGGAAGCCTCCGCCGCATGGGCGCGAGCGGGCAGGCCAAAAAGAACTGCCGCAGAAGCGGCGCCGAACAGGGCCTTGAGGGCAGTGCGGCGCGAGAGCTCCTGGGAAAGGATAGAATCGCTGTTTGGTGACATATGTACTCCGTTACATGCTTATTTATATGTCGCTCTACTCATACATATTAGCGTACATATGGCGCGTCCCAACGATTTCCACGAACGGCAGGAAACTACAAGGTCAGCGGCTCGTAAGCAAATGTCAAAGATCAGGTTATGCGTACGCAAGCTCTTCTATGAGTACGTTAGCACAATCCTCTGCTTTTCCTACAGCGCACGATTTGGGCGTCCCTGCCTGCGCTATACTCCCCTGAAGAAGTGTTCCTGATTCGATAGGAGACTACATGTCCAAAGCACTCGACCCCAAAGACACCTGTGTCCTCGTTACCGGTGGCGCCGGCTTTATCGGCTCGCACACCGTCGTTCAGCTGCTCGAGGGTGGCTACCAGGTCGTCATCGTCGATGATCTCTCCAACTCCAGCGCCGTCGCCGTCGACCGCGTCAAGACCATCGTGGGCGACGAGGCCGCCAAGAACCTCACCTTCTACGAGGCCAACGTGCTCGACCGCGATGCGATGAACAAGATCTTCGATACCCATCAGATCGACCGCGTCATCCACTTTGCCGGCTTTAAGGCCGTCGGCGAGTCGGTGAGCAAGCCCGTCGAGTACTACCACAACAACATCGAGAACACCCTGGTGCTCATCGACGTCATGCGCAACCATGGCTGCAAGTCCATCATCTTCTCGAGCTCCTCGACCGTCTACGGCGACCCGGACAACCCGCCCGTCACCGAGGAGGATCCTAAGAAGCCCGCGACCAACCCCTATGGTTGGACCAAGTGGATGATCGAGCAGATCCTTATGGACGTCCACACCGCCGACCCCGAGTGGGACGTCGTGCTACTCCGTTATTTCAATCCCATCGGCGCCCATCCGTCGGGCCTGATCGGCGAGGATCCCAAGGGCATCCCCAACAACCTGGTGCCCTATGTCGCCCAGGTCGCCGTGGGCAAGCTCGAGGCCGTTCAGGTCTTTGGCAACGACTACCCCACCCCCGACGGCACCGGCGTGCGCGATTACATCCACGTGTGCGATCTGGCATCTGGTCACGTGGCCGCCCTCAACTGGATGAACGGCAAGACCGGCGTCGAGATCTTTAACTTGGGCACCGGCACCGGCACCTCGGTACTCGAGGTCGTCGCCGCCTTCTCCAAGGCTTGTGGCAAGGAGCTGCCCTACGTGATCCGCGAGCGCCGCGCCGGCGACATCGCTGCCAACTGGTGCGATGCCTCCAAGGCCGAGCGCATGATGGGCTGGAAGGCCCAGTACGACATCGCGGACATGTGCCGCGATAGCTGGAACTGGCAGAGCCACAACCCCAACGGCTTCGCCGACGCCGAGTAGTAAAAACCTACATACCGCTCTTGCCCCGATCTCACGTTGTGAGGTCGGGGCTTTTTCATGGCATGTAACCATTCGCCGAAAATCGACCAACTTTTTTATCTTGCCTGTACATGTTTAAACAACATGTTTTACAATAGGCGTATCGAATCAGAACATCGGAGGCGGACTGCACACCCATCGGCAGGCCGACCCCACAACAAGAAGGTTGGTGAGCGCATTCATGGAGCGTGCAAGCGGCGTCCTCATGCCCGTCTCATCTCTGCCCGGACCATACGGAATCGGCGGCTTTGGCTGGAATGCCTACGACTTCGTCGATTTTCTCGCCTCGTGCAAACAACATTACTGGCAGATTCTGCCCCTTACGACGACCAGCTATGGCGATTCGCCCTATCAGTCGTTCTCGGCCCGCGCAGGCAACCCCAACTTTATCGACTTTGCCGAGCTTATCGAGGCAGGGTATCTGGAGCAGCACGATATCGATGGCGTGTATCTGGGATCCGACCCCAGCAATGTCGACTACGGTGCTATCTTTGGTGGCCGCCGTCAGATTCTCGACCGCGCCGCTGAGCGCTTTGCTGCCGACAAGCCGGCCGATTTCGATGACTTTATCCAGGCCAACGAGGACTGGCTCATCCCCTACTGTGAGTTCATGACCGTCAAAGAGGAGTGCGGTCTCAAGGCGTTTTGGGAGTGGCCCGCGGAGCTCCGCACCCGCGGCGAGGCTTCTGCCAAGGTCTGCGCCGACCATCCAGCGCGTATGCTCTACCACCAGATGACGCAGTACTTCTTCGATCGCCAGTGGAGCCGCCTCAAGGCCTATGCCAACGAGCGCGACATTCTCATCATCGGCGACCTGCCCATCTATGTCTCGCGTGACTCCGTCGAGATGTGGGCGACGCCTGAGCTCTTTAAGATCGACGCCGCCGGCAATCCCGTGAGCGTCGCCGGCACGCCGCCCGACCAGTTCTCGGCCACCGGCCAGTACTGGGGCAACCCCATCTACGACTGGGACGCCATGGAGTCCGACGGCTTCTCCTGGTGGGAGGACCGCATTCGCGCCGCCCTCGACATGTACGACGTCATCCGCCTGGATCACTTCCGCGGCTTCGAGGCCTATTGGGAGGTGCCGTTCTCCTCGCCCGATTCGTCCTACGGTTCGTGGACGCAGGGTCCCGGCCTCAAGTTCTTCAAGACGCTCGAGGAAAAGCTCGGCACGCTGCCCATCATCGCCGAGGACCTGGGCTTCCTCACCCCCGGCGTCATCGACATGCGCGACAACTCGGGCTTCCCCGGCATGAAGATCCTGCAGTTTGCCTTTGAGGGCACCAACTCGTACTACCTGCCGCATAACTACATCGCCAACACCGTCGCCTATGTGGGCACCCACGACAACGAGACGGCGCGCGGTTGGTTTGAGGGAACGGCCACCCCGCGTCAGCGCGAGCAGGCAGCCCTGTACACCCATCAGCAGGCCGGCGAACCCATGGCAGATGCACTCAACCGCACCATCGCCGCCAGCGTGAGCGACACGTGCATCTACACCATGCAGGACCTGCTCAACTTGGGCAACGAGGCGCGCATCAACACCCCTGCCACGCTGGGCGGCAACTGGACCTGGCGCATGCTCGACGGCGCCATCACCCGCGAGCTCGAGCACAAACTCACCGACTGGACCGAGACCTACTTCCGCATCCCGTCGGAAGCCGAAATCGAGCTTCCTCAATAGGAGCTACCGCGCCCGACCCCTCCCCACCGTGCGGACGCGCTTGCTTTTCCCGCGCGAGGCCACCCCAATCCCCTCGCGCGGGCTTCTTATGAATTGCAGACATGAAACAACCCATCCAGGAGAAAACATGCCCCAAATTAACCTCATGGAACTCGCCGAGCAGTCTTTTGGCACCTCGCTCGAGCAGCTCGACGACCGTCGCATTTACAAGCTGCTGGTCAAACTCGTGCAGGAGCGCTCCGCCGCCTGCCCGCTCAACAACGGCAAGAAAAAGCTCTATTACATTTCCGCCGAATTTTTAATCGGCAAGCTGCTCATCAACAATATGATCGACCTCGGCATCTACGACGAGGTTAAGGACCAGCTCACCGCCGCAGACCACGACCTCAACAAGATCGAGGAGTTCGAGGTCGAGCCGTCACTCGGCAACGGCGGCCTGGGCCGCTTGGCCGCATGCTTCCTGGATTCCATCGCCACGCTGGGCTTGACCGGCGATGGCGTGGGCCTCAACTATCACTACGGTCTGTTCCGTCAGCGCTTTGTCGACAACCAGCAGAAGGCCGTCCCCGACGAGTGGCTCGGTGAGCAGGACATCCTAGTCGACGATGACCGCTCCTACACCGTCGAGTTCGGCGATTTTGCCGTTACTTCCAAGCTCGTCAACATCGATGTGCCCGGTTACGGCCAGCCCACCAAGAACCGCCTGCGCCTGTTCGACCTGGCGAGCGTCGACGACGGCCTGGTCCCCGGCAGCTCCATCGACTTCGACAAGACCGAGATCGCCAAGAACCTCACCTTGTTCCTCTACCCCGACGATTCCGACGAGCAGGGCCGCCTACTTCGCATCTACCAGGAATACTTCATGGTAAGCAACGCCGCCCAGCTCCTGATCGACGAGGCCATCGAGCGCGGCAGCAACCTGCACGATCTGGCCGACTACGCCGTTGTCCAGATCAACGACACGCACCCCACCATGGTCATCCCCGAGCTCATTCGCTTGCTCACCACCGAGCATGGCATCGAGTTTGACGAGGCCGTGACCATCGTACGATCCATGGTCGCCTACACTAACCACACGATTCTTGCCGAGGCGCTCGAGAAGTGGCCGCTCGCCAGCCTGCAGAAGGTCTCCCCTGCCATCGCCGACATTATCGTCAAGCTCGATGAGATCGCGAAGGCCGAGCACGATGACCCGCGCGTCGCCATCATCGACGAGCACGACACCGTCCACATGGCCCACATGGACATCCACTTTGGCTTCTCCATCAACGGCGTAGCCGCCCTCCACACCAAGATCCTGGAGGACACCGAGCTTCATCCGTTCTACGAGATCTATCCCAAGAAGTTCTCCAACAAGACCAACGGCATCACCTTCCGCCGCTGGATCCATGGGGCCAACCCCGCGCTCGCCAGCCTGCTCGACGATGTGATCGGCACCGACTGGCGCAGCACCGGCGATCTGAGCAAACTCGCCAAGTTCGCCGACGACAAGGACGTTCTTGAGCGCCTGGCCGCCACCAAGGTCGAGGCCAAGGCCATCATGCGCCAGTTCATGGCGCTCGAGCAGGGCGTGACCATTCCCTCCAACGCCATCATCGACGTCCAGGTCAAGCGCATCCACGAGTACAAGCGCCAGCAGATGCTCGCGCTCTACATCATCTGGAAGTACCTCGATATCAAGAACGGCAACAGACCTAAGCACCCCGTCACCATCATCTTTGGCGGCAAGGCGGCGCCTGCCTACACTATCGCGCAGGACATCATCCATCTGATCTTGACGCTGTCGCAGTGGATTGCAAACGACCCCGACGTGGCTCCCTACCTGCAGGTCGTCATGATCGAGAACTACAACGTCACCGCCGCCGAGCGCGTGATCCCCGCCGCTGATATCTCCGAGCAGATCAGCCTGGCCTCCAAGGAGGCGAGCGGCACCTCCAACATGAAGTTCATGCTCAACGGCGCCCTAACCCTGTGCACGCTCGACGGCGCCAACGTGGAGATTGCCGAGCTCGTGGGCGACGAGAATATCTATACCTTTGGTGCCTCGTCCAAACAGGTCGAGCAGCTCTATGCCGACGGCACCTATGACGCCGGTGTGCTCTACCGCAAGCCCGGCATTAAATTGCTGGTGGACTTCATCACCAACCCGGCCTTTATGGCGACCGGCAACGTCGAGCGCCTGCAGCGCCTGCACGATGACATTAAGGGCAAGGACTGGTTTATGGCCCTGCTCGACATCGAGGAGTACATCCAGACCAAGGAGCGCGTGTTGGCCGACTACGAGGACCAGGACGCCTGGATGCGCAAGACGCTCATCAATATCGCCAACGCCGGCACCTTCTCGTCTGACCGCACGATCTCCCAGTACAACGACGAGATTTGGCACCTGAGCTAATTTCGCTTCCCTTACCCATCCTCTTGAGAAACGGAGTCGTGGCAACACGGCTCCGTTTTTTGTGCCCGCACGTTACCCTGCGACCCAACTCGGCCAAACAATCTCGATCTGTAACAACTACTCGGTAAAAACGGTCCCAGCTGTTACAGATTGAGACATACCGGCCCCTCCCCTTGGGTTTATCTCGATCTGTAACATCTAACGTCCGAAATCGGCCCTATCTGTTACAGATCGAGACAAACGACCGGTCAGACAGCCCCAACACAAAGAAAGGCTCCCCTCTCGCCCAGTGGACGGGAGGGGAGCCTTATATGTGACCGCGGCAAAAGGATGGCAATACCGCAGCCGCCCAAAGGGAGGGCCTGGATGCACCGGGCCTAGATAAGGTTCTTGCCAGAGACCTTATCGAAGAGGTGGGTCGCGTTCTTCTCGAACTTGAACCAGATGGTGTCGCCAGCCTTGAGCGTACCCTTGGCCTCGAGGTCGACGACGGGGATAATCAGGACAAACTGGCCGTCGGGAGCGGTCACGTGGACATGCTCGGTCGAGCCCATGAGCTCGGTCACCTCGACGGTGCCCTGGAGCGCGCCCTCCTCGCCCTTGTCGGCAAGCAGGATCTGCTCGGGACGCACGCCGGCCGTAATCTCCTTCACGTCGCCGCCGTCCCAGTTGAGGGCAAGCTGAGCGCAAGTCTCGGGGGCGAGCGCCACGTTCATATCCTCGGTCTTGACGGTAAAGCCGTTGCCCGAGCGCACCAGCTGGGCATCGAAGAAGTTCATCTGCGGCACGCCGATGAAGCCGGCGACGAAGATGTTCGCGGGATGGTTGAAGACCTCCTGCGGCGTGGCGATCTGCTGGACAACGCCGTCCTTCATGACCACGATACGGTCACCGAGGGTCATAGCCTCGGTCTGGTCGTGAGTAACATAAATGAACGTGCCCTTGATCTCGTGGCGCAGCTTAATGAGCTCGGCACGCATCTGGTTACGAAGCTTGGCGTCCAGGTTGGACAGCGGCTCGTCCATCAGGAAGACCTTGGGGTCACGCACGATGGCGCGGCCGATAGCGACACGCTGGCGCTGGCCGCCGGAGAGCGCCTTGGGCTTACGGTCGAGGTACTCGGTAATGCCCAGAATCTCGGCAGCAGAGCGAACCTTGCGGTCGATCTCGTCCTTGGGAACCTTCTTGAGCTCGAGCGTAAATGCCATGTTCTCGTACACCGTCATATTGGGGTACAGAGCGTAGCTCTGGAACACCATGGCGATGTCGCGGTCCTTGGGCGCCACATCGTTGACGCGCTTGCCGTCGATGAGCACATCGCCCGAGGTAATGTCCTCCAGGCCGGCGACCATGCGCATCGTCGTGGACTTACCGCAGCCAGAGGGGCCAACGAGGACGACGAACTCCTGGTCGTGAACGGTGAGGTTGAAGTCCTCTACAGCGAGCACACCGTCCTCGGTAACCTTGAGGTTGTGCTTCTTCTCCTCGGTCTTCTTCTTTTTGCCAAAGAAGCCCTTCTTTTTTGACTCGTTGTTGGGATACACCTTCTGAACATGTTTGAGAACGATCTCGGCCATGTCTCTACCTTTCGATATGCGGCGCCGCGCTGAGGGGCGCCGCAGAAACTTGCAAAACAGTTACGGCATCAGCCCTTGACGGCACCTGCCACCACGCCGTCGATGATGTACTTCTGACAGAGGATGTACATGATAACGATGGGGATAACGACCATCATGATGCAGGCCATCATGGGGCCGAGCTCGACGTGGCCGTAGCCGCCGCGGAAGTACTGGATCAAGATAGGAATGGTCTTGTACTTGGTGGAGTCGAGCGTAAGGTAGGGCAGCAGATAGTCGTTCCAGACCCACATGGTCTCGAGGATGCCGACCGAAAGATAGGTGGGCTTCATGATGGGAAGGACGATCTTAAAGAACACCTGGACCGGGTTGCAGCCATCAATCATGGCCGCCTCCTCGATCTCGAGCGGGATGTTCTTTACAAAACCGGCGAACATAAAGACCGCCAGGCCCGCGCCAAAGCCGAGGTAGATAAAGCAGATGTTGAACGGCGTGTTGAAGCCGATGCGGTCCGCCAAATTGGACAGCGTGAACATGAGCATCTGGAAGGGCACGACCATCGAGAACACGAACAGGTAATAGAAGAAGTTCGAGATCTTGTTGTTGACACGAACCACGTACCAAGCGCACATGGAGCAGCACACCAAGATCAGCACGACCGACGTGACCGTGATGATGAGCGAGTACATAAATGCCGAGGCAAAGCCCTGCTCGTTAAGGGCGTGCATGTAGTTTGCGAGGCCGTTGAACGTCTCGGGCGTGAGCAGATCGAATGCCGTGGTGGTGCTGATTGCGGTCGCTTTCTTAAAGGAATTGAGCGCGATCATAAACACAGGGTAGATCCACGCGAGCGACAGGATCGTAAAGAAAATCGAGAGCGCGCGGTTGATAACCTTATCGCGTTTCATTACTGCTGCACCTCCTTGGACCTCGTGGCCTTAAGCTGGATCATGGAGATGGCCACGACCAGGATGCAGAAGATAACCGCCTTGGCCTGACCAATGCCCTGCCATGCGATACCGGCACGCGAATAGAACGTGTTGTAGATGTTCAGGGCGAGCATCTCGGTGGAGTGCGCGGGGGCGCCGCCGGTAAGGGCGAGGTTCTGGTCGAACAGCTTAAAGCCGTTGGTGATGGACAGGAACAGGCAGATGGTGATGGTCGGCATCAGGTTAGGGATCTTAACCTTCCAAAACGTCTGCCATGCCGTAGCGCCGTCGACCTTGGCGGCCTCGATGTAGTCGGACGGAATGGACTGCAGACCAGCGATGTAGATGATCATCATGTAGCCGACCTGCTGCCACAGGGTCAGGATGATAAGGCCCCAGAAGCCAGCAGCAGAGTTAAGAGCGATGAGCTGGGCGCCCACGTTGGAGAGCAGGCAGTTGATCAGAATCTGCCAAATGTAGCCCAGCACGATGCCGCCGATCAGGTTAGGCATAAAGAAGATCGTACGGAAGATGTTGGTGCCTTTGAGCGCCTTGCGGGTGAGCGCCTGCGCAATGGCCAGGGCGATCACGTTGATGAGCACCGTCGACAGGAAGGCAAACGCCACGGTAAAGAAGAACGACGTGGAGAACTGCGGATCGGACAGCGCGCGCACGTAGTTCTCGATACCGACAAAGTGCGCGTTACTAATGATAATAAACTGGCAGAACGAGAGATAGAAGCCCTGGATAAAAGGGATCACGAACCCGATCATAAACGCCAGGCACGTGGGCAGCATAAAGAGCGGCCACCAGCGCTTGAGTGCTTTGCCCATAAAAGGGTCCTTTCAATATGTAGGGGGGCGGGCAAACCTACGTCTGCCCGCCCCCCCTGTCGCTAATCAGATAGCTCGGGCAGCAACTGCTTACTCGGAAGCAGCCTTCTCGGTCTTCCAGCCATCGACGAAGGCGTTCTTGACGCCGTCCCACTTGCTGTTATCGGCAGCGTAGGCAATCAGAGCCTGCTTGAGGTTCTTCTTCCACTCCTCGGAGGGAATGTAGACGAAGTCCCAAGCGACGGTCTTCTTGCCGTCCTTGGCCATGGCAACGGCCTGCTGCGAGAAGACGTTGGTGGTCTCCTTGGCGCTCTTGAACGGAGCGGTCAGGCCCATCTTGTCGGCGATGATGCTGGTCGGGGTGTCAGCGGTGACGCACCAATACATGAAGTCCTCGGTGGCCTTCTGGGCATCCTCGGAAGCCTGGGAACTGACGCACCAGTAGTTCTCGCCGCCGGAGCACAGGCCCTGGTTCTCCTCGCCGTCAACACCGATGTAGATCGGCATCATGCCAATCTGATCGTCGGTCATGCCGGCCTTGACGAGGTCAGAGTAGGCCCAAGAGCCGTTCTGGTAGAAGACGGCCTTGCCGGTTGCGAACTCGTTGGTGGCGTCGTCGCCGGTCTTGGAAGCAAGCTGCGAAGGATCGCAGGTGGAGTCGGTGATGTACAGGTCGAAGATCTGCTTGTAGTTGTCGAGGAACTCACCCTTGATCTCGTCGTCCTCCTGGTTGTGCTCCTTCTCAAACTCGTAGTAGAGCGGCATGTTGGCAAGGTGGGTGGTGTAGCGCCAGCTGGAGGAGTCGTCCATGCCGGCGGAAGTGAAGGCACCCTCGACACCAAGCTCGTCCTTGCGGGCCTGGATGTCATCGGCACAAGCCTTCAGCTTGTCGAAGGAGTTGATGTCCTCGGCCTTGTAGCCAGCCTTCTCGAGCAGCTGCTTGTTGTAGATGATGCCGAAGCTCTCCTGAACCCAGTCGATGCACACATCCTTGCCGTCGGACTGCAGAGCCAGGGAGTCATCAATGAGCTCACCGCGGAGCTTGGTATCGGACAGGTCGGCGCAGTAATCCTTCCAGTTCTTAAGACCGGTGGGGCCGTTGACCTGGAACAGGGTCGGAGCGGAGCTCTTGGACATCTCGGACTTAAGCTTCTCCTCGTAGGTGTTGGAAGCGGCGGTCACGATCTTGACCTCGACGCCCTTCTCCTTCTTATAGGCCTTGGCGATCTCCTTCCACTCCTTGTCGACCTCGGGCTTGAATTGGAGGAAGTAGACCTCGGCAGCGTCACCAGAAGCAGAGGAGCCGGAGCCGGCAGAACCACCGCAACCCACGAGGCCCAGACCAAGAACCGCAGCCGCGGAACCAGCAAAGCCCAGGAACTGCCTTCTGCTCATTTCGTTCTTCATTACAATCCACCCTTTCACACCGTGGCGGCACCCTTTGCCGCCGCCTTCGGAGATTGGCTCGGGGACTTTGCCCCTTTTGCTGATTTGTACGATACGCTATTTGACTACTTGTTTGAACAAGTATTACTAGAGCGGTAGAAAAACTTCGGTGAACGGTAATTTCAACTTGATACTTGACAAGTTTTGTATAAACAATTAATTGTTATCAAATGCAGAGAAAACGCCCGGTCAAGCCGATGCATCGTCGGTTTGACCGGGCGTTTTCGCTTTGATGGCATGAGTCTCGTCAGGCTGCGAGCTAGCCGGCTATCGCTTGGAATTGACGCGGTAATGGAAGATCTCGGGGTGTGTGCGAGTGTGCGTCACCTCAAACAAGATGCCATCCGAGGTGTACGACTGACTCTCCATGACGGCAACGCAGTTGTATTTGCCGAGGTCAAGATAGCTGCAGTCCTCATCGTTGGCGAGCTCGACACTCACCGTACGACGGCTCGCCATCACTTTGACACCGCGCTTGTGCTCCAGATAGCCGTAAATAGAATCTGCCGCGATCTCGGGAGTCAGGCCCTTGGCGATCGACGCCAAAAAATAGCCATGGTCCACTTGGCGCGCGTTGCCGTTGAGGCTTCGGACACGCACTACGCGAATCAACTCCTCGCCCACCTTAAAGCCCAGGTGACGAGAGAGTTGCTCGGTGCAAACCAGATGTTCGAAAGACTTAACGTCCGTCGATGCAACGGCATTGTTGCGCTTTGCAAACTCGCCAAACGACTCAACCTCTTCGAGTGCGCCCAACATGTCGGTTTCGCCCTTAAGCCAAATAACGCGCACGCCCTTGCCGTGTATGGGCTGCACAAACATCCCGTCGGCCAGCATACCCAAGGCGCGACGGACGGTATTGCGAGTGCATCCGAACTCCGCGGTCAGCTCGGCTTCGGTTGGCAGCATCTCCTGAAACGCATAGGTCCCATTAATGATGCGCGAGCGTATTTCTCGGTAGATTCCTTCGTATATCGCTTTTGGCATTGTTTCACCTCTACATTATTCATTTCCGGCTAGGCACGATAGCATTTCTTAAAGTTGTTTAAACCGAATATCGGTAAAGCGACAGGATTTAACCGTTGACGGTTTCTGTCATGCCCAAATCGGTTTCGCTCAAAACTGCCGGTACGACAATCGTCTGGTCCTCTACAATGAATCCATTGTTTAAACGTTTCCCCACGCGCAACGCGCCTCGATATTCGGAAGGCAGAACATGCTGCAAAAAATCCAACGCTTTGGCGGGGCAATGTTCGCGCCCGCCATGCTGTTTTCTATATCAGGCCTCATGGTCGGCGTCTCCGCTCTCGCAACGACTGCGGACATCGTCGGCGATCTCGCCGTATACGGAACCCCTTGGTACGTTTTTTGGACCATCATCCAGCGCGGCTCGTGGACGGTCTTTAAACGCCTCCCGCTCCTTTTTGCCGTAGCGCTGCCCATCGGTCTTGCCCAAAAACAACCGGCTCGTTGCTGTCTCGAGGCTCTCGTCGCCTATTTTGCCTACTGCTTCTTTTTGAGCGAGATCATTAAGCTGAGCGGAGACAACCTTGGACTTGAGTACCCGTCATCTTTGACCTCCGCCAGCGGTATCACCGTCATCGACGGCATCAAGACGCTCGACACCGGCATTATCGGCCCGCTGGCGGTATCGGCAACCGTCGTTGCCATCCATGACCGCTTCTACGATGCCAAGGTTCCCGATTGGCTCGGCACCTTCTCGGGCTCCTCGCTGGTCTACCTCATCAGCTTTTTTGCCGTGTTTGCCCTTGCTGCTATCTCGGCCGCCATCGTGCCCTACGTATACGATGTAACCGATACGCTGCGTCACGCGCTTGCAGGCGTCGGTCCCTTTGGCGTGGGCATCTTTGTCTTTTTAGAACGAGCACTCGAGCCCTTTGGCCTGCACCACCTGCTCTACATGCCGATCTACTACGACAACCTGGTCATTAACGACGGCATCTACGCCACGTGGAGCAGTTTGCTCCCCATCCTCTCCCATAGCACGCGCCCCCTTAATGAGCTTGCGCCGTGGGCCGGTTTTACCGCCACCGGCTGGGTCAAGCTCTTTGGCCTTCCCGCCATCGCAGCTGCGTTCTACTCCACCGCAAAACCCGAGCGCCGCGCCGGCCTCAGGGTCATCCTTGTTCCCGCCATCATCGCCTCGGTGGTTTGCGGCGTTACCGAGCCACTCGAGTTTCTCTTTATGTTCACCCACCCCGGGCTCTTTTTGCTCTACGCCGTCTTATCGTCTTGCCTTGCCACAACCATGAATCTCTTTGGCATCGTCGGCATCTTCTCGGGCGGCCTCATGGAGATGGCAGCCTTCAACTTTATTCCGCTCATGCGCACGCATGCCGGTGCCTATCTTTTGGCGCTCGGTATCGGCCTTGCCTTTAGCCTCATCTTTTTTGTTAGTTTTCGAGCACTCATCTTGGTCCATGACCTTAAGACTCCGGGCCGCGAGGATCATGTCGTCAATCGCGCGGCAATCGATTGTTTAACGGGAAGCGACTTTGCCAAAGAGCAATCTCCCAATGACGAGGTCAATAGTCGATCCGATCAAGATCACGTCCTCGCTGAGCGGGTAATTCAGCTTTTAGGTGGCGTTGGCAATATCGTGGGCGCAACCAACTGCGCCACGCGCCTGCGCGTCGAGGTCGCAGACCCTTCCATCGTTGCAGATAACGCGTCGTTTGTCGCGGTGGGCGCCAAGGGCCTCATCATTACGGGCAAGACCGCCCAGGTGATTATCGGCATCTCCGTTCCCCGCGTTAAAGAGCATTTTGACCAGATCATGGGCCTCGAGCCGGAATTTGTGCCCACCACCTCGGCCTCCCCTGCCGCCAGCGCAGCCCATAAGCGCGGCAATATTTGCTTCTTCGATATCGACGGAACGCTCGCCTGGCAAGACCCCAGGCTCGCCCAAGACCTTCCCGAAGACGAGCGGGACCTCTCCCCCTATCCCAACGAGGCGGTTTCGCAGGCAATCCGCGAGTTTGTCGCCAACGGCAACATGGCCTTTATCTGCACGGGACGCACCCTGAGCTGCATCCACCCCAAACTTCTTGAGCTGCCTTGGACCGGCATCGTCTGTCTTGCGGGCGGTTACGCCGAGATCAACGGACACGCAATTCGCGATCTGTCGATGACGCCCAGTATGCTGCAGCGTCTTGCCCCCTACCTTGAGCAATCGGGCGAGGTCATCCGCTTTGAGGGCCTCAACGGCGTCGTGCGCATGAGTGCCGATGCCCCCGGATACGCGCGCACCTTGGGCGACGCAGTCACGCAGCTGCAACATTACAGTGTCTACAAGATCTTGATGTCTACATCGCTCGCCAACCACATCGCTCAAGATAAGGCACTTGAGCCGCTGCTGTGCTTTAACGAGCTCGAACTCGAGGTAACCGAAATCTCGCCCCGCGAATGCACGAAGCGCGGGGGCATCCAGTCTGTACTCGACGCCCTCGATCCCCACCACGGAACCGTATACGGCATCGGCGACGCCAGCAATGACGTCTCGCTGATGAACGCCGTCGATGTCGGTATCGCCATGGGCAATGCGCCAGACTATCTCAAGGATAAGGCCGATTACGTGACCGACACCGTCGATCACGACGGTGTCGTTGCGGCGCTCGAGCATTTTGGGCTGATTTAGGCGCGCTCCATCAAACGCACGTCCGTTGTCCTAAATCGCCAAAACTGCCGCGCCAAACGCCCTGATGTGGCAATATGTTATCTGCATATTGCATCAACGCAACCTCAGAAAGAATGCGAGAACCCGTGTCCAGTCCGTTTACCAGCTTTTTAGCCCAGCACTTTGACCAGATTAACGACTATCTGGCCACGTTCTTTGACGGACAGGCGACCTCTGCCGATATCGAGCGCTACCTGTACGCGCCGCTCTCGGCTTTTACGGCCAACGCCGGCAAGCGCCACCGCCCGCTTATCTGCATGCTCGCCGCAACCGCAGTGGGCGGTAGCTTCGAGAGCGCCCGCAGCGCCGCGGCAGCCATCGAGCATTTCCAGTCGGGCGCGCTGATCCACGACGACATCGCCGACAACGGACAGCTTCGTCGAGGCAAGCCCTGCATGCACCTTACCGAGGGCACGGGCCTTGCCATCAATTGTGGCGACCTGGCGCTCACCATGGTCACCAAGACGGTTCTCGACGACCCCACGCTGGAGTCCGACGTGAAGCTGCGCGTACTCCACGAGCTTACCGAGATGATCGTCCGCACCATCGAGGGTCAAGCGCTCGACCTGGGTTGGGTCCGTGACGGGCGCTTTGATATCTCGGTTGATGACTACCTGGACATGGCGACGCACAAGACCGCGTTTTACAGCGGAGCCACGCCGCTTGCCGCCGGAGCCATTATCGGCGACGGCAGCGATGAGCAAATCGAAGCGCTGCGCGCCTTTGGCCTGCACACGGGCCTCGCCTTTCAGATTCAGGACGACCTGCTCAACCTTGTCGGCACTAAGGAAGCCGCCAACAAGGACTTCCGCACCGACATCACCGAGGGCAAGCGCACGCTCGTTGCCGTGCACGCCCTGTCTGATGAGCGCTATCACGACGAGATTGAAGCGATCCTTTCCTCGGGCACCGATGATCCCGCGCAGCTCGCACGCGCCGTGGAGATCTTCCAGGAGACCGGCTCCATCGATTACGCCCACACTTACGCGCTCGACTTGACCGCTAAGGCCAAAGCGGCCATCGAGAACGTTGAGCTTGATCCGCACGCACGCAAGCTGTTCCTCTCCATGGCAGATTTCTTTGTGGAGCGCCTTAACTAACGGGGGTTATAAAACCTGTCAGCAGCGTATTTAGGCACAACTTGCTACACTGTTGAGTGCATGTTTATGCATCCCTTTGCGTTGTCTATCCGACAGACGCTCAAATAGTACGAATGGTACGCCGAAAGGGGTTCGTTCATGGAACCTATTACAACGGGCATGCAAGGAGCAGCCGTCGAGGACGTGCAGTCTCGTCTCCTGCAGCTCGGCTACACGATTGATGCCGCCGAAGTCACCGACAAGTACTTTGGAGCCACCACTGAGCAGGCCGTCAGCACCTTCAGGCTCGACAGCGGCCTTGCTGCCGGTCATGCCGTCGATATCCCCTGTTGGAGCGCCCTTGTAGACGCTTCGTATAAGCTGGGCGACCGCACCCTCTATCTGCGCATGCCCAATTTCCATGGCGCCGATGTGCAGGCCCTGCAGCGCGCTCTCAACGTTTTGGGCTTTGCCTGTGGCGAAGACGACGGCTACTTTGGTCCGCATACCGAGGCCGCCCTGCAGCAGTTCCAGGAAAATGTCGGCCTGTTTGCCGACGGCATGGCCTTCCAGGACACCTACGCCTACATCAACCGCCTGCACCATGTGTGGGAGGGCAAGCCCTCGGTCACCGAAGCCGAGTCCCGCATCGGTTTTGCTCGCGCCGCCAACGTGCTCGAGCGCTTCCAGATTGCCGTTATCGGCGAGGACCCCATCGCACGCAGCGTTGCGTCGCGCATGTGGAATATCGCCACGGCAACGACCGACAACAGCGGCATGATGCTCTGTGACTCCGAGGTCCCAACCGACGTTGACCTGGTGCTCGAAATCGCAAGCGACGAGCTGCCCGCCGACGCCGCACCGCGCGCCACGATTGCCCTCGCCGAGTGCCACAACCTGGCCCAGCGCATCCGCACCGCCAATGTCGCCGCGCAGCAGAAGCCGGCTCGCATTCGCATTGAGCTCACGGGCATGACGCGCTACAACGGCACCTTCACGGCCAGCGACGCGCAGACACTCGCCGTACGCCTGCTCGATGGCGTTTGCGATGCCCTCGCAGATTAGGTAAACTAAACGAGTTGCTTTTGGGCAACACCACACATTGGGACGTAGTTCAACGGTAGAACTCCGGTTTTTGGTGCCGGCTGTTGGGGGTTCGAATCCCTCCGTCCCAGCCATTAAAATTGAGCGCCCTGAGCCCATAACGGCCCAGGGCGCTTTCTTGTGGGCAAGCGGAGGGATTCGAGAACCCGCAAGGGTGCGGAGCTGAGGAAACGCGAAGCGTTTTCCAGCGCAGCACGCAAGGAGCGAAGCGACGCAGCGGGGCGCGGCCGCCGAAAAGGCGGACGCGGAATCCCTCCGTCCCACAGCCGGCACTTGGAGACGTTCCTAAAGTGCCGGCACTAAAGGAACGTCTCCAAGTGCCGGCCTCCCAAAAATCTACCTTTAAAAGACAGGCGCCCCAAGCCCATAAGGACCAAGAGCGCCTTTCATCTAGAAAATATCAGCCCAGTTCCGAAAAGCGACCCGCATGCGACAACCAAGTAGCCGCAGGCCCCGGGAGAGTGGGGACACCGGCTTAGGTTTATCGCGAGTTCCGCACGAACAGGAGGCCACTTAATGTGGCCTCCGTCGTGA
>UQZU01000034.1 GCA_900545665.1 uncultured Collinsella sp.
ACCGAGCCGTACGCTTGAACTGAGAAGGGGGAGGCCTCGCGGCCTCCCCCTTTTTTGCGTTTAATAGAGAGTTGTAATACAAGAACTCGCCTTCGTTTAGCTTGTCTTACTGTTTGGCTGTATTTTGAGTCCTTGTTTTGTATTTGCGCGATAATAACTCCCATTGGCGTTAGGGAGGACTTGATGTTTACCGTTTTTGTCTTAGGCAATATTGCTTCGGGTAAATCGACTGCCTGCCGCTATCTCAAATCTCATGGCGCCATGCTTATCGATCTGGATGAGCTTGCCAAATCGCTGTATGTGCCAGGCTCCGATATCGTCAATGCCCTCGCGGAAGAATTCGGTTGGGACATTCTGGACGGGGAGGGCGGCATTCGCCGCAATGTCCTCGCTGCTCGAGCTTTCTCCTCTCCTGATACAGTTGCGCGGCTCAACGACATCGTTCATCCGGTTCTCATCGAACAGCTGTCACTGAGGATTCTTGATCCGGTTTGCTGTACGGTTTCGTCCCCCCGTTACCCCTTTGCGGTTGTCGAGGTTTCTGCCCCGACTGGTTTTGAGGATGCTTTTGGCCTGGCTGATGAAATTCTGGTTATCAGCGCTCCTTTAGCAGTTCGTCGCGAGCGTGCCATTCATCGTGGTATGGAGTCCTCTGATTTTGATGCGCGCTCTGCATGCCAACCTGATGAGGCTTCGCTTTGCAATCTCGCTACGACGGTAATCGATAATGCGGCGGGCGATAACTCGCTCTTTGAACAACTGGACGCATGGCTTGCGCGCCATGGCTTTGGGGACGTAGTGGATAAGGAGGAGCCCGATGCCTAAGACACGTTTCTTTACGTGGTATCGCGTGGCGCCACTTGCCGTTATGTTCGTCTTCGGCATTATTTCGCTCGTCTACTCGTATGCACCTGCCGCCTTCTTTAAGCCTTTGTATCCGATTGACTACGAGGCGTACATAAAGCAATCGAGCATTTCGCACAATCTCGATCCGTATCTGGTGTGTGCTGTCATAAAGTCGGAATCGAATTGGGATCCCGAGGCTGAGTCGAATCAAGGCGCTCAGGGATTGATGCAGCTGATGCCCGAGACTGCCCAGGATATGATTGCCAAGGGTCTTGTCGATGGTAGCGAGTATTCAGCCGACAACCTTAACGATCCCGTTACGAACATCGAGTTTGGATGTGCGTACCTTTCGTATCTTCTAACGTATTTTAACGGGTCGACTGACAGCGCCATTGCCGCCTATAACGCCGGTATGGGCAATGTCGACGGATGGGCGCAGCAGAGTACGTCGCTTCATAATGCAATCACCTTTCCCGAGACGCAGGCGTATCTGATTCGTGTCAATAATGCCTGGGTTCGCTACAAGACCCTCTATCCCGATCGGTTCGTATAGGACTATACCTGCCGCCTGCGTATACTGCAGATATATGAGTTAGGAGTATCCATGGCGGAATTTGAAGTTGAGCGTGTTGGAGGAGAGCTCAAACGTTTTGGCGTTGAGGGCTCTGAGGTGCCATTTAAGGTCGTGTCTCCATATGAGCCCGCTGGTTCCCAGCCTAAGGCCATTGAGTCGCTTGTGCAGGGCGTGAGGGACGGAGATCGCTATCAGGTTTTGCTGGGCGTGACTGGTTCGGGTAAGACCTTCACGATGGCTAAGACTATTGAGGCCCTGGGGAAGCCGACGCTGGTCATGGCTCCCAACAAAACGCTTGCCGCTCAGCTCGCGAGCGAGCTCAAGGAATTCTTCCCTGACAACGCCGTGGTCTATTTTGTGTCGTACTACGATTACTATCAACCCGAAGCGTATGTGCCGCAAAGCGATACGTATATCGAGAAAGATTCCTCGATTAACGAAGAGGTCGAGATGCTGCGACATCAGGCGACCGCATCGCTGCTATCTCGACGCGATGTGATCGTCGTCGCATCGGTCTCGTGTATCTATGGCATTGGCTCTCCCGAGGACTATGCTGGCCTAGCTCCGAACGTCGACAAGAAGGTGCCGCTCGAGCGCGATGACTTTATCCATGCGCTTATCGATATTCAGTACGATCGCAATGATTATGACCTGGCACGCGGCACTTTCCGCGTGCGCGGCGATGTCGTCGACGTGTATCCGCCCTATGCCGAGCATCCGTTGCGGTTTGAGTTCTTTGGCGACGAGGTCGAGCTGATTGCCGAGATCGACGAGGTCACCGGCGAGATGCTGCGTGAGTACGAGGCCATTCCCGTGTGGCCGGCCTCGCACTACGTGACTGAGAAGCCTAAGGTCAAAGCGGCTCTGAAATCAATCAGCGAAGAGTGCGAGAAGCGTGTGGCCGAGCTCAAGGCGACTGATAAGCTGCTCGAGGCGCAGCGTCTGCAGCAGCGCACCGACTATGATCTCGAGATGCTCGAGACCATGGGTTTTTGTAACGGTATCGAGAACTACTCGCGTCATCTGGACGGTCGAAAACCGGGCGAGCCGCCGTTTACCCTGATCGATTACTTTCCTAAGGACATGCTCTGCATCATCGATGAGAGCCATGTGACGGTGCCGCAGATCCGCGGCATGCACGAAGGCGACCGCTCGCGTAAGGTGACGCTGGTGGAGCATGGTTTTCGTCTGCCTTCGGCACTCGATAACCGCCCGCTTCGTTTCGATGAGTTTGAGGCGAGGATTCCCCAGTTCATCTACGTTTCGGCCACGCCGGGCGACTACGAGCTGCGGGTTAGCCAGAATGACGTTGAGCAGATTATTCGTCCGACCGGTCTGCTCGACCCCAAGATCGATGTGCGTCCTGTTCGTGGGCAGATTGACGATCTTGAGGACGAGATTCGCGAGCGCGTTGCCCGCAAGGAGCGCGTGCTGGTGACCACGCTCACCAAGCGCATGGCCGAGGACCTGACCGATCACCTACTCGACGCTGGCATTAAGGTCAACTACATGCATTCCGATACGGCGACGATGGACCGTGTCGAGATCCTGCGAACGCTGCGCGAGGGAAAGATCGATGTTCTCGTTGGCATCAACCTGCTCCGCGAGGGTCTGGATCTTCCCGAGGTCTCGCTGGTGGCAATACTCGACGCTGACAAGGAAGGTTTCTTGCGCAATCGCCGTTCGTTGATTCAGACGATTGGCCGTGCGGCCCGTAATGCCGACGGCGAGGTCATCATGTATGCAGACGTTGTGACCGATTCGATGAAAGAAGCCATCGAGGAGACGCAACGCCGTCGCGAGATTCAGATGGCATATAACGAAGAGCATGGCATTGTGCCCAAGACGGTTCGCAAGGCCATTAACGACATTTCGAGCTTTATTGCCGAGGCCGAAAAGACTGTGGGCTCGAAGGGGCGCTCGAGAGGCGATTCGCTGGGTCACGGTGCGTTCTATACACCCGACGAAAACGGCGAGGGCGCCGCGCCGGAGACGGTGGCACCCGAGCAGACGCTTGCCGAGCAGCTGGAAGGGCTGCCGCATGACGAGCTCGTGCGGATTGTCGAGACCATGGAGGAAGACATGCGTAACGCTTCCGCCGCCATGGACTTTGAGGAGGCGGCACGTCTGCGCGATGCCGTCGTTCAGATTCGGGCGATGCTCGAGGGCGCATCTGAGGACGAAACGATCGAGCGTTTGCGTTCGCAGGCTCGCAAGGGCTCTACCTTTGCTTCGGGCAGAAAACGCCAGGGTGCACGATTCAGGAAGTAGCGAACAGGCCCCGAGTTCCCTGTGGAGCTCGGGGCCTGTGTCGTTTGGACGCGGGAGTTCGTGCGCTAGAGGTCTGCTATCAGCGCCTCAGCGCAACGGATGCCGTCGGTGGCGGCGCTCACGATGCCGCCTGCATATCCTGCTCCCTCGCCGCAAGGGTAGAGGCCTGGGGTCGCCACGGCATGGCACGCTCGGTCTCGGGTGACAGTGACCGGTGAGCTCGAACGCGTCTCCACGCCGGTGAGCACGGCATCGGGGCGGTCGTAGCCCCGCAGCTTTTTCCCGAGCAGGGGAATTCCCAGGCGAAGCGACTCGACGATATGCTGCGGTAGTGCCTCGTCAATTGCTGTCCAAGTCACACCGAGCGGATAGGTGGGCTTAACCTTTCCACATGCCGTGCTGGCGCGTCTAGCAAGGAAATCCCCGACGAGCTGTGCCGGCGCGTTCCAGTTGGAGCCACCCAGACGATAGGCGGCTCGCTCGCAGGCGCGCTGGAGCTCAATGCCTGCGAGCGGATCATCGCTGGGAAGGTCGTCAGGTGTGACGTTAACGAGTAGGGCGGCATTTGCGTTGCGCCCGTCGCGAGCATTGAGGCTGGCACCGTTGACGCACAGATGGCCCTGCTCGGAAGAAGCCGCGACAACCTGTCCGCCGGGGCACATGCAAAACGAGAACACGCTGCGGCCGTTGGGGAGATGGGCGACAAGCTTGTAGGGGGCTGCTCCGAGTGCCGGGTGCCCCGCCGAAGGGCCATATTGGGCACGGTCGATGTCGCGCTGTGGATGCTCGATGCGCACACCCATGGCAAAGGTCTTTTGCGCGAGGGCAACGTTATGCTCCTTGAGAAGCTCGAATACGTCGCGGGCGGAATGGCCGCAGGCGAGAATGAGGTGCTTTGTGGCGATTGTCTCGCTTGTGGTTTCTTGGGGCGGTTGGACATCGACGCCGGTGATGGCACCGGATCCATCGGTTCGAATATTGACGAGCTTTGTTCGATAGCGGATGGTTCCACCGAGTTGCTCGATGCGCTGAGAAATGTTGGTGACGACGGTGGGGAGGATGTCGGAGCCAATGTGCGGCTTGGCGTCCCACAGGATGTCACGAGGTGAGCCCGCTTCGACGAATGTTTCAAGAATCAGCCGATGGGCAGGATTTTTGGTTCCCGTGTTGAGCTTGCCGTCCGAGAAGGTCCCTGCGCCGCCCAGGCCAAATTGGATATTGCTTTCGGGGTCGAGGATACGCTCCTTAAGAAAGAGATCAATCGCTTGCGAGCGGCGAAGTGCGGGGTCGCCGCGCTCGATGAGCAGGGGTTTAAGGCCCGCTTTAGCAAGGGTCAGGGCGGCGAAGAGGCCAGCGCAACCGGCGCCGACAACGACGGGATGCCCCTTGGGTGCATTCGGGACAGGGCTGGGGAATGAAGGAGCCTCGCCGTCTACCATGCGGATGCGCGAGCGGTCGCGCTCGGCGACGCGGTCGACCACCTCTTGCTCGAGTCGGGAGCTTGTCAGCTCAACTCGAAAGCTCAAAATAAAATGGACATCTCGCTTTTTACGGGCGTCGATTGACTTGCGATGGAGCTCAATGGCTTTAATCTGGGAATCCTCGCATCGCAGGGCTCGTTTGACGGCGCGTCTACCAATAGCAAGGCAGGCGGTTTCGTCGCCGGCCTCATCGAGTGACGCGTGGACTTGGGTGATTTCGATCATCGAGGTCTCCTTAGATGCAAGAAAGAGGCCGCCCGGTGTCCCAGACGGCCCGAATGCGTTTTGATTATAGACTGCGTGGCTATAGGCTGCTTGCAGCGCGAATACCCGAGATCCAAGCCCATGCAAGGTTGAAACCGCCGCAATCGGCATCGATGTCGAGCGCCTCGCCACAGATGTAAAGTGGGGCGTCTGCCGCGTTGCTCACGCAGAGGTTGAGAGCTGAGACGCTCTCGATGGGCACGCCGCCGCGGGTGACTTGGGCCGAACGCTCCTCTGTCGTTCCCTCGACGAGCATCTTAAAGTGCTTGAGGATTGAGACCAGATGGATGACGTCGTACGACCCGGGGTGGCACTGTTCGAATGCGGTGCAGACAACGTGAGAGAACTGCGGGGCGAGCATGCCGTCGAGCCAGCGGGGGTCGCGGGGTGAAAAGCCGCCGAGCAACTCAACTCGCTGGTTGAGCATATCGAGCAACTCGTCTTTGGAGAGGTCGGGGAAAACGTCGAGCAGAATCGTGTCACCGCGCTGGACGCGACGGGAGAGGTTAAAGGCAGCAACGCCCGAGATGCCAAAGGTTCGGAAGAGCACTTCGCCGTCTTCGCGCCAGAGCTCCTCGTGATTGCGGGTGAGCGTCAAGCGGGCGCGGACGCGCAGGCCATCCAGTGTCTTGAGCGCAGCCTGGTTGCCGAAGACCGATGCCGACACGGGGCAGAGGACGGGGTGCTGCGGTGTGAGGGGAAGATTGAACGTCTTCGCGATGTCGGCGGGGCTGCCGCCCGTAGCGATAATTACGGCCTTTGCCTGCAGCGTCTCGTTCTTGCGAGGGGTGTCGGCAAGCGCCTTCCGAAGCGAGCGGACCTCCGTTTTTCGGTCGTCGTGCTTTTTTACCTTGAGTGCTCGCGCAGGACGGTCTATTTGGAGTGTCCAGCCCTCGGGGACTTTGAATGCCGAGGCAACGTTTGCTCCACAGATCAAGGTGATACCCAGGTGATTGCAAGCGTTGAGAAGCGCATCGCGCACCGATTCGGCACGAAGGGAGCGCGGATACAGCCGGCCCTCCTCGGAGGTCGTCATGATGCCCAGCGAGGAGAAGAAACTGTCGAGCTCTTGCTCGGGCTGGGGACCCATGACGGATTCGACGAATGCGGGGTGGTTGTACCGCTGGAAATCAATTGATTCGTTGGAAAGGTTGCAGCGGCCGTTGCCGGTCGCAAGAAGTTTAAGGCCGCAGGCAACATCGCGCTCAATGATGCAGGCGCTTTTGCCTGCGTGTGCGGCCGTAATGGCGGCGGCGAGACCCGAGGCCCCGCCGCCGATTACCAAGACGTCATAGGAGGCGTTTGTGTTCACTTAAGCCTCGACGGTCTCGTGCGGGGCAATGGCCTCGACGGCAGAGACGGCCTGGGGCAGCATACCGTCGGGCAGTGCGGTCTCAACCTCGCCTTTATCGCAAGCCTCGGCGAGTGCCGGATTGATGGGAAGCTGCCCTAGGATCTCGAGGTTGTAACGCTCGGCGACCTCGGGGAGCTTGCTCTTGCCAAAGACCTCGATCTTCTTGCCGCAATCGGGGCACTCGATATAGCTCATGTTTTCGACGATTCCCAGAATGGGGACGTTCATCTTCTCGGCCATGTTGACCGCCTTGGCGACGATCATCGAGACCAGATCCTGCGGGCTCGTGACGATGACGATGCCATCGACGGGCAGCGACTGGAAGACGGTGAGGGCGACGTCGCCCGTTCCCGGAGGCATGTCGACCAGCAGGTAGTCGATGGGGCCCCATGAGGTTTCGCTCCAGAACTGCCTGATGGCACCCGCGATAACCGGACCGCGCCAGAGGACGGGGTCGGTTTCGTTTTGGAGCAGCAGGTTGGAGCTCATGACCTTGACCCCGTGCTCCGAGATCTCGGGCAGCATAAGATTGCCGAGAGCATGGACGTGACGTCCGCTCATGCCGAACATCTTAGGGATAGAGGGGCCGGTAATATCGGCATCGAGGACGCCGACCTTGTGACCGTGGCGGGAAAGCTCCGTGGCGATGGCGCCGGTGACGAATGACTTGCCGACGCCGCCTTTACCGGAAAGCACGGCGATAACGCGCTTGACCTCGGACAGCGTATTCTCCTCAAATTGCGACGGCGACGTTTGCCCGCCGGCTGCCTGTGCGTGCTCGCAACCCATGTTTGACTCCTTTGTATATGTTGGGGCCGGAGCCCCGCGGTGTGACACGAGCGTCATTGTACCCTCGTTTGCGAGCGGGAGACATTCATGATGCGTGGCAGGCGATCGACGGTATTCGAAAGTACAGGCCGAGCGTGCGGTCTGCGGCGACAGACAACACAAAAGGTCTGCGAATCTTGTATTACGAACATCTGTGCGCGTCGTATGCGCTAAACTCATCGTCAGTGTGATTTGAAGTTGTAGGAGGCAAGGAGCTTCCATGTCTGATTCTTCTATCGTTATCCGCGGCGCGCGCGAGCATAACCTGCGCGATATCGATGTTTCCATTCCGCGTGACCAGCTCGTGGTCATAACCGGTCTTTCCGGATCGGGCAAGAGCTCACTGGCGTTCGATACCATCTATGCCGAGGGCCAGCGCCGTTACGTCGAGAGCCTTTCGAGCTATGCGCGTCAGTTTTTGGGCCAGATGGACAAGCCCGATCTGGACTCGATTGACGGCCTGTCGCCGGCTGTGTCGATCGATCAGAAAACGACGTCCAAAAACCCACGCTCGACGGTGGGCACCGTAACCGAGATTTACGACTATCTGCGTCTGCTGTTTGCTCGCGTGGGAACGCCACACTGTCCTGAGTGTGGTCGTGTCATCGAGCGTCAGACGACCGATCAGGTCGCCGATAAGGTGCTGGCGGCGGGGGAGGGCCGCCGCGCGTTTGTGTTGGCGCCGGTGGTTCGTGGACGCAAGGGAGAATATGCCAAGCTGTTTGAGGACCTGCGTGCGGAGGGCTTTAGCCGTGTGCGCGTCGACGGCGAGGTGCGCTCGCTTGACGACCCTATCGACCTGGACAAGAAGTTCAAACACGACATTGAGGTCGTGGTCGACCGTATCGTGATTCGAGAGAACTCCCTGGGTCGCATTGCCGAGTCCGTTGAGCAGGCGACGGCACTGGCGCACGGTAACGTGAACGTGTACATGCTGCCCGACCGCGACGCTCCCGAGGGAACCGAGGGCGAGCTGCTGGAGTATTCGCTGGCACTGGCGTGCCCGGAGCACGGGCATTCCATCGACGACCTGCAGCCGCGCGATTTCTCGTTCAACGCGCCCTATGGTGCGTGTCCCGAGTGCGATGGTCTGGGCTTTAAAAAGACAGTCGATGCCGAGGCGCTGATTGAAGACCCCTCAAAGTCGATTGCCGACGGAGTCTTTGGCAGCCTGTTCGGCAATTCCAACTATTATCCGCAGATTTTTGCCGCGGTCTGTAAACACTTTAAGGTGAGTGCCGATACGCCATGGGAGGAACTGCCCCCGCGGGTGCGTCGTGCGTTTTTGGATGGCATGGGCGACACGAAGATTTCGGTCGACTATCAAAAGCTCGATGGGCGCCGCAGCCAGTGGGACACTAAGTTCTCGGGCGTGCGCAACATCCTGTACGAGCGCTACAACGAGACGACGAACGAGAACACCAGGGCTCGCTTGGAGAAATACATTCGCGAAGAGCCATGCTCGAGCTGTCACGGTGCTCGCCTGCGTCCCGAGATGCTTGCCGTCACCGTGGGCGGCAAGTCCATTTACGATGTCTGCTGCCTGTCGTGTCGCGAGTCGCTCGAGTTTTTTGAGGGCCTGGAGCTTACCGAGCGTCAGCAGTTTATCGGCGGGCGCATCGTCAAGGAAATCCTGGAGCGCCTGCGTTTTCTGGTCGATGTCGGACTCGACTATCTGACGCTCGATCGCGCCTCGGCGACGCTTTCCGGCGGTGAGGCCCAGCGCATTCGCCTGGCAACGCAGATCGGCGCCGGCCTCATGGGCGTTCTGTACATTCTGGACGAGCCGTCGATCGGTCTTCACCAACGCGATAACGAGCGCCTGATCAAGACGCTCGAGCGCTTACGCGATATCGGTAATACCGTTATCGTCGTCGAGCACGACGAAGATACGATTCGCGCTGCCGACTACGTGATCGATATGGGTCCCGGTGCGGGCGTTAACGGCGGACACGTGGTCGCCGCGGGAACGCCTGCCGATATCATGGCGTGCCCCGATTCCATGACGGGTGCCTATTTGACCGGCAAGCGGATGATCCGTGTGCCCGATGAGCGCCGCAAGCCCGGCCGCGGCTGTCTTAAGATTACGGGCGCCCGCGCTAACAACCTCAAAAACGTTACCGCCAAGATTGAGTTCGGTACGCTCACGGTCGTTACCGGTGTTTCGGGATCGGGCAAGAGCTCCCTGGTCACCGATACGATTGCGCCCGCGCTTACGAATGCCATCCATCGTTCGACGCGTCCCGTGGGGCCGTACAAGAAGATTGAGGGCATTGAGTGCATCGATAAGGTAATCGATATCGACCAGTCACCGATCGGTCGCACGCCGCGTTCGAACCCTGCGACCTATATTGGCCTGTGGGATGATCTGCGTGCGCTATTTGCAAGCACGCCGGAGTCGAAGGCGCGCGGCTACTCGCCGGGACGTTTCTCCTTTAACGTAAGCGGCGGTCGCTGCGAGGCGTGCAAAGGCGATGGCCAGATCAAGATCGAGATGCACTTCCTTCCCGATATCTATGTCCCCTGTGAGGTATGTGGCGGCAAGCGTTATAACCGCGAGACACTCGAGGTTACCTACCGCGGCAAGACAATCTCGGACGTGCTCGACATGAGTGTCACCGAAGCACTGGCTTTCTTTGGGAATATCCCGCAGATTAAGCGCAAACTGCAGACCCTATATGACGTGGGTCTGGGCTACGTGAGCTTGGGCCAGCCCGCTACGACGCTTTCGGGCGGCGAGGCGCAGCGCGTGAAGCTCGCCAAGGAGCTTCATCGTCGTCAGACAGGCAAGACGTTCTACATTTTGGACGAGCCCACAACCGGCCTCCATTTTGAGGATGTTCGTCAGCTGCTCGACGTTTTGCAGCGCCTGGTCGATGCGGGCAACACGGTTCTGGTGATCGAGCACAACCTTGATGTCATCAAGGTTGCCGACCGCCTGATCGATATGGGCCCCGAGGGCGGCAATGGCGGCGGAACCGTCGTGGTCTCAGGCACGCCGGAGCAAGTCGCGGCATGTTCGCAGAGCTACACGGGCAAGTTCTTGGCGCCGTTGCTCAAGCGTGACCGTGAGCGTCAGGCGCAGCTCGACGCGCAGTAAAGAGACGTTGTAGTACCGACGCGCTACCGGTTCCTTCTGATTCGGTGGCGCTTCTGTGTGTCGAGATGGCATATGCGACGGAATTGGCCCTATACTTAATCCTTGCGTCGCTCTGCGAGGGAAAGGATGTGCCATGGCAAAGGCTGTTAAGACGCCAAAAACCAATGCGATGCGCGAGCTGGAAAGCGCCGGCATCTCCTATGTTCTCCATACGTACGAAGACGATGGCGACGAATCGTCGGGGCTGGGCGTCGCGATTTCCGAGCAGCTTGGCGAGGAGCCCGGTCAGGGATTTAAGACCCTGGTCTGCACGACGCCGTCCAACGACCATGTCGTGTGCTGCATTCCCGTTGCCGACGAGCTCGACCTCAAGGCCGCCGCGCGCGCCGCAGGCGAAAAGTCGCTGACCATGATGCATGTCAAAGATCTGCTTGCCGCGACGGGGTATATCCGTGGCGGTTGCAGCCCGGTCGGTATGAAAAAACGCTTCCGGACGCTGATCGATGAGACATGCGTCCTTTGGGATACCATTTTTATCTCGGGTGGCAAGCGCGGCTATCAGCTTGAGCTTGCTCCCGATGACTTAGTTGCATTTTGCGGGGCGACGGTTGCCCCGATCACGAGAGAGGACTGAGCGATGCCGCAGGAAGAATCAAAGCGCGGAGCTCACTTTGCAAAAGGGTCGGCTCCTCAGGCGCCCGCGCCCGAGGCCGCTTCGTTCGATAATGAGATTCGAAACGCCTGGTCCGCTGCCGCTGACCCGGGCGAGACGGCCGTGTACTTGCGTGCCGCCGGTGCCGGCACGGCACTTCCCCGTACGGTTCTTTCTTCGGCTCGTCCCGATGAGACGGCTGTCTTTTTGGCCGCCGCTCAATCGAGCGCCAGCGTGATGCCGAACGCCTCCGAGGCTCCTCGTGCGCCGCGTCCCGATGAGACGGCGGTGTTTTTGATGGCAGCTCAGGGAAAGAGCACGCCGCAGAGCACTCCTGCCGCTCGTTCCTCCAAGCCCGCGGCTCATGATGATGACGAGCCGCTTCTTTCGGATGACGAATGGTCGCCGCTTGGTTCGACCGATCCCGTCGAGGGCGTGGCCATCGACGGTGATGATGACTGGGACCCTCTGTCGTTTTCTGCCCGAACCGTCGCCGCCAAAGAAGTTGACACGGTGTTTGGCGACCATGCCATATTCGATGATGATGCCGTATCCGGATACAACATGCCGAACAGCGATGACGTCGCACCTGCTGATGACGCCGTTTTGGTTGACGATCCCTTTGCGATGACCGGCTCCTTTGCCGCCGTGGACGATTTGCTGCCACAAGATGAGGCTCATGAGGACTCTCAGGATGACGTAGACGATATGGGTTCGTCGGACTACTCCACGGTTGGTCGTTCTGCTGGCCTCATGACCGTGCTGACCATCGTGTCGCGCGTCACCGGGTTTATCCGCACGTGGGCCATGGCGGCCGCCATCGGCATGTCGCTGCTCTCTTCCTCCTATCAGGTTGCCAACAACCTGCCCAACATGCTTTACGAACTCGTGATGGGCGGCATGCTCGTTACGGCGTTTTTGCCGGTGTATATGGGTGTGAGGCGCGAGCAGGGCCGCGAGGCATCGAACGAGTATGTCGGTAACCTGCTCGGTATTCTGCTTCTGCTGCTGGGCGGTATCTCGCTGCTGGGCACCGTGTTTGCTCCCGGCTTTATTTGGACGCAGTCGTTCCTTTCGGGCGATGGCGGCAGCATGGATACCGCTGCGTTCATGTTCCGCTTCTTTGCTATTCAAATTCTGTTTTATGGCTTGGGCTCGGTGTTCTCGGGCGTTCTCAACGCGCACCGCGACTACTTCTGGTCGACGTTTGCCCCGGTTCTCAACAATGTCATCGTCATCGCCAGCTTTATGGGCTTTGCTCCCGTGTCTGCACAATTTGGCGAGCAGGCCGGTATTATCTTGATCGCAGCTGGTACGACCCTCGGCGTCTTTGTCCAGATGGCCTGCCAGATTCCCGCGCTTGGCAAGCATGGCGTGCATCCTCATATCCATATCGACTTTAAGGATCCCGCGCTGCGACAGACGATCGCGCTTGGTATCCCGACGCTGCTCGCCACGGTGTGCATGTTTGTCTCGACTTCCATTACCAATGCCGCCGCGCTGGTGGTGCAGCCCGAGACCGGCCCTTCCGTCATCGCATATGCGCGCCTGTGGTACACATTGCCCTATGCGCTGATCGCTGCCTCGCTTTCGACGGCACTCTATACCGAACTCTCTCACGATGCACAGGAGAAGGATTACGACAGCGTCCGCACGGGCATTTCGCGCGGTGTCGCCCAGATGCTCTTCTTCCTGATTCCGTTTGCGATGTACCTGATTGTCTTCGCCCGTCCGCTCAACATGATCTACTGCGCCGGCAAGTTCGATGAATCCGGTGTGGCGCTGGTGTCGGAGTTCCTTATCTATCTGGCACTTTCCCTGCCGCTCTACGGCGTGGTCGTGCTGATGCAGAAGAGCTTCTCGGCCCTGCTCGATATGAAACCTTATAGCCGCTATTGCCTGTACTCCGCTATCGGCCAGGCCGGTTCGGTTCTGCTGTTTGGCGTGGTGCTGGGCTACGGTATGCCGGCAATTGCGCTTTCGTACGTCGTTGACTACGTGGTCTTGGTCGGATGCTCACTGTGGTGGCTGCGCCGTCGTCTGCATGGACTTCAGGTCAAGTCTATCCTGCACGGCGGTTTCTTCGGCCTATTGTTCGGTGGCTTGGGCGCTGCCGCGGGCGCCGGCGTCATGTGGGCACTTGAGCACTTTGTCGGACTGCTTGGCAGCTCGATCCTCATTACCCTGGGCTACGTTTGTGTTGCAGGCGTCGTCTCGCTCGCCGTGACTTTTGGCCTTGCCTTCGTCTTTAAGATGCCCGAGGTCTCGGCGCTGCTTCGTCGCAAGTAGGTGCGTGTGGCAGGTCACGACAACATTCCAACACTTGCCGAGCAGGTTTCGCGCGTTCCCACGCAACCCGGCTGCTACCTTTGGAAAGATGCCAAGGGCGATGTCATCTATGTGGGCAAGGCAAAAAACTTGCGTGCCCGTATGCGTCAATACGTGACGCTGCAGGACGAGCGTCAAAAGATTCCGCTCATGATGCAGCTGGTGGCGAGCTTCGACTATATCGTGGTGGAGACCGAGCACGAGGCATTGGTGCTCGAGCGCAATCTAATCGGCCAGTACCATCCGTACTTCAACGTCGACCTTAAGGACGATAAGAGCTATCCCTTTATCGCCATTACTAAGAGCGACTTGTTTCCGGCTATTAAATACACGCGAGAGCGTCATAAACCGGGAACGCGCTATTTTGGCCCCTATACCGATAGCCGCGCGGCGCGTGAGACCATCGATACGCTACGCAAGGTTATTCCTATTTGCTCGGCATCCTGTGCGGAATGGCGCCGCTGCCGCCGCATCGTCGAATCTCATAAGGGCGAAGAAGACATCGTCAATATGATTTGCGCGCAAAACGGGCGCCCCTGCTTTGACTACCATGTCGGGCGCGGGCCGGGCGCATGCGTCGGCGCGATTTCGCCTGCCGACTATGCCAAGAACGTCAAGCGTGTCGAACGTTTCTTGTCGGGCCATCGCAAGGATGTCGTCGACGAGCTGACTTCCGAGATGGCGGATGCCGCCGAGGCGCTCGACTTTGAGCGCGCTGCCCGCGTCAAACGTCGTTTGGAGGTCATCAGGGGTCTGGACGACCGTCAGCAAGTCGTTTTTCCCTCCAGTGTCGATATCGATGTCATCGGTTTCTATCGCGAGGAGACCATCTCTGCCGCTTGCGTCTTCGTCGTTCGCGAGGGCCGAACAGTTCGCACCTGCGAGTTCATTCTCGACAAGGGTCTTGATGTTGACGAGGAAGAGCTCCAGTCGGGCTTTCTTAAGCGCTATTACGACGAGACGGCTGATATTCCAGCTGAGATAAACCTCTCTGTCGAGCTTGAGGATGCGGAGGCGCTGGGGGAGTGGCTTGCAGGCAAGCGCGAGCGTTCCTGCCATCTCCATAGGCCGCAGCGTGGCGAAAAGCACCGTTTGCTCGATATGGCATCCAAAAATGCGCGCCATGCCCTCATGCGCTACATGATGCGAACGGGGTACGCTGACGACCGCACCAATCAAGCGCTCCTGGAGCTCGAAAGCGCGCTGGCGCTGCCGGCGCCGCCGATGCGTATCGAGTGCTTCGATATCTCGACGCTGCATGGAACCTTTACCGTCGCCTCGATGGTGGTGTTTACCAACGGACGCGCCGACAAGAGCCAGTACCGTCGTTTTAAAATTCAGGCCGAATTGGACGAGGCAAACGACTTCGTGTCGATGTCCGAGGTTTTGGGACGACGCTATGCTCCCGAGCGCATGGCCGACGAGCGCTTTGGCTCGCGCCCCGATTTGCTCGTTGTCGATGGCGGTAAGCCGCAATTGACCGCTGCGATCAAGCAGCTTGAGGCTCTTGGGCTCGATATACCGGTTTGTGGCTTGGCAAAGGCCGATGAGGAGGTTTTCGTGCCTTGGGACGAGACTCCCGTCGTGCTGCCGACCGGGTCTGCTTCGCTCTATCTAATTAAACAGGTGCGCGATGAATCGCACCGTTTTGCAATCACATTCCATCGTGAGTTGCGCGATAAAGCCATGACAGTTTCGGTACTCGATGACGTTCCAGGCGTGGGACCCACCAGAAAACGTGCCCTTATGCGCCATTTTGGCTCGATGAAGCGTTTGCGCGCGGCGAGCGAGCAAGAGATCGCGGAAGTTCGCGGCATACCTGCCGATGTTGCCAAGGCGGTCCACGAGGCGCTCGTTGCGTGGAATGCCGAGCGCGCCGAGGCGGCGGCTGACCATTCCGATAGCTAAACACGAGCCTAAACTACTGATATACATGATTGCGTGATTTTCAACCATTTATTTCGCCATGATTGCATGCTGGTTTCGGGTTTTATTAACGCTAAAACGTTTGACTAGTCATGGTGAACAACCCTGCTATCCTGTGGGTTGACGAAGACTGATATCTCACCTCGCCGATACATACTGTCTGGCGAATCATTTGTCAATGAATTCGGTGAACGGTAGTAAATACCGTTCAAGCGTATGTATGTATCGGTCGCCGAGCGCGGCACCTCAGTTGGGTTCGTCGGTAGGTAAGGTATATATCGTCAGCAAGTTGCGCGGGGGCACGTCTAGGTGCTCCCGGGTAAGATTCTCTATTGATAGGAGAAGACATGGCCATCATCAACAAGGGTATGTCCAGGCGTTCGTTCCTCGGCCTCACCGGCAGCGTCGCTGCTGTCGCAGGGCTTGGTCTCACCGGCTGCGGTGGCAGCTCTAGCGACGAGGGTTCCGCTTCCGGTTCCACCGATTCCGCCAACCGTGGCGGCGGCGTGATCACCGCTGGTTCCGCTTACGCTCCGTCTAGCTTCGATCCCGCCAGCACCGGCTCCGCTGTGGGCCTGGGTGCTAACTGGCACGTCGTCGAGGGCCTCTACGGCATCGATTACCACGACTACAGCACCTTCAACGAGCTCGCCACCGACGATCCCAAGTCTGTGGACGACACCACTTTCGAGGTCACCATCCGCAAGGGCGCCAAGTTCTCCGATGGCACCGAGGTCACCGCTGACGATGTCGTTGCTTCCTACACCGCTTGCGCCGCTTCCGCTACCTATGCTCCGTTCTTCCAGCCCTTCGAGTCCATCGAGGCCAAGGACGCCAGCACCGTGACGGTCAAGACCAAGGTCCCCAACTTCTCCCTGCTCAAGGATCGTCTGGCCATCGTCCGCGTTACCCCGGCCACCCAGACCGAGGAGGATCGCGCCAAGCAGCCGATCGGCTCCGGCCCCTGGATGTACGACTCTATCTCCGATACCGAGATTACCCTGGTTCCCAACCCCGAGTACAACGGTGAGTATGCTGCCGAGGATAAGAAGATCCAGTACAGCATCCTGACCGACCCCACCGCTCGCGTTACCGCTCAGCAGGAGGGCTCCACGCTCGTTATGGAGCTCGTTACCGCTGACGCCGTCGACCAGCTCGAGAGCGCCGGCTGCAAGATCGATAACGTTCAGGGTTTCGGCACCCGCTTCATCATGTTCAACGTCGCCAAGGAGCCTTGGAACAACGTCAAGGTCCGTCAGGCTGTCATGTATGCGCTCGACACCGAGAAGATGGTCAGCAACACCTTCGCCGGCCTTGCCACCGCTGCCAGCTGTTACCTGCCCAAGAGCTTCACCAACTATCATGAGGCTTCCACGGTGTACAAGACCGACGCCAAGAAGGCTAAGAAGCTCATTGAGGAGTCTGGCATCACCCCGGGTGCCATCACCCTGCGCACCACCGACAACGAGCAGATTAAGGGCATGGCCGCCCAGGTCAAGAACGACCTCGACGCTCTCGGCTTCGATGTGACCATCCAGACCGATACCTCGCCGGCCACCTACGCTGCCATCGACGGCGGCGAGGCCTACGATATCCTCCTTGCCCCTGGCGATCCTTCCTGCTTCGGCGCCGACCCCGACCTGCTGCTCAACTGGTGGTACGGCGACAACGTCTGGATGCAGACCCGTTGCCCGTGGAAGGAGTCCGCTGAGTGGCAGAAGCTCCACGGTCTCATGGACGAGGCTCTTGCCGCCGAGGGCGACGAGCAGCAGAAGAAGTGGAACGAGTGCTTCGACATCATTGCTGACAACGCCGTTCTGTACCCCGTTGTCCACGTCAAGACCGTCTCCGCTTCCTGGGACGATCCGTCCACCGCGCCCAACGGCGAGGCCCTCGATGGCTTCAAGGGCATCGGCACGACGAGCATGTCCTTCAGGGGCGTTGCGACCGTCAAGGCGTAAGACTCGCTTGAGTCTGTATGCAGGATGTCGGTCGTTGGGACCGTATCCTCATAGTTGAAACAAAGACCCGGGCGGCAATGATGTCGCTCGGGTCTTGTAATGAGTATCCGTACTCATATACCAGTTGGTCCTACCGACAAAAGAAAGGGGAGAGAACGTGAACAACTTGCTACGTTTGATTGGAAGGCGTCTTGTGGCGCTGCCGATCATGGCATTGGGCGTCACCGTCCTGGTGTTCTTCCTTATGTCGTTCTCCAAGACCGACCCCGCCTACACGGCGTTGGGTGACGGTGCCTCGCCCGAGGCGGTTGCCGAGTACCATGAGAAGTATGGTCTGGACGACCCCTGGCCCGTGCGCTACGTGCGATATATGGGCGATTTGATCCATGGCGACATGGGCACCTATGGCGCTGCTCGCAACTCCGTTGCCAAGCGCATCTCCACGGCCCTGCCCGTCACGATGCAGCTGACCTTTATCGGTCTTGCCATCGGTGCGGTCGTTTCGTTTTTGCTCGGCGTCATTGCGGCACTATATCGCGACAAATGGCCGGACCAAGTGATCCGCGTCTTTTCCATCGCCGGCTTGGCAACCCCGTCGTTCTGGCTTGCCGTTCTGTTGATCCTGCTGTTCTCTTCCTACCTTAAGGTGCTCCCGGCATCGGGTGCTCTGCCTCACTTCACCACGAATCCGGTTGGCTATCTGGGACGTATGATCATGCCCGCTATCGCCTTGGCATTTCCGCTGACAGGCCAGATGACTCGTATCGTGCGTACCGCCATGGTCGAGGAGCTCGACAAGGATTATGTCCGTATGGCTCGCGGCGCCGGCGTTCCCGAGAAGGTCGTCGTCGGCATCAACGTTCTTCGCAATGCGCTGATCACCCCGGTCACCACCCTCGGTCTTAAGATCGGTTACCTCATGGGCGGCGCCGTCGTCATCGAGGTTATCTTCAACCTCCCCGGCATGGGCACCGCGATTCTGCAGGGCGTTCAGGGCAACGAGGCGAACCTGGTTCAGGGCGTCGTTATCGTCGTTGCTCTTGCCTTCATCATCATCAACATCGTGGTTGACATGCTCTACCTGCTCATCAACCCGCGCATCAGGACGGTGTAGATTATGGTAAAGATTCGAGAGAAGCAAACCGAGCAGCTCGAGAAGGCTGCCTCCAAGGGGCTCAAGCTCGGTGGCTGGAAGAAGATGACGTTGTCTTCTAAGATTGCCGCCGTCGTGCTGGTGCTGGTCGCCCTGACTGCGATTCTGGCGCCCCTTCTTGCCCCCTATAGCCCGGTCGAGATCTTTACGGCTCGCCAGGCTCCCGGCAACGGATTTATCTTCGGTACCGACGATAAGGGTCGCGACATTCTGTCGCGTATGCTCTACGGTGGTCGTTACTCGCTGATTATCGGCTTTGGCGCCACCGCCATGGCTCTGGTCTGCGGCTCGGTCGTGGGCGCCCTTGCAGCGGTTTCGCGCAAGGCCGTCTCCGAGACGATCATGCGTATCTTGGACATCATCATGTCCATCCCGGGCATCGCCCTCGCGGCCGTCTTCGTCTCCATCCTGGGCAACTCCGTGCCGTCGATCATCTTCGCCATCGGCTTTATGTACACTCCGCAGATTGCCCGTATCGTACGCGCCAACATCGTGTCCGAGTACGGCGAGGACTATGTCCGCGCGGTCATCGTTTCCGGCGCCAAGGCTCCGTGGATTTTGATCACGCATGTTCTGCGTAACTGCATCGCCCCGATCATGGTCTTTACCGTTACCCTGGTCGCCGACGCCATCATCTTCGAGGCCTCGCTGACCTTCATCGGCGCTGGTATCCAGGAGCCCACCGCTACCTGGGGCAACATCCTCGCCGACGCCCGCGGCGGCGTGCTCGCTGGCCGTTGGTGGCAGGCGCTGTTCCCGGGCCTGGCCATCATGATCACCTGCCTGGCGCTCAACATCCTCTCCGAGGGCATTACCGACGCCATGGCCGCTGCTCCCTCCGCCGCCCTGGATCCGACCGATTCCTCCAAGCGTCGCGAGGCCGACCTGCTGGTCTCCGACCCCGTTCGCGCCTACAAGGAGCAGGCCCAGTCCCTCTCCGCTCGCCTTGGCGCCCTGCGCGATGTCGAGCTCAAGCGTGACGATCGCCATGTGCCCGACGAGTCTGTCGAACCGATTCTCTCGGTCCGTGACTTCTGCATCCAGTTTGAGCATCACGGTGATATCAACGTCGTCGACCATGTCAACTTTGACGTCCGTCCTGGTCAGACCATGGGCCTGGTGGGCGAGTCCGGTTGCGGTAAGTCCATCACCACGCTGGCCATCATGGGCCTGACCGATGAGGACGAGCACCTTTCCGGCGAGGTTCTCTGGGAGGGCCGCGACCTGCTCAAGATGAGCAAGAAGGAGTGGTTCGGCCTTCGCGGTACCGATATCGCCATGGTCTATCAGGACGCCCTGTCCTCGCTCAACCCCTCCATGCTCATTTCCGCCCAGATGAAGCAGCTCACCAAGCGTGGCGGCACCCGTAGCGCCGAGGAGCTCCTGGAGCTCGTGGGCCTCGACCCCAAGCGTACGCTCGAGAGCTATCCGCATGAGCTTTCC
>UQZU01000035.1 GCA_900545665.1 uncultured Collinsella sp.
ACGAGATGCAGCGTAGTCTCGTGGGCTCGGAGATGTGTATAAGAGACAGATCTCGGACTGAACAACGGCCGTCATCTTTTCCTGCGTCTCGCGGAACTGACGGATGGCACGGCCAATCGTGCGGCCCATCTGTGGGAGCTTATCCGGGCCAAACAGCAAAAAGCCGAAGACCACGATGATCGCGAGCTCACCCTCTCCAATACCAAACACACATACCTCCAAGGCTCGATGTGAGTCGAGCCCGCACCGCGCCATTCGGCCGGAACTCGTCTATTCATTCGGTCAAGTATAGCGCCCGGACGCCAAAACGTCCGAGCGCATCACAAACATATGCCAAACGGCACGCCCTTTTGAGGGCAAAGGTTATGCAGCGGTGATCGAAATCTCCTGGTCGACACCCAACAGCTGAACCACGCGCATCACCGGAGGCTGCACATTGGCGCAGCTAAAGCGCTTGCCGTGGTCGACTGCGTGGTGCGCGGCGCCCACAAGCACGCCAATGCCCGTCGAATCGATGTAGCTCACCTGGGCAAAATCGAGCTCAACGGCCTCAGTGGGCTGCTCGAGCGCCAGGTCAATGGCATTGCGCAGGCTATCGGCGTTAGAGATATCGATCTCGCCGGTTACCTTAATGGTGTAGAGCTCTGGCGTGGGGTTGGTGGAAATACCCAAATCCATGTATATGCTCCTTTACGTATCGAAGGTGCGGATAGTACGGGAAGCCGCGCGTTAGGCGCGCTCGGCACGCGCAAGCTCGGCAGCGACGAGCTTGACGGCCAGCACCAGCACATCGAGCGCAGCCTCTAGGTCCTCGACCGTGGGATAGCTCGGCGCGATGCGGATGTTGGTGTCGCGCGGATCCTTGCCATAGGGCCAGGTGGCACCAGCCGGCGTGAGCTTGACGCCCAGGTCGGCGCAGAGCGCGGCGACCTTCTGGGCTGAACCCTCGGGACCATCGAAGCTTACAAAGTAGCCGCCGCGGGGATGCGTCCAAGCAGCGCAACCCGTATCGCCCAGGCCCTCGGTAAGCTTGCGCTCGACAGCCTCAAAGCGCGGGCGCAGGAACTCGGCATGCTTTTTCATGTGCTCCTTGACCGCCTCGATGGTGGGAAGGAAACGCACGTGGCGCAGTTGGTTGAGCTTATCGGCGCTGATGAGGCCGGCCTTCAGGCGCTTGGAGAACTCCGCGATAACCGCGGGGCTCGCACCGATAAAGCCGATACCGGCACCCGGAAAGGTGATCTTGGACGTCGATGCAAAGGCCACCACGCGATCCTCGGTGCCCGCCGCGCGAGCGAGGTCAAAGATGTTGGCGAGCTCATCGGTCTCGTCGTACAGGTCATGCACGCAGTAGGCGTTGTCCCAGAAGATGCGGAAATCGGGCGCGGCCGTGGGCATCTCAACCAGGCGGCGCACAGTGTCCTCGCTAAAGGTGATGCCCGTGGGGTTGGAATACTTGGGCACGCACCAGATGCCCTTGATGGAATCGTCGACGGCAACGAGGCGCTCGACCTCGTCCATGTCGGGGCCGTTGTCAGTCATCGCGACGGGGACGTTCTCGATACCCAGATCGGCGGTGATGCCAAAGTGGCGGTCGTAGCCGGGAACCGGGCACAGGAACTTGACCTTCTTGCCGTCGTGCGCGGCCTCGTAAGCCTCCCAGGGCTCGCTGCCGCACGAGCCGCAGCGCCAGAACATACCGGCGATGTCGTGCTCGATCAGCAGGCTTGACGAACCCAGCACGAGCGTCTGCTCGGCGGGGCAACCCAGGAACTCCCCCGCCAGCTTGCGTGCCGAGGGAATGCCCTCAAAGCAGCCGTAGTTGGAACAGTCGACGTTGCCGTCGTGCAGGTCGGCATCGGCATTGAGGATATCGAGCATGGGTCGAGAGATGTCCACCTGGGAGGGCGACGGCTTGCCGCGGGCCATGTCGAGCGCCAGGCCCTTGGCCTTGACCTCGGCGACCTCGGCTTTGAGCGCCTCGATGGCGGCATCGAGTTCGGTGGTTTCCATCTTCTGGTAGATCGTCTGCATGGGTGCGACCTTTCACGAAGCGGTACGTTGCAATTCTTCTAAGTATAGACCGCCACCGTCGCAACGTTATGAAGCCGTGATAGATTAAGTCCATCGCAATGAATTACGAATCGCCGCGCATGCCGGCATGAAGCGCCCAAGGAGGCACTATGGAGTACGGATCGTTCCAGGCCGAGGAATTCGGCGACCTTCAGCGCCTGGTCGACGGACTGTTTTACGACCGCCACGCCATCGACCGCCTGGATCTGATCGTACAGGCCGAAATCTTGGACCTGGCGCCCGATCTCATGGAAATCGTGAACCTGCTACCGCCCGGCTATTACGACCGCCAGTCACTTTGCGACCAGCTCAACTCCGCCTTGGCCGCCCACGGCTGGGGCGCCATCTACGGCACCGTGGAATAAACCTAGTCATTGGGGCCTGTGGTCAAAAAATAGCAAATATGAGTACTGTTACTTTTTTAGTAACAGCGATTTTGAATTAAAAAGGCCAGTCTTGGCCTTTTGTGTCCGGTTTTGGAAGGATGCATCGGCATTTTTCGTCCAGCCACGCAATCGTTAATGCACAGACAGAATAGATTTGTACATTATTTTTCGCGCCTAAAATGAAACGCCGTTTGTGACAGTACTCACAAACGGCGTTTTTTGGCCACTGGGGTGTCCGGCAGGTGGCAAGTACCACTCAAAACCGCGTTTTACACGCGCTCGAGCAGACTCTGGCGTCTGTTTCTACGCGCCTACTCGTTCTTGGGCGCGGGGTGTTTGCAGACCACGCTCATGTAGATCATGCCGAGCACGGCAGCGGTGACCGAACCGGCAAGGATGGCGGCCTTGGCGGCCAGGACCTCAAACTGAGCCGTCGGGAAGGCAAGGCCACTGATGAGGATCGACATGGTAAAGCCGATACCGCCCAGAATGCCCACACCGGCAATCATGTGCCAGTTGACATTGTGCGGCAGCTCGCAGACCCTAAACTTAACCAGGGCAAACGTCATGCCAAAGATGCCGATCGGCTTGCCCAGCAGCATGCCAAAGTACACGCCGAGCGTCACCGGGTCGGTGAGCAGCGTGCTCATGTCCACGCCCACTAGGCGAACCTGTGCGTTCACGAACGCAAAGATCGGCAGAATCACGAAGTTGACCGGCGTGGAGATCAGACGCTCCATGCGGATGAGCGGCGGGGTCACGCGGTGCATGACGCGCTCGACCCTGGTGGTCGAGACGGTAAAGTCATGCTGGCCCAGGATGTGCGCCTCGTCGTCGTAGCGGTCGTCGAGCAACGGCAGGCACTCGCCCAGCCAGTCGGTCAGACTATCGAGCTTGACGCCGCACTTGGCCGGGATGGTAAAGGCCAAGATGACGCCAGCAAGCGTGGCATGCACGCCGCTCTTGAACATGCAGAACCACAACAGCAGACCCAGTACCGAATACGGGGCAAGGCGGTAATGCTGCGTCTTGTTGAGCCACACGAGCGCGCAGGTCACAAGCGCGGCGGCGCCCAACCAAAACGGATTGGGGCTCTGACCGTAAAAGATGGCGATGGCGGCGATGGAGATGAGGTCGTCGGCGATGGCGAGCGTCGAGAAGAACACGCGCACGCCGTTGGGAACGCGATTGCCCAAAAGCGATAGCACGCCCAGCGCAAAGGCAATATCGGTTGCCATGGGAATGGCCCAGCCGTTGTGCGCGCCGGCATGGTTGAAGATCAGGTAGATGCAGGCGGGAACGACGACGCCGCCCACGGCCGCCAGCATGGGAAGCATGGCCTGGCGCGGGTTTTTGAGCTCGCCGACCGTCATCTCGTACTTAAGCTCAATGCCCACCAACAAAAAGAAAATCGCCATGAGGAAGTCGTTGACGAAAAGCTCAACGGTGAGACCGGCCGTAAGGTTGCCCAGACCCACATACAGCGGGGTCTCCAAAAAGTGATGGATGGCCTCGTAGGCATCGGTATTGGCGCAAATGACGGCGGCGATGGCGGCGATGACCATAACCGCGGCGGAAATCGTGCCGTTCTCGGCGATGCGCTCCCAAATGTCGTGGCGTTCAAAGCGCTTGCGCTCACGGACGTTGAACAGCTGCTCAGTTGCTGCCATGGGCGGCTCCTTTCACGGGAAAGCTCCCGTCTTAAAAAAGCACGGCCCGCCCAAGTGGCGGCGCCGCGCTCTAACGTATTACGCTTGCATCTAGCCTACCCTGCACGACAAGCACGCAGGCGTGGCCGAAAAGCGGAACCACAGGTTGAACATTATTTGCTCAACGGCACGGGCACGCCTGTCCAAGAGACGACGCGGCGCCGTGCACAAAAAACGACCGGAGCGCGGGGCGTCCGCGATCCGGTCGTGGCGTTCGGTCAACTAAACCTAGCAGGCGGCCATGATGGGGGCAGCGACCTGCTTCTTACGGGAGAGGACGCCCGGCATCCAGACGCCGTCGTGCTCGTCGGCAATGCCCAGGCCCTTCTGAGCGGCCTCGGTCTCGCCCTCGAGCAGGACCTGCGAGCCCTCCTCCATGATGTCGGTGATGCAAAGGACAATGCCGTCGGCACCCTTCTCGGCGGCGTAGGCGCGCATGGCCTCGCGGATCTCGTCGATCATACCGAGCGCACGGCTCTTGTCGACGGTCTCGTACTGGCCGATGAGCAGCTTCTTGCCGGCGGGCTCGAACATCTTGATGTCGTTGCCGACCATCTCGGCTGCGGTGAAGGAGCCGGACGGACGGGTAAGGAAGACCTCCATGCCAAACTTGACCGGGTCGACGCCCACCTGCTCGCCGAGCTTGGCGGCGACGGCGCGGTCGACATCGGTGGTGGTGGGGCTCTTGAGCATGAGCGTATCGGTCATCATGGCCGAGAGCAGCAGCTTGGCCTGGACGTCGGAAAGCTCAACGCCGAGCACGCCGGCGAGCTTGGTGACGATGGTGCAGCTGGAGCCCCAGGGCAGGCAGATGTAGTGCAGCGGGCCGGCGGTCTCGAAGTCGCCGATGCGGTGATGGTCGACGACACCAAAGACCGTGGCGTCCTTAAGACCGGCAACGGACTGGGCGGACTCGTTGTGGTCGGTGAGGACGACGAGCTGACCGGCCTCGACGGACTCAATCACGCGAGGCTCGGCGATACCGGCGTCGGCGAGCAGCTTGGCGGACTCTGCCGGAAGCTGGCCAAGGGCGCAGGCCTCGTAAGTGTTGCCGGCATACTCAACCTGGTTGAGCAGCTGGGACAGGACGACGGCGCTCATGATGGCGTCGTTATCGGGGTTCTGGTGACCAAAGACAAGAACGTTTGCCATGGATATCCTCCACTTGATATGTGTACTTGGACGTAGCTATGGTAGCACGCCGATGCCGAGCCTTCGCAGACGGAAGGGCCACGGCATATTTTGGGGCGCAGGCACGGGGGCCAAGGCTGTCCCTTTTGCACCATGTTGGTGCAATGTAACCTGTCCCCCTTGCACCAGCTATTTACCGGCAGCGCGCAGGGCTACGTAGGCAGCACCGATGATGCCGGCGTCGTTTCCGAGCGAAGCGACCTTAATGGGCGTCTCGCGCGAGGCGGAGAGCGCGTACTGCTTAAAGTGCTCGCGAACCTTGTCGAGGTAAACATCGGCCGAGGCGGAGGCGCCGCCGCCGATGAGGAACATCTCGGGGTCGACCACGTTGGCGATAAGTGCCAGGGCGCGACCGAGATAGTCGGCCATGGTATCGGCCGCGGCCAGCGCGAGCTTGTCGCCCTCGCGGCAGGCCTGGAACACGTCCTTGGAATCTGAGGGGCCAGTGAGTTCGATGGGCTCGACGCCAGCCTTCTTGCACTCGGCAAGGTAGTTGCTCACCACACCGGTGGCGCTGGAATACTGCTCCAGGTGGCCATGGCCGCCGCAGCCGCAGGTGCGCTCCTCAGCCGGATTCAGGCACATGTGGCCGATCTCGCCGCCGGCACCCACAACGCCCGACACCACGTCGCCGTTGACGATAACGCCGCCGCCCACGCCGGTACCGATGGTGACCATCACCACGTTCTGCACGCCCTTGGCAGAACCGAGCCAGGCCTCGCCCATGGCAGCGGCGTTGGCATCGTTCTCGTACTTAACGACCGCGTCGGGGCAGTGCTCCTGGATGGCGATCTTGAGCTCGGGCAGGTTGATGGCGATGTTCGCCTTGACCTTGGCATCGCCCGATGCCGGGATGGGGCACGGAACGGCCAGGCCAATGCCCGACACAAAGGCACGCGGAATCTGGGCCTTGGCGACCACCTGGTCGATAGCCTCGGTCACCGCGGCAAAGCCCGCAGCGTCAACGATGGGAGGCGTGGGCACGCTAGCCTTGGCAAGCAGGTTTCCGTCCTCATCGAACAGACCCTCCTTGACCGAGGTGCCGCCGACGTCGATGCCGATGTAATACTGCTTAGGTTCCATGGGAGCCCGCCTTTCTCGTTTAAACATTGCCTGTATGGTACCGCTCCCAAGGCAAAAACCTACCAAAAAGGACAGGTTTGTTTTGGCAGGTTTTATCTGGGGAAGCGCAGAGTACGAGATTCGGTTCGCTGGGTGTTATATCGGTTCGGCCCCGTCCTCGGACCGATCATTTCTCAACACGACACTACTCAGATGTTTATCATTTAAAACGCTCTAATTTTTCAAGCGGGGCGACTTTTAATTTTATCTTTCTCGAACTTTTCAATAACTCAATAGAGATACTTAGGTGTTGACTATACTTTCTTTTATACTCAACCAAGTTTGAAAGGAGGTTCCATGATTCCCAAATACGAAGCGATAGCTGCAGATATTCGTCGCACTATCGAGGATGGCGCTCTTAAACCGGGCGACAAGCTTCCTACCGTCGTTGAGTTCTGCAAGCTCTATAACGTTTCCAAAATCACCGTCAAACGAGCTATTGAACAAATCACCGAAGAAGGTCTTATTACCAGCCGGCGTGGATCGGGTACCTACGTTAAGGACACGGCGGGGCTTCCCGGCCAGGCGTTTTTCCAGGGCAAAAACGACCGTACCCAGGGTTTTTCGTATGAGCATCGCGGGGAGAAGGTGACCTCGGTGGTCTACGATTTCTCGATCGTTAATCCACCAGCGAACATCGCAGCCCAGCTGGGAATTGCCGAGGATGACTTTGCCTATCACGTCGTGCGCGTGCGTCAGGCCGATGAGAAGCCCATCGTTATCGAGTACACCTACATGCCCCTCGAGCTGATTCCAGGCCTTAAAAAGAAGGACCTGTACGGATCGGTCTACCGCTTCATCCGCGAGCAATGTGGGCTGAAGATTTCGAGCTTCCACCGTACCATTCGCGCCGTGGCAGCAACCGAGGAAGAAGCCGAGCGTCTGGACACCAAACTTGGCTCTCCCCTGCTCGAGCTCACCCAGATTGGCTTTTTGGACAGCGGCGCCGCCTTTGAGTATTCGATCTCGCGCAACGTTGGCGATCGCTTTGAGTTGCACAACGTAACGTTGGCATAGGTTTTTGTAGTCACGCGGGCGCTCGTTTTGAGCCGTCTTACGCGGCACCCGCACAACCTTATGGGAGCATGCACATGTCCGATTTGATTAAACTCACGCCGATCTTCCACGAGAAGATCTGGGGCGGCCGCCAGTTGGAGACCGTGTTTGGCTACGACATTCCCGAGGGTCCCATCGGTGAGTGCTGGGCCATCTCGGCCCATCCCAACGGCGACTGCCAGATTGCGGAGGGACCGTACGCCGGCCACACGCTGTCGTGGCTGTGGGCCGAGCACCGCGAGCTCTTTGGCAACTGCGAGGGCAAGGAGTTCCCGCTGCTCATCAAGATTCTGGACGCCAAGGACGACCTTTCGATCCAGATTCATCCCAACGACGAGTACGCTGCCAAGCACGAGAACGGCAGCCTGGGCAAAACCGAGTGCTGGTATGTACTGGACTGCGAGCCCGGTGCCACGATCATCGTCGGCCAGCGCGCGCACGACCGCGCCGAGGCCGCGCAGATGATCGAGGGGGGCCGTTGGGACGAGATGCTCAACGTGCTGCCGATTCACAAGGGAGACTTTTTCCAGATCGACTCCGGCACCGTTCACGCCATCAAGACCGGCACGCTGATTCTGGAGACTCAGCAGTCGAGCGACGTGACATATCGCCTGTACGACTACGACCGCCCCGGCACCGACGGAAAGCTGCGCCCGCTGCACATTAAGCAGAGCCTCGACTGCATCGACTTTGATGTTCAGGCCCCGACCGACGGCACGGTGAACGCGCCTGAGGTCGACGGCGTGACCGAGCTCGAGTCCAACCCCTGCTACACCGTCGATCGTGTGCGCGTCGACGGCAGCAAGACCCTCGACCAGCGCTGGCCCTTCATGTGCCTGTCGGTCATCGACGGCGAAGGCACCGTCTGCGGCGACCCCGTCCACAAGGGAAGCCACCTGCTGGCCCCGAGCACCGTCAGCTCCATCGACCTCGAAGGCAAGATGGAACTGATCATCAGCCACCTCTAGTTCGCACCAACAACCCAAACGCAACAAGGGGCTCCCCCGTTCACCAACGGGGGAGCCCCTTGTCCATATATATCAGCCCACCCGGCTCTCCAGACCAAAAAGCGAACGAGCAAAGCAACGCTCGTCTAGCAACGTTACCCAAGGACCTGGGCGGGCGTATAGGGCAACATCGATCGCGAGTTCCGCACGCAAAGGAGGCCACTTAATGTGGCCTCCGTCTTGCGCAGGACTGCCCGAGCAGGCGATGTTGCCCTATACGCCCGCCCAGGTCCGCCGGGATCACTGCAGCTTGACGATTGGCGCAAAACCTTTCATCAGCTTTTTGGTCTGGCCGGTCTTTTCGAATTGAACCTCGATCATGTCTCCGGCGACCGAGATCACGGTACCCGTGCCAAAAGTCTTGTGGCTCACGGTATCGCCCGCGGCAAAGTCCTGCGATGCGCTGGCATGATCGACCTTGCGCTCCACCGTCGGGGACACCTTGGAAGACGGCTTTTTGGCTCGCGACGCGCCCGAACCAAAAGTCGAGGCAACACGGCCGGCGTCAGGCGAAACCCCACGATGGCGCTCGGTCCCGTAACTGCTGCCGCCAAAGAAATCGTCAAAGCTCGATCCGCCGCGCGAACCGGAACCGCCGGTCGAGCGCGTATGCGAGCCAAACACCTTGCCGCCGTACATATCCGAGCCCATGCCCGAGCCAAAGGTGCCGTGACGGTCGCCGCGCTTCTCCCAGCCCGTGCCCTCAAAACCGGCAGAACCGATGCCGCTAAACTCGATATCCTCAAACGGAATCTCGTTGAGGAAGCGCGAGCGCGGGTTGGCAGAGGTCGAGCCGTAGGTGCGACGCGTGGCCGCATAGGTCAGGAACAGGCGCTTGCGAGCACGCGTGATGGCGACGTAGGCCAAGCGACGCTCCTCCTCGAGCTTGCCCGGATCGTCACTACCGCCAAAGTCGTGCACGTGCGGGAAGATACCCTCCTCCATGCCGGCCACGAACACCGCCGGGAACTCCAGGCCCTTGGCGGAGTGGATGGTCATCATGGTAATGGCATGCGTCTCGCCGGCCAGGGAATCCAAGTCGGAGCGCAGGGCCAGCCACTCCATGAGCGCCGGCAGCGCCTTACAGGTGAGCGGACCGTAGGTGCGCTCGATCTCGTCGGCATGCACGGCACCCGCCGGCATCTCCGTCGGCGCGGCATACGCGTTGCCCGCGATGGCGGCGGCCAGGGCATCCTGCGGAGACAGCGCCGGAGCGGCCAAGCTATCGAGCGGATTGGAGCCCGCGGCGTCACGCGCGCCAACGAGCGCCTCAAACGAGGATACCGGGGCAGATGGCCCCGGTTCGGGCGCAGGCGCGCTCACCACGACAGGCTCGGGCTCGGCGCTAGCAGGCACATCGGCAACACCGGCAGCGCGCAGCTCTTCCAAGCTCTCGAGCGTACCTTCGATATCCTCGTGCGTCTCCTCAAATTCGGCGGCGACGCCCAGGAATTCCTGGATGTTCTCGGCGCGGCTCTCGGACTCCATGGTGCCCTCGGCGCGGAAAGCCTGCAGCAGGCCCGTCTTATCGACGATCATCTCGACGACGTCCTTGAGCTCGCCGTCCATGCGGCGACCCTCGCGCACCAGCGCCACAAAGCTCGACAGGCCGTTGCGCACCTTGGCGCTAAACATGCCCGTCTCGGCTGTTGCGATCTCGCAGGCTTGGAAGAACGAGCAGCGGTTGTCGCGTGCCAGCTGCTCAATCTTTTGAATCGAGGTGGAGCCGATGCCGCGGCGCGGCGTGTTGATGACGCGCTTGACGCTCATCTCGTCGGCCGGGTTCACGATCATCTTGAGGTAGGCCATGACGTCGCGGATCTCGGCACGGTCGAAGAATCGCGTGCCACCCACGATCTTGTAGGGCACGCCTGCGCGCAGGAACATATCTTCGAGAATACGCGACTGAGCGTTGGTGCGGTAGAACACGGCGATGTCGTCGTAACTCGTGCCCTTGGAGTGCAGCTTCTCGATCTCGCCGGCAATCCAGCGGCCCTCGTCGCGCTCGTCGCTTGCCTGGAAGGCCTGGATCTTCTCGCCATCGCCCTCGGCCGTAAACAGACGCTTGTCCTTGCGCTGCGAGTTGTGGCGAACCACGGCGTTGGCGGCGCTCAGGATATGGCCCGTGGAGCGGTAGTTCTGCTCCAGCTTAACGGTCTTGCAGTTTTTAAAGTCCTTCTCAAAGTCCAGGATGTTGGTGATGTCGGCGCCGCGCCAGCTATAAATGGACTGGTCATCGTCGCCTACGACCATGAGGTTTTGGTACTTGGCGGCCAGCAGGTTGGCGATCTCGTACTGGACGTGGTTGGTGTCCTGATACTCGTCGACGCTAATGTAGCGGAAGCGCTCCTGGTACTTGTCGAGCACCTCGGGGCGGGTGCGCAGCAGCTCGAGCGTGCGCACGAGCAGGTCGTCGAAGTCCATCGCGTTGGCGGCGCGCAGGCGGCGTTCCAGCTCCAGGTAGACCTGCGCGGCCTTTTTGTCATTGGGGCTGTCGGCGGATTTGAGCATGTCCTCGGGGCCGATCATGGCGTTTTTGGCCGAGCTGATCTTGCTGCGGATCATGTTGATGGGGAACTGCTTTTGCTCGATACCGAGCGCCTGCATAATGTCGCGCACCATGCGCTTTGAGTCATCGTCATCGTAGATGGTGAACTGACCGGTGTATCCCAGCAGGTCGGCGTCCTCGCGCAGCATACGCACGCACATGGCATGGAAGGTGCATACCCACATGCCACGGGTGCCGCTGGGAATGAGTGCCGCCAGACGCTCACGCATCTCGGCCGCGGCCTTGTTGGTAAACGTGATGGCAAGGATCTGCCAGGGCTTAACGCCCAGGTCGCCGAGCATATGTGCGATACGGAAGGTCAAGACGCGGGTCTTGCCCGAGCCGGCGCCGGCAAGGACCAGCAGCGGGCCCTCGGTGGTCAGGACCGCCTCGCGCTGAGCGGGATTAAGGCTGTCGATGTCGACGAGCGGCTTGGCGGGCTTGGGCGCCGGCGCGGGAGCGTCGTAGATGTCGAGCGGAACGAGCTCGGGCTCCGGCGCAGCAGGGGCGGTGTATGCATCGAGCGGCACGGGTTCCGGCGCGGGCGGCACAGGTACCGCGACATTCTTTTCCCAGGGCAAGGGCTGGGTCATGGGCGACTCCTCATCTGACGGACGGCGCGCCTGCGGGCAGCGCCATAGTTTGAGCCGTACCAGTATACCGAGCCGCGCGGACACCGACGCAAATCACACCACGACTCCGTGCGTCACCGTCAGGCTCGCCCCAGCGGATTTGGTGCAATGGGGTCAGGTTAGTCTGCACCAATCTATTGACAATCACGAAACCGCCGATGTCATGGCAGCAGCAGCGAGCGACGGTCAGGGCGAACAAATTGGCATGAAAAGGGGGCGGCATAGACCTTTTGGTCATGCCACCCCCTTTGAATGACAAGTTGTCGCCCTGGCCGCCGCGCAGTGTCGACTAAGTTAGAGGCCGAGCATCGGCTCCAGAACGAAGAAGTATGCGAGCACTACGATGCCCAGGATGATGCGGTAGACACCGAAGCACTTGAAGTCGTGACGGCGGACGAAGCCCATGAGCCACTTGATGGCGATGAGCGAAACCACAAAGGCCACAACGCAGCCCACGCCCAGGATAGCGACCTCGTTGGCACCGAACGTGCCGCCCTTGATGAAGTACTTGACCAGCTTGAGCGCACTCGCGCCAAACATGACCGGGATGGCCAGGAAGAACGTAAACTTGGACGCCACCGAACGCGTGCAGCCCAAAAGCAGGCCGCCGATGATGGTAGAACCGGAGCGAGACGTTCCAGGCACCAGCGAAAGCACCTGGAAGCAGCCGATACCCAGCGCAGTCTTCCAGCTCAGGTCCTCGAGCGTGGTGATGGAACCAAAGTCCAGATTCTCGTCATCGTCCTCATCCTCAGCGGTAGCCGCGGCGGGCGCCGCAAAGTGCGCACCGGCGGGACGTCCACCCGACACCACAGCACGCGAACCAAACGAACCGGCAACGGCCATTTCCTCGCGCTTGCTCGCGCGCCAGTTCTCGATCACGATAAACAGCACGCCGTACACAATAAGCGCCAGCGCCACGACGGGAGCATTGTAGAAATGCTCCTCCATCCAGTCGTTGAGCGGCAGGCCGATCGCCGCGGCGGGAATGCAGCCGAGCACAATCTTGCCCCACAGCACCCAGGTGTCGCGACGGCCCTCCTTGCCCTTGCTGGGCGAGAACGGATTGAGCTCATGGAAGAACAGCACACAGACGGCCAGAATGGCGCCGAGCTGAATCACGACCAGGAACATATTCCAGAACGTCTCGCTCACGTTCATCTTGACGAACTCGTCCACCAAGATCATGTGACCGGTCGACGAAACAGGCAGCCATTCGGTGATGCCCTCGACCAGGCCCATGAAGGCAGATTTTAGAAGCTCGATAATATCCAAAGGGACCCCCTCGTTAGACACCCGCCGATATTGTTCTGCGGACGGTGCGGGCGATGTCCCATTATCAACCGTTCGGGCGCGTCTACGCCTACCCTTACCAAAAAACTCGCCCGTTCACAGAATTGCGAGCGGTCAAACCCAAATCCTTGGGTATAACTGCAACAAGATAAAGTGTCCGGCGGCCAACGCGCCCGCGCCCGCCCGATGCACGAGCCCCGCGCCCGTGCGATAGACCAAGGAGGAAACCATGAACGAGGGCTACACCAAGGTATTTGTTTCACTCGACGGTACTGAGCAGCAGGATTTTGTGCTCGCACGCGCCATCAAGGTCGCCGCGAACAACGGCGCCAAGCTAATCATCGGCCACGTTATCGATTCCACGGCGCTCGAGAGCGCCGGTTCCTATCCGGTCGATCTGGTCAACGGCCTAGAGGAGGCATTTAAGAACTCCATCGCCAAGCAGCTCGAAGAGGCCAAGGCCAATCCCGATATTCCCGAGGTCGAGGTCATGATTCGCGCCGGCCGTATTCGCGAGACGCTCAAGGACGAGATGCTCGACGTGGTTAAGCCCGACCTGGTGCTCTGCGGCGCCCGCGGCCTGTCCTCGATCAAGTATGCGCTGCTGGGTTCGATTTCGACGTTCCTGCTGCGCAACACGGACTGCGACATCTTGGTCGTGAAGTAGGTTCCTTCCCGTCGGCGCAAGGCCTGCGGGGTTATCACGCCGACGTCCTCGCCGCTTCGCGGCTGCGGGATGTCGGCTTTGATAACCCCTCCCGGCCTTGCGCCTTCGTCACCGTACTTCAGCGAGTTGGCTGATGGAAAAATGGTGTGCCGCCCCGTTTGGGGCGGCACGTTTTTTATGGGGGATTCATTTGAGCCCCATAGTTGTGTTCACGTTCGGGAACATAGCCGTCCGTGCCGCAAGACGGCCCGCCTACTCAAAGTATTGGAACTTGTTCGTCGAGAAGGCGAACGTGACGACAAAGCCTTCGCCGGGCTCGGATGCTGCGGTGACGTCGATGCCCATTTTGGAACACAGGCGTGCCACCAGATAGAGACCGATGCCCGTTGCGCGCTTGGTGGTGCGGCCGTTGTCGCCGGTAAAGCCCTTCTCGAACACGCGCGGTAGGTCTGCCGCACACACGCCGCAGCCGTTGTCCGCGACGGTAAGCTCGATGCGCTCGCTTGCCAGGCCCTCGTCCAGCAACGCACCCGAAAACACGATCTTTGCGCCGTCCTCACGCGCATATTTAATGCTGTTCTGAATGAGCTGGCCCAGAATAAACTCGAGCCACTTCTCGTCGGTAAAGACCTCGAAGTCGAGGTTCTCGCACACCGGGGCCACATGCGCCGCAATGAGCTCGCGCGCGTTGGCTTTAATCGCGCCCGTCACCAAGGTTTTGAGATCCCAGCGGCGAATCAGGTAGTCGCGCTCCACGACTTCCGAGCGCGCGTAGTACAGCGCCTGGTCGATATAGCGCTCCACGCGAGCAAGTTCGCGTGCCAGGTCGTCCACGCGCGACAGGTCGTCTTCGCTGCTGTCCAGGTTTTCCAAAATCAGGTGAGCCGCCGCCAGGGGCAGCTTGGCCTCGTGGACCCAGCTCTCGATATAGTCGCGATAGTCATCGGTCTGACGCCTGCCTTCGGCAACCTCGTCGCAGGCGGCTTTGCCCACCCGGCGCAAGACCTCGTATTCGAGCTCGCCCTCGGCATAGGTCGGGCATTGCACCATCTCTTGCACCCATGCGGGACTCTCGAGCTCCTCTGCCGCGCGCTCCAACTGACGCAGAAAACGGCGACGGCGAGCGTACTCGATCACGATGCCGAGCATACCAAAGATAAAGGACACGCCAACCGCCACGACCACGATAGAAACGGGTGCACCGGCGACCGTCAGCACAAAGCAGCTCAGCAGCACGCCGCACGTCCACACGGCGACGGGAAGCAGCGCGTCTTTAAAGAACTTGGCAAACGACATAGCCGGCCTCTAGACCGAATAGCCTTGGCCGCGGTGCGTCGTCAAATACCCCTTGATGCCGATTTTTTCGAGCGTGGTGCGCAGGCGGTTGATGTTGACGGTAAGCGTATTGTCGTCCACGAAGGCGTCGGAGTCCCACAGATCCTGCATGATGGCCGAGCGCGAAACAATCTTGCCCGCGCGGCTCAGAAGCAGCGAGAGAATACGCAGTTCGTTTTTTGTGAGCTCGGTGCTGGTGCCCGTTTGCGTGTTGGTGACCATGGAGCGTGCGAGGTCGAGCTCCAGTCCCTTGTGGACGAGCGTGCTGCGCTCGCCCGCCGCCGCGGTGCGACGCAGCAAGGCATTGATGCGCGCCACGAGCACACGGGCGCTGTAGGGCTTGGGAACAAAGTCGTCCGCGCCGAGCGTCATGGCCATGACCTCGTCGATCTCGGTCGTGCGCGACGTGAGGACGATGATGGGAACCTCGGATTCGCGGCGAACCTCGTGGCAGATATGCTGGCCGTCCTTGACGGGAAGCGTGAGGTCGAGCAGCACCAGGTCGGGCGCGGCGGCGAGAATATCGCGCGAGACATGCTCAAACGATTCGCAGGCCTCGATTTCAAACCCGGCGCGGGCAAGGATGTCGATAAGTTCACGACGAATGGGCTCGTCGTCCTCAACGATATAGATTAGCGCCATGGATTCCGCCCCCCTCTTGGTTGTCTTGCCCCATTATGACCGCGGATCCGCAGATACGCGCCTCACGCGGCACCAAAGTGACAGAACTGTTCGCGAGTGGCAGAGGCTTGCCTCTCGCTCGCGACGAGCACGGGAATTAAATGAGTTTTTAATCCCCGTCCCAGAAACATCATTTAGCGGCGGGCACGGAGCTTTTCGTAGCCTTCGGCGAAGAAGGCGACCGTGGCGGCGTCGGAGTCGGCGGCGTCGGAGTCGGCGGCGGCAACCACACCGTGCTCGTCGCTCACCAGAAACAGCGCACCCTTGAGCTGCGCGGGAATGTCTACGCGCGTGACCGGGATGCCCTTGGTCTGGGCCAGCTGCTCGATGAGCGTCGCCGTGCCGCACAGGCACTCGTCCGCCGGCGCCACAAAGGCCAGCTCGCCGTTATCGACGGCGGCGAGCAGCTCGGGCGCCACGCCGGTTTCGTCGGCCTCGGAGCGGGCCTCGGCGGAGCGGGCACGTAGCGCCTTAGCCGACGTATCGGCCAGCGGCTCGTACTCGCCCACCGTCATGGCGGCGTTGCCATTGACGTCGATCACCAGCATGAGTACGCCGTCGTGCGCAGTGTAATCGCCCTCGGCAAGCGACCACTCAACGTGCTGTTTAGCCCAGCTGAGCATGTTATGGGTAAGCGGCTCGCCCTGCACCAGGCGCTCGGACAGTGCGCGAATGTGGCGGTTGAGCATGGGCACCTTTTTGTTGGACATGCGCCAACGGCAGACAAGCGCGGGCTTGTCGAGCGTGAACTTCTCGACCGCCTCCTGATTGGCGCAAAAGTCCTCGTACGCACGCTGATCCTCGGCATTGCCAAACAGCTCGGCATCATCAATCTGGGGCATGGTTGTACCTTTCGTGTTAGTCATTCCGTCCTCTTATACCAAAAAGACGGCCCTCCAAACGGAGCAGCCGTCTTTTGCGGAGATTATTTTGTCCCAAGGCGGAACTTAGTGGCGGAAGTGGCGAGCGCCCGTAAACACCATAGCAATATTGTGCTCATTGCAGGCCTGGATGCTCTCATCGTCGCGCTTGGAGCCGCCGGGCTGGATGATGCAGGTCACACCATGCTCGGCAAGCACGTCGACGTTGTCGCGGAACGGGAAGAATGCGTCACTTGCGCAGGCAAAGCCGCCCTTCTCCACGCCCTCGCGCTCGCAGAAGTCCTCGGCGCGCTCGCAGGCAAGCAGTGCGGAGTCAACGCGGTTGGGCTGACCCGGACCCATGCCAATGCCGGCCTTACCCTTGGAGACCAGGATGGCGTTGGACTTAACGCCCTTGCAGACCTTCCAGGCAAACTCGAGCTCGGCCATCTCGGCGTCGGTGGGCTTGCGGTCGGTGGGGAACGTAAAGGTCGCGGGATCCTCGGTCACGTGGTCGACTTCCTGCACCAGCATGCCGCCGTCGATGGAGCGCAGCTCCACCTGGGCGCCGTGGTCCACGCCGCCGGTGGCCAGCACGCGCAGGTTGGGGCGCTTGGCCATGCGCTCGAGCGCCTCGGCAGTGTAGCTCGGGGCGATGATGACCTCGACGAACTGCTTGTTCTGATCGGCAAAGTGCTCGACCAGCTCATAGGGAACCTCGCGGTTGCAGGCGATGATGCCGCCGAAGGCGCTCTTGGGATCGCAGGCAAAAGCGCGGTCGTAGGCAGCCGTGATGTCCTCGGCAACGGCGGAACCGCAGGGGTTCTGGTGCTTGAGGATTACGCAGGCCGGCTCGTCGAACTCGCGGACCAGGTTCCAGGCGGCGTCGGCATCCAGATAGTTGTTGTAGCTGAGCGGCTTGCCCTGGATCTGCTCGGAGCCCACGAGCGGGAACTGCGAGCTCGCGGTGTTCTCGCAGCCCTCGGCAAAGCGGTAGACCGTAGCCTTCTGCTGAGGATTCTCGCCATAGCGCAGGTCGTCGACCTTCTCCAGCGAGATCTCGAGCTTGGCAGAGGTGTCCGCCACGTCGCTTGCCTGGGCGGCAAGCCAACGGGAGATAGCCGTGTCGTAGGCGGCGGTGGTCTGGTAGACCTTCACCTGCAGGCGACGACGGGTGGAAAGCGTGGTGCAGCCACCGGTCTCGTGCATCTCGGCCAGGACGGCATCATAGTCGGCCGGGTCGGAGATGACGGTAACGCTCGCGGCGTTCTTGGCAGCAGAGCGCAGCATGGAGGGGCCACCGATGTCGATGTGCTCGATGGCGTCCGCGAAGGTGACCTCGGGGTTGGCGACGGTCTTCTCGAACTCGTACAGGTTGACGACGACCAGGTCGATCAGCTTAATGCCGTGCTGAGCCGCCTCCTGCATGTGCTGCTCGGAATCGCGGCGGGCCAGCAGCGCGCCATGAACCTTGGGGTGCAGGGTCTTAACGCGGCCGTCCATCATCTCGGGATAGCCCGTGAACTCCTCGATGGGGGTTACGGGAACGCCCGCGTCCTCGATGGCACGAGCCGTGCCGCCCGTAGAGATGATCTCGACGCCAAAGTCGTCAACCAGCGTCCGTGCGAAATCGACGACGCCCGTCTTATCGGTAACCGAGATCAACGCGCGTGCGATCTTCACATCAGATCCCATGCAGTCCTCCTGTCTGGTACGCCGCCGTGCTCTGTGAGTCGGTGATACGTCGATCTGCAGCGCTCGCGCAGCGGCATTGAAAATACTGATTTAATGTAGCGCATCGAGCGCATCGATGCACCCCGCAACGGGCGCATGTGCAGAAAAAGTTTGCGAGCGGAGGGGATGGGCATGGCACCGGGCACGGTGAGTTCATGGAACACAGGGGCACCATAATTAGATGCCAATGGCGTGGTAGAACTGTGCTCGATATGCATCCGCAAAAGAAAGAGGCACCATGGTCTCGCGGGTTCTCTACCGACCGTTTGATACCGAAGACTTCGACGCCATCGCGCTGATTCTGCAGCAACTTTGGCATAACAATTCGGATAACGATGAGTACAACCGCCTTGAGGCCGCGTGCGACCTCGCCTATTGCCTTTCGTCATCGACGTTTTCGCAGGTTGCGGTGATTGACGGCGAGGCGCGCGGCATTGCACTTGCACGCGCAGGACAGAACTCCGGCGTCGCTATCAACGAGCATTGGATGGATACCGAACGCGCACTGCTATCGCAGATGCGTGAGCTGGAGCCTGATGCCTGCGCCGAGTATCTCTCGTTTGTGCGCGCAACCATCCGAACCAACAACCGCCTGCTCGAGAGCAGCCCGTTGCCGCACGACAACGAGGTCACGCTGCTTGCCGTGGATCGCGATGTCCATGGCCTGGGCGTTGGCACGGTTCTGCTCGATGCCGCGGTCTCGCACCTGTCCTCGCTTGGAGCGACGAGGGCGCACCTGTACACCGACTCCAACTGCTCGTGGAAGTTCTACGAGCTGCACGGCTTTAAGCGCACGGCCACGCACCGCGCCAACCGCGAAGAGCGCCGTCACGACATGCCGCGCGAAAGCTTTCTCTACGAACTCGACCTAACAGCCTAAACCCGGCAGTTAGGGACGTTCCTTTTGTGCCGGCACCCCGGGACACTCCTTGGCAGCAACCGCACCTAGTTGTTGGGGACATTCTTGGGTAACACAGTCGACGAAACCCTCGTTGGCGTCGCCCTATAGAGGGGTCTGCAAATAGCTGTGGGCAAAAAACATCAAATATGAGTACTGTTACCTTTTTAGTAGCAGCGATTTGGGGCATTTTAGAGGCTTTTAGACATAGCAGCCAGTCAGGCGAGCTGACGTATTTCCACAAATGTTCAATAAAATGGGCCCCTAACGAGAGATAATCTCATTAGGAGCCCATTATTTAGTGCAAATATATGTCACTATAATGGCAACAGTACTCATATTTGGCATTTTTTGCCCACTGCCCCCTGTGTGGGGATCCGTAACGGAAAGATAGACCCATTTCAAAGCATAAAAATGGGATAGATTTTCCGCCAACAGTCGCCGGAGAAGATCCATCCCAAAAATCAGAACGCGCTAGAAC
>UQZU01000036.1 GCA_900545665.1 uncultured Collinsella sp.
ACGAGATGCAGCGTAGTCTCGTGGGCTCGGAGATGTGTATAAGAGACAGCGGCCGTCGCATGGTTCGCGGCCCAGCGCAGGTTCTCGACCGTACCGGCGATACGCGTGAGCGAGTTCTCGGCACCCTCCAGGCGCTCCCAAGAAAAGTCGAGCGGCGAGCGATAGCTCGTCTGCAGCATCAGCAGGCGCAGGGCCGCGGCAGAGTGCTGCTCGAGCACCTCGGCCAGCGTAAAGAAGTTTCCGAGCGACTTGGACATCTTCTCGCCGTCTACCAGCAGCATGCCCGTGTGCATCCAGGTGTTGGAGAAGCCCTGGTGCCAGGCGCAGGTGGCCTGGGCGCACTCGTTCTCGTGATGCGGGAAGGCAAGGTCGGAGCCGCCGCCGTGGATGTCAATCGGGGTGCCCAGGTAGCGGTGCACCATGGCGGCGCACTCGGTGTGCCAACCGGGACGGCCCTCGCCCCAGGGGCTCGGCCAGCTGGGCTCGCCGGGCTTGGCGGCCTTCCACAGGGCAAAGTCGAGCGGGTCGTTCTTGTCCTCGTTCTCCTCGATGCGCGCGCCAACCATAAGGTCGTCGATGTTGCGGCCCGAGACCTGACCATAGTTGGGATCGCTGCGCACGGCAAAGTACACATCGCCGTTATCGGCTGCGTAAGCGTGGCCCTGCTCGATAAGCGTCTTGATCATGGCGATCATGGGGCCGATCTCCTTGGTGGCGCGGGGGCGCACATCGGGATCGAGCACGTTGGCGGCGCGCATGACGCCGATGAACTTGTCGGAGAACTCCGTCGCGACCTCGGCGGCCGTACGACCCTGCTCGTTGGCGCGCTTGATGATCTTGTCGTCGACATCGGTGAGGTTCTGGGCGAACGTGACCTCGTAGCCGCTCGCGATGAGCCAGCGGCGGATCACGTCAAAGCTGATGAACGTGCGGGCATTGCCGATGTGGATGTTGTCGTAGACCGTGGGGCCGCACACGTACATGCGGACCTTGCCGGACTCGATGGGCTGGAACTCTTCCTTTTTATGGGTAGCGCTGTTGTAGATACGCATTCGTTACTCCTTAACGGTTTTCTGTAGCAGGCAGACGGCCCAGGCGCCGATTCCCTCGCCCTGACCTTCCCAACCGAGCTTTTCGGTCGTAGTGGCGGCGACGCCCACGTTTTCGACGTCAACGCCCAGGGCATGGGCAAGGTTGGCGCGCATGGCATCGCGGTGCGGGGTGATCTTGGGTTGCTGACAGGCAATGGTGCAATCGGCATCGACAAACTCAAAGCCCAGCTCGCGCGCATAGTCCATCACGCGAGCGAGCAGCACCATCGAATCGGCGCCCTCATAGGCGGGGTCGGTATCGGGGAATAGCTTGCCGATGTCTCCCCCGCGGCAGGCGCCCAGAATGGCGTCGGCCAAGGCGTGCGCGAGCACATCGGCATCCGAGTGGCCCAGCAGGCCGCGCTCGTAGGGAATGTCGACACCGCCGATGATACATCGACGCCCCTCCACCAGACGGTGGACGTCGTAGCCATGGCCAATGCGCAGGTTACTGAACATGGGGAAGGTCCTCTCCCTCGGCCATGCGGCCAAGCAGAATCGCGGTTACGGGACGCAAGTCCTCGGGCACCGTCACCTTAAGGTTATCGCGCGGGCTCTGGACGCAGCGGACGCGCCCACCCATGCGCTCGACCAGCGACGAATCATCGGTGCCGATAAAGCCCTCGGCAATGGCTGCAGCGTGGGCGCGCTTCATAGCATCGACGCTAAAGATCTGCGGCGTCTGCGCGGCCCAATAGAGCTCACGCGGCGGCGTCTCGACGATATTGTCGCCATCGACGATCTTGAGCGTGTCGATCGCGGGCTGGCCGCACACGACACCGTCGAGCGAGCGGTCGCCTACAAGCACGTCGATCGCATGGTCGATGGCCTCGGTCGTGATGAGCGGACGGGCGCCGTCGTGGATAGCGACATATTCGAAACCCGCCGGCACCGCGTGCACGCCGGCGCGGGTGGAATCCTGACGAGTATCGCCGGCATCGGCAAAGCTGATGGGCGTGTCATAGTCAAACGGGTCGATAGCCAAGCGGCGCATCTCGGCACGGCGCTCGGCAGGGCAAACCACGACGATATGGCCGACCTTGTCGCTACGATCGAACGCGCGGATGGACCAGCTCATGAGCGGACGGCCCGCCACGTTAACGAGCTGCTTGCCGCCGGGATTTCCAAAGCGCTGGCCGCTGCCGCCGGCAACGACCACAGCGCATACGGGCGCCATTATGCGTTCCCCTGTTTGGTGCCCTTCATGCGGTACAGCGAGTCCGCAAGAATGGCAGGGTTGTTGACGCCAAAGTCGCCCAAGCGCTCCGGATCCTCGCTGATGTCGTCCATGAGCTCCTGCAGCGAGCCATACTCGTCGACGATCTTCTCGGCCACGCCGTCGCGCACGACGGACACGCGCGAAAGCGTGCGCAGGCCCAGCGGCGTCATGACGGAGTCCTCGTCCAAGTCGTCATAGCCCAGAACTGCCGCCACGTGCTGCGGGTCGGACAGGTCCTTAGGCGTCATACGGCTCAGCTCGGCGCGAATCTTCTCGGCGTTGGCCTCAGAGGAATCGCTCGCGTAGTCGCGGATCATCAAGTCGTATTCGGTATCCATGCTGGAGCCCGCGAGCTGCTCGAGCTGCATCTGCACGAGCTTACCCTGGTTACCCAGCTTGACAATGCAATCCTTAAGCTCGGTCTTTGCCTGCTGCATGATCTCGAAGCTCGAGAAAATACCGGTAATGTCGGCGAGTGTGACGTAGTCGTCGAGCTCGAGGGCCGTCAGGCGCAGCAGGGAGCGATCGAGCGACTGACGGGTAGTCTGGAGCGTGGCGACGAGCTGGTTGACCGAGCTCATGATGGTGGTGACGGGCTGGATCTCGTAGCTCTTGCCGTGGACGTACACGTTGACGACGGCGCGACGAGCCGAAACCGAGATCACGATGGCATCGGTGAGCACCGACATGCGAGCGGCAGTACGGTGACGCATGCCCGTCTCACTCGTGGCGAGCGAGGGATCGGGATTGAGGTGGAAGTTGGCGCGCAGGATCTGGGTGAGGTCGCCATCGATAACGATGGCGCCGTCCATCTTGGAAAGCTCGAACAGGCGGTTCGAGGTAAACGAAATGTTGAGCGGGAAGCCGTCGTTACCGGCAGCGAGCACGTTTTCGGTGTCGCCGACGCAGATAAGGGCGCCCAGGTGACCGGCGATGATCATGTCGAGGGCGGTGCGGATCGGCTGACCAGGTGCCGTCAGGCGGATGGCCTGTTCCATACGCTTTTGCAGCTCGTTCTTATCCAAGGCATCGCTCCCATCGTATACGCTCCATAAACGCTAAATAGTTTCTCACGGTTTGTCCCTGCGGCGCTTGCGAAATCCGATGCTTACAGAATGAGCGAACACAGCTGAGAGCCCAACCCAAATCAGCTGTTCATGTGGTAGCATCGGGATTCGCATAAATGAGGGAGTAGTCGCGTGATCGGGTTCGCCTCCGGTGGCGCGGCAAGTCAACACACTGGCCGATGCGGCCTGGCTTGCCTTAATGAACGAGACTCGTGGCTGTGCGCGCAACGCGTACGCCACGGGTCTTTTTTGTTACTCCCCCAAGAGGTACACGCGGGCCCGCCCGCAGAGAGGGAACCAGACTATGGGACTCGCAGAGCTTGTGTTGCTCGCTATCGGCCTTTCTATGGACGCTTTTGCCGTATCCATCTGCAAGGGCCTTGGCATGAAAAGGATCAACCTTAAGGTCGCCGTGATACTCGGCCTGTTCTTTGGCGGTTTCCAGGCCGGCATGCCCGTAATTGGGTGGGCCCTTGGTAGCCAGTTCATGGGCATCATCAGCCCCATCGACCACTGGATCGCCTTTATCCTGCTCGCCTTTATCGGCGGCAAGATGCTGTGGGAAGCCTTTACTGAGGACGAGAACGAAGGCGACGGCAAGGATGCCGAAAAGATCGACCTGGGCGAATATCTAATCCTTGCCATCGCCACCTCGATTGACGCGCTTGCCGTGGGCATCTCGTTTGCCGCGCTCTCGGTCGATATCGTTCCCGCCGTGTCGCTCATTGGCATCACGACCTTTGTCTTCTCCGTTGCCGGCGTAGCGATCGGCCACACCTTTGGCGCGCGCTACGAAAAGCCCGCCACCATCGTGGGTGGCGTCGTGCTCGTCCTCATCGGCCTCAAGATTTTGCTGGAGCATCTGGGGATTTTGGCGCTGTAAAACACCCTTCAAAACTAAACGTCCGGATGAGGCCTAATGCAGAGTTTTGCATGAGGCCTTTTCATGCAGACTTTTGCATGTCATACTATGATGCAAAAGTCTGCACGTTAGGAGATCGCCGTGGATACCCTTCCCATCACCACACCGCGCCAAGCTGGCATCTACGTGCGCCAGGCACGCGAGGCTCAGGGTCTCACCCGTGCCGCCCTCGCTAATAAGGCCGGTGTTTCGGAGCGCCTGCTCGCATCGCTCGAGCTGGGAGATGCCACGGGCATTCGGCTCGACAAGCTGTTGGCAATCTTCAATGCTCTCGGACTGGCGCTCGCCGCTCAAGGGGATATCGCCAAAACGAATAACGAGCAACCAGTCGACGCCCCGCATGCCGATTTGCAACCTTGTAGCACCCCCAGGTGCCATCACGCTCAACGTCCCTCTCATAGCCACCGTCGCTGCGCCGCCATTCCGGTTCTTGCAGACGCCCCCTTTACGTCCGAGCTCTACGACAAGGCCTTCGCCGATTTCGCCATGTCCAATCTCGGAGTCTCGATTGCCACAAGCGCATCTGCCCAAACCAAGCCCGAAGGGAGATAGCCAATGGCCAGAAAAACGCTTCGGACTATTATTTGCGGCGTACCCGCAGGAACGCTCATGCAAGATGAGAGCGGTCTAGTCAGTTTTGTCTACGATCAAGATTATGACGGGCCAGCCCTATCGACCAACATTCCCATATCAAATCGCACATACGGCCAACAGGTCATGAATCCGTACTTGTTTGGTCTTCTACCCGACAGCGAGGATCAGCGAAAGGCGATTGCTGCCGAATTCGACGTTAGACCCAACAATGCCGTTGCGCTACTCAGCCATATCGGACTTGACTGTCCGGGTGGAGTGCAGTTTTGCGCCGAAGAAGACGTCAACGCCGTCTTGCATCGCACCAGCGAATACCGCCCTATAGGCGATCACGAGATTGCACTGCGACTCAAGTCAATCAGAGATGACCGCAATGCATCGTGGATGGGCCTAGATGAAAGTTGGTCACTTGGAGGCAATCAGGGCAAGTTCGCTCTCGCACTCATAGACGGTCGCTGGTGCGAATGCGTGGGCTCCTCGCCCACGACGCATATTTTCAAAAATGGCGTCATCGGATTTAAACTTGAGGCTCTTAATGAGTTTGTCTGCATGAAAAGCGCCCAGCGCGCGGGTATCGCAACGGCGAACGTTGAGTATCGCTTATTTGAGGACGAACCCGCCCTCATTGTTGAGCGATATGACCGCGTGAAAGTCAAAGACGGAACAATCATGCGTCTACACCAAGAAGACCTCTGTCAGGCTCTTGGAGTGATGCCCGCTCAAAAGTACACGGCAGACGGCGGCCCGACCGCACGCGATATTCAGGAACTCCTCGTCAATACGAGCCACCATCAACTTAACCTGTATCTGTTTACGCAGATACTTTTCTTTAACGCCATCATCGGCGCACCGGACGCGCATGCGAAGAACTATTCCCTGCTTCTTGGAAACGGCGGCACAGCTATGATGGCTCGTATGTATGACGTTGCATCGGGGCTGGCATACGAACGTATGCGCCGCCGAGCGCGCCTTGCCATGAGCGTTGGCGGCGAAAATCGTGTGGGGCGCATCGGCCCAGGCGCTATCCGCCGATACTACGGTATGGGCGACCCCGCGCTGGAGGCGGCGCTCACCGATGCCGGGCTATCCGAGAAGTTTTGCTTTGCGACCATGATGGACCTCGCCTACGAGGTACCCATTTGCATGGAAGAGGTCATGGACGAATACGCCGACCTGCCCGGCATGGCGGACCTGCGCGAGCATATGCTCGGCCCCGTCTGCGAAAACTGCCAGCGCACCCTCGACCTCATCAAGGCGGATATGGGCTAGGTGTCCGTAATCTCCCATTTCCCAAAAGAAGAGAGGGGGCACCCGTCGCAAAAGACCGGGTGCCCCCTCTCGTAATGTCATTTGCAATCTGCTAGCACGTGGCTCGGACTGCTGCCAGCGCGACCTTTACGCAGCGAGGCGCTTGAGGACGTCGATGAGCAGCTCGTAGAAGCGCTCGGCAGAAGCGAGCTCCATGCTCTCGTCCGGGGTGTGGACATCGGAGAGCGTCGGGCCCACGGCGATGGCGTCCAGGCCGTGCAGGGCCTCGGCAAACAGGCCGCACTCAAGGCCGGCGTGAATGGACTCGATTCGTAGCTCGGAGCCAAAGAGCTCGCGATAGCTCTCGACAAAGATGTCGCGGACCGGCGAATGCTCGGCATAGCTCCAGCCGGGATACTCGAACTCAAACTTGGCGTCGAATCCCAGGACATCGGCCAGCGTCTGCAGGCGGTCCTTGAACTCGTTCTGCAGCGAGGTGATCGAGGAGCGCGGGGACAGCATGATCTTGACCTGGTCGTCAGAGGTGGCAACCACGCCGATGTTGGAGGAAACCTCGACGGAGCCGTCGGTGGCGACGTTGCGGCGGATCACACCGTTGGGGGCAAGACGCAGAGCGCGAATAAGGGCAAGTGCGGACTTCTCGTCCATGGCCTCGACCTCAGCGTTGTCGGCAATCTCAACCGTGCAGGTAAAGCCGGGGTCGAAGACCTCGAGCTCGGCAGTAACGTCGGCGATGATGCCCTTTGCGATCTGGGCCGCGGCCTCGGCGGCAGCGTGGTCGGCGTAGACCAGAACAGCCTTGCACTCACGGTTGATGGCGTTGTCCTTGGTGCCGCCGTTAAAGCTAACGATGGCGGGCTCGCCGGCAACCATCAGGCGGTCGATGATGCGGGCCATGATGAGGTTGCCGTTGCCGCGCTCCAGGTTGATATCGCTGCCGGAGTGACCGCCCAGCAGGCCGGAGATGTCGAGCGTGAGGGTGCTACCGGTCTTGTGCTCGCGCACGATGGGGCAGGTGTAGGTAACGACGACGCCGCCGGCGCAGCTGACGGTGGCAACGCCCTCTTCCTCGGAGTCAAGGTTAATCATGGTGCGGGCGCTAATCTGGGACTTGTCGAGCGTCTCGGCGCCGACCAGGCCAGTCTCCTCGTCGGTGGTGAATACGCACTCGAGGGCGGGGTGAACGATCGAATCATCATCGAGAACAGTGAGCATCAGAGCGACGGCAATACCGTTGTCGGCGCCCAGAGTGGTGCCGTTAGCGGTGAGGACGCCGTCCTTGACGACCAGGTCGATACCATCGGTCGTAAAGTCGTGCTCAACGGAGCCCAGCTTGTCGCACACCATGTCGATGTGGCCCTGCAGCATCACGGTCGGGGCATTCTCGGCGCCGGCAGATGCGGGCTTGCGAATGATGACGTTGTAGACCTCGTCCTGATACACATCGAGACCGCGCTCCTTGGCAAACGCGACCAGGAAATCGCTGATGCCTTTCTCGTTGCCAGACCCACGGGGGATCGCGCTGACCTCCTCAAAGAAATGGAACAGCTGGGCGGGCTCGTAGCCGGTAATCTTGTAGTCCATGGTGCCTCCTTGGCGCAACTGGTTAGACAGTAAGACATGCGACTTGTATATTCCCAGACTTTGCGTGCATAAACCAGTCGAAAACGCCGAGCGCCCTCGCATCATCGGCTAACGGTGGACCGTATAGCGTAACGGCCACAACTTCCGCAGCTCTACAAATCGAGGCGCCCTTTCCGGAGCGCCTCGATTGCGCGTATCAAATTGTCGCCACGCCCTACAGCGCGCCGGAACCGGCTTGCATCATGCCGCCGGGGCCCGAGCTCACGCCACTGCTCACAGGCGCGGCGTTTCCGGTGTGCGGCGCCGCCGGAGCGGTATCGCCCCCGAGTGCACCCGCCGGACGCGGCGCCGGAATCTCACCCGTGCCGTGGCTAAAGACAAACTTGCCGTCGACCACGTCGCACAGGACGGTATCGCCCTCGCCCCACTCGCCGGCCAGCAGCTCCTCGGACAGCGGATCCTCGATGAGCTTTTGGATGGCACGACGCAGAGGACGCGCGCCGTTGGTGAGGTCGGTACCCTCCGCCACAATCTTGTCGTAGGCCGCATCGGTAAGCTTGATGTTCATGCCGTTTGCGATCAGGCGCTGGCGCAGATCGTCCACCAGCAGGTGCGCAATCTTGGTCAGGTTCTCGCCCGAGAGCTTCTGGAACACCACGATGTCGTCGATACGGTTGAGCAGCTCGGGGCGGAACAGGCGCTTGAGCTCGCCCATCGCGCGGCCGCGGATCTCACTCGAGGTGAGGCCCTGCTCGCCGGTGGTGCCAAAGCCAACGCTCGCATCCTGCGCGATCTCGCGGGCGCCCACGTTTGACGTCATGATGATCACGGTGTTGCGGAAGTCGACCGTCTTGCCCTGGCTATCGGTCAGGCGGCCCTCCTCCAGCACCTGCAGCAGGATATTGAAGATGTCGGGGTGCGCCTTCTCGATCTCGTCGAACAGCACGACCGAGTACGGGTGACGGCGAACAGCCTTGGTGAGCTGGCCGCCCTCGTCGTGGCCCACATAGCCCGGGGGGCTACCGATGAGCTTGGAGACCTCGAACTCACTGCCAAACTCCGACATATCGAAGCTGATGAGCGCGTCCTTGCTGCCAAAGAGATACTCGGCGAGCGTCTTGGCGAGCTCGGTTTTGCCCGTGCCGGTGGGGCCCAGGAAGATAAAGCTGCCGCCGGGGCGACGCGGGTCCTTGAGCGGCGAGCGGCTGCGGCGCACGGCCTTGGCAACGGCCTCGACGGCCTCGTCCTGACCGATGATGCGCGTCTTGAGCACGCTTTCGGCCTGCAGCAGGCGGCGGCTCTCGCTCTCGGTGAGCGAGGACACCGGCACGCCCGAGGTCACGGACACGATGTCGGCAATCTGGGAGACATCGATGGTGAGCGGGCTGGCGTCGAGCTCGGCCGTCCAGGCAGCCTTGGCCTCGGCGAGCTCAATCTCGGCAGCCTTTTGCTGCTCGGTGATCTCGGCGGCCTTGTTCATGTCGTCGCTCTCGGTGGCCTCCTGCGCGGCGGCCTTAAGCTCCTCCACGCGATGCTCGGCCTCGCGCACCGGCTCGGGCGCGCGGTTGGCGGCGATGCGGGCGCGGGCGCCGGCCTCGTCAATGAGGTCGATGGCCTTATCGGGCAGGAAGCGATCCTGGATGTAGCGGTCGGAGAGGTTCGCGGCGGCCTCGATAGCACCCTGCGTATAGCGCACATGGTGGTGCTCCTCGTAGCGCGGCTTGAGCGCGGTCAGGATCTTGACCGTGTCCTCGACGCTCGGCTCCTCGACATCGATGGTCTGGAAGCGACGCTCGAAGGCCGGGTCCTTGGTGAGGTACTTGCGGAACTCCTCGGCCGTGGTGGCGCCGATAATCTGGAAGGCACCGCGCGCGAGCACGGGCTTGAGCATGGAGCTCGCGTCGATGGAGCCCTCGGCAGAACCGGCACCGATGATGGTGTGCATCTCGTCAATAAACAGGATGACGTCGTCAGCCTCGGTGGCCTCCTGGATCACGTTCTTGAGGCGCTCCTCAAACTCACCGCGATACTTGGCGCCCGCAACGAGGCCCGGCAGGTCGAGCGTCCAGATGTTCTGGTTCATGAGGTTCTCGGGCACGTTGCCGGCAGCGATCTGCTGCGCCAGGCCCTCGACGATGGCCGTTTTGCCCACGCCGGGATCGCCCAGGATAAGCGGGTTGTTCTTGGTGCGGCGCGAAAGGATCTCCATCATGCGCTGGACTTCCTTTTCGCGGCCAATCACGGGATCGAGCTCGCCGTCGCGCGCCTTTTGAGTGAGGTTGGTGGCGAACTGCTTGAGCGTGTCGGTGCCGCTCCCCTTTTGCTGAGAGGCATCCGAGCCGCTAAAGAACGGCAGGCCCGCACCGGGACGACCAGCACCGGCGCCGGCGAGCGGACGCTTCTTGTCCTGGTCCTTGGCGGTGAGTTTCTCGATAGCCTTTTTGATGGAGGCGGACGACACACCCAGGCGCATGAGGATGTCCATGGCCATGCCGTTGCCCTCTTCGACGATACCGATGAGCAGGTGCTCGGTCGACACGTAGGTCTGGTTGTTCTCACGTGCCACGCGGAAGGAGCGCTCCATCACGCTGATGACGAGCGGCGTAAAGGCGAGCTTGGCCGCCTCGGTCTCCTCGCTGGGCTCGGGGACCGTGGTCTGGACCTCTTTGAGAGTATCCATGATGTCATCGTAGGAGATGTCGAGTGAACGCAGTGCCTCGGCGGCAATGCCCTCGTCCTCCTTGGCAAGCGCGAGCAGCAAGTGCTCGGTGCCCACCTTATTTGAATGAAGATCGAGCGCCTCCTGCTTGGCCATGGACATGACCTTGCGCGCGCGATCGGTAAATCTATCTAACATGCTCGTTTCCTTACATGAGTTCATCGAAATCAAAACGCCCGCCCGTCGGCGGCGCTTTTGTCTCTTTACCCACAGGTTGTCTATGTTAACAGCTGGAGGAATATCTATAAACCCGGCTCACATGAATGCAGGTTATGACCGCATCGCGGGACTCACCGCGCGATGCGCGACAGGCGCCCCGCAAGAGAAACCCTAGGCGTCTTTCACCACGTCGGGACTCGTCGCACGCGATGCGCGATAGGCATCGGCCTCCTTGGAGACGCGTTCGAGCAGCTCGGATGTATCGACGCCCTCGACTTGCGCGACCGTTTCCACCGTCTGCATGGCGACCGCCCTCAGGTACGCGCACGCGCTGTCCCCCAGCTGCTCGAGGTCTATCTCCTCGCCGCCCTCCCGGGCAAAGCCGACCGCCATCACAAAGCCCATGATGCCCGAGACCAGAAAGCCCACCGCAAAGCTCGAATCTGCCTTGAGCTCTTCTCCGTCGGGGTGGACGATCTCTCTCACGCGGTCGATGATGATCGTATGGATGCCCTGCACGACCTGCTCGGCGGCACCCGCCCTCATGGTGATGACGATGCGCCGCAGCAGGCAGCGGACGTCGCGCCGGTCGAACGCCGAAAGGTCGCCCTCGCTCGAAAAATGCCAGAGGGCATCGGTGATGAGCTCGTTATCCTGCAGCAGCTGGGCTATGGCGATGGCGACGAGTTCATCGAAATCGTGAAAATAGTAGTAAAACGTTCCGCGATTGCACTGGGCGGCGCGGGTCACCTCGCCAACCGACAGCTCGAAGATGCTGTTGTTCTCGATGAGCTCCCAAAACGCCTCGATGATACGGGTGCGTGCATCGGGCGCATCGGCGTCCTTACGCGGTCTCGCCATGCGCCTCACCGCACCCCTGCGCCTTGGCGTTCATGATGAGCATCTGAAGACGGTTCTCCACGTTGGCGAAGCTCACGTCGGGATCGTAGTCGAGCGGCAGGAACTGCGCCGTGGGATACTGCTCCTTGAGCGCATGGATGAGCCCGCGCCCCACGACATGGTTGGGCAGACACCCGAACGGCTGCAGGATCACGAAGTTGCGGCAGCCGCGCTTGGCGTGCTCGAGAATCTCCGCCGGAATCAGCACGCCCTCGCCCGCATCGAACGTATGGTGCAGGATCTTATCGCTCGCGCGCACGAGCTCGGGCATGCGCGTCGGCGGCTCGTAGAGCGGGCTCGCCGCGCCCAGGCGGTCGCAACGGTCGTGCGCGAGCTCGAACAGGTTGTCCGCCGTGGCGTACCAGGCCTTTTCGGGCAGCGACAGGTCGACGTGGAACTCGCGCGACTGCGCATGCTTGTAGAAATAGGTCTTGCGGATCACGTCGGTCATGCGCGCCTCGATGACCTCGAGCCCGTTGTCCTCGAGGTAGCGCTCGATCTCGTGGTTGGCGCCGAGATGGAAATTGAGCAGGTACTCGCCCACGATGAGAACGGTCGGATGCGGGTTCGAGCGGTCGTACGGAACGGCGTCCATGATCGCAAGCGCGCGTTTGAAGCCCGTCGCCTGGCCTCTCAGCCCGGAGCGCTCCATGCCCTCGATAACCTCATCGAGCGCGCGGTCGAACGCAGCGTCCGCCGCGCCCTTCTCGAGCTCGTAGGGACGGATGCGCCTAAGCATGGCCTCGAGGGCATCGATCATGGGAAGACCGTAGGCGATCTGGATGCTCGGGCCAAGGCCGAGCTTGAAGCCCGGATGCGCATTGTGGGCATCGACGTCGTCGTTGGTGAGCACCGGGACATAGTCGTATCCCGCGTCGTCGAGCGCGCGGCGCAGCAGGGGCATGTAGTGCGTCAGGCGGCAGTCGCCGATATACTTGCCAGTCACCACGGCGACGTCGTGCGGGTCGTACTTACCGCTCTCGAGTGCCGCGAGCGCCTCGCCGATCACGATTTGCGCGGGGAAGCAGATGTCGTTGTGCACATAGCGTTTGCCCAGGCGGATGGCATCCTCGCGCCCGATATCAAGGGCCTCGGCGCGCACGCCCTGATTGCGCATCGCCGCGGTCATGAGCCTGCAGAACGCATGGGAGGTGTTGGGGACCAGCGCGATCTTGTCGTGCCGGTCGCGCTTGGTGTACTTGACCTTATACGGGTCGTCGAGCGGATGGACCGCGTGCACCCGGGCGCCCTCGGCACGCTCCTCCGCGCGACGACGGTTGACCGACTCGATAAACGAACGCACGCGAATGCCCATGGGACCGGCGACGTCGCTCTCATCGAGCTTGATCATCATCGGAACCTTGGAGCCCATCTCGCCCATCATGCGCGCGATCTCGTCGGTGAGATACGCATCGTGGCCGCAGCCGAAGCTGCCCATCTGCACGAGCTCGAGCTCGGGCGTCGATGCGACGATGACCGCGCACGACAGCATGCGCGCATGGTAGTTGTTCACGATGTCGATGCGGCTGTTGGAAAGATCGACGTTGCAGATCCCCGGCACCGCATCGGGCGTCAGCACGGGGATGCCGCGCTCAGAGAAGAGCTTGGGCAGCCCGTGGTTGACCAGCGGGTCGTTGTGGTACGGGCGCGAAGCGATCACCACCGCGTAGCCGCCGTCCTCGTGCACGTTCTCGAGCACCTGCCTGCCGCGCAGCTGCAGCTGGTTCTCAAACGTCTCCTGCGCGCGGTCCGCCTGCTCGGTCGCCTTGGCAACCAGGTCGGCATCGATATCGAAGGTCTCCTTGCACCACGCCTTGAGCTGGCGATTTCGGTCGCCCTCGTCGTACCAGTGGAACAGCGGCGTATCGAACGGAACGCCGAAACGCTCCTCCGGGTTATCGGAATTGCGCATCACGTAGGGGTATCCCTTTACGACGGCGCACATCCACTCGCTGGTAGAGGCGGTGTTTTCGGTGGGCACCGTCGTGATGATGGGCATGAAGATGCGGTCGACGCCGGCGTCGACGAGATTGCGGATGTGCCCGTGGACGAGCTTGGCCGGGAAGCACACGGTGTCGGATGTGACGTGCGCCAGACCGCGCTCGTACATCGCCTTGGTGCTGCGTCCCGAGACGCGCACCTTAAAGCCGAGCGTGCTGAAGAACGTCGACCAGAACGGCATGGTGTCCCAGAACTCGAGCACACGGGGAATGCCGATCGTGACATCGCGCCCCCCGCAGACGGGAACCGTGGGGCACGACTCGAACAGCAGCTTCTCGCGGTCGACAAAGAGATTGGGGGCAGCCGCGGTCCGGTCGCGCCCCGTGCCGGGTGCCTGTGCCTCGCAAGCACCCTGCGGACGCAGCTCCTCCGCCGCGGGAACCTCGCGCACGAGCTCATCCCATGAGATGGCGCCGCCGCGCGGGCAGCGATTGCCCGTGACGTAAAGCGAGCCGTCGCCAAATGCCACGACCGCGCGCTGGCAGCGGTTGTTGCACCGACGGCAGGTAACGCCGCCGAACTCGCGATGCTCGAAGCGCTCCACGGCATCGAGCCCGATAAACGACGTGCCGGCGTCGCCCTTGCGGCATTCCTCGCGCGCGAGCAGGGCGATACCGATAGCGCCCATCAGCCCCGGGTGGGGCGCACGCGTGACGGGTTTGCCCAAATACTGCTCGAATGCGCGCAGCACCGCGTCGTTTCGGAACGTGCCGCCCTGGACGACGACTTTGTCGCCCAGACGGTTGAGATTTGAAACGCGAATGACCTTGGTGAACACGTTCTCGATAATCGAACGGCAGAGACCGGCCATGATGTCGCCCGGACCCTTACCGCGCCGCTGCTCGGAAACGACGCTGCTGTTCATGAACACCGTGCAGCGGCTGCCGAGAACGGCGGGGGCTTTGGACGAAAATGCCTCGGTCGCGATATCCTCAACGGCTATTCCGAGGTTTTTGGCAAAACCCTCGAGGAACGAGCCGCAGCCCGCAGAGCACGCCTCGTTGACGACGATATCGGTCAGCACGCCGTGGTTGAGCCAGATGGCCTTCATATCCTGTCCGCCGATGTCGAGCACGAAGGTCGCATCGGGAACGCATGCGCACGCGGCGCGGGCGTGCGCGACCGTCTCGACCGTATGGTAGTCGGCGTGGAACGCGCGCGCGAAAAGCTCCTCGCCGTATCCCGTGGTGCCCACGGCATCGATCGCAAGCGTGACTCCCGCTGTCTCCCAGCGGTTCTTCAAGCTGACAAGACCCTGTTGGGCGACGTCGAGCGGTCTGCCGTTATTAGACGCGTAGAACGAATCGACAAGCTCACCCGCCTCATCGACCAGGGCGAACTTGGTCGTCGTGCTCCCCGAATCGATACCGAGCGCCACACGCACCGTCTCTCCGGGCGCATACGCATCCGGACCCTTTGCCGGCGTCTCTTTGCCATGGCGTGCCGTAAAATCCGCCTGCTCGGCAGGTGTGGCAAAAAAGGGCTGGGCAAGACGTCCCTCCCCGCTTGCGGGCGCGACCGTCTCGAGCTTATCCAGCCGGACAAAAGCGTCGGGAAGGTCGATCGGTTGGGACGATGCGAACATGTCGGTCAGCGACAGGGCGGCACCGCGCGCGACCATGATCTGCGGATCGCGCGGGACGATAACCTGATCGTCCGATAGATTCAGTTGCTCCCGGAACACGCGGACCAGCGTGGGGTTGTAGGCGAGCGTACCGCCCTCGAAGATTACCGGCGGCTCGATGTCGATACCCTGGGCCAGACCGCCGATCGTTTGGCGGGCGACCGCGTGAAGCGCCGAAAGCGCCAGGTCGGTGGTAGGAATGCCCTCGTTGAGCAGCGGCTGGATATCGGTCTTTGCGTACACGCCGCAGCGGCCCGAGACCTCGTGGACGGTCGTTCCCCGGCTTGCGAGCTGCTCGAACTCGCCCGATTCGGTGCCGACCCCCATGAGCTTTGCCATCTCGTCGATAAATGCACCGGTACCGCCTGCGCACGAGCCGTTCATGCGCATGTCGGCAACCTCGATGTCTCCCTTATCGTTGGTGCGGAAGAAGATCATCTTGGCGTCTTGGCCGCCCAGCTCGATGGCGCAGCGCGTCTGCGGATAGAACCTGCTGATCGCGAGCGCGTTGGCGACCACCTCCTGAACGTACGAGGCGCCCAGCGCGGTCGCGATATCGCGCGCACCCGAGCCGGTCACCGCAACGCGCAGTGACTCATGGGGAAAGCGCTCGGCGAGCTCGCCGAGCATGGCGCGCACGCTCGCTGTCTGATACGCCCCGTGGCGGCGATATCCCCACCACGCCTCGGTCATATCCTCGTGCATCGCGTAAACTTTGGTCGTCGTCGACCCTACGTCCAGTCCTACTAGCAACGCCATAATGCTCCGTCTCTCGCATTTTTCCCGCTAGAGATATACCACTCTACGTAATACAACAGACTGTTGTATTTAAACTCCGTATAAAAAGCGGCTGCCGAAACGCTTCAGCAGCCGCCGAATGCACCAACAGATTGTTCTGCGCGCTAGCACGTCGGGCAACGGAGCAGCACGGGCCCTCCGGTCATGCGCACCGCTCACGCCCGCGATGTCGCCGAGAGAGCTATCCACGCTTAGGGCTCCAACCAAGCAAGTCGCCCGCGCTCAGCAGATCCCTAAGCGAGCTACTCGCACTCAGGAGCCATAGCCTGCTCCAAGAGCTCGGCATGCTCCTCCTCGAAAACCGTCCCCACAGGGAAGGCGCGACGGAAGACGAAGCGGGAAATCGGACCGGCTACCAAAAGGTTCCACGGCAGCGCCATCACAAAATTATGCGGGATGTTGATCATCCAGATCGCGGGCACGGAATACAGGTTCGCAAGGATGCCGCCGGGCATGTGCGTCAGACCCTCACAGGCACCGTACAGCGACATGATGATGACCATGGGAACGACCATGCAGGAGCTGACGGCGAGCGTCATGGCAAGTGGCGAGCTCTTGCCCGGCGTGACCAAGTACTTAAAGGCGAAACCCTTGGCGAGCGGGCTGGCGACGAACCAGTCGCAGCACATGGCAAAAATGTAGGCAACGGGGAAGCCGAGCCACGCAGTGGCAACGACCTCGCCGTTGATGGCCCCGTGCTGCAGGGCAACGTTGTAGATGCTCATCCAGAGCACCATGCAAAAGCACATGATAAAGGTGAACAGCAGGCTCTCTCGTTTGTTGATAGGCATAAAGGGCAGATTCCTCTCTGTGTTGTACCGCGGCGCCACGCAACAAAAACGGGCGGGCAAGATGGAGCTGTTGGAACTTCATCTCGCCCGCCCGTGGTACGCGCGTCTGCGACTACTTATGTGGTGGAACCAGCCTAGCACGAAACGCATGCGCTTCGTAAGCGTTGAGTTTATGAAGATGCAGGGCACCGATAATCCCCCGACCCCATAAGTTGCGGTGGAATACGGACTGTTTTGACCCTTTAAGCAGCAATTCAGTCCCTATTTCACCGCAACTCATTTGGTGCAAAGTAACCTGTCTCCCTTGCACCAATTAGCTGGTGTGGCGCCAGCGAGGGTCGGTGAGCGTACGCGCCACACCCAGGCCAACGGGCAAAAACGCCACGATGAGCACTGCGCGCACAAACCAGCCGAGCATATTGACTGTGTCGAAGGTGCACATGTAATACATCGAGCGATACAGATACAAACCCGGCACCATAATGACAATCGAAGGCACCGTGAGGGCGATACGCGGGTAGGTGAGCTTGACTTCGGCCAAGCTTGCCAGCAGACCCGATACCAGCGCGCCGATAAACGCTGCTGCCTCGGGAGGCATTCCCGTGCTGAGGCCCAGGAAGGGAATCATCGTCGGCGCATCGACAAGGGTCAGACGCAGGGTATTGGACACGGCGCCGATCAACCCAGCTGCCGCGGCCATCTTTACCGGGCTGTTGAACATCACCGAGAAGCCGAATACGCCAACGAAGCTCATCACCACGCGTAGGAGCGTAAGGGCAAGCGGCGAAAGGCCCAGTGGGGCAAAGTCGTCCGGCGCCAGGCCAACACACTCGGCAACCATCCAACCTACGAGCGTCGCCATCACAATAATCGATACGGCATATGAAAGGCGCTCGATACCGCTTCGCATGTCGAGCTTAGCAATGTCGAGGCCTGCCGTAATGAGCGGAAAGCCGGGAATCACAAAGAGCATGGCGCCGATATAGCCTTCTTGGTGCGACATTGCCCCCGGTATGACCTGGCCAAGGCCGAGCAATGCCAGCAGATACGAAACGCAAGCGAGCGCAACACCAGTCGTCAGCGCGCTGAACTGACCAAGGCCTTGCTTGAGAATATGGGAGCGAGCAAAGTTACCGACACCAGCGCCTACGAATGCACAGGCCATCTCGATAGGGCCGCCGCCGAGCAAAAAGACGAAGGCGCCGCAAGCACAGGCTGCCGCAAGGCCCTGTTGCCAGGGAGAGTAATCGGGCTTTGAGCTCTCAACGGTCCTGAGCATCTCGTGATACTCGTGCACCGTGAAGCGACGACCATAGGTCTCGATTTCCTTGAGGAAACTCTCCATCATCCAAATGCGATGGGTATTGACGCCCGTTGTGGGCAAGCTGACGACCTCATTAAAGCAGTGGCCATCTTCGATGCAGGTGCACTCAAACGACAGAAGACTTAAGTCAACGTGGATGGTGACACCGAGTACGGCGGCAACACGATTCATGGTATCGCGCACGCGCCAGGCACCCGTTCCGCTTGCCAGCATAAGCATGCCGGTGCGGCAGATGATGGATGATTTATCGGTGAGCGGCGCATCGACGGCAAGCTCATCGCCTGCCGTCACGATCTGGTGCCAGTCAGTTTTCATATGGAGCGCGCCGGCACGAACGCCGTGGTGCATGGGGGCTCTCGAAAGCAGCGAGTTAAGGCGCGAAGGCTGTGAGGGCTCCGCCGATTCGCCCTCGTCCTCGTCGGGCTCTTCATCGACCAGATCAAAGGAATCAAGCGGCGCTGGCTCGCGACGGTCGATCAGCTCCTCGTCCTCATCATCAAAGTAGTTGAACTGATCGAGCATGTCCTCTTCGATTGCGCGCTCGCTCGCGTCGTCCATCCCGGTGCTCCCTTCCTATCGACTAACCCCCATCCTAGACAGCGACGGCTAAAGGAAACATAAAAGAGACGACTGTCATGCGAGCCATGTGCTCAACAGCCGTTGGGCAGTCGTTTAAGAACGTCCCCAATGACTACATCGATGTTCTAAGTGTCAACCAAGTCAACGCCGCAGGTGGAGGACGGACAGACACTATGACCCAATCCGAGGGCACTAAAAAGATAGGAGCCCCCGCTC
>UQZU01000037.1 GCA_900545665.1 uncultured Collinsella sp.
CTCCGTCGTCGGCAGCGTCAGATGTGTATAAGAGACAGGGGGCGTCGGGCCCGGCGAACGCAAAGACGCGCGGGGCGATGCGGTCGCGGGCGATGCTGGCCCAAGCGCAGCCGGTGAGGATGACGTTGGTCAGGATGAGCATCACAAAGGCGAGTGGCTCGTTTTGCGCGACGAGGCCAATGGCGCCCCAGACGGTCAAAAAGAGCTGGAACAGGCCAAAGGCGACGCTCCAGGCGAAGGCGCCCTTGGTGACGGTGCCCGACTGAGCGCGAATGGCCTTGGCCTCGCGCAAAACAAGGTAGACGGTCGCCGCAAGACCGACGAGCGAGATGGCGGCAGCGAACATGCTGAGACTCCTCACAAACTAAAACCTACGAAAGCGGGGGTTTACCCGATTGTTACCTAAATATGCGCTGCATTTGCGGGCTGCGCACAACAACCAGCCATATTAACGCGCATGTGCGGCGGTGTGGCGCAATGTGGTGGCGACCTGCGCGATAATGGACGGGAATTACACGGAAACGTAAAGGCTTCTTAAAGAAATGGCGAGGGTAGGGCGATGAACGAGCAGGTTTGCAAGGCGGACATGGGCGGCGGCGGAGCTGCGGTCGTGGATGCGTACGGCTATCCGGTCGAGACTACGGGCAATGCGGTGCTGGACACGTTGGAGCACCGTTCCTCCACGCGTGCCTTCGCGCGTGATGACAACGACCGTTCCGTGGCGGTGACCGACGAGCAGCGGGCGGCGATTTTGCATGCGGCGAGTCGCGCGCCGTCGGCGGGTGCCATGATGATGTATTCCATCGTAAGCATTCGCGAGCAGGCTACGCTCGACCGCCTGGCCGACCTGTGCGACCACCAGCCCATGATCGCCAAGGCGCCCTGGGCACTTATATTTGTGGTCGATTATGCCAAGTGGATCGATCTGTTTGAGCACGTGGGCTGCTTTGAGCCCGAGTTTGTAGAGCGCACGGGCAAGTCGCCCCGTCGCGCGCCGGGTTTGGGCGACTTTGCCATCGCGGCGCAGGATGCCGTGATCGCCGCGCAAAACGCCGTGGTTGCCGCCGAGGCCCTGGGGCTGGGGAGCTGCTATATCGGTGATATCGTCGAGAATGCCGAGGAAGTTGCCGAGCTGCTCGATCTGCCGCCCTATACCATGCCGCTGTCGATGCTCATCATCGGCACGCCCCGTAAGGAGCGTCCGGCGATCGCGCACCCCGTGGTGAACCTGGTGCACGAGGAGCGCTACTGCCGTGCGGATGTCGCGACCATGGACGCTCAGGTGGCCGAGATGGATGTGATGTTCCGTCCGCACGCCCGCGAGGTGGGCGAGCGCGTGGTGGATATCTACACCCGCAAGCACACGAGTCCCTTTATGGCCGAGATGAGCCGATCCATGGAATGGTGGTTCAAAAACTGGCTTGGAAAATGACGAATGTGACAAAGGGACAATCCCTTTGTCCCATTCCATATCGCGGCGGTGGCCTAAAGGCCGTATAAATGTTTATCTAGCTGGGAAAACAGTGCCATTCAAACATGGGCCGATTACCTATAATTCCTTCGAACATTAAAGTTGGGAGGAAACCGGCTTATGGAACAGAAGGCCAAGGAGGCAGCCTCGCACGCTGCAATTCCTGTGAGCATCTCGGCGATGCTCGTCACGCTGGGCGTGGTGTACGGCGATATCGGCACCAGTCCTATGTATGTAACCAAGGCGCTCGTTGCCGGCAACGGCGGCATCGGAAGCGTGACGGAGGAGTTTGTGCTTGGCGCGCTCTCCCTTGTCGTGTGGACGGTCACGCTGCTGACGACCGTCAAGTACGTGCTCATCTCGCTGCGTGCCGACAACCACGGCGAGGGCGGCATCTTTGCCCTGTACAGCCTGGTTAAGCGCTGCGGCAAATGGCTCATCATCCCCGCCATGCTGGGCGGCGCGGCACTGCTCGCCGATGGCATCCTCACGCCCGCCGTTACCGTGACTACGGCTATCGAGGGCCTGCGCACCATTCCGGCAGTCCACGCCGTGCTCGGTGACGATCAGGGCCGCGTCGTGGCCATCACACTTGCCATCATCATTGTGCTCTTCTTGGTGCAGCGCATCGGCACGGCCAAGATCGGCCGCGCCTTTGGCCCCATCATGACGCTGTGGTTTCTGTTCCTGGGCGGTACGGGTCTGTTCTTTGTCTTCCAGCACCCCGCGGTGCTGCTGTGCCTCAACCCGCTGCGCGGCATCGGCTTTCTGCTGAGCCCCAACAACCATGCGGGCATCATGATCTTGGGCAGCTGCTTCCTCGCCACCACCGGTGCCGAGGCGCTCTATTCCGACATGGGCCACGTGGGCCGCGGCAACATCTACGCAACCTGGCCGTTCGTTAAGTGCTGCTTGCTGCTGTCCTATATGGGCCAGGGCGCTTGGCTTATGAACAACGCTGCCAACCCCGAGCTCATGGGCATTGCCGACCTCAACCCGTTCTACCAGATGCTCGCCCCGGGCCTGCGCCCCTTTGCCGTCGGCCTTTCCACCGTCGCGGCCATCATTGCCTCGCAGGCGCTCATCACCGGCGCATTCTCGCTGGTGTCCGAGGCCAGTCGCCTGGACCTCATGCCGCACATGCAGGTTTTCTATCCTGCCGAGACCAAGGGCCAGCTCTATATTCCCATGGTCAACAACGTCATGCTTGTGGGCTGCGTCATCGTGGTGTTGCTGTTCCAGAGCTCGGCGCACATGGAGGCCGCTTACGGCTTGGCGATCACCCTGACCATGATGTGCACGACGTTGCTGCTCTTCTTCTACTTGCATGTTGATCGCGGCCTTAAGGTCGCCCCGTATATCTTCGTTGCGTTCTTCCTCATGCTCGAGGGCTTCTTCTTTGTGAGCTCGCTTACCAAGTTCTTCCACGGTGGCTACTTCACCATTCTGATGGCCATGCTCATCATGGGCATCATGGTGTGCTGGTACAACGGCACGGCGGTCGAGCAGCGCCAGTTTACGCTGCTGCCGCTGCGCAGCTACCTGCCACAGCTCAAGCGCCTGCGCGACGACGACCGTTACGAGCGCCTGAGCGACAACGTCGTGTACCTGACCAAGGACACCCATACCGACTACATCGACCGCGATATCGTCTATTCGATCTTGGACAAGCATCCCAAGCGCGCCCGCGCCTGGTGGTTTGTGAATGTCGAGACCATGGACGAACCGCACACCTTTGCCTATTCGGTCGAGACGTTCGGCACCGACTACGTGTTCCGCGTGCATCTGTACCTGGGCTACAAGATCAACCAGCGCGTCAATGCCTACCTGCGTCAGGTTGTTCAGGACCTGGCTGCCACCGGCGAGCTGCCGCCGCAGACGCATGACTACTCGGTCTACAAGGATCCGGGTAACATCGGCACGTTCAAGTTCGTCCTGATCCGTAAGCTTCTGGCGCCCGAAAGCGATGTGGAGCCCAGCGAGCGTACGGCGATCACGCTCAAGTACATCATCCGCCGTGCCGCCGGCACGCCTGCACGCTGGTACGGCCTGGAGAACTCCAACGTGAGCTTTGAGTACGTGCCGCTGTTCACCAAGTTCAAGGCTGTGAATAAGATGCAGCGCCTGGCCCCCAACGAGCGGCCGTAGACGTCGGCAGCTACACGGAGTTAGTTTTTGATGGATAAGCATGAGGTCGGGGAGGTAAACATGGATACAAAGGCGCTCGATGGCCGTGAGGCGGTGGTCGAAATGGTGCGTGAGGCGCGTGTCGACGCCGCCGAAGATCGGTTCCTTACGAACCGTGCCAACATGGATATGGCCGACCGCGTGATCTCGATCGTGGCACTGGTATTTGGAGCGGTGTGCGTGTGTGCCCTGCTCGCGCACGTGCTGTTTGTCTAGCGACCGCCGGTTGCAAAGGCTATACACTTGGAACCACCACAAGGGAAACCACCACAAAGGTGCCTGTCCCCTTTGTGGTGGTTTTTGTTTTTGAGAGAGGGGCGGAACGCTGATGGACGTCCGTACGGACGGCGATATTGCCGATAGCTTTTGGTGGCGGCGCACAACGCTGACGCGCCGCACTCCTCTGTATGACGCCTGCGTGTCGGTGGGGCTGCTGGTCGCGGCGACGATTGTGGGCGCGCTGCTCGACCATCCGGGTCTCGCGCCGAGCATCATGATCGTCTATGTGTTCGCCGTTCAGCTGTGCGCATTCTTTACCTGGAGTCGCCTGTATTGCTTGCTGAGCTCGGCTGCCGCCGTGGCGCTCTACAACTTCTTGTTTGTCGACCCGCGCTACTCGCTGTCGCTTATCGACCGCGGCTATCCCGGCATGTTCTTCATTATGTTTGTGGTCTCGCTTGTGTCGAGCTCGATTGCGTTGGCCCTGCGCCGCGCCTTGGCACAGGCTGCCGCCAGCGACCGCCGCACGCATATGGTGCTCGAGACCAACCGCATGCTGCAGCGGTGCGCCGATCAGCATCAGATCGTTCACGCCATGGCCACGCAGCTGGCGCGTCTTTCGGGCTGTCCGGTCGTGTGGTACAGCGCCGACGCCGAGGGCGATGACCTGCTGCCGCGTGCGACATACACGGCCGTGGGCGATGCCGCGCCGGTGCACGAGCTGGCGCCGCAGATGCCGCCGCGGCTCTCGGCGTCCGCCTATGTGGGAACGCCGCTCGACGCCACGTTTGGCGGCTCGGCGTTTTATGGCATCTACCTGACGGTTCGCACAGGCGACGGCTTCGCGCGCTCGGGCGACCCCGCCTCAGTGGTGGGCGTGCTGGCTATCGTTGCCGAGCCCGACGTGCTGACGCATGAGGAGCGGACACTTGCCGATGCCATCGTGAGCGAAGGCGAGCTGGCGCTCGATCGCGCCCGCGCCATGGAGGCCCGCGAGGAGGCGGCGGTGCTTGCCAAAAACGAACAGCTGCGCGCCAACCTGCTGCGCTCCATCTCGCACGACCTGCGCACGCCGCTCACCAGTATTTCGGGCAATGCCGACGTGCTGCTCGACCAGGGCTCGACCGGCACCGCCGTGCTCGACGCCCAAACGCGCCGCGGCCTGCTCCTGTCCATTCGCTCGGATGCGCAATGGCTCAACGCCACCGTCGAGAACCTGCTCGCCATCACCAAGCTCGAGGGCGGCGGCATGCATCTGTCGACAACGCTCGAGCTCATGGACGATATCGTGGAGGAGGCGCTGCGCCACGTGAACCCTGCCGTGCGCGAGCACGACCTTAAGGTGGTGGCGTGCGATGAGCCGGCGCTCGTCAACGTCGATGCGCGCCTGATGGTGCAGCTGGTGGTCAATCTGGTGAACAACGCCATCACCTATACGCCCGCAGGCTCGCATATCATGATTTCGATTAGCGTCGACGATGGACGCGTGGCGTGCTCGGTGGCCGATGATGGTCCAGGCATCGCACCCGAGGATCGCGAGCGCATCTTCGAGTCGTTCTATACCGCCAACCATGGCCTGGCCGACAGCCACCGTAGTGTGGGCCTGGGGCTTTCGCTCTGCCGCTCCATTGCGCTGGCGCATGGCGGTAGCATAGAGGTTGCCGCGGCGGACCCGCACGGCTCGGTCTTTACGATTGAGCTTCCCGTCGCCGACGTTTCGTTTGATAAGGAGTAGCGCTGTGCCGAACTCTGCCGTAAAACCGCTCATCTTGGTCGTTGAGGACGATCCCGCCGTCCGCAACCTTATTGTTGCCGCGCTCGAGGCGCACGGCTTGCGTCATATGGCCGTGGAGACCGCCCATGCCGCCATCGCCGCCGCCTCATCGCAGGCACCGAGCATTGTGCTGCTCGATCTGGGTCTGCCCGATATGGACGGCGTCAAGGTGGTGGAGTCGGTGCGCGCATGGTCGGGCATGCCGATTATCGTGGTCTCGGCGCGCAGCGAGGATGCGGACAAAATCCGCGCGCTCGATGCCGGTGCCGACGACTATCTGACCAAGCCGTTTTCGGTCGAGGAACTGCTTGCACGCATTCGCACGACGCTCAGGCGCCTTTCGTATGCGCAAACGGGTGGTGTTGCCTCCGAGGGCTCGTTCGATACCGGTGAGCTGCATATCGACTTTGATGCCGGCATTGCCACGATGGATGGCGAGGAGCTGCATCTGACGCCGATTGAGTACAAGCTCTTGTGCCTGCTGGCACATAACGCCGACAAGGTACTAACGCACCAGTTTATCCTGCACGAGATTTGGGGCACGGCAACTAAGAGCGACCTGGCGAGCCTGCGCGTCTTTATGGGCACGCTGCGCAAGAAGATCGAGTCCGACCCCGCGCATCCGCGCTATATCCAGACGCACGTGGGCATCGGTTACCGCCTGGTCACCCAAGGCTAGATCGCCAACCACCATCCCAATATGAGTTGCGGTGAAATACGGACGGAAATGGCCTATTTGGCGGCCAAACAGTCCATATTCCACCGCAACTTTGTTTATTTGCCCCTGGGTTTGCTGGCGTAGAACTTCTTCTTTTTGGGCTTGCCGGCGGGGGAGGGTTTGCCGGCAAAGTTGGACTTGCCGTTGCCGGCCTGCGCGTGCGTGGGCACTGCCGCGCGAGGCTTGCGGACCTCGGGGTTGCGCAGCTCCTCGGTTCGCTCGGCAATCTCCTCGGCGCTAAAGCCGACCTCTGCCATGGCGTCCTCAATGGGCAGGCGGCGCACGATATAGCAGTGGTGCACCTTCTGGTTGCGCGCGAAATCCTCGGGGATGGTCTGCGCCGTAATGTCCTCCAGCACGACGCCCGCGCACGCGAGCTTGCGCGTCTCGGGGCGGAAGCCGCGCAGGTTGCAGCTAAAGATGGCGTGGCCGCCCTGTGCGAGCAGGCGCGATGCGCCGGCCAAAAGCTCAACATGGTCGCGCTGGACATCCCAGGTGCGGCGGCCCATCTTGGATGAGTTCGAAAACGTGGGCGGATCGACAAAAATCAGGTCCCAGCGGTTGCGCGTCTGGCGCTGGTCGCGAATCCAGGCGAGCACGTCGTCGCGCACAAAATGATGCTGCGGACCAACAAAGCCGTTCTGGCGCATATTGCGCTCGGCCCAGTCCAGGTAGGTGTTGGAAAGGTCGACCGTCACGGTCTCCTCGACGCCGCCATCGGCCGCGTAGCAGGTGGCAGTGCCGGTGTAGGCAAACAGGTTGAGGAAGCGGCGCGCCTGCTTGGCGTGCTCGCGCACCAGGTTGCGCGTGACGCGATGATCCAGGAAGATGCCCACATCCAAATAGTCGTCAAAGTTGACGGCAAAGGTGAGTCCACCCTCTTCGATGAGCGGCAGGCGACGGCGCGCGATGTTGGCGCGCTCGCCCGAGCCGCCCTTGCCGGCGCCCTGCTTACCGTACTGCGAGCCGCCACGTGAGCGCATGCGGGCCTTGGCGTGCACGTGCTCGGCCGGAACATCAAGGATGCGCGGCGAGATGGCCAAGATGTCGAGCATGCGGGCCTGGGCCAGTGCGGGGTCGATGGTCTTGGGCGCGGCGTATTCGGCGATGACGAGCCAGCGGCCCGGCGTCTGCGGGCAGCCCTCGTACAGGTCGATGGCGGCGGAGTAGTCGGGTAGGTCGGCATCGTAGACGCGGTAGCAGCTCACGCCCTCGCGCTTGGCCCACTTGCGGCGCAGACGGGCATTCTTGCGCAGGCGGTTGGCGAACTGCTCGGACTCGGGGATGAGCACGGGCAGCGGCTTGCCGTCGCCCAGGTCGAGCGTGGCGGCAGGTTCGGACGTGGGGGTGTCGGCGGCTTCGCCTTGGGCATCTGCGGTCTGCTCCTCGGCATCTGAGCTGGTCGCAGCTTCGAATGCCGCGGCGGCGTGGTCGAGCGAGGGCCAAACCTCAAGAGCCGCCTCCTCGTTATTGGGCATGACGGCGATGGAGCGCGCAGGCTCGGCATGGAGCGCGCGGGCCATAAGGCCGTCGCGGGCGAGCGCGGCGACCGGCGCGGCGGTAAGCTCGGGCGCGCGACGCAGCTCGCCGATCAGCGTCATGGCGTCGTGCATGAGCGAAAGCGGTGTCTCGGTCGTATCCGCGACCACGGCGGCACCGGCGATGGCGCCCACATGGTCCAGCACGGTGACGGGCTTGGCGGCGCAAAAGTCGACAAAACGCTTGTAGCCAGCGCTCTTGACCATGCGCTCGGCGGTCTTGCGGGCGGCGGGGTCGATGTCTACGGCCACGATGCGTGCCTGGCGCTCGCGCGCTGCCGCCTCGCGCTCGCGCGCCTCGGCAAGCAGCTGCTCCCACAGAGCGGCGTCGTGCAGCTGCCAGCCCTCAAAGCCCCAGCGCTCGCGTGCGGCGCCCGGGGCGCGGTCGGTCAGAATGTTCACGGCCTCCAGCAGCAGACCGCCGCCGGCGCACGAGGCATCGATCAGCGTGGGAAGGGCTTCGTTCTCGTAATCGTCGGCCGTCAACTCGCGCTCGCACAGTGCGGTCCAGCCGACCTGCGCCAGCACCAGGGCGGCGTAGTCGGGGCGCAGCACGTGCGCGCCCTCGCCGGCGCGGGTCGCTGCGGGCGGCAGGCGTTTGAACAGCGGGTCGCCCGAAAGGTCCAGGCTGATGCTCGCGCGGCGCTGGCGCAGCGAAAGCAACAGGTGAACGTCGGGATCGGCGGCGTCGACATCGGCGCGACGGCCCGTGGTCTCGGCCAGACGGTCGCACAGCGCGTCCTTGGCGCGCAGGGCCGAGAAACGCGTGTTGCGCAGCTGCTCGGTCACGCCGCGGGCGGTGATGGCGATGGTGGCGCCGGGGCGGATGATGGTCTCCCAGGTGATGTCGTAAACGCTGTCGTACAGCTCATCGGCATCCTGCGCCTCAAAGCGCCCGAGTACCACGAACACACGGCTCGCCAGGCGCGACCACAGACAGGCGCGGTAGCCTTCTTCGAGCTCGCCCTCAAATGTAGCGCGGCCCTTCAGCCGGCGAACATGCGAAAGCCCGAGGCGTTTAAGCTCATCGGCGAGTGCGGACTCAAAGCCCTCGGGGCAGCTTGCGTAAAATTCCATGGGTGACCTCTCTGGTTGCGTCGCTCCATTATATGATGGATACTTCGTTTACTCTCGCCCCCGAAAGGAACCCATATGATTGATGCGTGCCCCGATTCCGCCGTGCTCTTTTTTGACGTGGACGGCACGCTGACGTCGTTCGATCCCGACAACATGACCGACAAGGACTTTTCGGCGGTTTGCCCCTCGCAGGCGGTCGTCGAGGCGTTTCATCGTCTGCGCGACGCGGGACACCAGGCATTTATCTGCACGGGTCGTCCCTTGTGGCTGATTGCCGATGGCCTGCGCGCGCTGAACCCGGCGGGTGTCGTTGCCATGGCGGGAGCGACGCTCGAGGTCGAGGGCCGCGTGGTGCATGAGGACTGCTTTGACGAGGACGTTGTTGAGGAGCTCGCGCGCCGTATGGCCGCGGCAGGGATTGAGGCCTTTTTCGAGACCAACGTGGCTACTTTTGCCCTGGAACCCGCGGGTGTTGAGCAGTCGTCTCTGATCGGCACTTCTGTGGTGCACAGCGCCGAGGAGATGCGCGTCGACGGCAGTCTGCGCGTGGGCAAGGTATGCCTCAATGTGCCCAGTTTGGCTCGCGTAGCCAATGATGACGGCTTTATCGAGCGCTATTTTGAGGTCTGCAACACCGGTGGTCAGAATCGCGAGCTGAGTCCCAAGGGCATCGACAAGGGCGTGGGTGTGGCGCGAGCGCTGACGTATCTGGGCCGCGAGGGAAATGCGCGCACCTTTGGCTTTGGCGATTCGGGTAACGACCTGGGCATGCTCGCTGCGGTCGAGACGGCTGTCGCCATGGGCAACGCCATGCCCGAGGTCAAGGCAGTCGCCGACTACGTGACCGACGATGTCGCACACGACGGTACCGTCACAGCGATGCAGCATTTCGGCCTCATCTAATGAATCCCGCGTTCTGACGTTTGCTCAAACTGCGACTCTTTGCTTTTGCATGCTCAATCGATTTATCAATCCAAACACTGAGGCGTTTATACCGTTCGCCGAGAAGATAAAAACCCGCAGCTCATGCCTTGATAAACATAGGTAAAGTGTTTAGCAGTGCAACGCCCGTATGCAAGCGAAAGGAATCAGGCAGATGGCAATCAAGGTGTTCGCTGACGGTGCAAACCTCGAGGGCATGCTCGACATGTACGAGAACGGCAACGTTCAGGGTTTCACGACCAACCCGTCCCTTATGAAGAAGGGCGGCGTGACGGATTACCGCGCGTTTGCCAAAGAGGTCCTGGCCCACATCACCGATGTATCCGTCTCGTTTGAGGTCTTTGCCGACGACGTCGAGACCATGGAGGTCGAGGCGCGCGAGATCGCTACCTGGGCCGAGAACGTCTACGTCAAGATTCCGTGCGTGACCACCAAGGGCGAGTCCACCGCCGAGCTGGTGCGCAAGCTTTCGGCCGACGGCATCAAGGTCAACGTCACTACCATCTTTACGCCTAAGCAGGTCGACGAGATGGTCGAGGCCGTTGACACCGAGACGCCGTCTATCATCTCGCTCTTTGCCGGCCGCATCGCCGATACCGGCGTCGACCCCATTCCGTTTATGACGGAGTCGGTCAAGAAGGCCGCCGCAAAGCCCAACTGCGAGGTCCTGTGGGCGTCCACGCGCGAGCTCATCAACATTTACCAGGCCGAGGCCTGCGGTTGCCAGATCATCACGGTACCCAACAGCATCCTGGCCAAGCGCAAGAACATCGGTCGCGACCTGTACGAGGTCTCGCTCGATACCGTGCGCGGCTTTGCCAAGGATATCGCGGCGCTCGGTTTCCATATCCTGCCGTAACGCGAACACTGGCTACGCCGTGAGCTGTTCGCCCTGGCCTTTCCTTTCCCTATCGCTCACGCGCTTCGCGAGGGTCGCACTAGGCAAAGGAAAGGCCGGGGCTGCCGACATGAACTTACCAGTAGGTTGGCAATCGGCTTCCATATCCTGCCGTGGACAAAGGTACCCCCTGCAGCGACGTGCAAAATCGAGAGTATTCAGCAAGGTAAAGGCTTTTACCAGCTAGATAAAGCACGGAACAGCCCCCGTTTTGGCTCTGACGACGCTAAAACGGGGGCTGTTTTTGCTTTTTCGCCTCTGAGGGGCATCCGGAACGGCGGAATTTGCAGAATACTCGCGATTTTGCACATCGCTGCAGGGGGTACCCTTGCTTTGGCGGTTTACTTCCCCTGCACCATGGTGAGGGAGATCTTTTTGCGGTCGCGGTCGACCTTCTCTACCCACACCTTTACCGTGTCGCCGACGCGCACCACGTCGCTCGGGTGCTTGACAAAGCGGTTGGCCAGCTTGGAGATGTGCACGAGGCCGTCCTGGTGCACGCCCACGTCGACGAAGGCGCCAAAGTCGACGACGTTGCGCACCGTGCCCTTGAGTTCCATGCCGGGCTCTAGGTCGTCGATAGAAAGTGCCGAGCGGCTAAAGACCACCTCGGGCGCGTCGTCGCGCGGGTCGCGACCGGGCTTCTTGAGCTCGTTGACGATGTCGATGAGCGTGAGGGTGCCGCAGTCCAGGTCGCTTGCCAGCGCCGAGATACTGCCCAGGCGGCGCTCGATGTCGGGCACGCCGCCGCGGCTGAGCTCGCTTGCTTTAACGCCGGCGCGTTCCAAGACGGACGTGGCCACCTCGTAGCTTTCGGGGTGGACGCTCGTTGCGTCGAGCGGGTTTTTACCGCCGCTGATGCGCAGGAAGCCCGCGGCGTTGAGGTATGCCTTGGGGCCCAGCTTGGGGACCTTCTTGAGCTGGCGGCGATCGGTAAAGGCACCGTTTTCCTCGCGGTAGGCCACGATGTTCTTGGCCACGCTCGGCGTAATGCCCGATACGTATCCCAGCAGGCTTGCGCTTGCGGTGTTCACGTCGACGCCCACGCGGTTGACGACGTCCTCCACCACGTGGCCCAGGGTGCGCGAGAGTTCAGCCTGGTCAAGGTCGTGCTGGTACTGGCCCACGCCGATGGACTGGGGCGGAATCTTGACGAGCTCTGCCAGTGGGTCTTGCAGACGGCGGCCCAGGCTCATGGCGCCGCGCACGGTGACGTCCAGATCGGGGTATTCCTGACTGGCGAGCTCGGAGGCGGAGTATACCGACGCGCCCGCCTCGTTGACGATGGTGTATCGCAGCCCGGGCGCCTGCTCGGCAATGAACTCCGAGACGACTTCCTCGGTCTCGCGGCTGGCGGTGCCGTTGCCGATGACGATGGTGTTGACGCCGTCCTTCTTGACGAGGCGGGCGAGCTCGCGCTTGGTGCCGGCGACGTCGTGGCGCGGCTTGGTGGGGTAGACCACGCCGTGGTCGAGCAGTTTGCCGGTCTCGTCCATGACAGCGACCTTGCAGCCGGTGCGGTAGCCCGGATCGAGCGCGAGCACGCGGGCGCCACGCACGGGGCGCGCCGAGAGCAAGCCCTCGAGATTCTTGGCAAAGACGTTGATGGCCTCGGTCTGGGCGCGAACGGTGAGTTTGGCGCGGGCCTCGCGCTCAAGCGAGGGGGCCATGAGGCGCTTGTAACCGTCAGCGATGGCGGCGTCAAAGACGGGCGCGAAGACGCCCTGGCGTCGGGGCCAACGGCTGCCGAGGCGTGCCGTGGCGGCAGCGCCATCGACGTTCACGCGCACGCGGAGCTTGCCCTCGCGCTCACCGCGGTCGATAGCCAGCACGCGGTGGTTGGGTATACGGCGCAGTGGCTCATCATAGCTGTAGTACGGCTCGTAGGGAGTTTTTTCGGCGGGGTCGGTGGCCTCGACGACGATGTCGGCGGTGTTTTGCGTAAAGGCGCGCAGGTCGGCGACGTTCTCGGGGTCCTCAGCCACCGTCTCGGCCACGATGTCGGCGGCGCCGGCGAGCGCCTTCTCGGGCGTGTCGAAGCCGGCCTCCTCGTTGACGTATGCCGCGGCGGCGTCGAGTGCGCTGCCCTTGGCGGATGCCTGCATGATGATCATATTGGCGAGCGGCTCCAGGCCGGCCTCGCGGGCCTTCTGTGCGCGGGTCATGCGCTTTTTGCGGTAGGGCTTGTAGAGGTCCTCGACGCGCTGGAGCTGCGTGGCCTCGCGAATCTGCCGCTCGAGTTCGGGCGTGAGTTTGCCCTGAGCGTCGATGAGCAGAATGACGTCCTTTTTACGCTGCTCAAGATTGCGCAGGTAGGACAGGCGTTCGTCGAGGGCGCGTAGGGCAACGTCGTCCATGCCGCCCGTGGCTTCCTTGCGGTAGCGCGAGATAAAGGGAATGGTGTTGCCCTCGTCGATGAGCTTGACGGCAGCCTCGACGTTGGCGGCCTTAAGGTTGAGCTCGTGGGCGAGCTGGGCGATAAGATCCATGGGACTCCTTGCGTTTAAGGTGCGTTTGCAGCACAGGGCTACCAAGGATACCACCCGTCCCGAAAGACTGTTTTGGGGCCGTGCCACGAAAACGACCTATCTACTACGTTTGAACCATATGGGTCGACCATCCCTCGGTTTTCCGAAAATACGCAACCCGCCTACCTGCGGTTTTTATTTCTCGAAATTCGGCATGGTTGAGGGTGATCGGTTAAACGTAGTAGATAGGCCCATTTCGTGGCGAACGAACCAAGCTGAGGCGCAAAATAGCCCCCGCTCCAGGAAAATCGTCGGCAAGGTACCAAAAAGCCCCGCGGGCAGGAGGCTGCTCGCGGGGCAAAGAAGAGGGGCTTGTTGGTGGCGGACCGAAGGGTTTGGCATGGGGGTTTCTGCCGCGGCCGCTCTTAAGGCATTACAGCTCGACGAGCTGGCCGGTCTCGGCGGCCTCCTTGATGGCGTTGAGAAGCGTGAGCGTCTTGACGTTATCGGCGGGGGTCACGACAGGCTCGACCTCGCGGCGGACAACCTTCACAAAGTGCTTGAGCTGCATCTTGTGCGGCAGTGCCGGGTCGACGGCCGGAATCTCCATCTGCAGCGGCTTGTGCCAGTTAGAGGCGCCGTCGTAGGAGAACTGGTGCAGGCGGGGCAGCGACAGGGCGCCCTTAGTGCCGCCGATAAAGTAGGCGTCGGCGTCGAAGGGGCGGTACTGCGGATCCTCGCGAGCGGTTGCCTCCCAGTTCCAGGGGCTGGCGGTGGCGTCGGAGATGGTCATGCTTGCAAGCGCGCCATCGGCAAAGCGGACGTTGACCACGGCGGAGTCCTCGGTCTCAAAACCGCGGGCGGCGCTGGACTGCATGCCCTGGACGGCAACGGGCTCGCCCAGCAGGTAGCGGAGCAGGTCGACGTCGTGCACCAGGTTGACCAGGATCGGGCCGGCACCCTTCTTGCGGCGCCACTCGACGTCAAAGTACTCGTCGTTCTTATAGATCATGTAGTGGAAGCTCGACACGGTGAGCTTGCCCAGCTCGCCGGACTCGATGATCTCCTTGGCCTTGTTGACGAAGGGGTTGTGGCGACGGTGCTGACCTACGAGCACGGGCACGCCGGCGGTCTCGGCCTCGGCGGCGAAGGCCTGGGCATCCTCCAGGTCGTTGGAGATCGGCTTTTCGACCAGCGGCACGATGTTGCGCTTCACAGCCTCGCGCGCAACGCCCAGGTGCAGGTCGTTGGGGGTGGCGATGATGACGGCCTCGGGCTTGACCTCGTCCATCATCTGGGCGGGATCGGTGAAGAACGGCACGCCGGCGGCCTCGGCCGTGGCGCGGGCGCCCTCAAAGGCGTCGGCGATGGCGACGAGCTCGGCCTCGGGCTCCTCGGTGACAAAGCGGATGTGGTTGCGGCCCATGGCGCCGGCGCCGATAACGGCAATGCGGACGGGGTTGAGCTCAGACATTTCGACTCCTTAATACTGGTGGCGGTGAAATGCGACAAAGGGGCCGTCCCTTTGTCGCATCGGTAAAACTAGGCGGACTTCTTCTTGCTGTCGGAGACCATCATGTAGACGGTGAGCACGACGGCGATGGCGGCGATCACAATGGCGCCGTAGAAGGACTGCTGGTAGGCGGCGCTGCCGGCCTCAGCGTGATACAGCACGGCGGTGATGGGCTGGCTGATCCAGGTGGAAGCGGCGTAACCCAAAAACATGATGCCGTAGTTGACGCCGATGTTGCTGGTGCCAAAGGCGCCACCGGTGAGCGGCGGGTAGATGACGAGCAGGGCGCCAAAGCTAAAGCCGAGCAGGGCGAGCGCCACGAAGAACATGCTCTGTGTAAAGCTCATCGACATGATGACGAGGGCGACGATGGTGACGACAAGGCTGATGAGCAGCGACTTATAGGCGCCGAGCTTGTCGATGATCTGGCCAAAGGACAGACGGCCAACCAGGTTGGCGCAGGTGTTGACGGAGACCACCACGCCGCCGAGGGCGACGGCCGCGGCGCTCGTGGGGTCGGCGAAGAGCTGGACGGCGGCGATGGAGGCAACCTTGCCGACGAGCAGGGTGCCCGCGGTGGCGGCAAAGGCGAAGGTGACGATGAGGACCCAGAAGCGAGGGGTCTTGACCATCTCGCCCGGGGTGAGGTCGCCGAAGGTGCCGGCATGTGCGCCACCCTTGGGGGCCTCGAAGCCCTCGGGCAGCCAACCGGCCTCGGGGGCCTTCAGGAACAGGGCAGAGGCGGCGATCGTCACAAAGAAGATGACGCCGAGTGCCTTGAGGGCGCCAAAGATGCCCAGGCTCGGGATGAGCAGCGAGGCGAGTACCGGGGACAGCACGGCGGGACCGGCGGTCGAAGCGGCCAGAGTGATGCCGGAGGCGAGACCTTTCTTGTCGATGAACCACTTTTGGCCGGTGGTGAGCGCCGGGTTGTAGCCCAGGCCGTTGCCGATGGCGGCGACGAGCGAGAACCACAGGTAGAACTGCCACGGCTCGGTGACGGTGCCGGACATGAACCAGCCCAGGCCGTAGCACACGGCGGCAGCGATCACGACGTTGCGCGGGCCGATCTTATCGGAGATGCGGCCGGCGAAGATGCCCGTCACGGCCATGATGGTCTGGAAGACGGGGAAAGCCCAGGTAAGGGCGCTCGACCACTCGGGGTAGACGGCGAGCAGGTTCTTGCTCACGACGGAATACAGCGCGATGGAGCTGATGAAGAACATGGTGACGCACGCGGCGGAAAGCACGACGGCGCGACCCTTGTTGGAGTTGGTGGAAGCCATTGGACTCTTTCTAATCGATACGGGGAGGAGCGGGCGTGTCCGCGGGGCCTCCCTGTTAGGTTGGTTTACTGGTCAGTCGGCTTGGCGACGCCGGACTCGTCGGACCAGAGCTCGACACCCTTGTTCTTAAGGTAGTTGTCGGCATAGGCGCGACGGCCGCCGGGCTTGGCGGTGAGGTCGCCCATCATGTTGGAGAAGCCGCCGTCGACCTTGATGGCGTCGCCGGTGGTAAAGTCCGAGCGCTTGGACGCCAGGAACATGACGGCGTTGGCGATATCGCTGACCTCGCCGATGCGGCGCGTGGCGATCAGACGGCTGCGGCTCTTTTCGACCTCGGGGTCGGCGTAGAAGTTGGCCGACATCGGGGTCTTAACGAAGCAGGGCTCGACGCAGTTGGAGCGCACGCCGTAGGGGCCCCACTCGGCGGCGAGCATCTTGGACATCATGTTGACGCCGGCCTTGGTGGAGCTGTACACGCCCGAGAACGTCTCTGGGGAGTGGCTGGCGACGGTCGAGATGTGCACCAGGCGACCCTGGCCGGCCTTGATCATCTCGCGACCAAAGCGCTGCGAGGTGATGAAGTAACCGGTGAGGTTGACGTTGAGCACCTGCTCCCAGTCGCTCAGCGGCAGGTCCTCCATGGCGGCGAAGCGCAGGATGCCGGCGGTGTTGACGAGGACGTCGACGCGACCGAAGTCGGCGATGGTGGCATCGACGGCGGCCTGAACCTCGGTCTCGTCGGTAGCGTTCATCTTGTAGCCCTCGGCGTGGATGCCAAACTCGGCAGCGAGGTCGGCGGCTGCGGCCTTGACCTTTTCCTCGTCTAGATCGAGCAGGACGACGTTGGCGCCGTTGCGGGCGAACTCGCGGCAAATCTCGACGCCCATACCGCCGAGTGCGCCGGTCACGGCGCAGACATCGCCCTCGAGCTTAAGCCAATTGCTCATAGGAACTTCCCTTCTTGTGCCTCCCGGTGGGTCGCTCCCATTAACCGACCCACGTGGTTTTCGCTGGTTATCGTATGCTTTGCATTTGCGCAGGTGAATTGCATATTTGTTAGAATGGCGTTAACCGTAGGTTTATAGCTCGCAAGACGATGTGTCCTTAATTGAGTGTGTGACCTGCCAAAACGATCCCCTTTGGCAGTTCGTTGCCATACGTCTGGAAACGGGAGATTGACGTGTACGATCGACGACTCGAGGCCATATCGGCCGCCGCGGAGCTGGGAAGCTTCTCGCGTGCGGCGGCAAAATTGCGTGTGTCGACTCCGGCGCTCGTCAAGCAGGTGTCGGGCTTCGAGGCCGAGTTTGGCATCACGCTGTTCGAGCGCTCGCACTCGGGCGTCAAGGTGACGCCGGCGGGCGCTCTGCTGGTGGACGACGCACGCTCGATCATGCGGCAGTCCGAGGACGCGCTGCGCCGTGCCCGACGCGCGGCAGGCGATGGCGGGGCCGTGCGCCTGGGCGTGTCGATGATGTGCCCGGGGCGCCAAACGCTGTCGATGTGGTCGGACATCCACGATCTGGAACCATCGCTGCGATTTGAGATCGTGCCGGTAAGCGACCTCTATGACGAGCGCGAATCCGTCATGCGCAGCTTGGGCCGCGAGGTGGATGTAGTGCAGTCGAGTTTTTCTACTCCACGCTGGGGCGACGCCTGCCAAAAGCTTCGCATCGTTAACGTGCCGTTTTATATCGACCTGCCGCGCACGAGCCCGCTGGCGCGCAAGACGCGCATCACAGTTGCCGACTTAGAGGGCATGCGCCTGCGCGTGCTCCGTCACGGCAACGACGCTATGGACAGTCTGCGTATCGATCTGTTGGCCGACGGCGGCGTAGACGTGATCGACGTGGACAGCTTTGACTTTGCGCTCTTTAACGAGGCAGAGGAAAAGGGCGACGCGGTGCTCACCTGCGGCGCATGGTCGGGGGTGCACCCGGCCTTTGTGGGCGTGCCGTTCCTGTGCGGGCGAGAGGTGCCGGTCTTTTTGCACTATCCGCTCGAGCCCACCCTCCAAGTACAAAAATTCGTCAACGCCATGGCCCAACTCCTCAAGTAGCCAAAAGAGTCCCGTCCCAAATTAGCTACCCTTTGCTACGGGTTTAGCGGTCCTCGCGTTGCGGCCCGGCTGCCTCGGCTGTCTTTACGCGGTTCTTATCGACGTACATGTTCTTGTCGGCCTGGGAAAAGAGTTCGCGCATGGTAGGCGGCTCGTCAAAATCGCTGGAAAGCGCATAGCCCACCGCGTAGCTGATGGGCATATCGGGGTGGACTTCGGAATACTCGTTCACGTTCGCGCGAATCCGAGTGAGACAAGATTCCACAGCGGCTCGGTCGGCATCCCACAGCACCGCGATAAACTCATCGCCGCCGTCGCGACCCACAAAGCACGTCTCCGACGCCACACTTCCCAGTTGTTGGGCAAAAGAGCGAATGTATTCATCGCCCTTCTCATGGCCGAAGTTGTTATTGACCATATGCAGATTGTTAAGGTCGAAGACGCACACCGCAACGGGCTCCTCCGCGGAGACAGGCTGCTCCTGCCCCAAGATCTCCTCGCACTTGTTCTTGTTGGGCAGCCCCGTGGCTTCGTCGAGATAGACTTTGCTCTGCAGTTCGCGATTGAGCGCGGCGGTGCGCACCGCGCGAACGAGTTCGACCGCAAAGGTCGCCACCAAGCCCACGATGTCGATGATCACCAAGCCCTCGAGATAGTTGAGCGCCGATGCCTTCTCCTGA
>UQZU01000038.1 GCA_900545665.1 uncultured Collinsella sp.
GATGTCGATGATCACCAAGCCCTCGAGATAGTTGAGCGCCGATGCCTTCTCCTGAGAGTAGTCCTCTGCGAGTCGCGTAGCATCGTCGCAAATGCCAAAGAATTCCTCGCTCATGGAGATGATGTCGGTGTTCTCGTAGCCGACTTCGCGCACACGGATGATCTCGGTGCAAAGCTCATCAAAATAATTTGCAAGCTCGGTCATTTTTGCCTGATACTCATCGTCGTCGAGACGGACGAGGTTGAGGTCGTCACTTCCGTAACGCAAACCGTTGATGTATGAATCCACGGCTTTGAGCAGGTCATCTTGAGGCTGGCCCGCATCCTCGAGCTTAACGATTCGCTGCGTGGTACCGCGCACCAGACCGGCGTAGTTGACCACACGCGCCGTGCCCTGGATATCGGAGACGAGCAGCATAACATTGATGAAGAAGATGAGAACTGCCGTGAGCACCATCATGAGCAGGCGCACCGCCTGGCTGGCCTTCTTGGCGACAGAAGTATTCACAGGTTCACTCTCTCAAATGGCAAAAGCGCAGGTGGCACCCAGCGTGCTGAAATTCACGTGAGGTCAACTCTACCATATGGGCCAACAGCCTCAAACTGTAGCAGATGCTCGTCCAAATTGGCGTGACGCTTGTCTTGTTGTTCTTGACCTGGCCGCGCTATCGAACATGTTTCTGGTCTTGGATCACCATGGGAAAGCTCATCCCGTTTTGTGCGTCTAGAGTGGGATGCGGTTTCCCAAAGGTGCCGTTAGGGGAAACCACATCCCGGTTTATGCCCTTGAAATGGGATGCCGTTTCCTGGAGGGGGCCCAGCGGGAAACGGCATCCCATTCTGGGCCCGAAAAGTAGGATACGGTTTCCGGCCGGCATGAATAAAGCCTCCGCAGCTCGTGTGGCTGCGGAGGCTTTATTCGTTGCGGTGCATTGTGTTTGGGTCGTTGAGATGAGTCGATTTGCCCCGAAAGAGGAGGGCATTGACCTTAGGGTCATGCCCGACGAATGAGCGGCAAATCGGCCATCTCGGCGAGCCGAACTACTCCAGCTCAAACGCTCCGGTATAGAGCTGATAGTAGTATCCGCGCTTGGCGATCAGCTCGTCGTGGTTGCCGCGCTCGATGATGCGGCCGTGGTCCAGACAGATGATTGCGTCGGAGTTGCGCACGGTGGACAGGCGGTGCGCGATGACAAACGTCGTGCGGCCTTCCATGAGCTTGTCCATGCCGGCTTGCACGATGGCCTCGGTGCGGGTATCGATGCTCGATGTGGCCTCGTCCAGAATCATTGCCGGCGGATCGGCGACGGCGGCGCGGGCGATCGAAATCAGCTGGCGCTGGCCCTGCGACAGCTGTGCGCCGTTGCCGGTGAGCATGGTGTCGTAGCCGTCGGGCAGGCGGGTGATAAAGTCGTCCGCGCCCGCGAGCTTGGCTGCCGCGATGCACTCCTCGTCGGTGGCATCCAGATTGCCGTAGCGGATGTTATCCATCACGGTGCCGGTGAACAGGTTTACGTCCTGCAGCACCACGCCCAGCGAGCGGCGCAGATCGGCCTTGCGGATCTTGTTGACGTTGATGCCGTCGTAGCGAATCTTGCCGTCGGCGATGTCGTAGAAGCGGTTGATGAGGTTGGTGATGGTCGTCTTGCCCGCACCGGTGGCGCCGACAAACGCGACCTTCTGGCCCGGCTTGGCAAACACGGACACGCCGTGCAGCACCTCGTGGTCGGGCGTGTAGCCAAAGTCGACGTTGTCCATGACCAGGTCGCCGCGCAGTGGCACGTACTCGATCTCGCCGGTTGCACGGTGCGGATGTTTCCACGCCCACATGCCGGTGTGGTGGTCGGCCTCCTCGAGCTGCCAGGTGTCGGGATTCACCTGTGCGTTGACGAGCGTCACGTAGCCCTCGTCGGCCTCGGGCTCCTCGTCGAGTAGCTCAAAGATACGCTCGGCGCCGGCAAGGCCCATGACCACGGCGTTGATCTGCTGCGAGATCTGGCCAATCTGGCCGCAGAACTGCTTGGTCATGTTGAGGAACGGCACCACGACGGCAATGGAGAGCGCCATGCCCGAGAGGCTCAGGTTGGGCACGCCCAGCGCCAGGAAGATGCCGCCGGTCAGCGCGACCAGCACGTAGAGCAAGTCGCCCAGGTTCCCGAGGATCGGCATGAGGATGTTGGCGTACATGTTGGCCTTCTGCGAGACCTCGAAGAGCTTCTCGTTGCGCTCGTCAAAATCGGCCTCGGCGGCGGACTCGTGACAGAACGCCTTGACGACTTTCTGGCCGTTCATGACTTCCTCGATATGGCCCTCGACCACGCCGAGCTCGGTCTGCTGCGCGATAAAGAAGCGCGCGGAGTTGGAGCCGAGCAGCTTGGTCATAAAGGTCATAAAGGCGACGCCGGCAATGATGACCAGGCACATCCACACGCTGTAATACAGCATGATGAAGAACACGGTGACGATGACGATGATCGTCATGAGCAGGTTGGGCAGCGACTGGCTGATCATCTGGCGCAGCGTGTCGATGTCGTTGGTGTAGTGGCTCATGATGTCGCCGCGCTGGTGCGTGTCGAAGTAGCGGATCGGCAGGTCCTGCATGCGGTTGAACATCTTTTCGCGCAGCTTCTCGAGCGAGCCCTGTGTAATGACGGCCATGGCTCGGTTCCAGAACAGCGATGACGCGACGCCCACGGCATAGATGCAGCCGAGGGTGGTCACAAGCTTCAAGATCTTGGGCTGCGCGGCCGTCCAGTCGCCCGACTGCCACGATTCGCTAATGACCTGCAGCGCGCCCTGGAGAAACGTCGCGCCGATGGAATTGATGATGGCGCAGAGCACCACGCCGGCGACGACGAGGGGCAAAAGCACCGGGTAGAAGCCAAAGAGCATCTTGATCAGGCGCGTCATCGTGCCGCCCTTGCGGTTGCGCGCGCGCTCGGCGGTAGCTGCCTTACTCATGTGCCTCGCCTCCTTCCTGGGTCTGAGCTTGCGGTGCGGATGCCTCGGTGTCGGCTGCGACGGTCTCGGCCGCCTCCTCGCCCTCGGCACTCATCTTGTTTTGCGAGGTAAAGGTCTCGCGGTAGATCTCGCTCGTCTTGAGCAGCTCATCGTGGTTGCCGATGTCCTTGATGCGGCCGCCCTCCATGACGATGATGCGGTCGGCGTCCTGCACGGAGCTGATGCGCTGGGCGATGATGAGCTTGGTCGTGTTGGGCAGGTAGCTCGCCAGGCCCTCGCGGATCTTGGCGTCGGTCTTGGTGTCGACGGCGCTCGTGGAGTCGTCCAGGATCAGAATCTTGGGGCGACGCAGCAGGGCGCGCGCGATGCACAGGCGTTGCTTCTGGCCGCCGGAGACGTTGGAGCCGCCCTGCTCAATCCAGGTGTCGTAGCCCTTGGGGAAGCCGTCGACAAACTCGTCGGCGCAGGCCAGATGTGCGGCCTCGCGGACCTCCTCGTCGGTGGCGTTTGGGTCGCCCCAGCGCAGGTTCTCGGCGATGGTGCCGCTAAACAGCACGTTTTTCTGCAGGACCATGGCTACCTGGTGGCGCAGCGCGTCCAGGTCGTAGTCGCGCACGTCCACGCCGCCGACGCGCACGGTGCCCTCCGTGACATCGTACAGGCGGGCGATCAGGTTCACGAGCGTCGACTTGGCCGAGCCGGTGCCGCCGATAATGCCGATGGTCTCGCCGCTCTTAATATGCAGGTCGATATCGTCGAGCGCCTGGCGGCGGGCATGCTCGGAATACTTAAAGCTCACGTGATCGAAGTCGATGGAGCCGTCGGCAACCTCGTGCACGGGCTCGGTCGGGTTGGCGATCGTGGGCTCGGCGGCCAGCACCTCGGTAATGCGGTGCGCCGACTCGTCTGCCATGGTTACCATGACAAAGATCATCGACAGCTGCATTAGGCTCATCAGAATCTGGAAGCCGTAGGTAAAGATGGAGGAGAGCTGGCCCACGTCGAACAGGGTGCCCTGGCTCGTGATGATGAGCTTGGAACCCAGGTAGATGATGACGACGAACGCGCCGTTGACGCAGATGTTCATCATGGGGTTGTTGAAGGCGAGCAGCTTCTCGGCGCGGGTGAAGTCCATCTGGACGTCGCGCGCGGCGGTGGCGAACTTCTCCTTCTCGTAGTCCTGGCGCACGTAACTCTTGACCACGCGCATGCCGGTGACGTTTTCCTCAACCGACTCGTTGAGCGCGTCGTACTTACGGAAGACGCGGGCAAAGATCGGGCGCACCTTATAGATGATGAAGAACAGGCCAAAGCCCAGCAGCGGAATGATGACCAGGTAGACCATGGCGACGCTGCCGCCCATGGCGTATGCCATGGTAAAGGCAAAGACCAGCACCAGCGGCGCGCGCACGGCGATGCGGATGAGCATCATAAAGGCCTGCTGCACGTTGTTGATGTCGGTGGTGAGGCGGGTGACGAGCGAGGAGCTCGAGAACTCGTCGATGTTGGCGAAGCTGAACGTCTGGATCTTGTAGAACAGGTCGCGACGCAGGTTCTTGGCAAAGCCGCAGCTGGCATGGCTGCAGGTGATGCCCGCGGCGGCGCCAAAGGCGAGTGACGTCAGCGCGATGAGTACGAGAAGGCCGGCGGTGGGCAGCATCTCGGTAACGGCGGTGCCGTCCTTGATGGCGTCGATCATGTCGGCGGTGATAAACGGGATCATCATCTGGCAGATTACCTCGCCAAGCACCAGCAGCGGCGTGGCGATCGTGACCTTCATGTAATCGCGGATGCTGCCCATGAGAGTTTTAATCATCCAGTTCCTCCCAGGTTACGCGGATTTTCTCAAGCATTTCGGCGAGCTGTTCGCGCTCGTCGTGAGTGAGGGCACTAAAGGCCTGCTCCCTAAAGCGGATGCGGGCGGCCTGGTCGATGCGGGCCTTCTCCCAGCCGACTTCGGTCAGGCGAATGGTGAGCTGCCGGCGATCTTTTGGATTGCGGCTGCGCTCGATGATGCCGGCGCACTCGAGCTTGGACAAGATCTCGGAAAGCGACCCCGGCTTGAGGTCGAAGTGCATGCCGAGTTCCTGCTGCGACATCTCGCCGTTTTCCTGCTTGGCGAGCAAGCAGACGATGGGCGCCTTGCCGGACACGCCGCCGCCGTGAAAGTGCATGTAGTGGCCACAAAAGCCCAGGCCATTGAGGATGCGCTTGGCAAGCTTGTCTTCTGAGCTAACCGCTTCGGGTGCATCCGCCGGCTGTGACGGGTCGCCGTCGGGCTCGTGCGAACAAAGGTTAAGAGGTTCATCGCACATGAATTAGTGTTGCTCCTTTCTTTAGTTAGGTAGTGGAATTGTTTTGTGCCTAACCAATCTAGGAGCATGAGAAATGAATGTCAAGGTACCAAACTTATTAAGTTACGGCGCTTTACCAAACGCCGTAACCGCTCGACGCTGCAAGCGTTCCTAAGCGGCAATCTGACGTTCAATCGTCGGGCATGGCCGCAAGGCCTATGCCCCCCATTTCCGAAACCTTTCCGCAACAATGCGCTCTTCGCGACCCTGGCGCCCGCTCACAACGTCCCCTGCGCTACACTTAGTCGCACTGTGGCGCTGCTGCGCCGTGCCCGAACCAAGGGAGACCCTCATGAAGAACACTCAGCTGCTGCTGATCAACGATATGTGCGGCTACGGCAAGGTCGCGCTTTCCGCCATGCTGCCGGTGCTGTCGCACATGGGCTACCGCATCCACAACCTGCCGACGGCACTTGTGTCCGATACGCTCAACTATCCCAAGTTCTACATCCACGACACCACCGAGTACGTGCGCCAGAGCCTCGCCATCTGGGAGGAGCTCGGCTTTGAGTTCGACGCCATCTCTACCGGCTTTATCGTGACCGAGGAAGAGACGCGCATCATTTCGGACTTCTGCCACCGTCGCGCGCAAAAGGGTACCAAGGTGTTCGTCGACCCCATCATGGGCGACAACGGCAAGCTCTACGCCGGCGTGCCCGAGTCCACGATCGGTCTCATGCGCAGCCTGCTCGAGTGCGCCGACTATGCGGTGCCAAACTACACCGAGGCGTGCCTGCTCACCGATACGCCCATTGCCGAGCAAATCACGCCCGATGAGGGCCGCACTCTTGTGGATGCCGTGCGTGCCCTGGGCGCCAAGTCGGTGGTCATTACGAGCGCTGTGGTCGACGGTGCGAATGTCGTCATCGGTTACGACCATGTGGCGGGGGAGTACTTCACGATTCCCTTCGACCTGATCCCGGTCTATTTCCCGGGCACGGGCGACACGTTCTCGGCGGTGCTCGTCGGCCGCGTTATGGCAGGTTGGAGTCTGCAGCGCGCGACGTCCGATGCCATGCGCGTGGTGGCTGAGCTTATCGAGCGCAATGCCGACCAAGAGGACAAGTCGGCTGGCCTGCCCATCGAGGCCTGCCTGGATGTGATTGACCATGAGTAATGCTGGCGAGGGCGGCGCCAAGCCTGTGGGCGAGAACAAGCCGCTCGGCGCGCCGCGGGGCAAGCGGCCGCGTATCCGCGTGAGCTGCGTGGACCAGCTGGGTGCGTGTCGCTGCCACCATGGCCACAAGCCGGGCGACGTTTTTGACTTTGACCGAGATCGCGGCAAGATGTGCGCCATGGCCTGCCATGTGGGCTTTCCCTATATCGATATCCTGCGCTATGGCGGAACCGTGCCTGGCAACGAGCCCGGTACGGCAAAGTTCTGCTGTCCCGAGGTCGATACGCTGAACGTCTGGCTTGCCGAGATCGTCGACGAGTAGTCGAGCGCAATGTGACAAAGGGACAGTCCCTTTGTCACATTCGCCGGTGGTGTTCCTTCTATTGTGCTTGTAATCTCAAATCTCTGCATTTCATCCGATTTTAGGTTCTAAAAATTCTACGTTTTATCGATAATCAAGCGTATAAAACTTTGCATTTCATTTGATGACACTGAGGGGAGAGCCTATGCTGCGCAGGAAAATAGCGGCAGAGCTGGAGCGCTGGCTGAAGTCTGTCGAGCAAAAGGCCTTATTCATTACGGGTTCTCGCCAGATCGGCAAAAGCTATTCGATTCGCGCATTTGGCAAAGCCAACCATGCAACCTACATCGAGCTTAACCTCATGGAAAATCGCCAGGCAAAAGATGCTCTTCTCGAGGCGCGGGATGCCGATGATTTCATCAGCAGGGTGACGCTTCTTTCGGGAAAGTCGATTGCACCAGGCAAAACGCTCGTGTTTATCGATGAGGTCCAAGAGGCCCCCGACATCATGACGATGGCAAAGTTCCTTGTTGAGGACGGGAGGTGCCGCTGGGCGTTTTCGGGGTCAATGCTCGGGACTCAGTTCAAGGGCGTCAGGTCCTATCCCGTGGGGTATGTCCACGAGCTTAGGATGTTCCCGCTCGATTTTGAGGAGTTTTGCTGGGCAACCGGGGTGAGCGAGGGGGCTCGCCAAACGATACGTAACGCGTGTATCAGCGAGAGGCCCATTCCTGATTACATTCATGACGCGATGATGGCAAACTTCAGGACCTATACCGTTGTCGGCGGAATGCCGGAGGTCGTGCAGCGTTTCCTTGACACGCGGGGCGACCTTGCCTCTGTTCGTCAGCTACAGTCAGAGCTCAACGAACAGTACCGGCGGGATATCTCCAAGTATGCAAGCGGGCGAGCCCTGCAGGTGCAGAGCATCTACGACCAGCTCCCTATTATGCTCGAGGGCGAAAACAAGCGCTTCGTGCTCAATTCCATTGACCCTAAGGCTCACTACGAGAAGTATCAGCGAGATTTTGCATGGCTTGTCGATGCCGGCGTTGCTCTCAAAGTCGATATCGTAACCGAGCCAAAATCGCCCCTGCTTAAGACGGCACGGCCATCGCAGTTCAAGCTATATCAATCGGATACGGGTATGTTGATGGCGCGCTACCCCGTTGGAGTCGCCCAAGCGGCGTATCTTGATAGCAAGGAGCCCAATCTGGGCGGCATTTACGAAAACGTGGTGGCCCAGCAGCTGGCTGCCCAAAATCGCCAGCTTTACTACTATCAGACAAAAAAGCGCGGTGAAGTGGACTTTGTGGTCGACGGACCGGATGGGACGGCTGTTCCGATCGAGGTTAAATCGGGCTCCTATTACCACGCGCACGCTGCGCTCGGTCATGTGCTTGATACGGCTGAATATGGCGTAAGGCTCGGGATTGTTTTCTCGAGAGGCAACGTTGAGCGCAACGGAGCGGTTCTCTATTTGCCGCTATATGCGACCTGGGCCCTTTCGGATGTTTTGGGCGACTCCTGCGCCGAGGGGATAAAGCTGGAGGTCAAGCCGGTCTAGGGCCAGTCCCAGATGTGACAAAGGGACAGTCCCTTTGTCACGTTCATGAGCGTGGTTTTTCTCCCACGCTCGTTTTATGCCGATGGCGTGGCCCGTGTGCCCGCGCCGCCCGAGCGCCTACAGCTGCTCGAGCATGGCGGTGCAACCGGCGAGTACATCGCGGTAGGTGGCGTCGAAATTGCCGGTGTACCAGGGGTCGGCCACGTCGCCGGGGCGATCGGTCCAATCGAGCAGGCGCGAGATCTTGCCATCGGGGTCCTTCCCAAAAATTCGGTACAGGGCGCGGGCGTTCTCGTCGTCCATATAGACAATGTGGTCCCAGTCGCCATACTCCGCGCGACGCACCTGACGTGCGCGATGTGCGACGACGGGAATCCCGACCTCGCGTAGCTTGGCAACGGTACCGTGGTGTGGCGGGTTGCCGATCTCCTCGGTCGAGGTCGCCGCGGAATCGATGGCAAACTCCGCCTCGCGCCCAGCGCGGCGCACGAGCTCGGTAAACACCGACTCGGCCATCGTCGAGCGGCAGATGTTTCCATAGCAGATGAACAGTACACGTTGCATATGCGGTTTCCTTTCGATCGCCATCATCGAGCTCGAGTATCGCATCTACGCCTGCGCCATCGCCCTCTTGCGTTCCCAGCGAGCCAACTTAATCGTCACCAGCGTAAGCACCCAGGCCACAAGCGAGAACGCGGCACCCACTGCGCCTACATATGCAATGCCAACGCTGCTTACCACGGTGCCGCCCACTGCGGTGCCAAACGAGATGCCGACGTTAAACGCCATGGGCTCAACCGAACTTGCGAGTACCATCGACTTGGGATGGCGGCTGCGTGCCACGTCCATAAAGTGCGTGATGCACGACACCGAGAACAGGTACATGAGCAGCGCCAGGCTAAAGACAAAGACCAGCGCGAGCGGCATGGTGCCGCCCACAGCAAACAGTCCGAGTAACGCTGCAGCCTGCAGCACAAACGTCACGAGTAGCGCCTTCATGCCAAAGCGCGCATCGATCCATCCGCCCAGGATGTTCGAGATCAGGCAGAACACGCCGTAGGCCATGAGCGTGGTACTGGCTTCGACCGTGCCCATGCCCAGCACCTGCTCAAGATAAGGCGTCACGTAGCCGTAGAAAACGTAGACCGACCCCACGCCAAACAAAAAGATGAGCATGCCGGTGATGATGCTCGGCTCGCGTAGCAGACCCGCCTGCTCGCGAAAAGTGGCGGGCTCGTCGGTTTGCCCAGCGCGCGGCATAAACGCCACGAGCGCTCCGCAGATCAGAACGGCAAAGGCCAGCGTGCCGTACATGGCCACGTGCCAATCGAGCGTGTCGGCCACAAACTTGCCGATCGAAGTGACAAAGACCATTGCCACGGAAAACGCACCATATACCACCGAGATGGCAAGCGAAGTTTGCTGCGGAGACAGAAGCTCGGGGATGTACGTCACGCCCACGGCGAGCAGTGCGCCCGAGACGGAGCCCAGGATGATGCGCGAGATGAACAGCACCTGGAAGTTGGGCGCCAACGCCATGACCAGGTTGCCGAGCACAAAGACGATGCTGTAGCACACGAGCAGCTGGTAGCGGCGAAAACGCCCCGTACTGAGCGCGAGCACCGGCGTCGAGATAGCGTAGATCAGTGCGAACACGCTAATAAGTTGGCCTGCGGTGGCAAGCGATACGCCGAGTTCCGTCGCTAGGTCGCTTTCGATGCCGATGACCACGAACTCGGAGCAGCCGAGCGAGAATCCCAACAGCACGAGCAGCGCCAGGCAAAGATTGGTGCGCGCGGGGGAGAGCGCGGCGGCGGTTGACTTACTTTTTGGCGTGGTTGCGGCGGTCAAGGTTGTCACTCCAATGTCGCGTGAATAAGCGGGATTCAATCCCTGCAACTCTAACAGAATGTGACAAAGGGACAGTCTCTTTGTCACATTCGCGGCGTGGCTGCCGCCTAAACCGTCACAACATTCGATGAAAATCTCGAAAACGAGGAAAAACGTCGAATGTTGTGACGGTTTTCGTGTCCGGCGCGGGTGAGCTTCGGTGCCGTCTGGGGGTATAAGACTAGCGAGTGTTTATTTGCGAGGCCTAAGGGGCGCCCCGTATGGATATCGATAACTTTGAATGGTGGTATAGCGAGGGCGAGGCTCCGGACGAGGAGTGGGACGAGCCCGCGTCGCGTGACGTGTCGAGCGACGAGGACGAGACCGGCAACGATGCCGCTGTCGAGCCTGATGCCGCCTCCGATGCCGCCGAGCCCCTGACCTTTGAGCAGGCTTGGGCCCAAGCCGAGGCCGATGAGGCTAAGGCCGATGCCACGGCCACACTCGGTGAGCCGGCGGACATGTCCATCTCGCCGGCCAAGACCCCGCAGCCGCGCCATAACATCGACCCCGACAGCACGGCATCCTTCAGTATTCTCGACGTGCCCTCGCAGGGTGCTCAGGCGCCCGCGCCCACACGTCGTCCCAATCTGTCTCGCGAGGAAGATGCAGGACGTCGCTCTCCGCTCGGCCCCATCCTTATCGCCTTCATGGCCGGCGTTATCGCATGCTCGGTAATTGGAAACGTCTGGAGCCATGTTGAACAACAGCGAAAAGACGCCGCCAAGGTCGAGATGTCTATCGAGCAATCGCTCGGCCGCACGCGCTCGGTACATGTGTCGGTCGAGGTCAAGGACGGCGCGACGTGGGACACCGCGCGCGGCGACAGCCAAATGCTCATCCACATCGTGGGGCGCACGCTCAAAGGGCAGACGATTGACGAGTATCAATACGTCAATTCCGCTGGTGACGGCATCGAACTTAAGCCCGGCGACTACGAGCTCACCGTCGATGAACCGCCCGTCGCCACCGACGGCACGCGCTTCCGTGCCTCAAAGCGCATGGTCCCCGTGAGCTTTAACTCACAGGCGCCTGACACGGTCGACACCACACCGCAGGGCGGGTTCGACCTTTACGTGGATACCCAGTAGGTGCTCGCCGCTCATTCCGCTATGACTACTCAATAATCGCCTGCTGTCCCGTCCCGCCGCCAAGAGTGGGACAATAGCCCTCGACACTATTGTTTATTTTTGGAGGAAGTAGCATGTCTACCGTCACTACCATCAAGCGCGGCGGCCTCACCGCGGCCATCGATTCCATGGGCGCCCAGCTCACGAGCCTTGCCCTCAACGGCAACGAGTATCTGTGGCAGGGCGACCCGGCCTTTTGGGGCAAGCACGCGCCCATCCTGTTCCCTATTGTGGGCTCGCTGCGCAACAACACGGCGACGTCTGCGGCCGGCACCTGCGAGATGCCGCGCCACGGACTCGCGCGCATCGTCGAACACAAGCTGGTCGAGGTTTCGGAGGACGGCTCCTCGGTAACGTACGAGATCACCGACACGCCCGAGTCGCTCAAGGCGTTCCCGTTCCACTTTAAGCTCAACATGACCTATGCCCTGACTGGTGACGCCACACTTACCCAGACCTTTGCCGTCACCAATACCGGCGACGTGGACCTGCCGTTCTCGGTGGGCGGCCACCCCGCGTTTAACGTACCGGCTCCCGGTGCCGAGGACGAGGCATTCGAGGATTACGAGCTGGCGTTTACCGAGGCTTGGACTAATGAGGCTCCCATCATCACGCCCGACGGTCTTATGACGTTCGAGGGCAGTTACAAGGCTCCCGATAACTCGGACGTGCTGCCCATCACGCACCGCAGCTTCGATAACGACGCCATCATGTTCACTGATACCCCGGGCTCCACGCTCACGCTGCGCGGCCGCAAGTCGGGCCACGGCGTCAAGATCGACTTTGAGGGCTTTAAGTACATTGGCGTGTGGTCTGCCGCCAACGACGCCCCGTTTGTGGCGCTCGAGCCCTGGACCGGTCACACCACCATGGACACCGAGGACGACGTCTTTGAGCACAAGGTCAACACCATCACCTTGGCTCCCGGCGCTACCGATAAACGTAGCTTTAGCGTCACCCTGCTCTAGAGGTTCCGCCGTTCTAATGAACGGCGGGCCGGTCGACGCTGCGCGCCGCCCAGGGCGACAATTTGTCATTCAAAAGGCAAGGCATGACCAGAAGGTCTATGCCTTGCCTTTTTCATGCCTAGTCGTTGGGGACGTTCTTGTTTGACTAGTCGTTTAAGAACGTCCCCAACGACTACCAATCGTTTTCAGTTCGTAAACTTGTATATATGCATTTATATATGCATTTGCTGGAGGTAGCGCTGAGCGGTATCCTGTTAAGTCGTCAGCATACGATTCAACAGGGAAGGCAGATTATGCATTCTCCCCATCAACGCGACGCGCATCCGCAGCCGATATGCAGCCGTCGCATCTTTTTGGGTAGCGCTCTCGCTGCGAGCGCTTCTGTCGTCGCCGCCGCACTTGCCGGTTGCCAGCGCCCCTCCACGCTGGAAGTAGTTCAGCCCACGACGGGCGGCGGTCGCGACGACCTGTCCGATTCCGTTATCGGCAAGGACAAGATCCGTATCGGTATGGAGGCGGCCTACGCCCCGTACAACTGGCAGGTCTCCGAGGCCAGCGAGTTCACCATTCCCATCGACAACGTGCAGGGAGCCTACGCCGATGGCTACGACGTGCAGATCGCCAAGATCGTCTGCAAGGCCCTCGGCGGCGAGCCCGTTGCCGTCAAGCAGAGCTTCTCGGGCCTTATCGATTCGCTCAACAACGGCCAGATCGACCTCATCATCGCCGGCATGAGCGCCACGCCCGAGCGTGAGGAGTCGGTCGGTTTCTCCGACCCGTACTTCATTGGCTACTTTGGCCTGTTCGTAAAAGAGGGCTCGCCCTACCAAAACGCCACCAAGCTCAGCGACTTCAGCGGTGCCACGGTGCTCGGCCAAAAGGACACCATGCTCGATACCGTCATCGACGAGATTCCGGGCGTTGTGCACAAAAACCCGGTCGACTCCGTCCCCACGGTGTTCTCGAACCTGCTGCAGGGCACCTGCGACGCCGTGACCTACAACACCGAAAACGAGAAGGGCTATATGGCTCAAAACCCGGGCATCGTTCCCATTCATTTTGCCGAAGGCGAGGGCTTTAAGCAGGAGGTCGCGGCAAACGTCGGCTGCCGCAAGGGCTCGGACAAGCTGCTTAAGCTCATTGACAAGACACTCAAGGGCATTAGCCAAGAGGAGCGCGACCAAATATGGGACGCGTGCCTCGATCGTCAGCCGGCATAGGGAGGCAGCATGAAAACCGTCAATCGTCTGGCCTCCTTTATCAAGGCCGACCACCGTTATGTGTACCTGGGCACGAGCGTCATCGCGGCGCTCGGCCTGGCATTTAGTCAGCACAATCCCACACCGCTGAGCTTCTTAGCCCCCACCGGTATCTTCCAGGATTGCCTTTGGGCGATTCTTTGGGCCTGGCTCGTCGTGTCGGCGGCGGCGCTGGTCACCAAGCTTATGCACTGGAGCGACTATCGCGAAACGTCGCCGTTCGCATCCGAGCGTTTCCGCCACGGCGCGCGCCTGGGCAGCTACGTCGTGGTCGCCATCGCGGCGATCTTTTTCGTGGACCGCTGCGTCATGTCGTTTATCGACCTGGTGCAGGTGAGCATTGTCTCGGATTCCAACCCTAGCGACTTTTTGTCGAGCCTGGTCTACATGACCTACAAGAGCGGCGACTTCTTTATCCGCGGTATCGAGATCACCATCGCGCTTGCCACCTTCGGCACCGTCATCGCATTCTTCCTGGCGCTGCTCTTTGTGTTCCTGCGTATTCAGACCTTCGATCGCGTGGACAACGACCTGGTGCGCTTCTTTAAGAGCATTGGCCGCGGCTTTGCGACCGTCTACTCTACCATCGTGCGCGGCACGCCCATGATGGTCCAGGGCCTGCTCATCTATTACGCGGGCTTCACCGTTTTGCGCGGCATGGGCTTCGAGACCGCTCAGGCCAACCAGATTTGGAGTACCTTCACCGCCGGCCTCGTCACTATTTCGCTCAACTCCACCGCCTACATGATGGAGGTCCTGCGCGGCGGCATCGAGTCCATCGATCCCGGCCAGGCCGAGGCAGCACGCTCGCTGGGTCTGTCGCAGTGGCAGGCTATGCGCAAGGTCGTGTTCCCCCAGGGCATTAAAAACGCGATTCCCGCACTCACCAACGAGCTCATCATCAACATCAAGGACTCGTCGGTGCTTTCGGTCATCGGCGTGTTCGACCTCATGTACGCCACTACCACGGTCGCCGGCGTGTACTATCGCCAGATGGAAGTCTACTGCGTGGCGCTCGTGGTCTACCTGATCCTGACGCTCGTGGCGAGCCGCCTGCTCGAGGCCTTTGGCAAAAAACTCGGTGCCGAGGCTCCGGCCACGCTGCCCAGCTCCAACTAGGCTCAAGACGAGGAGAATCATCATGGCAGATACCGCTACTACCGGCGTTGCGGCCGCCGCACAGACCAATGAGCCGCTCATCCGCGTCGAGGGCCTGCGCAAGAGCTTCGGCTCGCTCGAGGTGCTCAAAGGCATCGACCTGTCCGTTAACCCCGGCGAGGTCGTCACCATTATCGGCGCCTCGGGCTCGGGCAAGTCGACCTTCCTGCGCTGCCTCAACCTGCTCGAGACTCCGGACGCGGGCCATATCTGGTTCCACGGCCAGGACCTTACGGCCGAGCGCTGCAACATTAACAAGCTGCGCGAGGACATTGGCATGGTGTTCCAGGGCTTTAACCTGTTCAACAACATGGACGTGCTCGACAACTGCACGCTCGCGCCCGTCACGCTCAAAAAGATGAGCAAGGCCGAGGCTGAAATTATTGCGATGGAGCATCTGACGAGCGTGGGGCTCGAGAAGTTCGCGCACGCCGCCGTGGGTCGACTGTCCGGTGGTCAAAAACAGCGCGTGGCCATCGCGCGTGCCCTGTGCATGAATCCGCAGATCATGCTGTTCGACGAGCCGACTTCGGCACTCGACCCCGAGATCGTGGGCGAGGTGCTCGAGGTCATGCGCAAGCTCGCGGCCGACGGCATGACCATGGTGGTCGTCACACACGAGATGGCCTTTGCCCGCACGGTGTCCGACCGCGTGGTCTTTATGGACAAGGGCGTAGTGCTCGAGGACGCCGCGCCGGCCGAGCTCTTCGGCAACCCCAAGCACCAACGTACCCGCGAGTTCCTCTCGCGCTATCTCGAGGACAGGTAACCGACCGCAAACGCTTATGTGGCAGGGCCGCTCCGGTGGGGCGGCCCTCGTCATCACAATCGAAAGGATGTCATGGCCGAGGTTTGGCGCTTCTTTGCGCATGAGGATGATTTTGCCGATTTGGAAAAGGCCGGCGCATGTGAGCGCCTGGGCCGTGTGCTGTCGTTTCCGACCATCTCGAGTATGGATGCCGAGGCGGTGGACTGGCAGCCGTTCGACGACCTGCGCGCGTATATGCAGCAGGCTTGGCCGCACGTATTTACGGCGGGTAAGGTCGAGCTTATCGACCATTCGCTATTGGTGACGCTTGGCGGTTCCGACCCTGCCCTCAAGCCCATTATGCTCATGGGCCACATGGACGTGGTTCCCGTGGTACCCGGCACCGAGGCTGACTGGACGCATGCCCCCTTTAGCGGACATGTGGACGACACCTACATTTGGGGTCGCGGCGCCATCGATATGAAAGACCAGGTCGCAGGCATTCTCGAGGCGGTTGAGTATGCGCTCGCGTACGGCTGGGAGCACAAGCGTACCCTGCTGCTCGCCTTTGGCCAGGACGAGGAAACCACGCAGTACGGCGCGGGGGCGATCGGTCGTGTGCTCGAGGAGCGTGGCGTTGAACTTGAATATCTGATCGACGAGGGTGACTACCGTATTGTTTCGGCTGCCGAGTATGGCGCGGGCGAGGGCTGGCTTATGCATGCCGACCTCGCGGAGAAGGGTTACGCCGATATCATACTCAAGACGAAGAGTGAGGGCGGGCATTCGTCCAACCCCTACGGCGGCACATCGCTCGAGGTGCTCAGCCGTGCCATCACCGCAATCTGCGATATCGAGTGGCCGACGCGCGTGACCGACTTGCTTGCCGCTCAACTCGTCGAGTTGGGGCTCTACACGGCCGATGAAATTGCCGCCAACGGGGATGCCATTGTCCGCGATTGCCTCGCCAGCAAAAAGCTCTATCCGCTGGTGACGACCACCTGCGCGCCCACGCAGATCGAGGGTGGCAGCACCGGCGCCAACGTAATGCCGCAGGATATGTGGGCCAACATCAACTTCCGCATGCTCGAGGGTACGAGCGTGGCCGACGTTGTGGCGCGCTGCCGTGAGGCGGTTGTCGGGGCGGACCTTGCCGGTTGTGTCGAAGTGGAGCTGGGCCCCGGCAGCTCCGAGCCTTCGCCGTCTCCGCGTGTCGGTGGACCGGGACTCGAGGCCGTTCGCGCCATTGCCGCCTGCTACTTCCGCGACCCAAAGGGGGCGGAGGAAAACGGACCGAGTGCGACGGGCGGGGCTCCTGTCAGCATCGTCCCCTCGACCGTGATCGGTGCGACCGACGCTGCCAACTACCAGCGCATTTGCTCCGAGTGCATTCGCTTCTCGGCCTTTGTGGTAGACGATGACGAGTGCGACCGCGGCGTCCACGGCACCAACGAGCGCATCACCCGCCGCGCCTACCTCCAGGGTGTCCGCTTCCTCATCGCCCTGCTCCATACGCTCTAGAATCCGACAAAGGGACTGTCCCCTTGTCGGATTCCGTGCGGGTTATATGCAGGTTTGCCTGCGCACGCTATCATGTATGGGTTAGACCGCAATTATGTACCCCATACGCGAAGGGATGCGCATGTATCTGAAGATCGACATGTTCTAGCTGGGCTTACCCCCGCAGTGGCGCCCCGCGCCCCATTAATTCTGCCGATTTTCACCTTCACGCATATAAAGGAGTCCCGTCATGCGCGACAAGCTCGAAAAGATCATCAAGGCCTACGAGGAGCTCGAGAAGAAGCTCTCTGACCCGGCCGTCGCCTCCGATATCAAGGAGTTCACGCGTCTCAACAAGGAGTACGCGCACCAGTCTGACCTCATTGCCGCCTCGCGCGAGTACATCGGCGCGCTCGATGACATCGAGGCGGCCAAGGAAATGCTGCACGATACCACCGATGCCGATGAGAAGGAGATGCTCCAGATGGACATCTCCGAAAACGAGGCCAAGCTCCCCCAGCTCGAGGAAGACATCAAGTACATGCTCATCCCGAGCGACCCCAACGACGACAAGAACACCATCGTCGAGATTCGCTCCGCCGCCGGTGGCGACGAGGCGGCCATCTTTGCCGGCGACCTGTACAAGATGTACCAGCGCTTCTGCGAGTCGCGCGGCTGGAAGACCACCGTGCTCGATTCCAGCCCCAGCGAGGCCGGCGGCTTTAAGTCCATCGAGTTCAAGGTCGAGGGCGACCGCGTCTACTCCGTCATGAAGTTCGAGTCCGGCGTGCACCGCGTCCAGCGCGT
>UQZU01000039.1 GCA_900545665.1 uncultured Collinsella sp.
GGAGGCAGGTAAGATTGAAGGGCCTGACCCCGGAGGAGTTCCGGAATCAGGCCCTTGCGGCCTAGTCGCTATTTAGGGCGTCCAAGATTTGGGGCGCAGTTCATTGTGGGGCGGGCCAAGATGTTTTGCTAGCGTTTCTTTCCGCGGAAGAAAAAGCCGTGCAGTGACGGCTTGAGGCCGCGGTTGGCGCGATGCTCCTCGACGCGCTCGTGGATCGAAGCGACGCGCTCGATGACTTCGTCGGGAATCGGCACATCGGGATTCATGTTCTCGACTTGGCTGACCTCGGCGGCGGCGACCTGGTCGATAATGGGCACGTCGTCGCGCGAGATGACAGGTGTGGCGTCTTCCTTCATCTTGCGATAACGCTGCATCATGTCGGTCTGTAGCTGCTGGGCCGAAGGCGGTGTCCAGATGATGGCGTTGGCGCCGGCGGCGATGGTCTCGCGAATGCTCTCGGGCGTCTTGCCGCCCGGCGCGATAAGCGGCAGGTTGGGATAGTGCTCGCGCAGCTCGCGTAGGACCTGGGGCGTGTTCTTGCCGGCGGCGATGTTGAGAATCTTGGCTCCAGCGCGCACCTTGGCGTGGGCATCGTCGTCGCAGCGAACGACCGTGGCGATGACGGGGATGTCGGCGATGTTGGTGATGTGCTCGACCATCTCGGCAGTAGCGGGGGAGTTGACCACGCAGCCCGCCGCGCCCTGCATCTCGGAGACGGCTGCCATCTGCACGGAGCGCTTACCGGTCGTAGTTCCGCCACCCACGCCTACAAAGACCGGGCACTCGGCGACGGTCAGCAGCGCTTGCGTAATGGCGGGCTGCGGCGTGAAAGGGTAGACCGCAAAGACGGCGTCGGCGTTGGAGTTGCGGATAACCGCGACATCGGTGGTGTAAATGAGCGACTTGATGCGTCGGCCAAAGAGCGTGAAGCCGCTGGCCTCCTCGATCTCGTCGGGCATGCGAAGGGCAGCCTTGCGCAGGCGTCCGTCGATGGGCAGGGGCTCCATAGGGAGCAGGCCGTTGGGCGTGACGGCTACTTGGGGCTCGGTGAACTCGTCTGCAAGCTCGACCTCGGAAAAATCGACCGAGGCGACGATGTCCTTGTGCACCTCGGCGGGCACATCGATGGGAGCTTGGTCGTTTGCCGCCGCAGGCGTGTCGAAGGAGCTGGTGCCGACGAAGGCGTCGACGCGCTCATTTAGATCGTTGAGGGTATCCATGGAGGCTCGATTCTATGTGATAACGGCCGGCGCTATGCAGCCGGAATTGCGAATGCTAAATCGTTTGACGAGTTGATTTTTCCCCGCCGCGCCATCCGTTAGACCGAAGGGCCGGTGAACGTGAAGGAGCTGTGGTGGCGGGGATCGAGGTGCTATCTTGAAAGTCCCGTTTACAAGAGAGGTGACGCGGTATGGAATTTTCGGCAATGTTGGGCTCGATTGGCCTGTGTGTGGGCGCAATCGTTGCCGCCGCGGTCATCTACTTTGTGGTCACGGCCATTAAGGGCAAAAGGGCCGAACGCAAGGAGCGCACGATGCTTAAACAGCATCGCGACCAGCAGGGCAAACGCGCACGGAGATAACTTGTTGAGTTTTGGATCCGTGCGCTAGCTGCGTTTTCGGATCAGGGCAATGTAGAAGCCCTCAAAGTCGCGGCTAGGCGGAATGGTGAGCGTGCCGGGCAGGCCGTTGGCGATGGCCGATACCTGACCGGCGGCAATGGCTTCGGTCAGAGCGTTGGACTCGATGCGCGGCTCCTCACCAGCTTCCTGGGTGCGTCGTGCTTCGCTTTCGCTCGGCGTGCCGTCGAGGGGGATAAGCTCGCAGTCCATGTGCTTGTCGAGGGCCTCTTGCAGGGCGTCCTCGTTTTCCTGCGGCAAAATCGAACAGGTCGAATAGACGAGCGTGCCGCCCGGTTTGAGGGCACCCATGGCGCGGTCCAGAAGTGCTCGCTGCGAGCGGGCGCACTTGCTCAGCAACTGCTCGGTGAGGCCGCGCAGGCTTTTCTCGTTGCCACTGATGACGGTGCCCGTGCCGGTGCAGGGAGCGTCGAGCAGGATGCGGTCAAAGCGGAAGAACTCGTCGAGCTCGCGTGCGTCGATGCGCATGACGGGCACGTTTTTGGCACCTTGGCGGTGGAGGTTGGACTCAAGCTTTTCGGCGCGGGGAATGCTCATCTCACAGGCGGTGAGGTGCGCCTGTCCCTGGGTGAGGGCGGCGATCTGTGTTGTCTTGCCGCCGGGGGCTGCGCACATGTCCAGGATGTCCTCGCCTGCCTGGGCGCCCAGGACCAACGGCGGCATCATGGATGACAGGCTCTGCAGGTAGATCTTGCCGTCGCGGTAGATGTCGAGATCCCACAGATCGGAAACCTGGGCCTCGGGCAGGATAAAGGCGTCTGGGTACCAGGCGACGGGGTTGTGGGCGATGCCGGCGGCACCGAGCGCCGCAGCGATGTCCTCGGCGGTCGCCTTGAGCGTGTTGGCGCGCAGCGTGACCGGGCGTGTGGCCGCGGCGCCGAAGCCCTCGATCATGAGCTTGGCATCGGCGGGCGCATAGGCGCCGGCGACCGTGTCGACCATAAAGCGCGGCAGGTCGGCGGCGGAGTGTTGGGCGGCAAGCTGGTCAGAAAGCTCGGTAGCAGCAAACTGCCTGAGCTTGAGCTCGGCCTTGACCTGCTTTTTCTGCTTACGACGACGCGGCTTGGACATCCGTCTTTCCTTCCCATTCCATTACATGTCGAGTGTTGTTTTAGTACTGGCTCTCGTGCTTGCTGAAGAAGTCGAAGCGCGGGGGCAGCGGCTTCACGCGGTGCTCGCCGGGCTTCTCGCCCAGGCTTTCCACGAACTCGTCCGTGGAGGCAAATATGTTGTCCCAGCTAAAGAAGGCGACGGGGTCGACGTCGAAGTACTCGCAAATGAGCTCGCAGCCGGCCGGCACGATGCCGTGCATGAGCACGGTCGCCACGCGCAGCTCGGTGAAGGCGTCGACGAGGGCCTGCGTCATCGCGGTATTGGCTTGCTCGCCCTCAAGCTTGTTGGCAGCCTTGGAGGCGTCGCTCCAGCGCTTGTTGGCGGCGCGCAGGTAGTCGTCGCACACAGCGAGCGCGCGGTGCGTCTCGAACTTGTACATGGCCTGCTCAAACGCGAGGGCGGCCTGCTCGGCGGCCTCCACCACGGTGGCCGAGACGGCGCCGGCGGGGATGCAACCGTTGCGATAGGGGCTCTCGTCGCCCTCCTTGACGGCGACGCCGTAGAAGCAGCTGCGGGCCAGGCGGTTGAAGACGCCGGTCAAAAGGGCGCTTTCCTTAAGGGCCGGATCGATGACGCGCTTGTCGTCGCAGGCGTGCACCTCGTTGCCGTCCTTGTCCTTGCCGGTCACGCGGGTGTCGTATGCCTTGGGGCTAAAGCTCACCGGCTTCTCGGACAGGCCGAGCGACAGCCAGTGCGCGCGCATCTGCTCGCAGGTGTAGTGGTTGAGCAGGTCGTCTGCCGGCGGGGGAGGCGTCTGCGAGGACGAGCTTGCCTTTTTGCCCATGTAGAGCAGGTGGTAGCAGGCGCTGACGGTGCTCTGCGTGAGGTTCCAACCCAGGGCCTCCCACATGGCGGTCTGCGCGATGCAATAGAAGTAGATGTTGTCCTGGCCAATGAACTGGTAGATCTGTGCGTCATCCGAGCACCACCAGTCGCGCCAGTCGAGCGAGCTGTGCTGGTAGGTGGGCGCGGGGACCTGCGTGGAATCGGCGGCGGGCTCGCCCATGAGGGCGGCATCCTGGGCGGCGACGCCCTCGGTCACGCCGGCGGCCTTGGCATCGCGTGCGAGCACGGTGCGCGTATAGCTGATGGGAGCCCACAGGCTCTCGGGCCAGCACCAGCAGGTGACGTCGGAGACGCCATCGACCTCGGGCACCGGAACGCCCCAGTCGATGTTGCCGGTGATGCGGAAGGGTACGAGCGCCTTGCCGCTGCGGAAGCGCACGCCGCCGTTGGCGAGCACCGCGTGGGCATCGTCGCGCTCCTTCCAGCTGGGGAAGGTGACGGTAAAGCTGCTCTTGTTGCCCTCGGGCTCCAGCACGGTGTGCTCGGGAAGCTGATCCTCGACGGCATCGAAGGCCTCGCGGAACTTGTTCTGGATGTAGAGCTGAGCCGGCAGCAGCCACTCTTCCATGGTCTTGGAGACCACGGAGCGAACCTGCGGGTTCTGGGCGAGCTTGGCGGTATAGGTTTTCATAAAGTCGAGGTAGGCCGGCAGGTCGAAGTAGAGGTTGTCGACCGGGCGCAGCTCGGGCACCTCGCCGGTGAGCTGGCTTTTGGGCGCGATGAGCTCCTCGGGCTCAAACTGGTGGCCCAGGTCGCACTCGTCGGCATAAGCCTTCTCAGACTTGCAGCCCTGGATGGGGCAGCGGCCGATCACCTGACGGCCGTTGAGGAACGTGCCGGCCTTGGCATCGTAGAACTGCAGCGTGGAGCGCTTGGAGATGGTGCCCTGCTCGTGCAGGCGCTTGATAATCTCGGCGGTCACCTCGTTGTGAATCTGCGCAGCCGGCTCAAGGCCCGAGCCGCCGTAGATGTCACAGCTGATGTTGTAGTTGTTGAGGGTCGCGGCCTGGCGGGAGTGATTGGACTCGACATACTCGCTGATGGACTTATCGTAGCCTTCGTTCTCCTTGAGCTTGCGGTAACTCTCCATGATGGGCGAGCCATAGCAGTCGGTGCCCGAGGTGAAGATGACGTTCTCGCGGCCCAGACGGTCGCGCAGGAAGCGGGCGAAGAAGTCGGCCGGGACAAAGACGCCGCCAACGTGGCCAAAGTGAAGGCCCTTGTTGCCATAGGGCTCGCCGGCGGTAACGATGGCGCGGCGAGGCCAGCTGGGACGGTCGTTCATGGAGTATTTGGATGCCATGGGACTCCTTCGCATATGGTGAGAGCGCGGCCGGGCGCAAGGCCTGGCGACGCGGTGGTCAATTCGTGCATATCGTTCGACATTATCGCACATGCGGACGGGTACGTGGCAGGGGCGCTATCCTAAGATGCTATGAATGAGATTTCCAACATACATGCGTTTGAGGACGAGGAATTTCTGCACGCTTGCTTCGTGTGGGGGATGGTCGTCGTCGGCGTGTTTGCCGTGTGCTTGGTACCGGTGTTTATGCTGCTGGGCGGGCCTGCAGACTTGGATGCGGCTGACGCGGGCGGCTGGATGGCTGTCGTGGGCTGGATAGTCGGCTTGGCTGCGGTTTCTGCGGCGTCATTTGCCGTGCACGAGCTGGTGCACGGTGTGTTTTTTAAGCTGCTGGCGCCTGCGGGCGCGAAGGTGACCTTTGGGGCGAATCGCGAGACAGCGATGATCTATGCCTGCGCCGAGGGGATTGTGTATTCGCGCCGGCGGTACGTGGCAGTTTGCCTGGCGCCGACGGTTGTTGTGACGACAGCGTTTGCCCTGGGGTTTGCGTTTTCGGGCTATCCGCTGCTGTGCTATCTGGCGGCTGGTTTGCACCTTTCGGGCTGCGTGGGCGACTGGTACTACGTGCGGACGATCCTGCGCGACCGCCGCATTGTCGCCTGCGAGGATACGTCCTTTGGCGTGCGCTTTTTTGGGTGAGGAGATGTCGATGAAGTCGTTGTTGCTGCATGCGTGCTGTGCACCATGCTCGCTTGAGCCGGTCCGCCTGCTGCGCGAGGAGGGGTTTGAGCCCACGATTTGCTGGACCAACCCCAATATTCAGCCGCACGATGAATGGCAGCGTCGCCTGGACGAGCTGCGCCGGTGGTGTGCCGAAGGCGACATCGAGCTCGTCGAGGCGGGGGAGGACCGTGAGCGCTGGGAGGCCGGCGTGGCACCGCTGGGTGCCGATCGGCCCCGTCGCTGTCGTGCGTGCTATGCCCTGCGCTTGGCCGAGGCGTGCCGTGTGGCCCGGGAATGTGGGTTTGAGTTTGTGGGTACGACACTCGCCGTCTCGCCGTATCAGTTGTTCGAAACCTGCAATGATGTGTTGGAGCGTCTGGCTGCCGCCCGCGGTCTCACTCCGGTGATTCGCGATTTTCGTCCGTATTACCCCGAGGCGACACGCCGTTCGCGCGAGCTGGGCATGTATCGGCAGAACTACTGTGGTTGCCGCTTCTCGGCTGCCGAGGCGGCCATGGACCGCGCCCGCATCCGCGACGAGCGCAAAGCGTCCAAAAAGTAGTTCATTTTGGGCTGGGGCTTTGAGCTGTCTGTGCGGTACGGTCGTTTTTGGGAAAGTCGATTTAATTAAGCGTGTGATCGTGGCTCGCTTGATACCAAACGACGACTCCTATGATTCTAATCCTCCGTTTGTTAAACATCAGATCCGGACTTGCTGTTGCATATGAATGGGACGACAGCACAATCATGTCGTTTCCTTCTGCAAATCGCCTAATTACCGGTGTTTTACCGTCTGCGAGCGCCAATACAGCACAGCCGTTCCAAGGCTTTGCGGTGGTATCGACAAGTAGTAAGCTGCCGGGAGGGTAAATGCGGGACATTTCGTCACCTTTGATTTTAACGAAAACGCTATGTGGGTGACGCTTGGCTACGTCTACAGGCGCGCAAGCATTTTGTTGGCTGTGCGTGATGCGGCGCTTTTGCGATTCGATATCGATGACGGGAAATGCGCCCTCCATTTCGTGGATAGCAGGGTCTTCGTCGGTGACGATTCTTTTATTTGCGAGCTTTACGGCCAAACCGTTTTCCTCGCCAACAAGTTCATCGCGGGTGCAACCGAAGAGCGCTTGTAACTTTTCAATATGGCGCTCACGGGGGGCATACCGACTTTTTTCCCAACGACAAACGGTCTCTTTAGATACCCCCAACATCTCTGCAAGTTGCGCCTGACCAAGATGCTCCATGGTGCGGAGTTTACGAATATTTGCCCCGAAGCCCATGGCTATAGATCCTCTCGCCACAGAGGGAGGCATAGACAGTTTGTGCCACCATAGCCTTTGGTGAGCTCGTCAATGGATAACGGGAATAATTCCATTCCTGCTTTCTCAAGCGCTTCGTTGGTCCAAACGTTTTCTTCATATACGCATAGTTTTCCTGGCGAGAGCGCAAGGATAGACGTTGCGTTGTTCCGGCGCTCTCTTTCGTAGGCGGTTTGATTCCCGCCTCCGCAGTCAATTACTTTTATTGGTTCGCAACAGGCTGCAGAGAGTATTTCCGGAATCGTGCGATCGATAGGAGTGATCGTAAGGCCCTTTCCGGATCGTTTTAGTTGAATGCTGTATGCATCAACGGCATTGCATATCTCACGATCGATGAGGAACGCGTCGTGATCAATTCTACTTATGAACGTATCGAGGTGGATACGCAGCCCGTCAGAGGGGACTCGAATCGCAATTAGCTCGGTAGTCTGGAATTTATTTGAGGTCAGGAGCTCTTTGGCAAGTGACTCGACGGCGGCGGGTTCAGTTCGGTCAGAGATTCCAACTAATAATGTCTTAGCACTGATAACAAGAATGTCTCCGCCTTCGATATGGTAACTACTCCTGTTCAAATCACATACCGGGGTTTCTCCCATGATCTTGTGGTGGGTGAATATCTGCCGGTATAAGGCGACCTCACGATCACGCTCAGGCCAATACATATGATTTAGGATGATGCCGTCTCCGACTACCACAGCAGGATCACGAGTGAAAAAAAGCGTGTTGAGGGGATTGACCAAGAGCGAGGCGGGGTCAAATTGCTCGTGCACGAGCGCCCGTAGTGTTTCCGACTGGTTTGAACATAGCTCAGTGTCTCCAAAGCGAATGCCGTTAAGTACTATATTCACCAATTCCTGGGTGTTCTTAGCGTTCTCAAACAGCTGGGTTATTGTCTCGAGGAACTCTCTGCCTGTTGCCCCACTGCAACGGAGGTAGTCATCAATAAAACATTTAAGTGATTGGGGCTCAGTTTCAAGTGAGTCTTCGAGAAGGTCCCTAATTTCAATGGTTTCTACGCCATGCTTCTCAAGCAATTGAACCATGGAATCGTGCTCATATATTGCTTTGTCGAGGTCAAAACGACCGCTCCATTTTCGCAGGGAGAAAACTTGGCTGAAGTCGGCATCAGGGTAGTTTTGTGTTTCAGTTCCTGGTCGATGGACAAGTACGGCTTTTAAATGACCGATTTCATTTGTTATGTGTACGCCTTGCATGTCTGTCTCCTGTCCTGCTGGTTTTTATATAAGGCTAAGGCAGGTTCCTTGTTGTGTTGCGGAAAAGTTAAAAGACGTATGTAATTGATAAATAACATCAATTTTAAATATCAGATTGATTAATAACGTCACTTTAGCTGCCGTTCATAGGTGAAAAGCGACACGATGGCGATGGTTGGCCGACCACCGCTGAGCAACCTCATACATTTATGGTGCCAGCTGGATAGATGGGAAAAGGAATGAAGGAGGAGATATGGCAGCGGAAAGTTCGAAAGGCATCAAGCAGTTCAAGGTCCCGCACGTATATGCGATCATCTTTGCACTTATGGTCATCTTCGCTGTTCTCACGTGGATTGTTCCCTCTGGGTCCTATCAGCGTCAGGAGGTGAACGGTCGTGAAGTCACTGTCGCAGGTACGTATGAGCAGAGTGAAAAGACATATATTGACGAGGAAACCGGGGATGAAGTAGATCTCAGACAAGGCGTCTTCGATGTTCTTCAGGCTCCAACGCGCGGTATACAAGAGGCAATTGAGGTCGTTGCATTCATCTTGATTGTGGGCGGTTCGTTTCAGGTTATTACTAAAACGGGCGCTATCACGAGCGGAATGGGTCGTGTCGTTCGCCGCTTTAAGAACAAAGACATTCTAATTATTCCTATTGCGATGGTTCTCTTTGCATTGGGCGGAACGAGCTTTGGCATGGCGGAAGAAACTCTCCCGTTCTTTGCGATCTTCATGCCAATTATGATGGCTATGGGCTTCGACTCGATGACGGCGTTCATGGTCGTGTTCGTTGGAGCGCGCACGGGTTACATCGCCTCAACGATTAATCCGTTTAATGTTCTCATTGCGCAAGGTATTCTTGGTATTCAGGGCAACCCCCAGCTGTGGCTGCGTATGATTGCCTGGGTTGTTTTGACTGCCGTTGCAATTACTTGGGTTGTCCTCTATGCACGAAGGGTAAAGAAGAACCCTGAGTCATCGATCACATTTGAGGATGATATCGCCAAGAAAGTCGAGTTCGCTGCCGATGAATCTGCCCTTGACGCGGAATTTACGGGTCGTCAAAAAGGCGTGCTTGCGGTATTTATCGCTGGTATGTGCCTTATCATCTGGGGACTTGTGACCCAGGGCTGGTATATGAACGAGATTTCTGCGGTCTTTTTGGCCATGGGCCTGTTGGCTGGTGTTATTGCGGGCTTTAGTCAGGACGTCATCGCTCAGGAATTTGTTGCGGGTATCGCTGACTTTGCTTTCTCGGCAATTGTCGTTGGACTTGCGCGTGGCATCCTTGTCATTGCCTCTGACGGCATGATCATCGATACCATCCTCAATGCGCTCGCCACTGGTCTGGGCGGCATCCCGGCGGTTCTCTTTACTACGCTTCTTTATGCGGTTGAGAACCTCCTGGCGATTCTGGTTCCCAGCTCATCTGGCCTTGCAGCACTGACCGCTCCCATTTTTGGACCTTTGACCGAACTCATGGGCCTTAATCCCGAGGCCGCCGTGTGGGCTCTCTCCATGGGTAGCGCGACGATGTCTTTGATCTGTCCTACTAGCGCCATTCTTGTAGCGGGTTTGGGCGTGTGCAAGATCAAGCTTGGCCAGTGGTGGAAGACCGTTTGGAAATTCTTCTTGGTCGTGTCGCTCATCAATATCGTATTCGTAGCAATCTCGGGACTTATTGCCCTGTAGGTTTCATGGCTGAAATGGAGTAACAGGAATGTCTAAAGGACTGAATGTACACAGCGAGATTGGTAAGCTCAAGAAAGTTGTGCTTCACCGCCCCGGTCGTGACCTTGTGAACGTAAAGGCAGAAGAGTTCGATGATGTCTGGATTCACGACTGTTTCTATCTTGATGTGGCTCAAAAGGAGCATGATGCCTTTGCGGATCTTCTGAGGAGCGAAGGTGTTGAGGTTCTCTATATGGAGAAACTCGTTGCTGAAGCGCTGGATGCATGCCCCTCGGCTCGCGCTGAGTTTACCGATACATTTATGGCTGAGAGCGGGATTGTCAATCCTATGCTTGAGCAGGCTGTTCGTGAAAAGCTCGACGCTATTTCAGATTCGTATCAGTTTGTACTTGAGGCTATGGGGGGGTATCGTTATCGTGACCTTGAGCTGCCTCGCGTTTCGACTACGCTTAGTATGATGGATAATGAGGATGCGAAGCCCGATGATTTGGTGTTGAAGCCTCTTCCGAGTTCATATTTCTCTCGCGATCCTCTTGCTTCCGTGGGCAAAGGCGTTCTGCTTCACCATATGTATTGGAAACAGCGAGATCGTGAAGTGCCCTTCTACGAAGCGATTTTCAAATACCATCCCGATTATGCAGGGACTCCGATTTGGTACGACCATAAGAATCCCTGGCATATCGAGGGCGGTGATGTGCTTAACATTAACGCTCATACCTTGGCTATTGGAATTAGCCAGCGAACTGAGGCGGCTGCGATTGAGGAGCTTGCAAAGAATTTGTTCTGGGGATCTGGGAATTCTGAGATCGATACCGTTTACGCTATTAAAATCCCCAACGGCTATGCTTACATGCATCTTGACACCGTTTGCACCATGGTGGATTTCGATAAGTTCACAGTTTATCCCGGTATTTTTGAGACCCTTCGTGTTTATCGTCTGACTCGTGGCGACTCTGAGGGAATGGTCGCTGTTCAAGAGATTGATGACACGCTTGAACATATTCTTGAAATGGCTACTGGCGTGGAGAAGGTGCAGCTTATTGAGTGCGGTGCCGGCGATATGGTTGAGGCATCTCGCGAGCAGTGGAACGACGGGTCGAACACTCTTGCCGTTGCTCCTGGTAAAGTCTGTGTTTACGAGCGCAATGTTGTCACAAATGATGAGCTCTACAAGAACGGTTTGGAACTTTTGGTCGTTCCCTCCGAGGAACTGTCCCGCGGTCGTGGTGGCCCGCGCTGCATGAGCATGCCCTTCTGGCGCGAAGATATTTAGTTGCAAATCCACTGTGATGGGAGATGGCGAATATGGGTGTTAATATCGCTGGGCGCAGTTTTCTGAAGCTGCTTGATTACACGACGGAAGAGATTGAGTATCTGCTTGAGCTTTCTGCTAACTTCAAAAGCATGAAGCGTGCCGGTGTTCCGCATAAATACCTTGAAGGCAAGAATATTGTTTTGCTATTTGAGAAGACTTCCACGCGTACTCGCTGCGCCTTCGAAGTTGGTGCACTTGACCTTGGCATGGGTGTAACTTATTTGGATCCGGGCTCGTCTCAGATGGGCAAAAAGGAGTCGATTGAGGACACGGCTCGCGTCCTTGGCCGCATGTATGACGGAATTGAATACCGCGGCTTTGAACAGGCGAAGGTTGAGGAGCTTGCTGCAAAAGCTGGGGTTCCCGTTTGGAATGGGCTGACTACTGAATTTCACCCGACTCAAGTGCTTGCCGATATTCTGACCATGCGTGAAGAGTTTGGAGAGATTAAGGGCAGGAAACTTACATTTTTTGGTAAGGCGGCCGGAAACGTCGCTGATTCGCTCATGGTCATTTGCGCTAAGCTCGGCATTAACTACTGTTCTTGCGGCCCAATCGGGGGAAATTCGGAGGGGGCTACATCCTATGATCCTGAACTCCTTGCAGAATGTAGTCGTATTGCGGCCGAGCATGGATCGACGATTACCATTACAGAGGATATTGAGGAAGGCGCTCGTGATGCCGATGTAATTTACACGGATGTTTGGGTTGGCATGGGTCAGCCCGCAGAGCTGTGGGAAAGCCGCATTAAGCTCATGTCGCCGTATCGTGTGACCGCTGAGGTGATGTCTATGGCAAAGCCCGAGGCGATTTTCCTCCACTGCCTTCCGAGCTTCCACGATACTAATACTACTGTTGGTGCCGAAATTGCTGAGAAGTTTGGAGTTACCGAAATGGAAGTCACGGACGAGGTTTTTGAGTCCGATAAGTCTCGTGTTTTCCAAGAAGCGGAGAATCGCATGCATACGATTAAGGCGGTGATGTACGCAACGCTTAAGTAGCGGGGCGTTGAGAAAACAGTCGCAAATCTGTTTCCATACTATATTTCTCTCAACAAGCTGATAGGATACAGGGGAGAATGATGCGCGCGTCAGTCGATTTTTTCGACTGACGCGCTTTGTGAAAGAGGCAAAGATGCGTACCGATGATTTTGACTATAACCTGCCCGAAGAGCTCATCGCCCAGGCGCCTGCCGAGCCGCGCGATTCCTGCCGATTGCTGGTGGTGGATCGCAAGGGCTCCCAGGCGGGAACGCCGCTGGAGCACGGCGGTACCGTTGAGCACCGCATCTTCCGCGACATCATCGACTATATCGAGCCGGGCGACGTGCTCGTCATCAACCAGACGCGTGTGATGCCGGCCCGCCTGATCGGTCGCAAAGCCGGCTCGGGCGGCGTGGTCGAGACCCTGCTGCTCAAGCGCCGCGAGGACGTGGATCCGCTGGGCCATGTTTGGGAGTGCTTGGTCAAGCCGGGCAAGCGCCTGAAGCCCGGTGCTCATATTGAGTATCGCGCCGGTGGCGCCCATGCGCCCGAGGGCGCGCCCGTGGTGCTGACGGCCGAGGTCATCGACTTTGTCACCGATAGCCGCGGCGGCCGTCTAGTGCGTTTTGAGCCGGCCGGTTGCAATGCTGCCGGCGAGCCGCGCACGCTCGACGAGGCCATTCACGCCGCCGGTCACGTGCCGCTGCCGCCCTACATCACCGATTACGAGGGCGACCCCGAGAAGTACCAGACCGTCTACGCCATGAAGGAGGAGCACTCGGCTGCCGCTCCCACGGCGGGTCTGCACTTTACGTCCGAGCTCATGGCCGCTATCGAGGCCAAGGGTGCCAAGTTTGCCGCCGTTGAACTCGAAGTGGGCATCGATACTTTCCGTCTGGTGGAGGAGGACGACCCCACGCAGCACGTGATGCACACCGAGCGCTATCACGTGTCGCAGGAGGTTGTCGACGCCGTGCATAAGGCGAAGGCTGAGGGGCACCGCGTGATTGCTGTCGGTACCACCGCAGTGCGCTCGCTCGAGAGCGCCTTTGACGCTGAGGCACCGGTGTCCGATCCGGCCGTGACGGCGCGCTATTTTGAGGGCCGCGAGGACGGGGCCGATACGCTCGGCCGTGGCGACATCGTGGTACGCGAGAACGCCACGACGCAGCTCTACCTCATGCCCGGCTCGACCTATCACGTGGTCGACGCGCTGATCACGAACTTCCACGTGCCGCGCTCCACGCTCATGATGCTCGTAAGCGCGCTTGCCACCCGCGACCAGATCATGGATGCCTACGCCGCTGCTATCGAAGAGCGTTACCGCTTCTTCAGCTTTGGCGACGCGATGCTCATTCAGTAGGTTACGGCGTTTTACAAACGCCGTAACTGCTCGACGCTGCGCGGGCCGCATTTGGACAATCTGACGTTCAACTTCAAGGGCGCGACCAGAAGGTCAGCGCCCTTTCGTTTCACGTCACCTTGTCTCAAATGCGACCCGCTCGCTGACTCTGCCATTACATCGGTGTTGCCGTGGTTGTTGAGTAGTCATTGGGCACTTGGCACTTGGGGACGTTCCTTTTGTGCCGGCACCTGGGGACACTCCTTATGTCAAGAGATTGGTGCAAGAGGGATAGATTGCCTTGCATCAATCTAATAAGTTGCGGTGAGATAGTTCTTGAATTGGCCTTTTTGAGGGCTAAACAGGAACTATCTCACCGCAACTGCGCTGGGGCGTTTTGGCAACTGGTTTACTTGCTCGCGAACAGCCAGATTGCGATGATCACCAGGATTGCGGCGACGATGCAGACGATGGCGCCGGTGAATTTGATGCGTGAGTCGCGGGTACGCTCGCGCACCGCGTCCTCGGTGGCCTCGAGCTGGGCGACTTCTCGCTCGGTCTCGGCGTGTTCGGCTTTGTCTCGGGCCAAGGATCCTGCAAGCGACTCAGTGATCTCTGGGTGGTCGTGCACCTCGGTCGCCTGTTCGATAATCGACTGCGCATGCGCGGCATCTGCTTGGGCGTTGGCTATGCTCTGCTCTTGGTCGCGGCGTGCCTTGTCCTCGGCGGCGATCTTCTCGCGCAGTTCGCGCTGGCGCGTTGCAGCGGCGGTTTTTGCGGTCTGCAGCTCGTCGCGCGCGACATCGGCCTCTGCCGTCACGGCCTGATGGGCTCGCTTGGCGTCGGCGATGGGGGCTTGCGCCTGCTCGACGGCCTGCTCGGCTGCGGCAAGCGAGTGCTCAAGGTCGGCGGTGATGCGCGGGACATCTTCTTCGGCTTTACGCAGGGCATCTGCCGTGTCGGAGATCTGCATCGAGAGCTCGCTGGTGCGCACCGTATAGTTGGCGGGATTTGCCGAGGGATTGCGTTGCAGCTCGGCATACTCATGACGCAGTGTCTCGAGCTGGGCGCGCGTGGCGTCGACGGTTTGTTGTGCGGCGGCAATGCCGGCGTCTCGCTCGGCCTGCACCTTGTCGCGGATGCGCTTGGAATCCTCAAGACGGCGAACGAGGCGGTTGCCGGTCTCGCGCGAGCTCGCCTCGCGGGCCTCCACGGCATCGAGCGCGGCCTTCAGGCGGAGCTCAGTCGCGTCATCCTCTGTCTTCATTTGTTCGAGCTGACCCTTGAGCTCTGCTACTTTGGAAGCATGGACATCGCGATCGATTTCGGCTGCCGCAGCGGTCTTTTGCGCTGTGGCGATCGCCTGACGCTGGTCGGCGACGATCTGCTCGTAGCGGCCTGCGATATCCTGGCGCGTCTCGAGTTCCTCGGCCTGATCGGCAATGCGCTGCTCAAGTTCGGCCAGGTGGGCGCGGGCATCGGCAAGTGCCTTTTTCGCGGCGTTCATCTCGCGCATGGCCGAGGCACCCTGGGCGATAAAGGTGCCCACGGCGTTCGCAGTGTTCGAGACAGCGGTCCCCAGATCGCGGCTCGCGGCGGGGGAGTGCGGGGCGGTCGGGCGAGCGGTGTCGGCAGCGTCCGCATCGGCAGCCTGCGGCGCGGCGATATTGCCGGTACCGCCCTCGACCACAGAAAAGCCTGCTGCGTGCGGATCGACCGCATCGGCGCCAATCGTGGGGTGCTCGAGCTGCAGAAACGAGGGCATGGTGCTGCCCTGGTCGGCAACCGGAGTCTCGCCGGGCACAAAGGTCGAGGCCGCCTCGGCGGCCTCCTCTTCCTCGGCATCAATATCGGCATCGGCGACGGCGTCTTTCATCGCTTTGACAGCATCCATCATGGAGTCCATGACGGCATCGAGCTCTTCTTCCGAAGACACCTCGATGGGGCCCGCTGCTTGCGGGACGTCGTCCTGAGCGGGCGCATCGTCGTTTTGCTCATCGGCGTTTTCTGTTTCGGGGGTTTCCGCCGTAGCGCTTTCGTCCAAGATGGGGTCGTCGATGTCGATACCATCGCAGGTCACAGCGTCAGTATCTGCGGTGACGTCTGCGGAATCATCAATATGCTGTTGAGTCTGGGGGTCCAGCTCGTCTGTCATAGGCATGTGCTCCTCATCGTTGTTTGTCACCCTATGATAAAGTCTCGCGCCGACATCCCGCGCGCCGCAGCAAAGTTTCAAAACGTGTTCGATGGCTCGATCTGATAACAATAACTCGGCCGCTTTATCCAGTTTGCACTTGACAATCCCTTCGCCGAACGACGTGGTGCCGTTCGCCTACCGCGGTCTTTTATTTTCGCTTGAACACGCTAAAGTTGCATCTCAGCTTTTGGCGCGTGAAGTTGGACACGCGCAGTCGGCGGGCGTGCCCGTCGCGATTTGAAAGGACTTTGTATGGGACTTTTCACTGGTAAGACCGTGATCGTCACCGGCGGCGGCAAGGCCACGCTCAAGGACGGTTCCGCTGGCTCCATCGGCTACGGCATCGATATCGCATTTGCCAAGGAGGGCGCGAACCTCGTCATCACCGGCCGCAACGTTGCCAAGCTCGAGGCCGCCAAGGAGTCTCTCGAGGCCGAGTACGGCGTCAAGGTTCTGCCTGTTCAGGCCGATGTCTCGGCTGGTCAGGACAACGAGGCCGTCGTCCAGAACGTCATCGACAAGGCCATTGAGGAGTTCGGCCGCATCGACGCCGTCGTCAACAATGCTCAGGCCAGCGCCTCGGGCGTGACCATCGCCGATCACACCATGGACCAGTTTAACCTGGCCATTTACTCCGGTCTGTATGCTACCTATCTGTACATGCAGAAGGCCTATCCGCACCTGAAGGAGACCAAGGGCTCCGTGGTCAACTTTGCCTCGGGCGCCGGCCTGTTTGGCAACTATGGCCAGTGCAGCTATGCTGCCGCCAAGGAGGGCATCCGCGGCCTGACCCGCGTTGCCGCCAACGAGTGGGGCAAGGACGGCATCAACGTCAATATCGTTTGCCCGCTTGCTTGGACCGCTGCGCTCGAGAACTTCCAGGATGCCTATCCCGAGGCGTTCAAGGCCAACGTCCACATGCCGCCGGCGGGTCACTACGGCGACGTCGAGAAGGAAATCGGCCGTGTGGTCGTTCAGCTCTGCGGTCCCGACTTTAAGTACATGAACGGTGAGACCGTCACCCTCGAGGGTGGCATGGGTCAGCGGCCCTAACAGTTACGCGGTTCTACGAACCGCGTAACCAGTTGACGCTGCAAACCCGCCAGAGCGGCAATCTGACGTTCAACTTCAAGGGCGCGACCAGAAGGTCAGCGCCCTTTCGTT
>UQZU01000040.1 GCA_900545665.1 uncultured Collinsella sp.
GGCGGGTTTGCAGCGTCAACTGGTTACGCGGTTTGGTAAAACCGCGTAACTCTAGTAGTTAGCTTCGTAGCCGTTGCCGTCGCCGGTGGGCTCTTCGTAGTAGTCCGAATCGCTCGAATCGCTTGAGCCATCGGAATCGTCAGAGCTGACCGATGAGGTTGCGGTACCGTTTGCGTAGTCGTCAGACGTGTTGTTGTTCAGGTCGCCGATCGTAGAGCTAGAACCGTCGGAAAGACCCATGGTGTTGGGACCCTTGGGATCCTTGCCGGCATCGACGCGCTCCATCATTTCCTTGAGCTCGTCCTCGTAGACAAAGACGTAGCTCACACCGTCAATCATGGTGCTGTCGTCGGCGTACGAGGGCAGGTTGGCCGAGTAGATACCGTCGACATCCATACCGCGCATGGCGTTGACCGTAGCCACGATATCCTGAACGCTCATATCGGTTACGAGCATATCGGACAGCGAATTAACCAGGCCAAAGATCTTCGTGGCATCGAAGTTATTGAGAATCTGGTTGGCAAGGGCGCCAAGCACCTGACGCTGGTGGCGCATGCGCGTGTAATCGCCGTCGGCATAGGTGTAGCGGCAGCGGGCATAGGTAAGGGCGGTGGCGCCGTCCATATGTTGCTGACCAGCGGTAATCTTAATATCCAGGTGCTCGGGGTCGTCAACATCATCGGTTGCGTTAATGTCGATACCGCCAACCGAATCAATCAGCGCCTGCATACCGTCGAAGCTGACCTCGGCATAGTGGGAAATCTGAACACCGCACAGCTCGTTGACAGCCTCGACCATGGCCTCGGCGCCGCCAACGGTATGGCAGGCGTTGATCTTCATGGTCTCGCCCTTGTACTCGACCTTGGTGTCGCGCGGAACGGAAATGAGCGTCGCCTGCTTTTGCGTGGGATCAATGCGTGCCAGGATAATCGAGTCGGCACGGTACGTATCCTCGCCCGGACGGCCGTCGGTGCCAAGAAGCAGCACGTAGAACGGATCCTTTGCCTCATCGGTGTCAACCAGAACCCGACGCAGATTGTCGGTAATGACATTAGAATCGCCGAGCTTGCCCATAATGGTGGCAAACCACAGGCCGGCAGCGGTAGTGGCACTCAGCAGCACGCCAAGCACGACAATGAGCGCGACGTGACGAATCGTGTGGCTACGACGACGTTGGCGAGCGCGCTCGGAATAGCGAGCCACGTTATCGCGACTGTAGATCTTGGCCTGCGCACCAGTTGAGGGTCTTCGGGCGGTGGTATCCGCGAGGGGCTTTTTATTAAACATAGGCAACCTGTATTAGTAGATGACGGGATCGGGGACGGTAGCATGCTCGACATGCGCGCCAAGCGCCTGCAGCTTTTCGACAAACCGCTCGTAGCCGCGCTTGATGTGATGGATGGCCGAAACCTCGGTCGTCCCGTCGGCGATCAAGCCCGCTACGACGAGGGCCGCTCCGCCACGCAGATCGGGCGAGGTAACCTGTGCACCTGAGAAGCCCTTGACGCCATGAATCATGGCATGATGGCTCTCGATACGAATGTCGGCACCCATGCGCACCAGCTCAGAGGCAAACATAAAGCGATTCTCGAAGATGTTCTCGGTGATAACGGAGCTACCATCGGCAAGGGCGGAGAGCACCATAATCTGCGCCTGCATGTCCGTCGGGAAGCCGGGGAACGGAAGCGTCTGGATGTCGACCGGCTTGATACGCTCGGCACGGTTTACATGGACGCCATCCTCGACGCGCTCGCAGTCGATACCCATGAGCTCCATCTTCTTGAGCACCATGCCCAAGTGAATGGGGCAAAAACCCGTGACGTCGACACCGCGATCGTCGGCCATCAACGCACCGGCGACGATAAAGGTGCCGGCCTCGATGCGGTCGCCCACTACGCGATGGGTAACGGGATGCAGCTCTTCCACGCCCTCGATGGTCACGACAGGCGTACCGGGGCCGACAATCTTAGCGCCCATCTCGTTGAGCATGTTGGCGAGATCGACGATCTCGGGCTCGCGGGCGGCATTGTCGATAACCGTGGTACCCTTCGCGCGCACGGATGCCATAATGAGGTTCTCGGTCGCACCGACACTGGCGAACTCGAGCGTGACGGTGGTACCGCGCAGACCTTGGGGCGCATTAGCGTTGATGTAACCGTGGGCGGTATCGAACTCAACGCCCAGGGCCTCAAGACCAAGAATGTGCATATCGATCTTGCGAGCACCCAGGTTGCAGCCGCCCGGCATAGCAATTTTGGCGCGATGGAAGCGGCCCAGCAGGGGTCCCATGACGGCGGTGGAAGCGCGCATCTTGGCAACGAGCTCGTAGGGGGCCTCCCATGAATCGACCTGAGAGGTATCAATCTCGAGCGTGTGCTCGTCGAGAACATCGATCGTAGCGCCCATGCCCTTGAGCACCTTGCCCATCACGTGGACATCGGAAATATCGGGCACGTTCTGCAGCGTCGTCTTGCCCGGCGCCAGAAGCGTTGCCGCCATGAGTTTGAGTGCGGAGTTCTTGGCGCCCGAAACGGGCACGGAGCCTCCGATGGCGTGGCCACCCTCAACGCGGATAATATCCAAGGTCTACCCTTTCAAAAAGCATGCCCGGGATGGCTGGGCCATCCCGGGCATGATGTGTTCGCAAATGGTCGAACGCTAAATCGTTTGACTATTGGGCAAGCTTGAGCTTACACCATGCGATTTCATTATAGAGGTAGGCGCGGCGTGCATCATCCTCCGACAAATTACCCAGCTTCTCTTCAAAACCTTGAATATCAGCTTTAAGCTTGTCGTTATCGACGGTCGCCAAATCGCAAGCGCGCTCGGCGAGAACGGTCACGACATCGTCCGCAACCTGGGCATAGCCGCCGGCCACGGCAAACGTGTGGTCGACAGTGCCCATGGCCTTATCGGAAACGCGAACGTAACCGCGGTCGATCGTGCAGATCTCGCTGGAGTGAGCAGGCAGAACGCCAAACTCGCCATCCGTGGACGGAATCGACACAAACGCAGCGTCGCCCTCATAGGCGCAGCTCACGGGGCACACGATGCGGATACGCATAACCTACTTCTCCCCCATCTTGCGGGCGCGCTCGCGCACGTCCTCAATCGTGGAAGCATAGCGGAAAGCCTGCTCGGGCAGGTCATCGGCCTTGCCGTCGACAATCTCGGCGAAAGAGCGGACGGTATCCTCGACGCGGACGTAGACACCGGGGTTGCCGGTGAACTTCTCGGCGACGTGGAAGGACTGCGAGAGGAACTGCTGAATCTTACGGGCACGGTTGACCGTAAGGCGCTGCTCCTCGGACAGCTCGTCCATACCCAGAATGGCGATGATGTCCTGAAGGTCGGAGTACTCCTGCAGGAGCTCCTGGACCTTGACGGCGACACGGTAGTGCTCCTCGCCGACGATCGAGGGATCGAGAGCGTCGGAGGAAGATGCGAGCGGGTCGATAGCCGGGAACAGGCCGAGCGACGAAATGCTACGCGAAAGAACCGTGGTGGCGTCGAGGTGCGTAAACGTCGTGGCAGGCGCCGGGTCGGTCAGGTCGTCTGCGGGGACGTAGACAGCCTGGACGGAGGTAATGGAGCCCGTCTTGGTCGAGGTAATGCGCTCCTGGAGGTCGCCCATCTCGGTTGCCAGCGTGGGCTGGTAACCAACGGCGGACGGCATACGGCCCAGCAGTGCGGAAACCTCGGAACCTGCCTGGGAGAAGCGGAAGATGTTGTCGATGAACAGCAGAACGTCCTGGCCGCGATCGCGGAAGTACTCAGCGGTGGTAAGGCCGGCCAGACCGATGCGCAGACGCGCTCCGGGCGGCTCGTTCATCTGACCATAGACCAAGCAGGTCTTGTCGATAACGCCAGACTCGCTCATCTCGAGGAACAGGTCGGTGCCCTCGCGGGTACGCTCGCCGACGCCGGTGAACACCGAGGTGCCGCCGTGCTCCTGGGCGAGGTTGTTGATGAGCTCCTGGATCAGAACGGTCTTGCCGACGCCGGCGCCGCCGAACAGACCTGTCTTGCCGCCGCGGATGTAGGGCTCGAGCAGGTCGACGGCCTTGATGCCGGTCTCGAAGATCTCGGTCTTGGTGGTGAGCTCGTCGAAACGGGGCGCTGCATGGTGGATGGGGTAGAACTCCTCCACCTCGGGCATGGGCTTGCCGTCGACGGGCTTGCCCATGACGTTCCAAATGCGGCCGAGCGTCTTGGGACCAACGGGCATCTTCATGGGCTCACCGGTATCGGTGGCGATGAGGCCGCGCTGCAGGCCGTCGGTCGAGGACATGGCGACCGTGCGGACGACGCCGCCCGGAAGCTGGCTCTCGACCTCGAGGATCGTGCTCAGATGACCGATCGGGGTCTCGGCCTCGACCGTGAGCGCGTTGTAGATCGGGGGCACCGCGCCGTCAAACTTGACGTCGACGACAGGGCCGATGATTCGCACGATGCGACCATCACCGGCAGTCGTCTTCTTGGTGGCTTCCTCGACCGCAAGCTTTACGGTGTTATTAGCCATTACTGTTCCTCCAATGCTGAGGCTCCGCCGACGATCTCGTTAATCTCGGTCGTGATCGAAGCCTGGCGCACGCGACTATACGTGCGGGTAAGGGTCGAGATGATCGCGGTGGCGTTTTCCGTCGCGGAGTGCATGGCCTTGCGGCGTGCACCCTGCTCGGCAGCCGCCGAATCGATCAGGGCCTGGTAGATGACCGTCAGGATATAAGACGGCACAAGCTTGCCGAGAACATGCTCGGGAGAGGGCACGAACTCGAACGTGGACGAGATGCGCTTAGGGGCGTCGGTCTCGTTCTTACGCGGACCGTGGGCCATAGCGATCATCTCGGGGTCGAGCGGCAACAGATGCTCGACGCGAAGCTCCTGATCCACGCGGTTCTTGGCGTGGTGGTAGACAAGCTCGACACGGTCAAGCTCACCGGCACGATACGCATCGCAGATATGAGAGGAGATCATGCGGGCCTGATTGAAATCGGGCTCAGAGGAGTTGCCCTCAAAGTGCATGACAACGTTTGCGCGGTCACGGAAATACGTGGCCGGCTTACGCCCGCACGCGATGATCTCGCATTCGATGCCGTCGTTCGCCCAAGAAGCGGCGAGCTTTTCGGCCGTGCGCTCCACCGTCGTATTGAAACCGCCGGCAAGGCCGCGGTCCGAGGCAATAACGACAATCAGGCCATGCTTGACGCTCTCATGCTTCTGCAGCATGGGATCGGTGCCCGAACAGGAGGCGTCGCCGGCGACCGTCAACATGACGTCGGTCAGCGCCTCCTTATAGGGCTCGGCCTGCTTGGAGCGATCGAGGGCACGACGAATCTTGGCCGTAGAGACCATCTCCATCGTGCGCGTGATCTGCTTGGTCGTGGTAACCGAGGAGATTCGCTTCTTAATGTCGCGAAGGTTGGCCATGGGGCTTAGTTCTCCTCTGATCCAGAAACATCCGAATGGTGCTTGGCCATGAACTGCTGCTTGAAGTCGCCGATGACGCGCAAAAGCTCAGCCTTGGTGTCATCATCGATCTTCTTGGCGCGAACCTTGTCGAGCAGCGAACCAAAGCCATTGTCCATGTACTCGATGAGCTCGGCACGGAAGGGCAGCACGTCGGCGATCTCCAGGTCATCCAGGAAGCCCTCGTTGCCAGCGAACAGCGTAACGATCTGCTCGCCAACCTCAAACGGCTTGTAACGCGGCTGCTTCAGGAGCTCGGTCATGCGAGCACCGTGGGTCAGCTGCTTCTGAGTAGCCTCGTCGAGGTCGGAGCCGAACTGCGTAAAGCCAGCGAGCTCCTGATAGGAAGCGAGGTCCAGACGGAGGTTGCCGGCGACCTGCTTCATGGCCTTGGTCTGCGCATCGCCACCGACGCGGGACACGGAGATACCCACGTCGACTGCCGGGCGCTGACCCTGGAAGAAGAGCTCGGACTGCAGGTAGATCTGACCATCGGTAATGGAAATGACGTTGGTCGGAATGTAGGCCGAGACGTCGCCGTCCTGGGTCTCGATGATCGGCAGTGCCGTCATGGAGCCGTAACCGTTCTTCTTGGACATCTTGACGGCACGCTCGAGCAGACGAGAGTGCAGGTAGAAGATGTCGCCAGGATAGGCCTCGCGTCCGGGCGGACGATGCAGCGTCAGCGACATCTGACGGTAGGCCACAGCCTGCTTGGACAGGTCATCGTAGATGACGAGCACGTGGCCGCCGGGGTTGGTCTCGCTGGCGGGCTTGCCGTCCTCGCCGTTGTACATAAAGAACTCGCCAATAGCGGCACCGGCCATAGGCGCGATGTACTGCATAGGGGCGGAATCGGCAGCGGTGGCCGAAACGATGATGGTGTAGTCGAGCGCACCGTGCTGAGCGAGGGTCTCGCGGATGTTGGCAACCGTGGAGGCCTTCTGGCCGATGGCGACATAGATGCAGACCATGCCCTTGCCGCGCTGGTTGAGGATAGCGTCGATGGCGATGGCGGTCTTACCGGTCTTACGGTCACCGATGATGAGCTCACGCTGACCGCGGCCAATAGGCACCATGGAGTCGATAGCGAGCAGACCGGTCTGAACCGGCTCGCACACCGGGGTACGATCGATGACGCCGGGAGCCTTGAACTCGATGGGGCGACGGTGCGTAGCGACGATGTCGCCCAGGCCGTCGATGGGCTGGCCGAGCGGATTGACGACGCGGCCGAGCATGGCACGGCTCACGGGGATATCCATAACGCGGCCAGTGGTGCGGCACTCGTCGCCTTCCTTGATGGAGTCGACGGCACCGAACAGAACGGCGCCGACCTCGTCACGGTCAAGGTTCTGGGCAAGGCCGAAGACGGTCTCACCGGTATCGGAGCTCTTGAACTCCAGAAGCTCGCCTGCCATGGCGCTCTTGAGGCCGGAGACGCGCGCGATGCCGTCGCCTACCTCATCGACCGTTGAAACCTCATGCGTATCGACCGTCGCGGAGAGGCTCGTGAGCTGCTCCTGCAGTTTCTTGGCGATATCCTGGGCATTGAGGGTTTCGGACATTAGGCTTCACCTCCGTACGAATTAGCAGAGTTTGCGAGGGTCTCCTGCGCGATGCGCAGCTGCGTCTTGACGGAAATGTCACGACGCTCGCCGCGGGCCTCGAGCACCAGGCCGCCCACGATAGACGGGTCGACCTGCTCGATAAGGAATACCTTGCGGCCGAAGTCCTGCTCGCATTTCTTAGTGATGGTTTGACGCAGCTCGTCGTCGAGCGGGATCGCCGTGGTGACGGTCACGCCCACTACATCCTCGTCTTCCTCGGCAACATACTTAAAGGCAGCTGCCACCTTGGGAAGAAGGTCGAGCTGGTCGCGCTTGGACATGGTGTCGAGCACGGCGATGATCTCGGGGCTGGCAGAAGCCAGGCGCTCGATCATCTCGAGGTCCTCAAACACATGGTCCTCGGCCTTAGCGGCTTCCAGAAGGGAGCGCGCGTAGGTCTCGAGCACCTTGTCCTGATAGCGGCTAGTCGGCATTCAGGCTACCTGCTTCCTGGATGTAGCGCTCGATGAGCTTCTTCTGCTCGGCATCGTCCTCGAGTGCCTCGCCCACGATCTTGGTGGCGACGGCAACGGACAGGTCGGCGATGGAGCTCGCGGCACCGGCGTAAATGGACTTGCGCTCGTCCTCGACGGTCGTATGGGCCTTGGCGATGATCTCCTCGGCCTCCTTGTGAGCAGCCTCGATGATACGGGCGCGCTCGGACTCGGCGTCCTTACGGGCCTCGAGAACGATGTCGGCAGCCTGACGACGGGCGTCGGTGACGATCGAGTCGGACTCAGCGCGCTTGGCGATAGCCTCCTGCTTGGTCTTCTCGGCCTCGTCGAGGCTCTCCTCGATCTTCTTGCCGCGCTCCTCCATGGTTTTCATGATGCCCGGCAGGGCGACCTTGGCCAGCACGATCCAGATGATCAGGAAGGCGATAAGCGCCGGGATGAACTCCGCCATCTTAGGGATGAGGATGTCCGCACCGGCAGCGCCGTCCTCGGCGAACGCGGAAACCGGCATAAGCAGCGCGGCCGCGGACGCGGAGAGTGCGATCGCGCTCTTCTGGGATGAAAGATTCATACTTGACGCTCCGTGCTATTTAACGATCAGCGCGACAACGAAGCCGATCAGAGCCAGAGCCTCGCCGAAGGCGGAGCCCATGATGAAGACGGTGAACACGCGGCCCTGGACCTCAGGCTGACGGGCCATAGCACCCGTAGCACCCAGAGCAGACAGGCCGATAGCAAGACCAGCGCCGATAACACCGAGACCGTAACCGATAACTCCCACGATTCCTCCTTTGTCGTGCGTGTCTTATTTCACGCAGGATAACCTTTTTATAACTGCCGGGCTCCATGGGTACGGGCACCGGCGGTTTAACGAATTGCCTTACCTTTAAGGCGCGAACGGAAGATTACTCCTCCTCCGCGACCTCCTCTGCCTCGGAGACATACACGGCGGTAAGGACCGTGAAGACGTAAGCCTGGATGGCGCCGACCACAAGCTCGATCGCATAGATCAGGATGAGGATGGCAAGCCAGGCCAGCGAAGGCAGGGCGCCGACGGCGTGGGCCGCGGAAACCTGCTGAAGCAGCGGCTGCATGAACATGCTCGCCATGATGGCGAACGAGCCCATGACCACGTGTCCTGCGAACATGTTGCAGAACAGACGGACGGCGAGCGTGATGAGGCGCAGGAAGGTCGAGAAAAGCTCGACGACCCACACGAGCACGTTCATCGGGAAGCTCACGCCCTGCGGGGCGAGGCTCTTGATGTAGCCGATCACGCCGTGAGCCTTGCATCCGTAGTAGATGAAGTACACGAAGGCGAAAATGGCGAGTGCGGCGGTGGAGCCGATTGCGCCGGTGCCGGGCTTCATTCCCGGGATCAGGCCGATCATGTTATTGATCAGGATGAACAGGAAAAGCGAGCACAGGAACGGGAAGTGCTTCTTCCAGTTCTCACCCACGACACCCTTGCCGATATCGTTCTCGACGTACTCGATGATGTACTCGAAACCGTTGACGAAGAAGCCCTTGGGAACCAGGGTCTGCTTCTTCTTGAACACGGCCAGGACGATCAGGAGCACGATCGTGGAGACGATCAGCCAAAACGAGTACTGCGTGATGCCGCAGCTCAGATCGCCCACGACAGGGGTGGAGCTGAACTCGCTGACCAGATGATTAATCTCATCAGGCAGCTTTTCAAAAATTTCCACGACTTACCTTTCGACCTCATGAGGATCTCGCAGCGCCTTGGCGACGCGAACCGCGCAGGCGGCCATAAAGGCCACGAAGCCGATCGCCTCGCCCAGGAGGAACATGCGAAATGCCTCTCCGAACAACACAAACACAACCAAGGTAAAGACAAGCAACGCGATTGCCGAGACCGCCAGACTCACCATACCCTTGAGCATGTCCGCATTCTGCTTATCGTCAAGAACCGGCTTGAGCGTAAAGACAAAGGGAAGGAAGGCAATCGCGCCCGCGATGGCACCTGCAACGATAGCGAGCAGATCGGCTATCTGAAACACTGGCGTCCTCACTTTCCTTTTTAACGCCTTACAGAACAGTTCCCGCCAAACATTGGTGACTATTGTACGAGCCAATCGCTAAAGTACAACCGAAAAAGCATCGGTTAATACGCACCTGTTCGTTTTCTTAAGACCTTCTTTATGCCGCAGGTACGGTAATACGTTTTTCTCGAACCCTGCAGGGCAAAACGTCCGTTAACAGGAGTGCGCGTGGTCGTCTTTTGCTCGCCCGCGCGCACCATTTCTTCGTATTTTCGACGTTAGCCGGTATGGCCCAGAGATTACAGCGTGCCGTAGATGCGGTCGCCGGCGTCGCCCAGGCCGGGAACGATGTAGGCAGCTTCGTTGAGATGGTCGTCGATGGCGCAGGTATAGATATGCACATCGGGGTCCTTCTCAGTCAGCGACTTGAGCCCCTCGGGGGCCGCGACGATGCACAGCATGCGGATGTCCTTGACACCGCGCTCGCGCAGGTAGCTGATGGCCATCTCGGCCGAACCGCCCGTGGCGAGCATGGGGTCGACGACCAGGCAGATGCGCTGGTCGATATCCTTGGGCATCTTGCAGTAATACTCATGCGGCTCGTGGGTAACCTCGTCGCGCTCCATACCGATGTGGCCCACGCGAGCGGAGGGTACCAAGTCGAGGATGCCATCGACCATGCCAAGGCCTGCACGCAGAATGGGAACGATGGCGAGCTTTTTGCCGGCGAGCTGCTTAAACGTTGCGGTGGTGATGGGGGTCTCGACTTCGACGTCTTCCATGGGCAGGTCGCGCATGGCCTCGTAGCCGTCAAAAAGTGCGAGTTCGCGCACGAGCTGGCGGAACTGGTTGGTGCCGGTGTTTTTGTCGCGCAGAATCGACAGCTTATGCTGGACGAGCGGGTGATCGACAAGGGTCACACGGGACGTATCGTAGGTGACGGTCATGGGTTGATTGCCCCTTTCGTTGCGGCCGGAAGATGGCCTTGCTGACAAGGCGCATGGCGATGTTGTTGCCGCGCGCCGTGCATTAGTTTAGCGGTTTGTTGTATCGAGCAGCCCATCGCAGCCCTACTGTGCGGTACTGAGCGAGCGCTTGACTGCATCACACCAGCCCGCAAGGTTTTGTTCGCGGCGCTCGGCGGACATGTGGGGAAGGAAGGTCCTAACGATCTGGGCATTTTGCTCCAGTTCTTCCAGGTCTTCCCAATAGCCGACGGCAAGACCCGCCAAGTACGCGGCACCGATCGCCGTGGTCTCCACCGTCTCGCACTGCAACACGGGGATATCCAGCAGATCGGCCTGGAATTGCATGATGAACTCGTTGCGCGAGGCACCGCCATCGACGGACAGGCGCTCAATCGAAAGTCCCACGTCCTGCTCCATGGCGCGCAGCACGTCGTAGCTCTGATATGCCATGGATTCGCAGGCGGCACGTACGATGGTCGCACGGCTCGAGGCGCCGGTCAGACCGCACACGATACCGCGGGCATGCGGGTCCCACCAGGGAGCGCCCAGACCCGCAAAGGCGGGGACGAAGTAGCAGCCCTCATTGTCGTTGATCGAAGCGGCGAGTTGTGCCGACTCGCTCACACTCGAGATGATGCCCATGTTGTTGCGCAGCCAGTTCATGGTGGAACCGGCAGCAAAGATGGAGCCCTCGAGTGCATAGCTGATCTTGCCGTCCGCGGCGATACCGATCGTGGAGACCAGACCGTTCTTGGATTCGACGACCTCGTCGCCGGTGTTCATGAGCATAAAGCAACCCGTGCCATAGGTGTTTTTGGTCTGGCCGGGATGGAAGCAGCAGTGGCCGAACAGCGACGCCTGCTGGTCGCCCGCCACGCCCATGATGGGCGGCATGTTGGTCATGATGTCGCTCGCGACGCGGCCGTAGTCGCCCGAGCTCCAACGAACCTCGGGCATCATGGAACGTGGAACGTCAAAGAGCGCCAGCAGGTCGTCGTCCCAATCGAGCGTATGGATATTAAAGAGCGCCGTGCGGCTGGCATTGGTGTAGTCGGTGGCAAAGACCTGACTGCCGGTGAGGTTGTAGATGAGCCAGGTATCGATGGTGCCGAACATGAGGTCGCCCGCCGCCGCGCTCTCACGCGCACCGTCGACGTTGTCGAGGATCCACTGCACCTTGGAAGCCGAGAAATACGGATCGAGCGTGAGTCCCGTGCGGGAGCGCACCAGCTCTTCTGCGCCCCGCTCGACCAGCTCGTCGATCAGAGGTGCGGTGCGACGGCATTGCCACACGATGGCGTTATAGATGGGTTGGCCGCTTATGCGGTCCCACACCACCGTGGTCTCGCGCTGGTTGGAGATACCGATGGCGGCGATGCGGTCAGAATGGATGCCGCTCTTAAACTGGACCTCCATCATCACGCCGATCTGGCTGGCAAGCACCTCCATGGGGTCTTGCTCTATCCAACCGGGACGCGGGAAGCTGGTTTTGACGCTACGACGTGCCTGCGCGACGATGCAGCCGTACTCGTCGACGATGGTCGCAAGTACCGAGGTGGTGCCGCAGTCGAGCGCCATGATGTAGGAACCGCCAAAGTTAAACGAGGCATCTTCCATGCCCAGGCTGCCCAGATTCAACGACATCGCTTACACCTTTCTATTGCATCGGGTCGGACAGGACCCGTTCGATCTCTGATGCGGGAAGTGCGCCTTGGCGCAGGATCTGGAGCCCGCCGTGCTGGAACGACACGATGGTCGAGGCGTCGCGACACGGGGTCTCGCCGGCGTCGACGGCAACATCGACCCCCTCCAGGATGCGCTCCTCCACCGTGACAAAACTTGCCGGCGCGGGCGCGCCATGCGTGTTGGCGCTGGTGCAGGCAAGAGGGCTGCCGCAGGCGCGGATGAGCGCTTGCACCACGGGCGAGGCCGAAGCGCGAAGTGCCACCGTGTCGTCGGCGGCGCGCATAAAGGTCGGCACGCAGGGGGCCGCCTTGACCACGATAGTCAGGGCTCCCGGCCAGCATCGTCGCGCGAGTACGCGAGCCTCTTCGGGGATATCCACGCCATAGCGGTCGAGTGCTTCGGCATTATCAACCAGCCAGGCGACCGTTTGGGTGAGCTTGCGCTGCTTGAGGGTAAAGATGCGGCGGTAGCCGGTACCGAGCGCAGGGACCGCGGCGCCATTGACGACAGCCTGCGGATCGCGCGGCCACGATGGGAATTCGCTTGTATCTTGGGGTACGGCGTCCGAGAAGGCGTTGACTGCCACGGCGACACCGTAGACGGTCTCGGTCGGGATCAAGGCCAGGCCGCCGCAGCCGAGCACCTCGGCCGTGCGCTCGACGGCGAGCCGATGCGGCTCGCGCGTTCCCTCGTATACCCGATAGACCGTCTGCATGTGTATGCCAGCCCCTTACGCTCTGGTGAAAGTTTGTTTACTGATGGGCATTCTCGCACGAAACATTCAGCCTATTTGCCCAGAGCGCATGTTGGTTTGGTGAGCGGCTCTAGTAGTCGGTGAAAGTGAGGGGGTTATTAGACTGCGACGAACTTCTTTGGCCTGCCGGCGTGGCATCTTTGGGCGGCGTAGCGCTCGATGCTGTCTATCGTTATCATCCGACGGCCGTCGACGAGTTCAACATCGAGTTTTCCGGCTTTGACCAGCGCGGTAATCCGCGGAGCGGAGACTTTGAGGTCCAGCGCTGCATCTTTAAATGTTCGGCACGCCGCTTCCCGAGCGTCCTCGTGGTCGATTTCGACTGAAAGGGCCACGACCTCGGCCGAGCGTTCGTACCCTGCCGGAGTCAAACCGTTGTTGAGGTCGTCGGCCAAAAACGCCATCAGCGCCTCGGTGGCATGGGTAATCGCTTCTTCGCGCGTATCGCCATCGGCAAAGGCGCCGGGAAGCTGCGGGAAGCTGGCGCAGTAACCGTCGTCTTCTTTTATGAGAACGCAGTCATAGGTAAATCGCTGCCTCATTTTGCCTCCAACTACCATCCAGCTTGGCGACGAATACTTGCCCACGTGCCCTTCTTTGGTCGATCACCACCAGAGCCGTTCACGGTGACAACACGATCGCCAGAAACATACTTAGCATGACTACCGACTTGCGCGACCTTCACGAATCCATCGTGCTTGAGTAGGGCAATGATTTCCCGAAAGGTAGGAGGTTGCATGGGCCGACCTCTTTCAGCCGTCCTAATTATAAACTACTTTATAATTTTTGCTAACCAGTTAATAAATATTACTGGCGCTGTTTGGGCTCGGTGACGATGGCTCGGACGATGCGGGGGCGATCGGTGAGGTCGCGGACGATGCACACGTCCGACAGACCCGCTTGACGACAGAGCTCGGCCGCGGCATCGAGGGCGCCCTCGTAGAGCTCGCAGGCAAACAGGCCGCCGGCGCGCAACATGTAGGGCGCCGCATTGAGCAGGCGGCGGAAGATATCGAGGCCGTCGGCGCCGCCCTCAAGCGCCAGGTCGGGCTCGAAGTCCTTGACCTCATGCGGCAGTGAGCGCATGACGTCGGTCGGAATGTAGGGCGGATTGGAGACAAGCACATCAAAGGTACCCCACTCTTCGCGGGGAATGGAACTCACCAGGTTGGTGAGGCTAAAGACGACCTCATCGGATGTGAGACCGAGCGCGTCGCGGTTTTTGGTGGCCAGATCGATAGCGCGCGGCTCGATATCGGTGGCGGTGCAGGTAACGTGGCCGCGGCGCTCCCAGGCAAGGGAGAGCGAGATGCAGCCCGTGCCGCAGCCGACCTCGAGAACGCGGGCGATGCGGGGCTCGGCTGGGGCAGGCGAAGCGGCATCCTGAGCTGAAGCCGTCTCCTGGTCGGCACCCTCGATGGCGATGCCGTATTCGTCGAGCTCGGACTCGGCGGCTTCCGCGACTTCGGCTTCTGCTGCCTGCGCGGCGGCTTCCTCGGCCTCGCGGTCGGCCAGCTCCTCGGCATAGGCACGGCTGCCGAGCACGTCGCTGCCTAGCGCCGCCTCATCGGCGGCCGTCAGGTTAGCGGCACGGCGCTCGACAGTCGCGCGCTCGTCGGCCAGCGCCGCCTCGGCTTTGCGGGCCTCTTCGACCTCATCGTTCCAAGGCAGCTCAACACGCTGACGGGCAGCAGCCTCGGGGCTCAGCACCTCGGCATCCAGATAATTGAGGACTTCCTCGACGAGCATCTCGGTTTCGGGGCGCGGAATGAGCACACCGGGGGCGCACGCGACGTCGATCATGCGAAACTGCGTGTTGCCGGTGATGTACTGTAGCGGCTCGCCTTTGGCGCGACGAACGACGGCCGCATGCATGGTCTCGAGCTGGGCCGCGTTAAGCGTCTCGTCCATACGCATATATAGGTCAATGCGCGCCAGGCCCGTGGCGGCGCACAGCAGCCACTCGGCAGAAAGACGGGGGTGCTCCTCGCCGCGCTCGGCCAGGTACTCCTTGGTCCACTCGAGACAACGCTTGATGGTCCAGATCTCGTTTGCCATGGGGCCCTCCCCTCTTAAGCGCCGGACGGCGCGCGAATGTCGGAGCAGATTGTACGCGAGGCCAGCGCATGGCAAGGGGCGATTGAAGGCGATTATCGAGAATCAGCCCAGAATTTTGCTTGGAACCTGCCTAAAATGTTCATTCGTCGACGTCTAAATCTGCATTCGTCAAGCTTTTGGCAAGGTTGCCCAAAACTGACCAATACCTAACCAAGAACTTGCCACATCGCTTGACGCACGACCCATCAAAAATCGCCCCGCGACTTCTTGAACGATTTTTCGAGCAATATTATCAATAGCAGATGAAGGCTGTTAATTACTTTGAGCAGGTAGGCAGCTTAATTTCTAACAAAGCAGATTAAATAAACTCGAAAAGTAATTTACCCAACCTAGTCATTTAAGAACGTCCCCAATGACTAAAATGCCATCACAGCCGACTGAATAAAATATCAAGGCAATGTCCCCAATGACTCCCTACGGATCATTTGACAACCAAGAAAACGCCGATGTTTTGGCAATGCCAGCGAGCGACGTCCAGAGCGAACAAGTTGGCATGAAAAAGGCAAGGCATAGACCTTCTGGTCATGCCTTGCCTTTTGAATGACAAATTGTCGCTCTGGGCGGCGCGCAGCGTCGAGCCGTTACGCGGTTTGGCAAAACCGCGTAACCCACTACACAGCCTGTGCCAGCTTCTCGGCACGCTCGGCGGCGGCGAGTGCCTCGATGACGGTGCCGAGCTGATCGCCCAGGAGGACGCCGTTGTAGGTGGAGTTGAAGCCGATACGGTGATCGGTCACGCGGTCCTGGGGCTGATTGTAGGTACGAATCTTCTCGGAACGATTGCCGTGGCCGATCTGGCTTTGACGCTCGGCACCGAGCTCTGCCTGCTGCTTCTCGAGCTCCATCTCGTACAGGCGGGCGCGCAGCATCTGCATGCAGACCTCGCGGTTCTGGATCTGGGAGCGCTGTTCCTGCGACTGCACCACGGTGTTGGTGGGCAGGTGGGTGATGCGCACGGCGGAGTAGGTGGTGTTAACGCACTGACCGCCAGGGCCGGAGGCGCAGTAGGTATCGATGCGCAGGTCGGACTGGTTGATCTGGACGTCGATTTCCTCGGCCTCGGGAAGTACGGCGACGGTAGCCGTGGAGGTCTGGATGCGGCCCTGGGACTCGGTCTTGGGGACGCGCTGGACGCGGTGCACGCCGGACTCGAACTTCATGACGGAGTAGACGCGGT
>UQZU01000041.1 GCA_900545665.1 uncultured Collinsella sp.
ACGCGCATAAAGAAAGCCTCCCATTTCTCATGTCCAAGAAATGGGAGGCAGTTCAAAGTGATCGGACGGGCTTCTCTATTTAACCCGGGCCGCCACCCATAGCGGCTTTCCAAGCGTATTCTCAGTGCAAAGCAATCGTCAGTTTAATCCTATGCGCTGATACCGCATTTCATTTGTTCGGCTCGAATTCTACGGCCTGGCAACCCTCGCACTCTCCGGCAAATGGATTGAACGCGAAGGCAGAGATGATGTGTGCGTGGACATCGAGGCTGCTGTAGGCAACATACTGGGACATGGACCCCCGCTGCGCGTGGTATGCGGCCCGGCATATTCATTGCCGTCCAACCCCGTGTAGTTGCAGCAAAGGGTGGAACCTCAATGCTCAGCTCATGTTGTCCGTGGGACACGAGAATCGTAAGTACACTTTGGTGCGATTCTCACGCTGATACTGAGCCACCTGGAATAAGATACGTCGCGACAACACTTCGCTTCACCTCTGTCTCGACAAGATGACGTAGACTAAAGTTTCCTTTAGTAAGAGAACGAGAACTATATCTGAAAGCGTTGCGATGGCGTGAAGGCACCGAGTCCGAACCGCCTGAATGCTACGTGCATCTGCATCGCCTTTTTGTTATCTCTGCCAGTTGGGTAGCACTACACTTGTCATCATTTACCCTGGTACATGCTGCCTAAATCCACTACCCCTTCTACCGCGCCGACCATCTCGTCATCGTGAGAGACAACGATGATCAGCTGGCTTTGCTTGTTGCGCTTAACATAGGCCGCAAGCTCGGCGCGGCTTACAGCGTCTAACCCAGTCGTGGGCTCGTCGAGTACCAAAACTGACGACTTGCGTGAAATCGCCGACCATAAGTACACTCGGCGCAGCTCACCGCCCGAAAGCGCGGAGCAACGTTTCCCGAGCAACTCCTTCACGCTGTTTTCCAGCGAAAGTAGGCCATCTACACCCCGGTGATAGGAAGAAAAGGGCGTGTCGAAATACTCTAACAGCTCTTTCACCGTTTCGTCCGGCGCGAAGCACGACTGTGGGCAGCACGATATCTCTCTCGCACGTATGTAATCCAAGTCGCATTCTTCGATTGGCACGCCGTTGTATTTTACTTTGCCTTTCGATGAGTATAGCCCGAGCATCAAGTAAAGAAGTGACGTCTTGCCTCTTCCGTTTTCCCCAACTATGCAATATGTACCAGGACCGGAAAACTTGAAAGAAAACCCGCCGAGGACCTCTCGGACAGATCCGTCTGGAAGGGCAACCGAGAATTCCAAATCAGATACCGAAATGTCATTTATTTCATCGAGTTTAGCTAAATCGGTCCGATTCCACCCCGATCTCTCCTTTTCTCTCGTCGCGATAGCCGTCCTATCCCATGATGCTTTGGCATCTTGATAGGATTTGAACAATGACATCATACTTTTCAAAGTCTTAAAGAGAACCGCGAAGTATGTACCGATGATAGTGTACTCGCCTATTGACATAGTTCCGTTAATGATTCGTACTCCGGAAACAACAAGTATCACCGCTTGAAACAACGCTGCGAAAAGACCATCGAGCGATGTCAGAGAATATGATAGCTTTCCGGAGCGCAAAACTTTGGGAAAATAGCTCTTAAACCCAGCGTCGAGCGCTTGTTCGCTCTTGCCGTACGAAGATGCCAGTTGAATGTTGAGAATCTGATTAAGCTGCGATGCAATTGCGGCGTAAAAGGCGCTGTCCGCCTCTTTCTTCTCATACGTGACCCTATACAAAAGTTTCCTCAACCCAGTAATTACACAGAAATACACGATGAGGAGAATGATGGAAAACACCGCGAGAGTTGAATCAATTGACCATATGATAAGCAATACGATGGGAATAGCTACAATGGACAGCGGCGCACTGATGAAATTCGCCAAAACGAAGGATGAGACCACGCTGGAGTCGGAAATAATCCGTTGCGTTGTATAGGCTGGATCGATGGTCCGACTCACCAAGTAATCGTCTCTTTCAAAACGCAAGACGGCCTCCCTGAGAAGATCAAAGGAAAGTCTCGTGCTTATGCGAATGGAAAGTGTTCCTGCAAAATAAGTAAAGAGGGTGGAGAAAACTCCTATTGACGCAACCAGGAGTGCGAAGAGTGCGGCGTCTCTTTCGCTGCGGTTACCGAGAAGAAAATCTAAAAATTTTCCGTTCACGTATGGCATGGCATAGGAGAGAGCGGTTCCAATCACCGTGATAGCAATGAAGACGAAAGCCCCTTTTGCTCTGATGAACCTCGAGAGAACGCATCGAATCAAGGAAGGCCCCAATCTACCCGCCACAAAACATCAATCACTGATACCTTACACCTCAACACAACAGGAGCGAAGATTTGCCAATGAGACTGCTTTAAGATTGCCTTGGGCCAATACGGTCTCAAGCTCTTCCTACAAGAGAGTCGGAATCGGACATCTCCTCCGACGAATCTGGCAATCGGGCGATTGAAATATCTTTTTCAACCGCCCGATTGCCACAATAGATTGGAGCGTCCGCCCGCAAACGACCTCGTTTTACACCCACCAAATCCTTTGCCTTTTGTCGCCTAGGCTAGAAAAATCGCTCATAATAACGCAACCAGCCTGCTCGCTTGAAGAAACCTAAGCCCGTAATGTAGATGTGCAAACTTCCGGACGCCTTGCGCGGCATAGCGCGTATAAACTTCGTCAACCGCCTCAGAAATACCTGAGTATCGCGCCAGGGCAAAAGCATACGACGTCGCCGCCATACCCCGCACCCATTCGGAACGCGGACTAATTGAATAGCTGCACAGTATCATCATACATGCATCTAGACCTGATTCCCCAAGTAGCCGACGTATTGATGCGAGCATCGTGGGTCGCCCCTACGCCATCGTCGTCACCCCTATTAGCAGTATTTAGTGTTTTCCTCTAAATGCGTATCGCCACCCTTAAGAATATGAAGTGTTATATCCAGACCCGATTGTCCCCCATCCCCAACGAAGGGATAAGGAATCTCATCCGGAATCGGCAGTAACGGAGGATTCACAACGACAAGCGAAAAACATGAGTCATCTCACAGAGGGGAGTAAAAGCTCCCCTCAAGCACCCTAGTTTCGTCATCCAAAGAGTTGATGGCAGTGTTCTTCTTACAAAGGTCGACAACAAAAGGGTTGATTTCTACAGATGTTACATCCATGCCACAGTTGGTAAGTATCAGGCCCTGTATTCTGGGGCCAGAACACAAATCGAGAGCCTTCCGTGCGCTCTGCGGTGTAAGGCGCCAATCTCAGCAAATCTGTCCCACAATACTGCGCTGAAGAACAAGACGGAACCCCTGAGCCAAACTCCCCTATACCTTTTTAAGGCTAAGACAGGCAAGTTCACGCACCCGGCATATTCCAGAATAACATCCTATTGTTTTAGATGCTCTACAAGCATGAACAGCCGCGAATCGGAAAGATCTTCTAGTTTCGCCCCGACTGACCGCCAAGGGCCAAAATGGCCTCTCCATCCCCAGGCGACCGGCTCTGGCGCGCAGAGAAGTGCCCCCAAGTGCCGGCAGAAAAGGAACGCCCCTAACTGCCGGCTAGAGGGCACCGAAGAGAATGGCGTAGGTAGTGGATTCGCCGAGCTTGAGCTCGTCGCCGGGATTGAGCTGGGCGGAACGGCCGGGCTCGACCTGAATGCAAACGCGCGTGGCCCCGTTTACCACCACGGTTCCGTTGGTGGACGACAAGTCCTCGACGTGCCAGATTTTTTGAGCATCGCACCAGATATGGGCATGGCGGGCCGAGACATCGTCGCCGACGTCGGTAATATCGCCCTCACCAGTGGCCAGCGCGCCAATCTCAACACCCTGCTCACTCGGCTGAATCCAGCGCGGGGCGCTCACGACAAAACTGTTTTGCACGCGCAGCAAGCCCAAGGGGTGCGCCGGGGCGGGTTCGCGTTCGCCCGCGGTCATCGACATGCCAAGCGAGCGCGGCGTGGAGGTGCCTCCGCCACAGGTCGCGTGCGCGTAGTCGATGGCATAGTTCACCGAGGACCGCACATCCGCCGAACAGCCGACGGCGACAAACAGCACCAGCACGGCCTCGGCGCGCTCGGCAGGCATGAGTTCTGCCGCCTGGGACAGGCGATCGAGCGCGTTGCGATAGAGATTCGTGTCCTGGTGGCACTCTTCGAGCGCGCGTACCATCGGTTCACCTGCAGGACCGCACACCATATTGATCACTGCCGTGGAGTCCATGGGATTTCGCTGGCGCAGGGCCAGTTGCGACATAATACGCGCAGCCGAGGTACCGTATTCGGCAAAGTAGCGCTGCTGAAGCGTGCCGACCGGCGCGCGAACGATAAAGCGGGAAACCCAAGAGCGATCGGCGGCTCGGCTCTGCGGGCTGCGGCCGTCGGCGAGCGGACGGGACGAAAGCACAAAGCCGCACAGCTCGATATGGCTCAGATGCGCCGCGCGCTTAAAGATGTCAAACATGGCCCCGCATGGGGTGAGCTCAACTTGAGATGCCATGACCTAGGCCTCCTTGGTCGTAGAAATAGAATCGGACGATACTTCGACAGGTCCGCCAAAAGTACGGGCAGCTGCGGCTCCACCGGCAAGCGGAGTCGCCATCTGGGCTTTTGTGCGTCGCGGTGCCGAAACGGGAAGTTCAAAGGCAAAGCCCATCGCAAGCAAAAACCACGTAAGCGTATAGGTTGCAACCAGAGCGGCAACAAGGCCGCCCATCACGGCGCGTTGGGAAAATACGCTACATGCAGCCACAACCAACACCGGAACCTCGCAGGCAGAAAGCGCAAGCACACCCTGCAGGAACCCCGAGCGCCGATTGCGCGCAAATGCCCCCGTGACAACGCCGGCTATGCCTGGCAGTGCCAACGCCAGTGCGGCAATAATACCCGGTAGCGACCCAGACCACACGAGCGATCCCAAAGTCGCCGTCACGCGGGCGCCCGACGCCAGCAGCGCGGCCGAAACCACGACCACAGCCCAAACCACGCTGCAAACGACCGCCGCACCAATCATCGCCGTGCGACGAACCGCGCGGCCGGACGCATCCATGGGGCACGGCGTGAGCGGCTCGCCGCGGAGCGAACGACCGACATTTTGCGCATAGTGGTCACAAAACGCCGAGAGCGCCGCCTCGACCGCCGCCGGCTCGGGACGATCTTTTTGATGGCTGGACAGACAGGCCATCACCACGTCGAACAGCTGGGCATCGACAAACGCCAGCGCATCGCGTAGCTCTTCGGAATCCGGCTCAAGCCCTAGCTGCTGGGCCTGCTCGGCCGCGGCGAGCGCCACATCGGGCTCACGACGAAGCAGCTGAGTCAAATCACAACCGGGCGCATGGGCACCAATGGGATAGTCGGGCCGCGTGTCCATCTTGAGACGGTAGGGGCTCGCGATGTCGCGCGTCTTTTTGCGCGAACCCGAGGTGCCCGAAGTGCTCGGCGCGGCTTCGTATGGCGCGACGCCGGCAATGAGCTCGTAAACCGTGCTTGCCGCGGCATAGACGTCAATCGCCGGCGACATACGCAAAGCGCGCAGGTCGGGAATATCGTCGGTGAGCATCTCGGGCGGGGCGTAGGCCACCGTCGCACGGCGCAACGTGGCATAGCGCTCGGTAAACGACGCCTTGCCGCCGGTGCCGGCCACCGCAGAGGCGGGCTCGAGCGCCAGCGACGAGCCAAAGTCGATCAAGCACAGGTCGAAGGTGCCTTCGGCAAGCTGTCGGTCGAGCGGCAGGCGCGCCGTGCGCACCATAATATTAGCGGGCGAGATATCGCGATGGACGAACCCCTCGCCTACCAAGCTCATGCGGCAGAGCAGATCGAACAGGTCGCGACCCAGACGCGCCGCCACGAGCGGCGACAGACGCCCGGCATCGTCCACGGCAAGGCGCGGGCGCAGGCGAGCGAGCGTCTCGCCCTCGACCCACTCCATGACAATCGCGGGCACGCCGTCAACCTCGCCCCACCCGTATAAGCGGGGAAAGCCCTTAAGGCCCGAAAGGGCACGATGACATTCATATTCCTCGCGAAACGCCGCCTTGAACTTGGTGACCAGCGCTTCGTGGGCGACATCGTCATCAAATTCGTCGCGCGCTGGCAAGATGAGCTGCTTGAGCGCCACGGCCTCGCCCTGCGCGTTGACGGCACGCGTCACACGGCCGATACCGCCGCGGCGCATAGTGGCATCGTCGGCAAACAGCATCGTAAAACGGCGCAGGTAGGCGGGAAGCTCGTCCGTGCCCAGGGCGACGGCCGGCTCAAACCCGTCGACGCGTGCCAGGCGCAGGCCGACCATGGGATCACGCTTGAGCGACTGGGCCGCCGTAGAAGCGAGGTCGTTCGTCATAGGGCGATCGCCGCCACATTGGTGTTGAAGTTGTTGAGCGCGACGTCGTCATCGCCGTAATGTCCCACCCATTGACACAGGTTGGTGTAGCAGCCCCACAGATTGGCATACTGCCGATACCACTTTGACCGGGGCGAGAATGTCTGACGACCGAACTCGGCACGGATAGCAAACATGTCATTCGCCAGGGTGTCGCACAGTCCGGTATCGCCCGTGGCGTTATAGGTCGACACCACGCTATTGGCGCGGGCGATATAGCCATCGAGCATGTTGTATTTGGTCACGAGCCAACTGTGGATACTCTCTTCTTCAGCAGCGGAAAGGCCACCGGAGTTTGCATCGTTGTCAGTGTTGCCGCCCGTCGAGCCGCCGTTTCCAGACCCTCCGGTAGAGGAACCCGACCCAGAGCCGCCGCCCGAACTCGATGAATCCGAGCCGGAGCCAGAAGTATCCGAGCTACCGGGCTTTCCGGACTGCTGGGCGTCCTGCTCCTTCTGCTGCTCGACCTTATTCACCGTTGCCGCCACGCTATTGTTGGACAACCGATCGATGATCTTGGTGTTGGTGAGCACGATGGTTTTGCCATTGGCAAGCGTGACTTCGTTGTCCGGGGCCTCGGCGCCGTCCGCATCGTCGGTGCCAAACACAATATGCGCGACCACACTTGCCCAAGCATATCCAGTCGTAGTACCCAGATCACTTTTGACCTCATGCCCCACGCGCGGTTCGCGTGCGGCATGCGCCTGCATCATGGACGGCACGGTCATGCCATAGGCAGAAACGCCAGCTATGACCAGCACCAGCGAGCACGATAGCAGTGCGTACGCCCGCGGCGCCAAGCCCAGTCGGCGTCGCATGCGCACCGCGGCGCCGCGCTTTGTCTGAGTGCCACCGGGCCGCATGCGTTCTCCTCCAAGAAAAACACGCCGCTCGGGAGCGGCGCATTCATTCAAATCCATATTTGAGTGTATCAGCGAACCCAAAAGGTTGCGCAACGAATGGGCAAATTAAGGATGCGAGTGGAAGCATCCATGCGATAAGCGGATACGAAGCATCTTTGTTGCACAACAAACTTACAGTCGCACAGGGAAATTATGACTACCCCGTGCGTCGCGAGGAAAACATACGGCAGGAGCAGGCTCGCCACCTAAATCGCGCGACGGGCCTCGATGGCGCGGCCAAGCGTAAGCTCGTCGGCATACTCCAAGTCGCCGCCCACGGGAAGGCCGCTTGCCAGACGCGACACCTCGACGCCCAACGGCTTGATGGTACGGGCCAGATAGCTCGCCGTGGTCTCGCCCTCGATATTGGGGTTGGTGGCGATGATGACCTCATGGATATCCTCGTGGCCCAGACGCGCCAGCAACTCGCGGATGTGCAACTGCTCGGGACCAATCTTGTCCATGGGGCTGATCACGCCGCCCAGCACATGGTACAGGCCGTGGTAGCTGCCCGTGCGCTCGATCGCCTGGACATCGCGCGGCTCGCCCACCACGCAAATGCGAGTGGTATCGCGCATCGGGTCCTGGCAGATGGAGCACTCGTCGGCCGTGGCGTAGTTAAAGCAACGGCTGCAAAAGTGGACCTCCTGCTTGACCTCCAGGATGGCCTCGGCCAGGCGGCGGGCCTCCTCGGCGTCGGCCTCCAACAGGTAATAGGCGATGCGCTGGGCCGACTTGGGACCAATGCCCGGCAGACGGCCCAGCTCATCGAGCAGTTTTTGCAGACTGTGATTCGCACTCATATATATGTGTGTCTTAGAACGGCATGCCCGGGATGTTGAGGCCGCCGGTGATGGCGCCCATCTGCTTGTTGGCGAGCTCGTTGACGCCGCGGACGGCCTCGTTGACGGCAGCCATGATCATGTCCTGCAGCATATCGACGTCCTCGGGATCGAGGGCATCGGGATCGATGGTGAGGTTGACGAGCTCCATCTCGCCGTTAACGGTCACCTTGACCATGCCGCCGCCGGCAGAGGCGTCGACGGTCTGGGACTTGAGATTCTCCTGCGCGGCGGCAAGCTGCTCCTGCATCTTGCGAGCCTGCTTCATCATCTGCTGCATATTCATACCGGCCATGATGGCTCCTTTACGTGCGGCCGCGCGACAAGCTGCAAGGGCAGCCGGAGCACGGCGGGACTTTCAAACTCAAAAATCGTACCACGGCGCGGGGCCAGCGAGCGGGGCGGACACACTACCTCAGTCGATATACATGTCCTGGAGTGCAAGCCGCACCCATAGATTATGCAAAGTTGAATAATTCGCATCTGCATAATATTGAAAGCTAAATCTTGTAGAGCCGGAATCCGACATTTAATGCGTACCACTAAATGGCTAAATGCCGAGCCACTACTCGAGGCGGCGCTCATGACGGCGGGGTATAATTTGATTGCCATAAATAGCAATTTGGAGGTGCCCCATGAATGCCCCCAACGCGCTCCAAAACATCCGCTCAAAACACCCCGTTGCATATGTGGTTCTCTATCTCTTTGTCGGCTGGGCATTGCTGGTTGTCATCACCCATGCCATAGCTTTTGGAGCAGAACTGCTGATAGCCAGCTCGGACCAGCCCGTCGTCAAATGGGAGACGACCGATGAGTGCACCGACGGAACCCGAACCGTCTACTACAACAGCCCGTCCCTCTATCAAGAGTTCAAGGTCAAGATAAAGGACTTCAAGATTGTCGATGCCGAGCTAGGCGTTTATTTGGCAATCGGAGCAACCATTAACGCCGAGCAAGTCGAGTACACGGACAGCCATGCGACGTATCGTATCGACCTCAGCATCCTAGGCCGACCGTCACGCACCTGTCTGCTCAAATGCGACATACGCGGCACCACACTACACATGTCCGAAATACAGATGCGCCCGGACAAGGGGTCCTCTTCTTGAGCAGTATACCCGCCTGCGCAGCTACTCCACCGGCTTGAAGATGGTGGCCTGGCCAAAGACGCTGCGGATGAGGGCTTTGGCCTCGTCCTCGGTCTGCGGGATGCTCGGGGCTGCGCCCTGATGGCCGAAGGGGCTGCCAGCACCGGGATCGGATTCCCAGGGAGCGGCGGGGACGTCGTCGTTTGCAGAGGCTGCGGGTGCCACAGCAGCGGCCTTGGTCGCGGACGCCGCACCCGGCACGTCGAACGGGGGCAGATCGTCCCCGCCGGCATCGGCAGCAAAACCACCGACCATAGCATCGTCGTAGGGCACCTGCTCGGATTCCCATGGCGCAGCCTGCGCAGGCGGCTGAGCCATGGGGACGGACGCGCGCTCGGGCGCTCGGGGCGCGGGCTCGGTCGGGAGCTTGCCCGTGGCAGGAGCACCGGCAGGGTTGTCGGAGCGCAGCCAAGGGGCCTTGGCCAGGTCGGATGACTTGGGCGCAGGCGCGGCAGCGGACTTGGGCGCGGGGATCGGAGCAGCCGGTTTGGGCGCAGCGGGTTCAGGCGCCGACGGGGTCGGTGCCGCTACCGGCGCCGCTTTTGGCTGCGTCGCGCTGGCGCTCGAGGATGCAGGGGGCACCGAGGACACGGGTTGCGGGTCCGCAGATACCGCAGCCCGTGCAGATGGAGAATGCTCCTCATGTTGAGGAGCCGGCGCGCCACCCCCATCCAGGACATAGTCGACGGTACGACGACCGAAGACCGCGCAGACCGTCGGCAGGACCACCGACTGCGTATCGGCGCGACCGAGCATCTTGATGGCAAAAGTCGAACCCGCGGGGAACGAGACCGTGAGCTTGGAGCCGTCGTCGGCCGTGGCGCGGGCGTTGAGCAAAAGCCCTGCGTAGGAGGCCTGACGAGCCTTGACGCGCTCGACGACCTCGGCCCATTTGCGCTGGAGCTCGCCGGCGTCCTCAACCGCGGGGGTCTCGGCAGCACCGGCGGCGGCAACCTGGGCGGCGTTGTTGGGCTTGGACACCGACACGGTCGATGCAGCAGGCGCGGAAGCCGGAGCCGCAACGGGCTGAGGCGCGGGGGCCGGCGCAGGCTGAGGTGCAGGCGCTGCAGGCTTGGAAGCTGACACGGACGCAGGACGGGGCGCAGGCTGGGCAGCCGGAACAGCAGCTCCGCGGTCCCAAGGCATGCCACCCTGGCGCGCGGACGTAGCAGCAGGGGCAGCGGATGCCGCCGGAGCGGCAGCACGGGCGCCCGAAATGAGCGTCGGCTGTTGGGCAGCAGCGGGTACGGATGCTGCAGGCGCGGCGGCCTGAGCAGCAGCCACGCTCGCCGGCACGGCGGCATTGGCAACCATGGCCTCCAGGCGTGCCACGCGCTCGGCCAATGCCTCAATCGTTATATCAGCCTCGGGACGTGCCAGACGCGTGCAGGCAATCTCGAGCACCAGGCGCACGTCGCTCGCGCCCCTCATCTCCAGTGCGGCATCGTCAAGCACTGTCAGCACACGGGCCAGGCGGTCGGCAGGATGCTCGCCAAAGGCAGCGGCCTCGGCAGCAAGCACCTCGGCCTGCTCGGAGCCGCCCTCAAACAGCTCGGCACGGGCACCGGCAACGCAGGCAACGTACACGTCACGCACATGCGCCACCAGGTCGCGCGTCAGCTCCAGCAGGTCGTTTCCTTCCTCGACCTGCGCACGGATCAGTCCATATAGCTCGGCAACATCGCGATCGGCAATGGCGCGGGAAAACTCGCCCAGAATCTGGTCCGAAACCTCGCCTAAAAGCGAGCGGGCGTCGTCCGCATGCACAGAACCGTTGCCAAAGACGCTCAGCTGCTCCAGCGTGGACAACGCGTCGCGCATACCGCCCTTGGCATGGCGCGCCACAATGGCGAGTGCCTCGTCGTCGTAATCGAAGCCCTCCTGCTCGCACACGTATGCCAGGCGGCGCTCGATATCCTCGTTACCGATGCGGTGGAAATCGAAGCGCTGACAGCGCGAAAGGATGGTCTCCAGAATCTTTTGCGGGTCGGTGGTGCACAGCACAAAGATCACGTGCGCCGGCGGCTCCTCGAGCGTCTTGAGCAGCGCGTTAAACGCCGCCGTCGTGAGCATGTGGACCTCGTCGATGATATAGATCTTGTACTTGCCACGCACCGGGGCAAAGTTAACGGAGTTGATGATCTCCTCGCGCACGTTGTCTACGCCGGTACGGCTTGCGGCATCGAGCTCGTAGACATCGGGGTGGTTGCCTTCGGCGATGAGCTCGCACTCCTCGCAGGTGCCATCGGGCATGCAGCCGCTCGCACCCTCGGCGCGCGCCGCCTCGGCATTGCGGCACAGCAGCGCCTTGGCCAAAATGCGCGCCATGGTGGTCTTGCCCGTGCCGCGCGGTCCGCAGAACAGGTACGCGTGGGACAGGCGCCCCTCGGTAATGGCGTGCTCGAGCGTCGAGACGATATGCTGCTGGCCCACCACGGAGTCGAAGGTGAGCGGGCGATACTTTCGGTACAACGATTCCATGGGTGCTCCCCCGGGTATACTGAGTCTTGTTGCCGCGGCGGCCATGCGGTCGCACGGCATACTGCATTCATAATAACCCGTACGGCGAGCCCGCCGCGATAGGAGTCCAAAGAGCATGGCAGACGCAGAGAGCAACCTCGTTCCCTCCGAAGCAGCCGACCAGGTCGAGGTCGCGCTCGAGACGCAGGCAGCAGCCGATGACGGCATCCTGTACCTCAACGAGTATCAGTACGAAAACGACCTCGTCACCGATTTCGCCCGCTTGGTTGCCTCGCCCAGGCGCCGCGGCTCCCTGTACGTCGCCGCTGCGATTGCCGCGCTCATCGGCATCGGCATGCTGGTGGCCGGCGGCAACTGGATCAAGTTCGGCGTCGTCCTGATTGTATTCGGCGCCTTTTTGGCCTGGTGGAGCAAAAATCTGCACCATACGCTCGCGCGCGACTTTATCGAAGCCGTCGAGGCAGACGAGTCCATGGGCGGCCGCTACCGCCGCGTCGCCGCCAACGAGGACGGCCTGATGGTCTGGGGCAAGAGCGGCAAGTCGCAGTTCTTCCCGTTTGAGAAGCTCGACCACGTACTCGACGGCGAGCGCATCTTTGTGGCCATGTTCGCCGACCAGGGCGTGACGATCCCTAAGGACACCTTTGTGCGTGGCGATGCCGAGCAGTTTGGCTCCTTCCTCAAGGCGCGCATCAACAAAAAGCTGCACATCGAGACCAAACGCAAGAAGATGAAGGCCGAAAAGGCCGCTGCCAAGGCCAAGCAGGAAAGCGAGCCCAAGAATGCAAAGGCCAAACAGCGCAAGCAGAAGAAGAACAAGAGGAAGCGCTAAGGCCAAGTCAGATAGGCCACCTCGCCCCGCTACCTTCACCATGCGCGCGAGCGTGCTAAACTAGCAGCATCTATGCCACCGCGAACGGCTTGACCCCGGCCCGCCGCTCGCAAACGAACTTTAAACGCACGAGGGTTGGCCATGCCGCTTTTCTCGCAACATACCGCCCGGTTCTCGCCGGACGTTCCCTTGGAGGGCACCAGCTCTCGCGAGCTGCTCAAGCGGTTTCAGCCGCTCGAGACGCTCGCGACCGGCGGTTTTGGCTCCATCGAGATTTGCCGCGACACGCACCTGCGCCGTCGCGTCGCCATTAAGCGCATCCCCCTCACAGGCGGTGCCGGCATGCCCGCCAGCGACATCATGGATGTCCTGCGCGAGGCACACACCGCTGCCATGCTTCAACATCCCAATATTGTGCAGGTTATCGACTTTACGCACGATACCGCCTATGCCTACCTCGTCATGGGATATGTCGACGGCATGTCGCTCGCCGACTTTTTGCATCGCGTGGACGGCCATTCGCTCACCTTTGACGAGGCCGCGGCAATTGCCGACGCGCTGGGCCAGGCGCTCACCTTCGCCCATAGCAACGGCGTGCTCCACCTGGATATCAAGCCCGCCAACGTGCTCATCGACCACTCGGGCAATGTAAAGCTCACCGACTTTGGCATGGCGCGGCTGTCGTCTGCCGGCGGCTTTGGCGGCTCGCGCGGCGGCACCATCGGCTACATGCCACCCGAGCAGCTCGACATCGAGACTGGCACGGTTGACGAGCGCGCCGATGTCTTTGCCCTCGCCTGCGTGATCTACGAGGGACTGTGCGGCAGCGCCCCCTTTATGGCCGCCACGCCCGCCGACTCGCTCGGCCGCATCATCGGCGGTGCCACCTACCCCAGCGAGCTCATCCCGCACTTTCCCCCGGGAGCCGAGGCTGCGCTCATGAGCGCCCTCTCCCCCATGCCGCAAGACCGCCCCAGCAGCATCGAGGCATTTTGCGACCAGCTGCTCGCCGGCTTGGGCAGCGTGCGCGAGGGCCGTCGCAGCCTAGAGCAGATGGTGGGCGAGCTGTCGGATGACGAGCGCACGGCAGACGATATCGAATCGCTGCCCTATGAGGACGACACCATCGAGGTCGACCCCGCACTCGGCTGGGCCGGCACGCGCTGGGGCCACGCGCGCGATTACACCATGCGCGCCATCTCGGCGCTAACGTGCGGCGCCTTTAGCTTTTTGATCATGCAGACGGCTGGCGTCGCGGCGCTTCCCGGACTTATTGCCGCGGCCATCGCGATTGGGGCGGCCGCCGGCCTGGCCCCGCAGATTGGCTCGGCTATCTCGGCCGTGGGCTTTTTGGTACTTATGGCCAACGCCACCATGCAGGCGCAGGGCATCCTGTCGATGCTGCCCGTCGCGGTGCTCTTTGCCGCCACCATGTCCGGTTGGTGGATCGCCTGGGGCCGCACCGAGGCCGCCGCGAGCGCTGCGCTCACCTGCGCGGTGGCACTTGGCTGTCTAACGGGCGACGTCCTCCTTGCCGCCGGGGTCGCCACCGGCATCGCGGCCTTTTGGCTCGGCCCGGCAAGCGCCGCGGCCGCCACGGGGATGGGCGCGCTTTTTGGCCGCCTGGCTACGGTTGCGCTTTCCGCCGGAGGCGTGCTGGGGCTCGGCGATGTTGCCGCAGCGCTGGGAGACATGCTCTTCTGGGCTGCCGTCGTGCTTGTCGCGGCGACAGCTGCACTGACATCTCTGCTGCTCAACGTCCATGCCAATCGTGCCGAGCAGGGCTCGAACCTGACTGCAATCGCTGCCATCGCCGGCTGCGGAATAGGCTCCGCGGCGTCGCTCTGTCTTGCACACCATATGGAAATTGCCAGCCTTGCGGCCGCGGTCGTCGTCAAGGCGGCGGTTGCGGGAACCCTATCCTCTATAATTGTTGGGATATGCCTATATTTGCTCGGATACCAAAGAACCTATACGGAGAGTGATCTTTCGTGAACTTCCTGAACATCTTCGAGGACCACGTGGCCGGCATCTTCGGTGCCACCCGTGCCCCGTTCTCCTTTAAGAAGCTTGCCAAGCAGGCCGCTCGCGACATGGAGGATCAGACTCTGGTGATCAACGGCGTCAACACCGCGCCGGCACTCTATACCATCCTGATCGCCGCCGACGACGATCCCATGCTCGCCCCGTTCTACCCCGAGCTTTCGCGCGAAGTCCGCGAGTTTGTGAAAGCACAGGCCGAAAAGCGCCGCTATGTGTTTGTCGGCGAACCCCTCGTTCGCTTTATGATCGACCCGCAGCTGCGTGCCGGTAAGTTCTCGGTCTTTGCCGAGAACGTCGATGCCCCCACGCTCGGTCGTCTGTACGAGGAAGAGCGCGCCTACCAGAATGGCCTGGGCCAGAACAACTCGGCCGCAAGCCGCGCCGCCAGCGCTCCCCGCGCCGGCAAGCAGCAATTCGCCGCTCCGCAGCAACAGCACCCCGCCGCCATGCCCCAGCAGCAGCCGACGCCTCGCGCCGCCGCTCCCGACCCGCTTGCCGTGGCAGACCCCTTCGCGCCTAGCGTCCCCGACCCTGTCTCTTATACACATCTGACGCTGCCGACCACGG
>UQZU01000042.1 GCA_900545665.1 uncultured Collinsella sp.
GTATAAGAGACGGGGGCTTGCGACCGCGACGGTGCGGGCGCAAAGCCGGATCGACAACGGGAACTTCGCTGGCCTCGACAGGCGCAGCGGACTCAGCAGGCGATGCGCCCTCCCCTGCCGCGGAACGAACCGAAGCCTCGGTGAGCTCGAGGGTTACCTGATCGGCAACCTGCTCGGCCTTAGCAGCCGTGCGACGGCGTGTGCGCGGTGCCGGCTTCTCGGTCGGCTGGTCGGCGGCAGGGGTCTCGGTGGCGGCAGGCGTCTCGGGCACAGACGGAGCTGCAAGCTCGGTCAGAGCCGCGGCCTCGCGCTCGGCAGCACGACGGCGGGCGCGCACCACCTGAGCCTCGCTAATCTGCGCCAACGCACGTGCCTGCGCGACCTCATCGGAAATCGGCGCCGAGGAGTCAGCTGCAACGGTGCGCTTGACGCGCGTCATGCGCGTGGTACGGCGCTTGGGCTTGGTGACCTCCTCGCCGTCAGCAGCAGGCTTGGCCGTGCGGCGCGTACGCTTGGGCTTTGCCGGAGCAGCCTCCTCACCAGTTGCAGGCACGGCCTTCTCAGCCGTTGCAGGCGTAGGCGTCGAAGCAGCCTTAGGCGTCTCAGGAGCCGAGGCATGCGCGGGCGCCGCGACCTGGTCCGACGCAACCGGTGCAGCGGGAGCGGCTTGCGTCGTCGTTATTTCGTTTTCTTGCTGTTGATCAGACACAGTGTTTGCTCAACTTTCTTTTCAAGCCCTGTGATCACATGCTCCCTGCATAAACCTTCAGGGCGGCTAAACAGTCTAGTTCCGTTCAAAACGACGGACATCATTGATCTGTATCGAGATGATTGCGTCATATACGCAGCATTAGTGTAACACAACCGCCGCCACCTGCAACTTAGTCATTGGGAACGCTCTTAAACGACTAGTCAAAAGGGGCACTCTTTGGTTTAACACCCACAAATCTGACTGCCTCCGCCAAAACTATGGCGGTTTACTACGATGAATCGCTCAACCGCGACCACTCCGAAACTTGTTGAACTAAAACCGCAGGTAGATGCCCTGCACTTTTTGCGAAAAGCTGGCGTGGTTGGAATTTCTCATATTCATCGTAGTGAACCGGCATAGTTTCGTATTTCCAGCAGTTCCAAATTCGTCAATACGTCGGCGTTTGCAAAAAACCCGACCTCCGCATGGAGATCGGGCTTATAGGGCTCAGCAAAGCCGAACCTACACGGTTAAATGACCCGCAGCTTACATCTGCTCGGGAGCGGAGACACCAACAAGGGTGAGCACCAGGGCGAGCGTCACGCGGACGGCATCGCAAGCGGCCAGACGGGCACGCGAAAGCTCGGGGTCGACGGGACGGCCCTCGCTCGGCAGCACCTGGCAGGCAGCGTAGAAGCTGTGGAAGTCGCCGGCAAGCTCCTCGGCAAAGTGCGTCAGACGGAACGGGGCGCGGTCGCGAGCGCAGCTGGCGATGAGGTCGGTGAGCTCGTTGAGCTTACGCGAAAGGGCAAGCTCGGTCGGGTCGGTCAGCAGCGAGTAATCGACGTTCTCGCCGATGGCCTTCTCGGCGACGGCCTTCATGCCCATCTCGTCAGCCTGCTCGGGCGTAACGTCGGCGGCACGGCGCAGGATGGAGCACACGCGGGCGTGAGCATACTGCACGTAATAGACCGGGTTGGAGTTGTCGCGCTTCTTAACGGCCTCAATATCGAAGTCGACCATCTGGTTGGAGCTCTTGGAGATGAGCGTGTAGCGAGCGGCATCGGAGCCGACCTCGTCGACGAGCTCCTGCAGGGTCACCATGGTGCCCTTGCGCTTGGACATTCGGACGGGCTTGCCGTTACGCAGCAGGTTGACGAGCTGGCCCAGCAGAACCTCAAACTTGCCGGGATAGCCAAGGGCGTCGCAGACGCAGCGGACGCGCTCGATGTAGCCGTGGTGGTCGGCACCCCAGATGTCGATGACGTGGTCGACGCGCTGGAACTTATCCCAGTGATAGGCAACGTCGGAGGCGAAGTAGGTGTACTCGCCGTCGGACTTGATCAGGACGCGGTCCTTGTCATCGCCCAGGTCGGTGGAGCGGAACCACAGGGCGCCGTCCTTGGTGTAGAGGTAGCCCATCTTGTCGAGCTTCTCAAAAGCGCGGTCGACGGCGGAGGTGCCGGCGGTCTCACCCTCGGTGTCCTTCACATACAGCGAACGCTCGGAGTACCAACGATCGAAGTCGCAATTGACGGCGTGGCAGAGGTCGCGCATGTTGTCGACCATCTTCACATAGCCGCGCTCGCGGAAGCTCTCCATGCGCTCCTGCGGATCGGCGTTGACCCACTTATCGCCGTCGGTGCGCCAGAACTCGGCAGCCTCGTCGATGATGTAGTCGCCGCCATAGGAGTCCTTGCCCAGGGTCTCGGCAAAGTTGTCCTGATACGGATGGGTCTCGGGGTGCTCGTCGTTCTCGTCGGCAACAAAGGCGTCACGGTCGGCGATCAGCAGCTTGTGAGCCTCGTCGATATCCACGCCCTGCTTGGCGATGATGTCGGCAAGCTGCATATAGCGCGTGCTGATGGAGTTGCCGAAAGTGTTCATCTGAGAGCCGTGGTCGTTGATGTAGAACTCACGCTGGATGTCGTAACCGGCGTGGTCCATCACACGGCAGAGCGAGTCGCCCAGCGCGGCCCAGCGGCCGTGGCCGATGTGCATGGGGCCGACGGGGTTAGCGGAAACGAACTCGACCTGGGTCTTCAGGCCACCACCGACGTTGGACTTAGCGAAGTCCATGCCCTTCTCGCGAGCCTCGCCAAAGATGGCATTCTTGACGGCAACGGAGAGGTAGAAGTTGATGAAGCCGGGGCCTGCGATCTCGACCTTCTCGATCGCGGGGTCCTCGGGCATATGGGCAACGATGGCCTCGGCGATCTTGCGCGGGGCGCAGTGGGCCAGCTTGGCGGACTTCAGGGCCATGGTAGAGGTCCACTCGCCATGAGAAGTGTCAGCCGGTCGCTCGATAGCGCAATCGTCAAGTTCAAATGCGGAAAGGTCGCCGGCCTCCTGGGCCGCAGCAAGCGCAGCGCGTACCAGCTCTTCAATCTTCTCGGGCATAGATCCTCCTTGTGTTAAAGCCCCCGAGCTCTTGGTCACTCGTAGGGCAAAAGCCAGAGTTTGTAGCACTCTATCACAAGCGACGGGCACTGTCGCAGGGTAAAGCTAATAGATATTGCATATGCACAAAAATGACTACAGCTTGTATGGAGTCACTCAAAGATGCCGGTCTGCCTGCAGATTATGCAGGCGTTGAAAATGCATAAAGGTGTGAATGAGCTGCGTCTGTTATCGAATACTCTTACCTATCAGAGTTGTGTGCTTTTCCTGCATAAAGTACGGGTTTGCGCACGTCAGCGTGTTATTCTAGACATACGTAAATTCGTATAAGTTGGAGGTAGCATGTTCTCAATCGGTCAACACGTCATTCATCCGGGCCAGGGAGTCTGCACCGTCGTCGGTTTTAGGGACGACACACCGCAGCCCATGCTGCTACTCGAGACCAAGCAAGGACATGCGCAGACGATCCTCATGTACCCCGTGGCGCAGGCCGACCGTTTGCACGCCGCCATCTCGCAGCAAGATGCCGAGCACCTGCTGAGCCACTATGACGAGTTGGAGTGCGACACCTTTACCGAGCGCAACAGCTCGCTTGAGGAGACACACTTTAAGCAGCAGCTCAAGCTGGGCGCGCCCGAGACGGTCCGCGTTGCAAAGACCATGATGCACCGCATTCGCCAGGCCGAGGAAGCTGATAAAAAACCCAGCTCCTACTACATGCGCGTACTCAAGGAGGCCAAGCGCCGCTCCATCGAGGAGTTCGCCGTGGCCTTGGGCGTCACCGAGGAGGACGCCGAAGCTCGCCTAGCCCAAGCCGCCCTCAACTAACCCATCCGCGCCAAAAACCACCACAAAGGGGACAGGCACCTTTGTGGTGGTTTTCTTGTTCTAGTAGTATTCATTCTTATCGATACCCACGAGCACAAGGAGTCTCTTATGGCAGAGCCGCTTACCGCCGGAATCACCCGCGACCGTGCGTTCGAACTGCTCAACGAGCACAACAAAGATCCGTTCCACATCACCCACGGCGAGACGGTCGAGGGCACCATGCGCTACTTTGCGCGCGAGTTCGACCCAGAGAACGAGGAGTTTTGGGGCATCGTCGGTCTGCTGCACGACCTGGATTGGGAGGAGCATGAGGACGACCCCATGAACCACACCATCTATGCTGCCGAGATTCTTAAGGGCGAAGGTGCGTCTCCCGAGCTCATTCGCGCCATCCAGACGCACACGTCGGACTTCAATACCTCGCTGCCCAAACCCGAGCTGCAGATGGAAAAGATCCTGTTTGCCTGCGATGAACTCACCGGCCTGATCGGCGCTGCAGTCATCATGCGCCCGAGCAAGAGCGTTATGGACTTTACGACCAAGTCGCTCAAGAAGAAGTTCAAGGACAAGCGCTTTGCCGCCGGCTGCTCGCGCGACGTGATTTCGCAGGGCGCCGAGATGTTGGGCTGGGAGCTCCCCGAGCTCTTTGACCGCACCATCGCGGCCATGCAGTCCTTCGCCCCCGACCGCGATACCTTCCAGGCCTAACCGCCCACGCCACCTAAAACCACCACAAAGGGGACAGGCACCTTTGTGGTGGTTTTTCGTTTACGAGGGGTTTAGGGGCGGACCTGGCCGGTGCCGCGGAGCTTGTATTTGTAGGTGGTGAGGGCCTCGGCGGCAAAGGGGCCGCGGGCGTGGAGTTTTTGGGTCGAGATGCCGATCTCGGCACCCAGGCCAAACTCGCCGCCGTCGGTGAAGCGAGTGCTGGCGTTGGCGTACACGGCCGAGGCATCGACCGCATCGAGGAAGCGCTCGCAAGCATCCGTGTCCTCGGCAACGATGGCCTCGGAGTGCATCGTGCCGTAGCGATTGATGTGTGCGATGGCCTCGTCCTCGTTTGCCACGACCTTCACGCTCATCTCGAGCGCCAGGTACTCGCGACCCCAGTCCTCCTCAGTCGCGGCGACGTAGTTGTCGCCCTCGGCAAGCCCAGCGTCGGCGCATGCGGCGCACGTGGCCTCGTCGCCGTGAATCAGTACGCCGTGGTCGTGCAGCACGGCAACGACTGCGGGCAGGAAGCGATCAGCAACGGCACGGTCGACCAGCAGCGACTCGGCGGCATTGCACACGCCTACGCGCTGGGTCTTGGCATTGACGATAATGTTGAGCGCCTTATCAAAGTCGGCGGATTCATGCACGTAGATGTGGCAGTTGCCCGTGCCCGTCTCGATCACCGGCACAAGCGACTCGCGCACGCAGCGCTGGATCAGGCCTGCACCGCCGCGCGGAATGAGTACGTCGACGATACCGCGGAGCTTCATGAGCTCGCCAGTGGCCTCGCGGTCGGTGGACTCGATCATCGACACGGCCTCGCGCGGGAAGCCCTTGGCCTCGAGCGCATCGGCCAGCAGCTCGGCGATCATGGCACACGAGTGATAGGCCAGCGAGCCGCCGCGTAGAATGCAGGCGTTGCCGGTACGGATGCAGATGCCTGCGGCGTCGGCCGTCACGTTGGGGCGCGCCTCGTAGACCATGGCGACCAGGCCCAACGGCACGCTCACGCGGGTCAGGTCCACACCGCTCGCAAGCACGCGGTGGTCGAGCACGCGGCCGACGGGATCGGGCAGCTCGGCGAGCTTCTCCAAACCGGCGGCCATGCCCTCGACGCGCTCAGGCGTCAGCAGCAGACGGTCGAGCAGACCGGCCGAAGTGCCCGCATCGCGCGCGGCGGACATATCGAGCTCGTTGGCGGCGACGATGGAGTCGACACCGTTGCGCAGTGCTGCGGCCATGGCGCGCACGGCCTCCTGGCGCTGCTCATCGCTCGCCGTGGCAAGCGAGGCCGACGCTGCCTTGGCGGCAACGGCAAGATCGTGGACATACGTGGCTATATCGACCGACATGGGCGGCCCTTTCTCCTAGAAGTTTGCAACCATGGTAGCCGATTTGCGCATGGCCTCGCCCGCGGCGGTAGAATTGGTCAACCCGAAACACCGCAACGAACGGAAGACTCACATGGCCCTCATCACTTCGTACCACGTCCCCGGCCTTTACGTCGAGGACCACAGCATCGACGTCCCCCTTGACTGGCGCGGCCTGGAGCCGATGCTCCTGGCCGTCGGCAGCACCATGCGCCGCGGCGCTATGCCGGCACCAATCGCCGGCGCGCCCGAGAGCATCAAGCTCTTCTACCGCGTGGTTTGCGCGCCCGACCGCATCAACGACGATCTGCCGCTGCTCCTGTTTTTGCAGGGCGGCCCCGGCGGCGAGAGCCCGCGTCCGCTGTCGCCTACAAGCGACGGCTGGATCGAGGAGGCCGTCAAGCACTTCCGCGTGGTCCTTCCCGACCAGCGCGGCACCGGACGCAGTAGCTGCGTGGACGGACGCACGATCAAGGCACTGGGTGATCGCGCAACGGCCGCCGGCGCCGATGCGGCCCGCTCGCAGGCGGACTTCCTTAAGCGCCACCTCGCCAGCTCCATCGTGCGCGATTTTGAGTACCTGCGCCTGGTGGGCTTTGGCGGCAAGCCCTGGGTCACACTCGGACAGAGCTACGGAGGCTTTTTGACGTTGAGCTATCTATCGCTCTTCCCCGAGGGCGTGACGGCAAGCTTTACCTGCGGCGGCATTCCGCACGTGCCGGCGAGCGCCAGCGAGGTCTACGCGCACACCTTCCCGCGCATGGCAGCCAAAACGCAGCAGTACTACGACCGCTATCCCGCCGATGTCAATCGCGTGGCGGCGCTGGCCGATGCGATCGAGGAGCAAAAGCCCGCACTGCCCGACGGCTCACCGATGACGGTCGAGCGCCTGCAGCTCATGGGCAGCGACTTTGGCATGAAGCCGAGCTTTGAGCGCATGCACTGGATTATCGACCATGCTTTTGTTGACGGCGACGGCACGCTGAGCTGCGGAACCTCGGTATCCGACAGCTTTTTGATGCGCGCCTTCGAGCGCACCAACACGCGTACAGACCCGCTGTACTGGACGCTGCAGGAGTTCATCTACGCCGACGGCGACACCATGCCCATCCGCTGGGCCGCGGCAGAAGAGAAGGCACACCGCGCCGAGTTCGACACCCTCGCGCGCCCGCTCATGTTTACCGGCGAGGCCATGTTCCCGTGGATGTTTGAGCAGATGCCCGAACTTAAGCCCTTCAAGCCCGCGATGGATCTGCTAATGGAAGACACGAGCTGGGACAAGATCTACGACCCGCAGCGCCTAGCATGCAACGAGGTGCCACTCCAGGCCGCCGTGTACTTCGATGACATGTACGTGGATTCGGGTCTGCAGCTCGACACGCTCAGTCGCGTGGGCAACTCGCATGCCTGGGTGACGAACGAGTTTGAGCACGATGGCCTGCACGGCAGCGTGGTGTTCAAGCACCTCTTCGACGAAGCCCTCAACCGCGGAGACCTGCGCCGGATCTTCTAGCAAAGAAGCGTCCCCAACTGCCGGCACCCAACTGCCGGCACGAGATAAAGAAAGACAGTGCTGCGGGAAAACGATCCGCAGCACTGTCTTTCTTTATGCAAAGACGATTAGATTGTCCCTATGAATCGCAGGCTTCTCGGCCAGATCTGCCAGCAGACGGTTGCCGGCGATCTGGTCCTGGCGGCGGCCGGCAGCAAGCTCCAACACGTCCGAATCGGCCTCGGCGATACCGCGCGCGACGACCATACCGCTCGGGTCGCACACGTCGAGCACATCACCCTCGGCAAACTCGCCATCGACCTCACGAATACCCACCGCAAGCAGGGACGACCCGTGGCCGACCAGCGCTTTCGCGGCACCGTCATCAACCGTCACCGAACCGTGGGCCTTGTCGCCCAGCGCGATCCACAGTTTACGGGGCGCAATATCCAGGCGCTCCGCCGGCGGGTCGAACAGCGTGCCCACGCTCTCGCCGCGAGCCAGACGCACGAGCGCATCGGGCTCCTCGCCCGAGCAAATCACGCTCTGAATGCCGGCCGTCATCAAAATGCGGCTCGCGCGAATCTTGGTGATCATGCCGCCCGTTCCCACCGATGTGGAAGAATCGCCCGCCGAGGCAATGATCTTGGCATCGATCCTATGCACGACAGGGACAAACTCGGCCGTCGGGTCCTCGTGCGGATTGGCGGTGTAGAGACCGTCGATGTCGGACAGCGTCACGCACAGGTCGGCGGAAACCAAGCAGCTCACGAGCGCCGCCAGCGTGTCGTTGTCGCCGAACTTGATCTCGTCGACGGTAACGGTGTCGTTCTCGTTGACGACCGGCACCACGCCCAGCTCCACCAGACGCAGCAGGGCGTCGCGCGCGTGCAAATAGGACGTGCGACGCGCCGTGTCGTGACGCGTGAGCAGCACGAGCGAGGTGAGCAGATCTCGCGCATGAAACTCCTCGTCGTAGGCCGACGAGATGATGCATTGACCGGCCGAGGCGCAGGCCTGCAGGCTCGGCAGATCACCGACCGGCTTGCGGTCGAAGCCCAGCACGGGATAGCCACAGGCAATGGCGCCCGAACTCACCACGACCAGACGCCAGCCGAGCTTGCGCAGGGCAGCAGCCTGATCGGCAAGCCCGCCGATAAAGGCGCGGTTGACCTTGCCATCGGCACCCACCACCGTGGACGAACCGATCTTTACTACCATCGTTTTATAAGAAGTCGTCATACGTCAAACCAATCGAATGCTGAGCGAGCAGGCGAGCGAACGGGCGAACGGGAATATGTGCCGTTTTCCTCCGTCGCATGCGGATCATTTTGCCCAAGGGAAGGCCGATGCCGCGGCCATGTTCTTGCGCACGAGCTCGTCGCGCACCTGTGCCAGGCCCTGTTCCATACCCACCACGTAGGTCTGCGGGTACAGGAAGCGCTTGAAAGCCGCGTCCAGATGACCGAGTGCCCAAGCACATCGCTCGCGCGCGTCCTCGATGCTCTCACGCGGAGCCACCGCACTGCCATCGCGCACGATCGGCACCAGCAGCTCGCGATACTCAAGCTCCGACACATCGGTTACCAGGGCGGCATCGTTCACGGCCACGAGGGTATTGCCGCGCGCGGCGCCCTCCCCCGCCAGATGGTCCTCGTCATAGATCATGTCGCAGACCGGGCCGCCAAAGCCATCGTAATAGCGGCGCACACGCTGCACGCCCGGAATCGTGCGCTTGTAGGGCTGCTCGGAGAGCTTCACCACCGGCGTCCACGGGTCCGCATCGCTCGCCCGGCGGGCGGAAAGCTTGTACACGCCGCCCAGCGCCGGCTGATCGTAGCAGGTCGCGAGCTTGGTACCCACACCAAAGCTGTCGATGGGTGCGCCCTGGTCGAGCAGCGACTGAATCGTGTACTCGTCCAGATCGTTGGACACCGAGATCCCCACATAAGGCAGGCCCTCGGCATCGAAACGACCGCGAACATACTTGGAGAGCTTGGCCAGGTCGCCCGAATCAATGCGAATGGCCGACAGGCGCTCGCCCGTCGCCTCCATCTCCTTGGCAACCGTAATGGCATGCTCGCAGCCCTCGCGCACGTCGTAGGTGTCAATGAGCAGCGTGCAATTCTTGGGGCTCGACTTGGCAAAGGCGCGGAAGGCCTCGAGCTCGGAGTCAAAACTCATCACCCAGCTGTGCGCATGCGTGCCAAAGACGGGGATGCCGTAACGGCGCCCGGCAAGCACGTTAGACGTGGACGAGCAGCCGGCCACATAGCTTGCGCGGGCGACGGCCAGACCGCCATCGGGACCCTGGGCGCGGCGCAGGCCAAACTCGGCGACGGGACGACCATCCGCCGCCAACACCACGCGCGCCGTCTTGGTGGCGACGAGCGTCTGGAAGCCGACGATGTTAAGCAGCGCCGTCTCGAGCAGCTGGCACTCCAGAGCCGGACCTGTGACGCGCACCATGGGCTCGCGCGGAAAAACAAGCTCGCCCTCGGGCACGGCGTCAATGTTCACGTGCGCGCGGAAGTTGCGCAGGTAGTCGAGGAATGCGGGTTTGAACATCGCACCGCCGGCGGGAGCCTGAAGCGAGGCAAGGTACTCGATATCCTCGGGCGTAAAGCGCAGATTCTCGACGAGCTCAGGAAGCTCGGCGGTGCCGCACATGACGGCGTAAGCGCTGCCAAACGGATGGTCACGGTAAAACGCCGTAAAACAACCTTGCTCATTGGCTTTGCCGCTCTCCCACAGGCCCTGGGCCATAGTGAGCTCGTACAGATCGGTGAGCATTGCGATGTCGGTGGGATGCGAGATGTCGGTCAAAGCCATGGGGCGACCTTTCGGATGTGTGGTGCAGAATTTGAGGGTTGGACGAGAGCAGAGCATGCGGACATGACGCCCGATGCGAGTCGGTTAGAGCAGGCCCATGCTGGTCAGGATCGTGTAGCCCATAAAGATGACAAACGCGATGAGGGCAAGGACAATGATGATTTTTTGAGCCGGCGCCATGCCAGGGATCTCGTTCTCGCCCATAGGCTCCTTGGAGGTAACCATGCGCTGGGCAAAGGTCATCTCGTCACGGCTCGGCTTGGGCTCGACGGACTTGGGACGGGCGGCCTTTTTAGGCTGAGGTTTGGGCGCGGCAGGTGCAGGCTTCGCAGCAGCGGGCTTGGGTGCGGGCGCGGGCGCCGATGCGGATGCGGCGTTCGCGGCGGCCTCCTCGGCCTTCGCACGCTCGGCACGCAGGGCAGCCAGCTCCTCACGCTCGCGACGGGCCTCTTCCCGAGCCTCGCGGCGGGCCTTCTCAGCGCGGAGCTCTTCCAACTCGGCGCGCTCCTCGTCGGACAATGGTTGGGACTCAAGCTCGGCCATGATATAGCCCTTTCTTTTAAAAAAAGCCGCCGACACAATGTCAGCGGCTTATCAAATCCATGGGTGGAGACGAAGGGAGTCGAACCCTCGGCCTCTGCCATGCGACGGCAGCGCTCTCCCAACTGAGCTACGTCCCCAGGACAAGTCGATATTTTACCTACGGCTCGCCAACTGTCAACGCCCAATAACCAGTCTTTTTGGGACGCGGCTATTTTGACAACTTTTCGAACAGGCGATCCTCTCGATGATTTTTTAATCCCCGTCCCAGAAAAATCATCAGCGTGCGCTCTACTTTGCGCTGGTGAGGACGCCGGTGGTGTCGAAGGCGGGGGTGAAGCTCTCGTCTACCGCGCCGCCCTCTTGCCAGAACATCGTCGTAAAACCCAGGTCGTCGGCATGGTCGAGCACCTGCTCGTACTCCTCACGCGTCACGGCGCGTGCCAGGTCGCCGCCCTGCTCGCGCATGAGCGCATTGGGCGTGTACTGGTTCATAACCGAGATCGGCACGTCGCCCACCGTCTGCCACACCAGGTCCAGCACGCGACACGAATCGTCTGCATGCCCCGGAAGCACCAGGTGACGCACGATCATGCCACGCTTCATAAGCCCGTCCTCGTCCACCAACTCTCCCCCGCGGCGCTCGATCTCGCGCGCCATCTGGGCCAGACCCGACACGGCCACACGCGGGTAATCCTTTATATGGGAGAGCGACTGCGCAAGCCCGGCATCGGCATATTTAAAGTCGGTGAGCCACACATCGACCAGGTCGCCCAGCGCCGCCACGGCACTCGCGCGCTCGTAACCACTCGTGTTGTAGACGATTGGGATAACCAGTCCGCGCGCCCGTGCCGCGGCAATCGCGGCAGGCAACAGGTGCGCATAGTGCGTCGCCGTCACCAAATTGATGTTGTTGGCACCCTGGTCCTGCAGTTCCAGCATAATCTCGACCAGGCGCTCAGGCGAAATCTCAAGGCCAAAATTGCCGGTCGAGATCTCGTGGTTCTGGCAGTAGATACATTTGAGCGAGCAGCCGCTAAAGAAGATCGTGCCCGAACCGGCCTCGCCCGAGATAGGCGGCTCCTCCCACATATGAAGCGCGGCGCGGGCCACCTTGAGCGTGTCGTTAGCACCGCAGACGCCGTGCGCGCCCTCATCGCGCGCCGCACCGCAACGGCGCGGACACAAATGGCAGGCGGGCGAAAAAAGTTCGGTCAACGACGTCGGCATAAAACCATGCTCCAAAACAACGATTCAGCAGCTCAAACGTAAAGGGATCAACCCCACAGACGGCTCGAGCCCAAGGCGCCGTAATCGTCCGACACGATTTTTGTAATGTCAAGACTGGAATCGATAAAGTGCCGCTTTATGATGTAGGTATTCCGCCCCCCGCGGAGCAACTGGGTGAACCGTCGCGTTTATTTAGGGAGCCCACACAGTCGTACCTAGTACAGGTATCCTTCGTTGTTAAGGACGCTGGAACAGTCGATGAGGGCACCCACCTGTTTTAGGTGGGTTCATTTTCGTAACGTGGGGGGTGGTTTTCTTTTGCCGAAAATCACCATTACAGTCCATATGGATCCCCGCCGGCATCCCGACAAGCCATCGACAACATCCCAATATCTGGTAAGCGCGTGATTATCGCTGCGTACAATTCCATGCACCCCCCTTGGTCGAGTATTATGGTTCGGCTATGCCCTTTGCGCATGGCGTTCTTCTGACCTTTTCCTTCGACGCTTGGCGGTTTTTAGATTCATGGCTTCATCCCCGAGCTACATACCGTACCTATGCGTGGCAGCGGCGGCCTTTATCACGACCTTCCTCACGGTACCCCTGGTCAAGCGCCTGGCAATCAAGCTCGACGCCGTCGACTATCCTTCTAAGCGCCGCATCAACACCAAGCCCATCCCGCGTTTGGGCGGAACGGCGGTGTTTTTGGGCCTGGTCGTCGCCTGCACTGTGCAAATCCTAGGCACCTGGTACCTGGGTTGGCCGCCCGTTTTGGTGCCCCACCCCCGTCTGCACATCAGCTACCCCATACTTGCGCTTTCTTTTACCGTTATCTTTGCGACCGGCGCCATCGACGACGTCTTCCAGCTCACGCCCAAGCAAAAGCTGGCCGGACAGGTCCTCGCCGCGCTTATCGCCTGCATGGGCGGCCTGCGGATCGACGTCATCGTCAACCCGTTTGCTCCCGGCGAGATCATGCTCGGATGGCTCGCCTACCCCATTACCGTGATCTATCTGGTGGCATTCACCAACATCATTAACCTCATCGACGGCCTCGACGGCTTGGCCACGGGCATCTGCGGCATCGCATCGTTCACCATGTTTTCGATGGCTGTTCTCTCGGGCCGCATCGACGCCGCCGCGCTCTCCATTGCGCTCTTTGGCGCCTGTCTGGCCTTTTTGCGCTACAACTTCAACCCCGCAAGTATCTTCTTGGGCGACTCGGGGTCGTTGCTTCTGGGCTTTGCGCTGGGCTCCATCTCGCTGCTCAACGTGAGCCGCACCGCCGCACTCACCTCGCTTATCATCCCGCTCATCGTTGCCGGTGTGCCCATCATCGACACGTTTAGCGCCATTGTGCGCCGCAAGCGCGCCCACATTAGCATCGGGCAGGCCGACAAGGGCCACATCCACCACCGCCTGATCCAAGAAGGCTACAACCAAAAACAGGCTGTGCTGCTCATCTATGCCTGGTGCATTATGCTTTCGGCCGGCGCCGCCGCCATCAATCAGGTCGAGGTGCCCATGCGCGTGCTCATTTTTACCGTGCTCGCCATTGGCTCGGCTGCCTTCGCCAAGCACCTACACCTGTTTGAACCCGTGCTACGCCACCATTACAACAAGCGCACGCACGAGGACGAGCTGGTCACCCCCGACGACCCCGCTTTTAAGCAGGAGGAGCAGGCAGCCGAGGAGCGCAAAGAAGAGCGCCACCACAAGCTCTAGGGCAAGCTGCCGAGGATGTGCCAAGGCACCGTTGGCCAAGCGCGGCCACGCCGCGCCCATCGCACAAGCCACCCCTCTCCCGCCCCTCGCCTACTTACGCCCCTGTCTCTTATACACATCTCCGAGCCCACGAGACTACGCTGCATCTCGTA
>UQZU01000043.1 GCA_900545665.1 uncultured Collinsella sp.
ACTGCGGGAACGGCCTATCCGCTCAAAGTGTTCGGCTGAGATCGGAAATCAACCGACACGAATCTGACCCATCGAAACACATCTCCACCGTTCCTTCAACTGGGAAAATGCCGTCCCCGGGGCCTGAGAAGGGCCCCGGGGACGTTCGACTGACTGCGGGAACGGCCTTTCCGCTCAATGTGTTCGGCTGAGATCGGAAATCAACCAAACTGAACTAGGTTCAGTTGACATGGTTAAAAACGAGGGGCGACGCTTTTGCGTCACCCCTCGTCCCGGCCGGGTTGCTTTAGTTGTACACACGGTAGTTACACTTGAACTGGGTTATGTGTCCATAGCTGGAGCGGTACCAACCCGATGTATAGCTGATTACTTTTGCGCCTAGATATTCGTATCTCTTGTTGTAGCGAAGCTCACGGTAGGTCGTGTCGTACTCTGCTACGTAAAACGCGTCTCCAGAGAAGGCTTTGTACCGGTCCTTAACCGTCGAAGCCATGTACGCGGGTTCGACATCGCCTTTCTCCCCGTTGAGCGCATAGACGGGTGCCGCGATTCCGCATAAAGCCGTTGCCACGAGGATGGCGTAGACAGCCATGCGCGACGCATTGGTCTTCAGCTGTTCAAACAGTTTCATGTCATTCACCTCCCTCGTATGTATCGAGGTATTCCTGCTTGAGCGTCTGCGAGGACGACTCGATCTTTTCCACGAGCGTGCCGTCTTCGATGAAGTAGAACGAGTTGGTGAGGTCTGCCAGGTCGTCGAGCAGGTGGCTTGAGATGAGCACGCTGCGTCCCCGCGCCACCTCGCTGCGCATCGCGTCGCAGGAGGTTTTCCGCTTTCCCGGATCGAGGCCGTTCAGCGGTTCATCGAGGATGAGGTACGGGCAATCGGTCGATATCGCCATGGCAAGCTTTACCTGCTGCTTCATTCCTGTCGAGAGTTTACGGGTCGGCTTGTCGAGATATGGGGAGATTCCGAGGGAGTCGCAGAGCGAGTCGATGTCGGCGGCCGATTTCCACGCCTCCCTAACGAAAGAGAGGTGCTCGATGGCCGATAGCGTGGGGTAGAGATCCGCGCTGCCCGAAGAGCTCAGGTAGACGAGTTCTGCGAATTCGGCTGATCGGCGTTGGCAGATTCCGTCTGCCGCCAGGCTTCCCGAGCGGATGCGGGTGGGAAATTGGCCCGATAGCGCTTCAAGAAGGGTGGTTTTCCCCGAGCCGTTGGGGGCAACGAGGCCCGCCGCCGTCCCCGGGCCCAGGAAAAGCGATCCGATTGAAAGTACCGTCGTGCTCCCGTATCCCACGCTCGCGTCCAGAAGCTCGAGCCCATGGTGCTTTTTAGCGGGTCCAGCCTGTTTGGGCGAACGTGCCGCAACGGCGCCGACCGCAAAAAGGACCGCGACGTATGCCAGGGCCACGGCAAGCATCGATGCGCTGCCTGAACCGGAGCCAATGAATTCTGTCGGGAAGCATCCCACGTAGCCCGTGGCCTCGATAGGCGAGAACACGGCCAGCGGCAGGAGCCCGAGCACGGCATTATGCCCCAGTGCCGAATCGGACAATAACGGGAATGCCGGGGCCGCGACAAGCAGCGCGGAGGTAAGGGGGCCCGCGAGGACGCGCCTCGTTGCGGTCGATAGGACGGCGGAGCAAACGGATATCAAGGTTCCGCCCGCAAGCAGCGCGAGAAGCAGGGCTGTGAAGACGTCTCCCGCGGTCGTGGTGGTAAGCGCGCCGTCATGGAAGAAGGCGATCGGGTACCCAATTTGCCCGAAGCCGTTTAGGGCCGAGGCGTAAATGCCCCCGGGTGCGAGGCCGGCGAGGAGCATCGCGGTCCCCGCGCCAATTATCGAAAACACGGTTTGGATAAGGCGCCGGAATTTGGGCACGGGCGCCTTCGCCGCCAGGGTCCCGGGCCTTGTGGCGCCGAGCACGAGTATCGACGAGAGAAGGAAGGGGATGAAGGGAAGGAAAGACGGCGCCGTGGCAATGGCGTAAGGCAGGAAGGAAAGGAATGGCAGGTCGTTTGCGGAGGCCGGGATATCCGTGATGCCGGAGCTGCTCAGGGCACGGCAATACGCGAGGTCTGCGTCATTGGTCTCTCGGTCTCCCACGATGGACCCGGATTGGAAGCCTTCGCCCATGAGCGCGTAGTAGCTCTCGGCAGAATCGAGAAAGGCGGCGTCGGTTTGAGCGGCGAGGGCGGCGTTCGCGTATCTTGCAAGCTCCGCGTCATTTTGCTGCTCTGGAGATAGGTCTGTGCCGCTGGCCTGGGGCGCGCGCGTATTGAATGCGTCGACAAAGCTCTGCATGCCCTGTTTCATAAAGAAGGGCCCGTAGATGGGTGAATTGAACGCAATGGGGATGGAGAAGGCTGCGGCAAGAACGAGCGTAGAGATCCATGCGGCCCTGTCTCTTAGGATTAGTTTGAGAAGAAGTCGACAGCACATTTAGAAGCACCTACATTTCTCAAAGCATCGTTAGATTAATAATGACAGCCCGAATGAAGATGCGTGCGACGGGGGCGAGGCGAATGGCTGAGCGGTATCGATACGCTGGTTCAACGGTATTATATTGACCACATAGATTTTTAACTTGCATTTCTACCCGCCCTTTTCGTAGAGTCGCCGATACGTGCTTAGCGCACCCTCGGCGCGTCCGGCAGGCTTTGCGAAATGGGATCCAGGAGACTTCGGCGCAGCATCATCTTGCGGAATGCTTCTAATGAGCCTCCCATCCTTCAAAAACAGAATCTCATCGCACAGCCTATCGACCGAATCCAAGATGTGGGATGACATGATGATGCACGTACCAGAATCGGCCAGCTTCCTGAGAATCTCGGAATGCAAGTCCACCCTGCTGGGGTCGAGCGCGTTCATGGGCTCATCTAATAGAAGGTACCGCGCGCCCGTCGCATACGCAATCGCCAGGGTAAGCTGCTGCTTCATGCCCTGGCTCAGAGTGCGGATCCTCATCTTCGCGAACTCGCCTATCTGCGTTTGTTCCACTATCTCTTCGATATCGCGAGCATGCGGCCACATATCGCAAACCATCTTGAGGTGATCTTCCGCACGCAATCCGGGATACAGCAGCGTCCCCTCACCAGGTGCATAGAAGATCATAGAACGGACCTCTCTCGCACCCGTACCCTGCACCTCATCCAGAACGATGCTCCCGTCCACGCGAGGACCCGGCAAACCTGCCATCGCACGCAGCAACGTCGTCTTTCCATGCCCGTTCGGAGCGACGAGACCGTAGACCGTACCCGGGGCAAACTCAGCGTTCACCGAATCTACGAGCACCTTCTTTCCATAAGAGATCGTCAGCGTTTGAAGGTCAATCATCGAGATCATCCCCTTTCGATCTTTGGAACACTCAGGCGCACCATCAACGGAGATACGGCGCCCAAGACCACCAGCAGAGCGCCCGATGCGCCGACGACCTCTCCAAAAGGCATCGCGTTCGTCCCTCGCCCAAGGAACCCAATCGTCCCCACCTGGGAAGCGGAATCAAACGAGGCGAATGGAGCCAGCAGCGCGACGCCCATGCCCACGCTTTCAACATGAGCGCTCAACGAACCCAACACCAAGAGAACCGCGCAAACCATTCCGGTGACAACGGGGTTGCGGCTAATCGCTGCTGTCAACGCAGCGACGACGGAAATCACGCCGTATGCCATGACCAGCAAAGGAATACTGCACAACACCGCCTCCCCCACCGTGGACGTTGTCGAAGCTCCCGCCCGAATGAGAGCGACGGGATACTCCGATCCACCCGCACCGTTCTTAATCACGGACACAACGACAGCGGGAACCATCGACACCAAAAGCAGCACCAAGCCAAGCAGGAGAGCCAGCGCAACAGCCGTCAGAAAACGCACATGCGCTGTTGCGGGGATCTGGAGAACCAGAAGGGAACGACACTGCAGGTGGGTGCACGCGAGCGATGTGACAACCACGGGCAACAGCAAAAATAAGGAGGGAAGCGCTGCCTGGAGATACGAAAGGAGGATTAATGGGGGCATCTTCGTACTTAACTCGTAAACCTTGGGGTCCGGCAAGCTCGCGATCGACTCAAGCAGAAGGGCGCGCGCCTCCGCACGAGAAGGAGTCTCCGGCTCGATTCCGATCGATTGCAGGAGAGTCGCATCTGCCGCGCCCAGCTCACCTCGAGCGCGCTCGTACGTCGCAAGGCTTCGAAACCCCTCCGCAGGCATAGGCGCGTACACGAAACCCGAAAGAGCATCCCGCATGTCTTCCAGGGCCGCTTTGCCCTCGACGTCCATATTCGCAGCGTTCTGCTCTAGATACCGATCTATTGAACGGAGCTCCCCATCCCTATACCGAACAGCGGAAACGTTATCAGCGTCAGGAAACATCTCGACCAGAGCCGGGGCCAGCATCGTCGTCGACATTGCAATCGCGCATACGGCGAGGGTAGGAGAACGCAGGAGCAGTTTCCCCATCGTTCTTACGTATGCAACGGCGGAGGCACAAGCGCTCGAACGAGTTGCCGTTCTCGATGCAGTGAAGGAACCTCTCTCAAGACAAATCGGGGATATCGGGCACGCGCAGCCGCTCTTTCCAGCAACGCAAAGCAGGCTAATTGCCAGCACCTCGATCCCGATTGCGCATACGAGGGCAATCGCACCACGCTCGAAGCAAAGTCCAGGCAGATTCACTATCTGCGTTGTCGGGTACGGGCTATAGGCGCCGACGGTCAACTCAGTGTTCGCATACGTAAGGGGATTCAACAGGGCGAACTCACGTAAAGCGATGGATCTTCCGTAATACCCGGGAACCATCGTCACCCCCATCAGGGCACATACGAACACGATTCCAAGCGTAGGGTTATTGGCAATCTTCACGGCAAGGTGAACGACAAGCGAGATGAACGCTGCCACCAAGAATTGCAAGATGGCCGTCTGCGCGAACACCAGCCAAGCCGGTTTGATAACCGGAGTCGCATATTGAATGTAGCCTATCGGATAGAACGGCGAGCCCGGGCCATTCTTCACAAGCGCGGCGATTATCCCTGGAAGATTGATGGCGAGGACGGCAAGCATTGCAAAAACACTCGCCCATACGCTCGATGCAACAAGTCTACCCAGCTCGCCCATCGGTGCCTGGATGATGAGCTTTTCACGTTTGTTAAGACGCGCGGCAAGGAACGAGACGGCAACGGCCGTTGCGACCCATAGCAACTACTCCTTCGATCCGTCATAATAGGTGTACTCTCCATCCGATATCTGCAGAAACGGAAGTAGGGGAGAGAGCGGTGCCAAGATAAGACGTCCCGCGGCAAGAGGGTACAGAAGCGCGGGCATGCTTGATGAAGAGGTATAGACACCGTCCTCCCCCGCATTCACAAGCGCATCCGCATAGGATGCTGACAATTCCTGCTCAACACGGGTTATTCCCGACTCGAGGTATTCGACCCGTCCGTCGATGCCAGCCGCGCTCCTGAAGACGGGCAGAGCACAAAGAACCATCAACGCAACAACGACAACACAGAGCGACCTGGAGGAGAGAAGCGACCTAAAGATCGCCTTCGAGATTTTGAGCATATTCATCGCCAACCTTAACCTCATCCAGTCGGAACAGAGGGGCCGAACAAAATGCTCGGCCCTTATTACTTGCCGGCAAAGTCAATTTAACATAAACTGTTAAAAAATAACCTGAGTTTTTTAAATTCTTCGGAGGTTATTATGAGTTCCGACAATCGCACTCCCCGGCTTCATTCCTTCCGCATCGCATGTGCGATAGCCTCTGCGACCCTTTGCGCCACCGCCATCGCACAAGTGGCGTTCTCCTTAAAGCCAGCAATCGAAGTGCTCGACAACCCTGTAATTGCAGACTCCCCCGCGTATCCAGCCCTTGCGATCTCGACATTGGTCCCTGCCGTCATCGGTATCGCTACGACCATCCTCAGCGCCGTTCTCGTGTGGACGACCAAGAGCGGAGACCCCTTCAAGAAAGGGTCTGCGACATGCTTGAAGGTGCTCGGCATTCTCTTCGTTGTTCAAGCTGCCACCAGCCTCTACGCCGGCTCACTCAAAACCTCCGTTTCGATGTTTGGCGGCGAGGGGGCCGTCGGCGCCCAAGAGATCGCTTCATCATTCGATTGGACCTCTCTGGTTCTCGGCATCGTCCTGTTCATGCTTTCCCAGCTCTTCTTGTACGCCCGAGAGCTGTACCTCGACTCCGACGAGATTGCGTAAGGAAACGCCATGCCCGTAATTGTTCGCCTCGACAAGATCATGGCCGAGCGAAAGATTTCCTCGAACGAACTTGCCGAAAGGATTGGAACCACGCCCGTGAACCTGTCCCGTATTAAAAAAGGGCATATTCGCGGCATTCGCTTCAACACACTCGAGCAGCTATGCCTCGCCCTTCGTTGCCAACCCGGAGACCTTCTCGAAGTCATGAGCGAAGAGGATGCCCGAAAGGAGTTCGGACTCGATTGGTCCGCCGAGGATTAGAGGGCGGTCGTACTCGCCCTGCACACGGGGATGCGAATCGGCGAGGTCTGCGGCCTTCGGTGGTGCGATGTGGATTTCGAGACGGGCCTGATCTCGATCAGACACTCGGTGGCGTACGCGAAGGGAATGGGTTCGTTCATCAAGGACACCAAGACCCATGACGCCAGGGGTATCCCCATCGACCCGGTCGGCCTACCCCCCTTCCTGAAGGAGACCCACGAGATCGACTGCGGAAAGCTGCGCTTGCGCGGCCTTACCGGGGCGGTCGAGATCGGGGACTGCTACATCCTGTCGGAGCCGGGCGCGACCTTCGCGACGACAAGCTATATCCGCAGGGCGTTCAAGACGTTCTCGGAGACCAACGGCCTCATGGGCACCAACGACGAGCTGATCACGTTCCACGGCCTTCGCCACACGTTCGCAACGCAGTGGATCCGCCAAGGCGGCGATATCAAGGCGCTCCAATCGATCCTCGGCCACAAGGACGCCATGGCGACGCTCAACGTCTACGCCGACATCGAGCCCATCTCCAAAATCCATAACATGCTGCGCGCCACGCCGTGCCTTTGGCGCGGGCACCTCGGGCCGAGGGTCGATCCGGGTCCCATGTTCCAACAGAGGATCCAGGAGTCCATAGAGACGCTCCAGGCGTTCGGCTACGGCATCACCGAGCCGGACGACCGAAATATCGCCATACGCGACGTGAAGATGAACAGTTGGCTCTAGCTCACCGAGTACGCGGCAGTGCTGGGCCCATCCCAACTGAGGTCACGGTGGTCCGATAGGGGCGCCGCCCGCGGCATGCGCCGCGGAGCGGTATCCCCTACCGAAGGGCGGGGATGCCCTCCGCTTCCAGTTCGGAATCAGCCGTCGGAGGCGTTCGGCTGACTGCGGGAACGGCCTGTCCGCTCAATGTGTTCGGCTGAGATCGGAAATCAACCCAACACGAGCCGGACACGCGCCAGACGGCTCTTCCCCGTACGGCCTTCCCCCTTACGCTCATGTTGCAGGCATGTAACGCCGCAGCGAGCGCGCCTTTTTTGCGCCAGACAGGTACAATGATGAACACTGTACCGTAGCGGAGCGCCCCGCGCGCGCCGCAACCACGCGAAAGGGTTTCCCATGGCCGAGATCTCGTCCTCCCGTATCGTCATCACCGTCCTTGGCAAGAACCGCCCCGGCATCGTCGCCGGCGTCACCCGCGTTCTGGGCGAGGCCAACGTCGACATCCGCGACATCACGCAGTCCATTATCGAGGACATCTTCACCATGACCATGCTGGCCGACACCGCCGAGTCCAAGCTCGACTTCGCCGAGCTGCAGAAGGCCCTGGCCGAGGCCGGCGAGCTTTCGGGCGTCAACGTGTCCATCCAGCGCGAGGACGTCTTTAACTTTATGTACCGCCTGTAGCGAACAGGCCGTGCGGGAACAGGCCGGCGCATCTGCACCCAAGCACGCCGCCCCCACACGGCCCCGAGAGGAGCGCGCATGGCTTACGACGCCAAGAAAATCTACTACCGCTTCGATGACCATCTGAGCCGCCTGGTCTTGGATTATGAGGCGAGCCGCCAGATTTCGCCCGAAAGCGAAAACCTCTACCACGGCATGCCGACTAATCCGTATGACGAGGGTCTGTTCGTCGAGCATAACATCAAGCGCGGCCTACGCAATGCCGACGGCTCGGGCGTGGTTGCGGGCCTTACCCGCATCTCGGACGTGCACGGCTACAACAAGGTCGACGGCAAGGTCGTACCCGACCAGGGCAAGCTCACGCTACGCGGCTATAGCATCGAGGACCTGGTCAACAACGCCCAGGCCGAGAATCGCTATGGCTACGAAGAGGTCGCCTACCTGCTCATCACGGGCTCGCTGCCCACCAAAGAGGAGCTCGACGGTTTTTGCGAACGTCTGGGCGCTTTTAGGCACCTGAGCGACGAGTACGTCCGCGAGTTCCCCATGACCACGGTGTCGTCGAGCATCATGAATGTGCTTCAGCGCGCCGTGCTGCTGCTCTACGCCTTCGACGCCGAGCCCGACGCCATTACACCCGAGCACGAAATCGACGTCGCCATCTCCATGCTCGCCCGTCTCCCCCGCATCGCCGCCTTCGCGCATATGGCCTCGGTCGCCAAGCGTCGCGGCTCCGAGGTTCATGTACCGCACCCCACACCCGGCCTCTCCACCGCCGAGACCATCCTGCAGGTGCTCCGCGGCGGCATGGCATTCACCCGCGACGAAGCCATGCTGCTCGACGTGATGCTCATGCTGCATGCCGAGCACGGCGGCGGCAACAACTCCACGTTCGCCTGCCGCGTGCTATCCTCCTCGGCCACCGACCCGTATTCCGCCTACGCCGCGGCCATCGGCTCGCTCAAGGGCCCGCGCCACGGCGGCGCCAACGCCAAGGTCGTGTCCATGCACGAGGACATCCGTGCGCATGTCTCCAATTGGGAGGACGAGGACGAGGTCGCAGCCTACCTGGGCAAGATTCTCGACAAGCAGGCCTTCGACGGCACGGGCCTCATCTACGGTATGGGCCACGCCGTCTACACGCTGAGCGACCCGCGCGCCGAGGTGTGCCGCCGTTACGCGCGCACGCTTGCCGCCAAGAAGGACTTGGGCGAGGAGTTCGCACTCATCGAGCGCATCGAGCGCCTGGCCCCGCAAGTGATGCGCGACCACGGCATGACCAAGCCCATCTGCGCCAACATCGACCTGTACACGGGCTTTATCTACAAGATGCTCGGCGTGCCCGAGACGCTCTTTACGCCGCTGTTCGCCGTCGCCCGCATGGCCGGCTGGTCTGCGCACCGCATGGAAGAGCTCTTCTGCGCGCACCGTATTATTCGCCCGGCCTATCGTCCGGTGATCGAGCCGCTGGAGTACAAGCCACTCGCCGACCGCTAGGACGCGGACCGTTATAGAACTCGAGCGTGGCCAGGGACCCAAGCCCTCGGCCACGCTTTTTATGCCAGCAGAAAGGGCTGCATCAAATGATTGTGTTTTCCGATATGGATGGAACGCTGTTGACGAGCGATAAGCAGATGAGCGATGCCACCTGGGCGATGCTCGACGAGCTCGCTCGACGCGGGATTGAATTTGTGCCCTGCACGGGACGTCCGCTGTCGGGCATCTTTGAGCCCATTCTCGCCCATCCCGCCGTGCACTACGCGGTCTGTGCCAACGGCGCCAGCGTCTGGCAGCTCGACGAGGATACGCCCACCGACGCCTCGCGCGCCACGTGCATCTTGAGCCGTCCGCTCGATTGCGGCATTGCCCACCGCATCCATCGCATTGCCGCCGGCCACGATGTGACCTTCGATATCTTCGCGGATGGACAGTGCTTCCTCCCCCGCTCGCTTTACGGGCGCCTGGATGAGTTCTGCGGCGGTGACCCCCACATCGCGGCTTCGCTCAAGCGCACACGAACACCGATCGACATGGATATCGACAGCAAGATCGACGAGGTCGAGACGCTCGAACGTATCGCCATGTACTGGCACGACCCGGCCGATCGCGACGCCATCGCGGCGGCGCTCGACACGCTCGGAGGCATTGAGGTCACGCGTTCGTACGCCATGAATATCGAGGTCATGGGTGAGGGCGCCACCAAGGGAACGGCCCTCACGTGGCTATGCGAGCACCTGGGCGAGCGTCTCGCCGACGCCTGGGCGTTCGGCGACAACATCAACGATATCCCCATGCTGCAGGCAGCGGGCCATGGCATGGCCATGATCAACGCCGAGCCCGAAGATCGCAAGGCCGCCGACGCCATTACCGAATACGACAACGACCACGACGGCGTCGCCCGCACCATCATGGCCGCCCTTGCCTAGTCATTGGGGACGTTCTTAAACGACTAGTCACTGGGGACACTCTTCGCAAAAAGCCGCAAGGACTGTCCCCCACTGTCGGCAGAAAAGGAACGTCCCCATCTGCCGGATTAGGAGAGACTCTCCAGCACGCGACGGAGCTCCTGCTGGACGGCGTGGTCGCGGTTACAACCCACCACACGATCGGCCACCGCCTTGAGCGCGGGGCGCGCGTTTTCCATCGCGCAGCCCGTGCCGACAAAGCGAATGATCTCGTAGTCGTTCATCGAGTCGCCAAACGCCATGACCTCGTCGCGTCCAATGCCGTAATGCTCCGCGAGCTGCGCGATACCCGAGGCCTTCGACACACCAGGCTGCATGGCATCAATCCACGCGTTGCCCGAAGGCGCAAAAGTAAAGAGCTGACCAAGTTCGCGCTGTAGCACGTACGCGCTGTCCATAACCGCACTGTCGTCGCAAAAGATACTCGCTTTGATGATATTTACGCTGGGATCGGGCAGCTCCCAAATGCGCTCGGCATTGGGAAGGTCCTTATCGACCTCACGCACGAACTTGCACTCGTCATCGAGCAGGAAGGACTTGGTTCGGTCAAAGAGCGCAAGATGCAGATTGGGAAACGTCCTGACGGCTTGGGCGAGCCTTCGAATCGCCAGGTGGGAATACACCTCACGGTCCACCATCTTACCGTCGGCGTAGACCTGGGCGCCGTTAGCGGCGACAAAGTCCATCTTGTCGCGAACGGGCGCAAAGAACTCGCACAGGCGATCGTAGCGACGACCTGACGATGCGGCGAAATGCACGCCATGCTCGTGTAACGCCAGAATCAGTTCGTAGGTCTCGGGAGGCACCTGGCCGTTTTCGTCAAGCAGTGTGCCGTCCATATCGGATGCAATCAGTTTAAACATAGAAAAGCTCCCTTCGGGCTTGTTGGAATCGAACGTGTATCCGATTCCAACGTACCCAGAGGGAGCTCAGATAAGACTCCGCGGGCGCAAACGTTACAAGGACCTAGCAAATAGCTCACGCGTGCCAGAGGTCTCACGGTCGCGGCGTCAGGCGACACGCCAAAGAGTGTCCCCAGCGACTAGTCGTTTAAGAACGTCCCCAATGACTAGTCGGCGTAGGTGAAGGTTGTAACGTCGAACATGCCCTCGGGGCGAATGCGGAGCGTCGGGATGACCGGCAGGGGCAGGAAGATGATGCCCATGATGGGGTCGAGCGGCGGCTCAATACCCATGGCGCGCGCCTTGACCATAAAGTCGTCGTGCTGTGCGGCAACGTCCTCTGCCGTGCCTTCGCTCATAAGACCACCGAGCGCCAGCGGAATGCGCGCCACGACCTCGCCGTTGCGCACCAGTACGTGACCGCCCTGGCCAACAGCCTCGACGGCAGCCATCATATCGGCCGCGTTGTCGCCCACCACGCACACGTTGTGCGAGTCGTGGCCAATCGTCGAGGCGATAGCGCCGCCTGTGATGGTAAAGCCGCGCACCCAGCCGCGGCCGATATGCTTGCCGACGAGCCCCATGCCGGCGGGACCATCGCCATCGGCGCCCTCGGCTTGCAGCGACACGCCGCGGCCGTGACGTTCGATCAGCATAATGCGGCGCAGGCCCTCGGCGTTCTCGGGGCGAGCCATACCCGTGATAGCCATACCCGGGATAACATCGATAACGGCCTCGCCCGGCTTAAAGGCATAATCGAACACGTCAAGCGAAAGCTTCGGCAGCTTAACGGAAGCACGCAGCTCATCGGCAAGGGCCGCAACCTCGGCCATCTCGGGCGCGATCTCGCCCACAAAGGTGCCGTCCTGCGCCACCAGGGCACCGGCGGCATACACGCGATGCGGAGCTGTGGCAAACGTCAGGTCGTTGAGCACCAGCAGGTCGGCACGCTTGCCTGGGGCGATCGCGCCGCGGAGCTCATGCGGGTCGCGACAGCCGTGGTCCAGGCCAAATGCCTCAGCCGTGGAAAGGGACGCCATGGAGATGGCGACCACCGGGTCGACGCCAGCCTCGATGGCCACGCGGCAGGCATTGTCGATCATGCCGGTCGAAAGCGCGTCGGAGGGAGCGCGGTCGTCGGTCGCAAAGCAGCAGCGGCGGGCGCGGGCGGGGTTTTCCAGCAGCATCGGGGACAAATTGGCCAGATCGTGGCTGCACGTGCCCTCACGCAGCATCACATACATGCCGCGGGACAGTTTATCGAGCGCCTCCTCGGGAATCGTCGACTCGTGGTCGGCGATAATACCCGCCGCGGCATAGGCGTTGAGGTCCTTGCCGGCAACGAGCGGCGCGTGGCCGTCAACCTGCTTGGACGGCGTCTGGTTGGCAGCATCGATGCGAGCGCAAGTCTCGGGGTCGGCCATAAAGACGCCCGGCAGGTTCATCATTTCGCCCAGACCAAAGACATCGCCTGGATGCTCGGCAAAAAACGCCTGCATATCGGCAGCAGAAATAACGGCACCGGCCTGCTCGTCGGGCAGCGCGGGCACGCACGAAGGCATCATGTATTTGATGGAGATGGGTGCGCGGCGGCCGTCCTCAATCATAAAGCGCAGGCCGTCCAGGCCCGCCACATTAGCAATCTCGTGGCTGTCGGCAATGGCGGTGGTAGTACCGCGCGTCGCGGCCATGCGAGCATACTCGGCGGGACGGATGTTCGAAGACTCGATATGCAGATGCCCGTCAATAAAACCGGGAGCGAGATAGCGACCCTGGCAGTCGATGACCTCAGTTGCCTCATAGGTGCCAGCGGCATCGTCGCGACCATCGTAGAGCACGCCGACGATCACACCGTCCTTGACGGCAACGCTACCGGGCGCCACGCGCTGGCCATACACGTCGACGATCTGTGCATTGGTAAACAGCGTGTCGACGGGCACGCGGCCCTCGGCGGCCTCGATCACAGTCCTCATGACCTCAACGGACATACATACTCCTTTAACCGTAGAAAAAAGCTGCGGAGCGGACAAGCCTTCACCGCAGCATGCTCATAGCCATTGTATGCCCAAACGATGGGCCAACAATACGCCCCTCCGCTTAACGGCACACGCCACTTGGTGCAATGGGGACTGCCGCTGAGCACCAATGACTACTCGACGACTACTAACTGCCGTCCCGACAACAAAAACGCCGATGTTTTGGCATCGCCAGCGAACGGGCCGCATTTGAGACAAGGTGACGTGAAACGAAAGGGCGCTGACCTTCTGGTCGCGCC
>UQZU01000044.1 GCA_900545665.1 uncultured Collinsella sp.
CCGCACATGTGCGGATGAATGTGGGAGGTGTTCGGATGAAGTTGATAATCAAGGTTTAAGTCTGTCCCCAATGAGTAGGTCAGTGCCCTTTGTGCGGAGGTTGCTTTGATGCTTTATACTGGTGCGGTTAGACATCCATCCTGCAATCGAGGAGATTTCCATGGCATCAGACGTTCGCGTCCGCTTTGCACCCTCACCGACGGGCAAGCTGCACATTGGCGGCGCCCGCACCGCTATCTATAACTGGGCTTTCGCCCGTGCTAACGGCGGCACGTTCATCCTGCGCATCGACGACACCGACCCCACCCGCTCCACCGACGAGAACACGCAGATCATCCTGCGCGCCATGCGTTGGCTGGGCCTGGACTGGGACGAGGGTCCCGAGGTGGGCGGCGATTTTGGCCCCTACGCCCAGACCGAGCGCCTGGACCTGTACAAGCAGGCCGCCCAGAAGCTTTGGGACGAGGACAAGGCCTATCCCTGCTTCTGCACCAAGGAGCAGCTCGACGCCGACCGCAAGGCCGCGCAGGAGCGCAAGGACCCCTTCCAGGGATATCAGCGCCGCTGCCGCGATCTTGATCCCGAGGAGGCCCGCCGTCGCATCGAGGCCGGCGAGTCCTATGTCCTGCGCATCAAGGTGCCCGAGGACCGCGGAGACGTCGTCATCCACGATGCCGTCCACGGCGAGGTGACCTTTGATGCCAAGGAGCTCGACGACTTTGTCATCTTCCGTTCCGACGGCACGCCCACGTACAACTTCGCGACCGTCGTCGACGACGCCATGATGAAGATCACCCACGTCATCCGCGGCGACGACCACTTGTCCAACACCCCGCGTCAGGTCATGGTCTACGAGGCTCTCGGCGCGCCCGTGCCCACGTTCGCCCACATCTCCATGATCCTGGGCGCCGACGGCAAGAAGCTCTCCAAGCGCCATGGCGCCACCTCGGTGGAGGAGTACCGCGACGACGGTTACCTGTCCGACGCCTTCGTCAACTACCTGGCTCTGCTCGGCTGGTCGCTCGACGGCGAGACCACGATCATCCCGCGCGATGTCCTGGCCAGCAAGTTCTCGCTCGACCGCATCTCCAAGAACCCCGCGACCTTCGACCCCAAGAAGCTCGATTGGGTCAATGCCGAGTACATCAACGGCATGTCCGATGCTCAGTTTGCCGACGAGATCATGGTCCCCGAGTTGCACGAGGCAGGCCTCATCGAGGGTAATGTCGAGTACGGCGAGGACTGGATCGACGCGCTTGCCGCCATCGTTAAGCCGCGCACCAAGATGCCGTCCGACGCCGTGACCGTCGCCGCTCCCATCTTTGCCACGGCCGAGACGCTCGAGTATGACGAGAAATCCGTCAACAAGGGCCTGGCCAAGGAGGGCATGGGTGCCATTCTGGACGCCGCCAAGGCCGCGCTCGAGGGTGTTACCGAGTGGACCGCCGCGAACATCGACGCCGCGCTTGAGCCGCTGCCCGAGCAGATGGACCTCAAGAAGCGCGTGTTGTTCCAGGCCGTGCGCGTCGCCGTTTGCGGCGCCATGGTGAGCCCTCCGCTGGGCGAGACCATGGCGCTCGTCGGCCGCGACGACTGCCTGGCGCGCATCGACCGCGCCCGCACGATGGCGCTGTAATCGCTGCGCAAACGTATGTATCCGAGCCCCGTTCACCTCGAGCGGGGCTCTTGTTTCTGTAGACGAATGGGATAGGAGGTGCTGGAGCCGTGGCCGAGCAACTGTCGCTGTTTGGTTCGCCGGAACCGGAGGAGGTTCCGGTGAAGCATGCCCGCCCGGCCGAGCAGGCCAAGCCCGAGCCTGCGCCAGAGCCCATTGCCGCCTACGCGAGCGTGGTTCTCGACATTCCCACCCGTGCACTGTCCGAGCCGTTTGCCTACGGCATTCCACAGTCCCTTGCCAACGAGGCTCAGATTGGGTCTACGGTCCTGGTCCACTTTGGCAACCGTGCCGCCGCGGGCTATATCGTCGACATTGCGTCCGAGCTTGGCGACCCGCAAGGTAACAATGCCCTCGATCTCGCGCGTATCAAGCCTATCGAGGCTATCCTCAGCAAGCCGCTCTTTACCGCAGAGGCCGCCCGTATCGCACGCTGGATGAGCCGCGAGTATGTCGCGACGCTTTCCGAGTGCCTGCGCCTGTTCTTGCCCCCGGGTGGAAGTCCGCGCGTGGTCAGGGGCGATGACGGCGTGTGGACGGTTGAGCGCCCCGCCGTCAAGCCTATCCAAAATCGCTGGGTCATGCTCACGCCCGAGGGTTTCGACTACACGCCGCCCAAGACCGCGGTCCGCCAGCGTCAGCTCATCGAGGCACTGCAGTGCGGCCCGGTCACGACGCGCGACCTCAACCTTCTCTATAACAGTATGTCGGCGACCATTAAGGCGCTCGAAAAACGCGGCGTCGTGGTGGTGGAGGAGCGCCGTGCCTGGCGCGGTTGCAGCGAGCAGACTACGCTGTCCTCGGCAAGCGGCAAGGCACCGGTCGCACTCACCAACGGTCAGCAGCAGGCGCTCGCGCAGATTGAGCGCGCCCGTCTGGACGCTCATGGCGACGTGGTGCTGGTTGACGGCGTCACCGGCTCCGGCAAAACCGAGGTGTACCTCTCCGCCATCGAGCGCGTGCTGATGGCCGGCCGCTCGGCGTGCGTGCTGGTGCCCGAGATCTCGCTGACGGCCCAAACCGTCGGTCGCTTCCGCTCGCGCTTCGGTGAGACGGTCGCGGTCTTCCACTCGCGCCTTTCGGCCGGCGAGCGCCTGGACCAGTGGGACATGGTTGCCAGCGGTGCCGCCCGCGTTGTCGTCGGCGCGCGTTCGGCGCTCTTTTGCCCGCTCAGCGACCTGGGCCTCATCATCATCGACGAGGAGCACGAGACCAGCTATAAGCAGGGCTCCAGTCCGCGCTACCACGCGCGCGAGGTGGCGGCCGAGATGGCGCAGCGCTATCGCTGCCCGCTTGTGTTGGGCTCCGCCACGCCTTCTGCTGAGGCCCTCGACCGCTGCCGCCGTGGCACGTATAACGGTGCCACCTGGACGCGCGTCGAGATGCCCGAGCGCCCGGGACACGCCGTGTTGCCCACGGTTCGCATTGCCGATCTGCGTCGCGAGTTCTCGCACGGTAGCCGTTCCATGTTCTCAAAACCGCTTATAGAAGGCCTTGAGCGTGTGGTCGAGCGCCGCGAGAAGGCTGTGCTGCTGCATAACCGCCGTGGCTTTGCGCCGTTCCTTATGTGCCGCGAGTGCGGCTGCGTCCCCACCTGCAATCACTGCTCCACCGCGCTTACGTATCACGAGCGCACGCACACGCTGCAGTGTCACACATGCGGTTCGTCTTGGCGCGTGCAGCCGTATCCCGCGCCCACGAGCCGTTGCCCCAAATGTGGCAGTCGCTACCTGGCAAAAATGGGCCTGGGTACGCAGCAGATCGAGGACGCACTGCACCAGATGTTGCCCGAGGACGTCGCCATTATTCGTATGGATGCCGATTCCACGCGCGGCAAGGATGCGCACAAAAAGCTGCTTGAGAAGTTCGATGCCGCCGATTGTGCGGTGCTGCTGGGCACCCAAATGATCGCAAAGGGCCTCGACTTTCCCGAGGTCACGCTCGTGGGCGTGGTCAATGCCGACTTCGCCCTCAAGCTGCCGGACTTCCGCGCAGGGGAGCGCGCCTACGATCTGCTGGAGCAAGTCGCCGGCCGTGCCGGTCGTGGTGATCGCCCCGGCGAGGTCATCATCCAGACCTACCTGCCCGAGGACCCGGTCATTCGCGCCGTCGCTGAGCATGACCGTTCGATCTTTACCGACTACGACCTGGACCAGCGCCGCGACGCGCTGTATCCGCCGTTTGTTCGCCTGGTCAACATTTTGGTGTGGTCGGCGAACCGTGACAACGCGCAAGACTACATCGGGCGCATTGCAAAGCTCCTCAAGCGCCGTTGGCATGCTGCCGCGCCCGACTTTTTGCGGGCGGGGAGTGCCGTGCCGCAGGTGCTGGGCCCGGCTTCGTGTGTAATCGAGAGAGCCAAGGACCGCTACCGCTTCCATCTGCTTGTGAAGTCGCCCGTGGGGTACCATGTCTCTGATGATATCGACGCCTGTCTCAAAGAGGTGGGCTCTGTGCGCGGCGTGAGCGTGAGCGTTGACGTCGACGCCTATGATTTGATGTAACAACCCGAAAGGATGGCCATGGAAGCCAACGGAATCGTACTGTCGCCTGACCCTCGTCTGCGCCAGGAGTGCGCCGTCATCGAGGAGATCACCCCGGCGATCGAGGCGCTTGCCGAGAAGATGAAGAAGATGATGTTCGAGAACGGCGGCTGCGGCCTGGCTGCTCCGCAGATTGGCGAGCTTATTCAGCTCGTTACCATCGACTGCGACTACAGTGATAAGAACGACTACGACCCGTACGTGCTTATCAATCCCGTCATTGTTGAGCAGAGTGACCATCTGGTGCCCTTTAGCGAGGGCTGCCTTTCCATCCCTGGCATTAGCTGCGAGATTGAGCGTCCCGACCATGTCGTTGTCGAGGCGTACGACTTGGATGCCAACCTGATCCGCTATGAGGCCACGGGCGACCTGTTCTGCGTGTGCCTGCAGCACGAGATCGACCATCTGCACGGCAACACTATGTTTGAGCGACTGAAGCCCATGCAGAGGCTCAAGGCCGTCAAGGAGTACCAGGACGCCCTGGCCCGCGGCGCTCGACCGGGCGAGACGGAGTAGGTCCCACCGTCCCCGGTGCTCTGGCTCGATTCGCCCGGGTGCCGTTGAGCCAGGGGGGGGGCGTCTTCGCTGATAATTGCTTTGCTGAAAGAGCTGCTTTTATTGCGGCTCTTTCTTTGGTTTTGGGTATATTTGTTCTTGTTGAATTGTTATTGCGGATGAGCTGGGTACTTGGCTTTCCGCTGTTATTTGTAGCCGTCTCGGCTTTGGTTGAGGGGAGACGTCCTTTATGCGTATTGTGTTTATGGGTACGCCTGATTTTGCTGTGCCTTCGCTGGTTTCGCTTGTTGAGGCTGGGAATGAGATTGCGCTTGTTATTACTCGCCCTGATGCTGTTCGTGGGCGTGGTAAGAAACTTGAGCCTTCTCCTGTTAAGGCTAAGGCGCTTGAGTTGGGGTTGCCGGTTGTTGAAGCTAATCGTATGACGGCCGAGGTTGTTGAGGCACTTCAGGCTGCCCGGGCTGAAATATTCTGCGTGGCTGCTTATGGGTGCATTTTGCCCGATGAGGTGCTGCATATGGCGCCGCTCGGCATTGTGAATGTTCATGCGTCCTTGCTGCCTCGTTGGCGTGGGGCTGCTCCTATTCAGCGTGCGATTCTCGCTGGTGACGAGGTTGCTGGCGTTTCTATCATGCGCATCGGGCATGGCGTGGATACTGGCGCTTATTGTGCTCAGGCTTCCACGTCGGTTGCCGGTAAGCATGCTGAGGCGCTGACCATGGAGCTTGCTGAGCTTGGCGGTAAATTGCTTGCCGATACGCTTCCTTCGCTTTCCGATGGCACCGCCGTGTGGACTGAGCAGGATGAGTCGCTTGTTACCCATGCCGCCAAGATTTCTAAGCAGGAGATGCGTCTTGATCCGCAGATGGGGGCGCTCAATTGCGTGCGTCATGTGCTGGCCTCGTCCGATACCGCGCCTGCTCGTTGCGTGATTGCCGGCAAGAGCGTGCGTGTGCTCGATGCTGCGCTGGCCGATGTGTCGCTTGGCGAGGGCGCCGTTGACGTTAAGAACAAGCGTGTTTACCTTGGTCTTTCCGATGGCTCGGTTGAATTGCTCGAGGTTAAGCCCGATGGCAAGCGTGCTATGTCTGCTTCTGCCTGGGCTGCTGGCCTGCAGGGCGCCGATCTTTCGTGGGGTGTTTTGTCATGAGCAAGCTGTCACCCGCGCGCAAGCTTGCGCTCGATGTATTGATTGAGGCCGATCGCCGCGGTATGTATGCACGCGACGTGTTGTCTTCCCGTGCTTCTGCCAAGGCCATTGATCAACGCGATTCCGCGTTTGCCGCTCGCTTGGCGCTCGGTGTTGCCGCCACACAGGGTATTTTGGATGAACTGCTCGATCAGTTTCTCGATAAGCCCAAAAAGGTCGCGCCGCGTGTTCGCATGGCGCTTCGCATCTCGGCCTTCGAGATGCTCTATCTGCATACGCCTGGCCGCGTTGCGGTGAGTCAGGGCGTTGAGCTGGTGCGCAGCGGAGCTAAGTCTGCCGCCGGTTTGACCAATGCCGTGCTCCATAAGGTCGCGGACAACGTTGAGAACTTTGCCACTGCGTCCGATGTAGATGAGTCTGAGCGACGCTTGGTTCGTCTGTCGCGCCTGATGGGTCTGCCGCGTTGGCTTTGCGCTCGTATTATGGCCTCGTTCGATACCCCAGAGGGTGCGCTCAACTTTGCTGGCAATCTGGCCCCCGCGCCTCTGGCCCTGCATGAGAACGCCTTTGCGAACAAGCCCGATCCGTATATCTCGCAGCTCGTCGCGCCTGTCTTCCCGGGCTGCCATGCCCCGGTTGATGCCCAGGTTACCGTTGCTTCGGGTGTGTTTGAGCGTGCTGCCGCGGTGGCGTCTGATCTCAACGCGCAGCTTATCGCCACGGCAGCCACGCGCCCTGGCAGCTGCCTTGAGATTGGTGCCGGTCGTGGCACCAAGACCTATGTGATGATGTGCCAGGCCAAGCGTGCGGGCTATGAACGTCAGCATACGGCGCTCGATCTGCATGATCGCAAGTGCGATCTGAATCTCGCTCGCCTGCATAAGGCCGGTATTCAGGGCGTTCGTACGGTTTCGGGCGATGCCTGCGAGCTTGATGAGGTGCTCACATCGTTTGATGCCATGCTTGGCGAGCCGGTTAAATTCGACACGGTCTTTATCGATGCGCCGTGCTCGGGCACCGGAACCATGCGTCGTCATCCCGAGATTCCGTGGCGTCTGACCGAAAAGGATGTGACGGTTGAGCTGCCCAAACTGCAGCTGTCGATGCTCAAGGAAGCCGCCGCGCGCGTGGCTGCCGGCGGCGAGCTCATCTATGCGACGTGCTCCGTCTTCGACGAGGAGAACACGCAGGTGGTGGACGCGTTCCTTGCTTCTCCCGAGGGTGCCGGCTTTAGCGTGGCACCGCTTTCCGAGGCACAGATTCTGCAACTCCCTGAGTTCGATCAGGCCAAGAAGCTCGTATCCGTACGCCAAAACGATCGAGGCCTCTTCCAAAGCGTCCCCGTAAACGCCGATTCCTACGACGGCCACTTCTGCGCCCGCCTGGTCCACAAGTAACGACTAAGTTGCGGTGAAATAGGGATTGAATAGCGGCTTAAGCCCGCCAAACAGTCCTTATTTCACCGCAACTCATAGAGCTACCTGCAACAGAAAGAGGCAGCCCCGCGATCGGTGTCGGTCGCGGGGCTGTTTGGTTCCTAGTGGTTATGCGGGCAGTTGGCGCAGCAGCCGCTCGTGGCGTTGGTGCTGGAGCCGCCGCTTCGCTGGTCGGTGTTGTAGAAACCGCTGCCCTCAAATTTAATGCCGCTGGCCGAGAATGTCTTGGCCGCCGGGGCACCGCAGCTGGGGCACACGACCTCGGGACTCTCGGACATGGGATGCTCAACCTCAAACACGTTGCCGCAGCTCGAGCACTTGTAATCGTAGCGCGCCATAATACTTCCTTTTCAGCACAAAGCGGGCAGATTACTCTGCCCGCAAAAATTCAAACGTCTGTAACTGTACCCTATATCGGGGGTTTTATCACGCTTCGCCCCAGAATCTATGGTTGTTGCGCAGGAGCTGTGCGGTTTTGTTTTCGGCGGCTGCAATGTCCGCCTCGTCAGCCTGCCAGGTCCAGTTGCCCGTGGCAACGCCCGGAACGTTCATGCGCGCGTCGTCGCCAAGCCCCAGGATATCCTGTAGCGGCATCATCACTAGGGGAGCGTCGCTTGCCAGCGCGTCGCTCATCAGCTTGGCCGCCACCTCAACACCGCTCGGTTCATCGCCGCCCGCAAAGGTACGGGTGCACCAACCGGCCAGCGTCGACGTATCGTGCGTCGAGGTGTACAGAATCTTGCCGGGCGTGGGATGCACACCGCAGCGAACGTCGTAGTCGCTAAACTCCAGCACGTCCATGCCGGGGAAGCCGCAGGTCGAAGCCATGGCTCGAACACCGGGCGTCAAATAGCCCAGGTCCTCGGCGATAAAGTTGAGCGGACCCAGCTCGTCATAGGCGGTCTGGAATAGGTCCTTGCCCGGTCCCGCCAGCCAACGACCTTCGGCGCAAGCCTTGCCTGCGGGGATACTGAAGTAGCTGTGGAAGCCCAGGAAGTGATCCAGGCGTACGCGATCATAGAGCGAAAACGCACGACGCAGGCGATCCATCCACCAGCTATAGCCGTTCTGCTTCATGTGGTCCCAGCGGAACGTCGGGTTGCCCCACAACTGGCCCTCGGGAGCAAAGTTGTCGGGCGGCGCACCGGAAATCTCAATCGCCTTGCCGGTATCGGACAGCCAGAAGTTCTCGGGCTCGCTCCACGCGTCGGCCGAATCGTCGGACACGTACATGGGAATATCGCCGATAACCTCGATTCCTTTCTTGTGCGCATAGTTCATGAGCTCACACCAAGCCAGGTCAAAGCGGTACTGCATGTACGCCTGAAGCTCGGCCTCGTCGTGGAAGCGTTTGTCGTCGATCAGATGCTCGTTGTAGCGCGCGACATCTGCCGGCCAATCATGGCGCGACTCGCCCTCAAAGTACTTCTTAACGGCCATGTAGACGCAGTATTTCTCGAGCCAATCGGCATTGCGATGTTTAAACGCGGTGTACAGCGGATCGGCACCCTCGCCTCCGCGGGCCTTCCAGGTCTCAAAGTCGGCTGCCAGCTCCTCGTGGCTTTCGGGCAGCAGGTCGATATTGCCTGCAAAGGCCGAAGGACCAGCGTAAGGGGAGCGGAAGAAGTCCGTGGGGTTGACGGGGAGAACCTGCCAGTAGCGCATGCCCATGGCGGCCAGATGGTCGATAAAGCGACGCGTGGGCGCGCCGATTGTACCCGGCTTGCCGTCGTCGGTCGGCACCGATGTGATATGGCACACAACACCCGCACCGTGATCGAGCGGCTCCTGCAGGCGCTGCTCGGCATGGTGATAGATGATTGACGAGCCCAGCGGGTACAGGTCGAGCGTGACCGTACCGTTGTGGATCTCGCACTCGTGACCGCTGATCACGTCACTCGCACATTCGTCGAGCGCCGGAATCGTCACGCGGTGCGAATTGCGCAGGCTGCGGTTGATGATAACCGTCACAGACTCGCCATCCTTGCCCGTGCGGTTGTAGGCAAGTACCTCGTCATTGAGCGCGAAGGCCTTGATTTCACCGTCGATCATAAACGGCAGCGCGCGGCGCACAGCGGATGCGTTCTTGACGATCGCAAACGTATCGAAGTCGTGCAGGTCTTCCTTGGTCGGCATGGTGCGGCGATTGCCCGGATCGGTGAGACCCTCCAGACCGTACTCGTCACCGTAATAGATTGAGGGAACGCCCGGGAAGGTCATCTGCATGAGCGTCGCGAGCCAAAAACGGCTCTTGGCCAGGCCCATCGCGTTCTCGTCCAGACGCCATTTGCTGCGCTCGCACTCGGGCAGCTTCGACTCGTCGGGGCCGCCGCCGAGCACCGAGATGATGCGCGGACGGTCGTGGCTCGAAAGCAGATTAAGTGCGCAAGACAGGGCCTCACGCGGATAGTTCTCGCGTAGGGTCTCGATATCCTCGGCAGCTTGGTAGGCGTTTTTGTAGCCCATCAAAAAGCCGATGACCATGTCGCGGAAGGGGTAATCCATGGCCGAGTCGAGCTCGGAGCCTTGCAGATAGCGACGCAGATGGCCGTAGCTGATCTTGTTGGAGGCGTCTTCCCAGACCTCGCCGAGCAACAGCGCGTCGGGCTTCTCGGCGAGCACGGCCTTTTTGATCTCGGTCAGGAAATCGTCCGAAAGCTCGTCGGCCACATCCAGGCGCCAGCCATGGGCGCCGGCGCGCAGCCATTTGCGTATGATACCGTCCTTGCCCAGGAGCCGCTCGCGTACCAGTTCGGAGCTCTCATTGATGGCGGGCATATTGCCCACGCCCCACCAGCAGTCGTACGAGCCGTCCTCGTGGAAATAAAACGCATCGCGCCACGGCGAATCCTCGCTCTGCCACGCGCCCACGCCGGGGTAGTTGCCGTAGCGGTTGAAGTAGATCGAATCGTCGCCCGTGTGGTTGAACACACCGTCCAGAATAATGGAAATGCCGAGCTTTTCGGCCGCCTCGCACAGCTCAGTAAAGTCCTGCTCAGTGCCCAGGATCGGGTCGATCTTGCTGTAATCGGCCGTGTCGTAGCGGTGGTTGCTCGCTGCTTCGAAAATGGGGTTGAGGTAGATGGCTGTAAAGCCCAGCTCGGCGATACGAGGCAGGTCTTCTTGGATGCCTTTGAGCGATCCGCCGTAAAAGTCCCAGGTCTTGATGGAGCCGTCCTCGGCGCGTTCGTATACGGGCGGCTCGTTCCAGTCCTCGACCATGCGGCGCTGGATTCCGTTGCGCGGCTTTTCGACCTGAGCCAGCGTGCGCTCGCGCCAGTGCTCGTCGCGGGCATAGCGATCGGGGAAGATCTGGTAGACCATGCCGCGCTCGTACCACTCGGGTCGAACTTCGCGGTGCTTGTAGACGGTGACCTGGAACGACGGCACCTCGGCGTAGTCGTAGGTTACGCCTTCGCCGCCGGTGCGGCCCTGTGGTGCGCCCAGGCGAACCTCGGGCTGACCCTCGATATTGCATATAAAGCTGTACCAGATAAGACAGGGCTCGGTGCACTTGAGCTCTACGCTAAATATGCCGTCGCCCTCGTGCGTCATGGGATACCGAGACTCACCGATCTCATCGACCCAGGTGCGCAGCGTAAGCGTTGCCTGGTTGGGGTCGGCATCCTCCAGAATCACGGAGAGCGAAAGGGTAGTTCCTGTGGTCACAGCGCCAAATGGAGTGCGAAACTGCGGCAGACGGCTGTTGTGTATCAATCTCATAGTACGGTCCAGTTCAATAGAATCATGGCCTGCTGGCCATGGGCTTTACGCACAGTCTGTAAGTATATCTGTTGGATACAGGCTGTATAAACAACATCCGTTTACCATCGGCGAACGGTTGTCCTAGAAAATCGTTTTACCAACTACCTACAGAGAAGGGGCGCCCGGTTGGAGCGCCCCTTACGTAGGGTTTGATTAGGTTTTAAATCGTCTGTGGGCTAGCGGCGCTTGCGGGTGGCCGTGGCCTTGCGGACGGATGTCTTCTTGGTCGGAGCCTTTTCCTCTGCCGGAGCGGCGGGGGAGACCGGAGTCTCCTTGGCGGACTCGGGCTTGGCCTTTACCTCGGCCTTAGGCTGCTCTTTGGCGGCAGCGGGCTTGTCCTCGACCTTAGCCTCCGCCTTGGGAGCGGCAGTCTTGGTCGTGGTCTTCTTGGCCGTCGTCGTAGAGCGCTTGCGCGTGGTGGTCTTGGCGGTCGACTTGGCCTCGACGGTTACCTCGGCCTTGGACTCGGCGGGCGTCTCCTCGACTTTGGCGGCCGGCTTTGCGGCTGCCTTGGTCGTGGCGGCCTTCGTGGTCGTCGACTTCGTTGCCGTGATCTTCTTGGCGGTCGTGGTCGTCTTCTTGGCAGCAGTCTTTGCCGGAGCCTTGGTGGCCGGCTTGGCTTCAGCAACCTCGGCCTTTACCTCGGGAGCAGCCTCGGCTTCGGCGGCCTTCTTGGCAGCGGCGGTCGTGCGCTTGCGCGTGGTCGTTGCCTTGGCAGCAGTCGTCTTTGCTGCGGCAGCCTTGGTTGTCGTAGCCTTCTTGGCCGTCGTCTTACGAGTCGTAGTCTTCTTAGCTGCGGGCTTTGCAGCGGGCTTGACCTCGGCCTCTGCCTTAGGAACAACCTCAGCCTTCACCTCAGGCTCGACCTTTGCGGGCTCAGCCTCAACCGGCTTCTTCTCAACCTTGGGCTCCTCTGCGGCCACCGGCTCAGCAACAGCCTCAGGCTCGTCGACAACCGACGCCGGCCTCTCAATCCTGTCTCTTATACACATCTCCGAGCCCACGAGACTA
>UQZU01000045.1 GCA_900545665.1 uncultured Collinsella sp.
TCCTCCCGCTCCTCGCGCGACGGAGGCCGCCACTACGGGCTCGGCCTCCACGCCGTCTCCGAGGCCGCGAGCGCCCACGGGGGCTCCGTCTCGCTCGCCAACAGCCCCTCGGGCGGCGCGGTGGCCACCATCGCTGTCCCCCTGTGCGGGGCCTGACGACTCAGGCCCCGCACACCGGCGTGGCTCGCAATCAAACGCTTCCATCTTGAAATACGGGGAGTAAATAGCGAAATCGCAGGTGAAGGGGAGTAAAACGACAAAGAAAAAGCCTCCGTTCCAACATGGGAACGGAGGCTCGATAATCGAGTTTACTCACCAATGTCGCTGGTGGCTTTGCCGTAACTCTCGTACGAAACGAAACTCAGGAGCACAGTGCGGCACTCAAAAGTGCAGGTCAGAACCCTGTCAGCCTACTCCCACTCGATCGTCGCGGGCGGCTTGGACGTGATGTCGTAGCACACGCGGTTGGCGCCGGGAACCTCGGCAACGATGCGGCCGGAGATGCGGGCCAGCACGTCGTAGGGCAGTTTGGCCCAGTCGGCGGTCATGGCATCGCTGGACTCGACGGCACGCAGGATGATCGGGCGCTGATAGGTGCGCTCGTCGCCCATAACGCCGACGGACTTAATGTCGGGCAGGACCGCAAAATACTGCCAGCAGCTGTGCTCGGAGTTGCGCTCACCGGTCTGCTCAAACAGGCGCTGGTTGTAGGCGTCGAGCTCCTCGCGCACGATGGCGTCGGCGTTCTTGAGGATCTCGAGCTTTTCCTTGTCGACCGCGCCGATGATGCGGATGGCCAGACCCGGGCCCGGGAAAGGCTGACGGAACACGATGTGACCCGGCAGGCCAAGCGCCAGACCAAGTGCGCGGACCTCGTCCTTAAAGAAGTGGTCGAGCGGCTCGATAAGGTCGAAGTGCACGCCCTCGGGGAACGGGATCAGGTTGTGGTGGCTCTTGATGGTGGCCGTCTTGCCGCCCGTCTTGCGAGCGCCGGACTCGATGATGTCGGGGTAGATGGTACCCTGAGCCAGGTACTTGACCGGCTTGCCATCGGTCTCAAGCTGCTGCGCCACGGCGAAGAACTCTTTCCAGAACTGCGTACCGATGATGCGGCGCTTCTCCTCGGGCTCGGTCACGCCGGCCAGAAGCTCGGCATAGCGGTCCTCGGCGTGGACGTGGATAAAGTCGACATCGAACTGCTTGGTGAAGACCTCCTCCACCTGCTCGGGCTCGCCCTTGCGCAGCAGACCGTGGTTGATGAACACGCAGGTCATCTGCTTGCCCACGGCGCGAGCGCCCAGCGCAGCCACGACGGAGGAGTCGACGCCACCGGACAGGGCCAGAATCACGCGGTCGTCGCCGACCTTCTCGCGGAACTCGGCCGTCATGGTCTCGACCAGGTTGTCCATACTCCAGTTGGGCTCCAGGCCGCAGATCTCAAACAGGAAGTTGCTCAGCAGCTGCTGACCGTACTCGGAGTGCTTGACCTCGGGGTGGAACTGCGTGGTGAAAATCTTGCGCTCGACGCACTCCATGGCAGCAACCGGGCACACGTCAGTGCTGGCGGTAACGGTAAAGCCCTCGGGCACCTCGGAAACGGCGTCGCGGTGGCTCATCCACACGGTCTGCTCCATGGGCGTGGAGTTAAAGAGCTTGGCGCCGGCCGTGCGCGTGATGGTGGCGCGGCCGTACTCGCCCACCTCGGAGTGGCCGACCTTGCCGCCGAGCGTCACGGCCGTGATCTGATGGCCGTAGCAGAAGCCCAGGACGGGAAGGCCCAGGTCAAAGATGGCAGGATCGATGGACGGAGCGTCCTCGGCATACACGGAGGCCGGGCCACCAGAAAGGATGAGCGCAGAGGCATTCATCTCGCGAATTTCATCGGCCGAGATGTCGCAGGGCACAATCTCGGAATACACGTTGAGGTCGCGGACACGACGGGCAATGAGCTGACCGTACTGCGCACCAAAGTCGAGTACGAGGACCTTTGCGGAAGCCTTTTGATCCATGGTTTCCCCCTCTTGTTGGCGGGGAGCCGGTGCCCACCCGCGTGAATGAACGAAAATATCTTTCATAGTGTACACGTTATATGGGGTTTCTCGTCCCTCGCAGCCATCAGCGCACGGCAAACGCACGACCTGCACCCTTTTTTGGTGGCGATTGAAATGTTGCTAAACGTCACGGATGATGTAATACGTTTGAACATTGGACGCCCTGTGCCACAATACTGCCGAACGACTCCGCCTCTGCGGCGGCAAATACGATAGGAATACCAGCATGAAGCGCATCCTTCTCATCGCCACGGGCGGCACCATCGCATCGACCGAGGACGGCAACGGCCTCTCCCCCGCCCTGACCGGTGAGGAACTCGCGCAGAGCGTCCCCGAGATCTCGGGCCTCTGCGAGCTCGACGTCGTGCAGCCCATGAACATCGACAGCACCAATATGCGCCCGAGCGACTGGATGCGCATTCGCGATGTCATCGTCGAAGGCTATGCCGACCACGACGGCTTCGTGATTCTACACGGCACCGACACCATGAGCTACACCGCGGCGGCGCTTTCCTACCTGATTCAGGACAGCCCCAAGCCCATCGTGCTCACCGGCTCGCAAAAGCCCATGGGCAACCCTTTTACTGATGCCAAACTCAACCTGTACCAGAGCCTGCTCTATGCGCTCGACGAGCACTCGCACGACGTATCGATCGTGTTTGGCGGCGTCGCCATTGCCGGCACGCGAGCCCGCAAGCAGCGCACCATGAGCTTTAACGCGTTCATTAGCGTCAACTATCCGCCCATTGCCTACATCCGCAACGACCGCATCGTGCGCAACGGGCTCCACGGCACTCATCAGGGCGAAAACCCGGTGCGTTTCTACGACAGCATCGACCCGCGCGTATTTGTACTCAAGCTTACGCCCGGCGTAAACCCGGGCATCCTCGACGCCCTTGCCGATAGCTACGATGCTGTAATCCTTGAGACCTTTGGCATTGGCGGTATTCCCGAGTTTGGCGAGTCCGGCGATTCGTTCCAAGAGGCAATTTTCCGCTGGGTCGATTCGGGTCGAACCGTCGTTATGACCACGCAGGTCCCCGAAGAGGGCCTAGATCTGGGCGTTTATGAGGTCGGCCGTGCTTACGCCGATCATCCGGGCATTCTGCGCGGCGACGACATGACCACCGAGACGCTCGTGGCCAAGACCATGTGGGCACTCGGCCAGTCACGTGATGCCACCGAAATCCAGCGCCTGTTCTACAGCCAAGTCAACCACGACCGCATCCCGATGGCGTAATCCCTAAGGCAGCTCCACTTATCGCAGCCTTAAACGACAGGTGGTCCCCCTCGGGCCGTGCAAAAATCGGAGTATTCTGCAATTTCTCCTCCGGACGCATAGAATCGGCCGATTATTAGACGAACTTTTAGGACGAAGGGTCCGTTTAGTAAATATTTATTCCTCATTTTTATTTAGCGTGTGGATTATCTACTGTCAAAAAGGCAAAGCCAGCCGCTCGAGCTACCATCTACGGCCGAACTGGTGCTGAATACTCGCGATTTTGCACATCGCAACCAGGGGGACCCGCCCAAAGAGCGTCAAATACAGCGGGGGAACGCCCTATTCGATACCCTCGAGAAGTTCTGACACCGTCATGCCGAGTGCGGGTGCGATCTTAAATAGAACCTTGAGCGTGAAATTTGCCGTCCCATCTTCGATTCGGTCGAGGTAGGGTCGGCTGATTCCTGTCGCCACACAAAAATCAACCTTGGAGATACCAAGGTCCCTGCGTGTCTCTTCGACCCGCCTGCCAAGAATCTGTTTCGCACGTTCGTCCATGCAGCCGAGTTTGAAATGGAGCCGAACATAAACGTAAACTATAGTTTACGTTTTGCCGAATACACAGGAGTTTTCTATGTCGGGTTCTTCGGTCCGCATGTACCGAGCCACGCTTCGCACAAACAGCGCACCGCCCAAGCTCGTCGTCGTTGAAGCAGAATGCCTTTCGCCCGATGAGCGCACAGCATTTGCATTGCTATCAAGTCGCGTCGCCGCTGTTCTGGTCCCTTGCTCGGCGCAAGGTGAACTTGCCATCCAATGCCAAGCGCACAGCTGCTCGCTCAATCAGGCTGCCGTAATCGCAACCAGCCAACGCGGTCTGCCCCTTCTCCTGGAAGCCGGCATCGCACTCGCCCTTCGCGGTGCCGGATACGAGAACGAGGCCGCCGACATGGTCTTTAAACCACGATCGAGCGGCGGCCTCGCAGCAGCCATTGAATATATGTGCAGGCTCGTTGCCTAAAAGGACAAGCTAGAAACCAAGGCCAAAGCCCGTTCCGGTAATCGCCGAGTACATAAAGTAAACGTTGACCACGTTGAGGAACACACCCGTGATGCAACCGTTGCGCAGGTAGCGCTCGCACACGATGCGAGCCATGGCGGCGGAGTCATCATTGTTTTTAGCCTGGCGTCCCGCCGTAAAGTACGTCGCCACGCTCAGCAGCAGGTTGAGCACCGGCAGTGCCAGCAACTCGTAGCTCTTGCCCCAGCGCGTCGCCTCGCCGGCGGCATTAAACTTCGTTGCCACCTCGGGACCAATGCTGGGGATCACAAACGCCGCTACCACCAGCGGAAGCACTGCAAGCACCAGCAGCGCGATGCCCATGTAGCCGGCTTTTTTTCCATATTTAAACATGCGCGTCGTCCTTACACGTTAAAGCGGAAGTGCACGACGTCGCCATCGGCCATGACATAGTCCTTGCCCTCAATACGCAGCTTGCCGGCGGCCTTTGCGCCCTGCTCGCCGCCGAGCTCGATGTAGTCGTCGTAGCCAATGACCTCGGCCTTAATAAAGCCGCGCTCAAAGTCGGTGTGGATGACACCGGCGGCCTGCGGGGCGGTCGCGCCCTGACGCACCGTCCAGGCCTTGACCTCCATCTCGCCGGCCGTAAAGAACGACTGCAGGCCAAGCAGCTTGTAGGCGGCCTGCGCGAGCACGTCCAGACCGGGCTGCTCCAGGCCCAGGCTCTCCAGGTAGTCGGCAGCGTCCTCGGGATCGAGCTCGGAAAGCTCGGCCTCGATCTTGGCGCAGATGGGCAGCGGCTTAACACCATCGATGGGCGCCAGATCGTCGTTGAGCATATCCTCGTCCACGTTGGCCACATACAGGATGGGCTTCATGGTGAGCAGGAACAGGCCCTTGGCGGCGGCACGCTCCTCATCGGTCATCTCCATGGATGCGGCGCGCTTGCCCTCGTTGAGCCAGGCAAGCAGGCGCTTAGCGACCTCGAACTTGGGCATGAGCTCCTTGTCGCGCTTGGCCTCCTTCTCGAGCTTGGGCAGCTGCTTCTCAAGCGTGCCCATGTCGGCCAGGATGAGCTCGGTCATGATGGTGTCGGCATCGCCGGCGGGATCGACGAACTCGCCCGTGCGGCCCACCTCACGCATGACGTTGGGATCCTTAAAGTAGCGCACGACCTCGCAGATGGCATCGGTCTCGCGGATGTTTGCCAAGAACTGGTTGCCCAGGCCCTCGCCTTCGTTGGCGCCCTTCACCAGGCCCGCGATGTCGACGAACTCGACCGTCGCCGGCACAATGCGGCCCGGGTTGACGATGTCGGCGAGCTTTTGCAGGCGGCTATCGGGCACGTCGACGATACCCACGTTGGGGTCGATCGTGGCGAACGGGTAGTTGGCGGCAAGGCCGGTCTTTTTGGTAAGCGCGGTGAACAGCGTCGACTTGCCCACGTTGGGCAGGCCCACGATACCGATGGAAAGGGACACGACAGCTCCTTTTGGTACAGGTACTTCAAACTGCATAAGTATAGCGCCGCCGCAGCATCCGGGCGAATCCGGACGCCGCGGCGGCGCAAATGAAGCAGAGATGTGTGAGGGTTCGAGACAGTAGTCCTTACTTAAGCTCGGGCCAGAAATCCTTGTTGGCCTCGATGAGCTCGTCCAGGATCTGCTTAGCAACGCTCGCCGAAGGAATGGTCTTGGAGAGCGTGAGTGCCTGCCAGAGCTTCTGGTAGCTGCCCTCGACCCAAGCCTGGACAACAAGCTTCTCGACGGAAACCTGCTGCTCCATCAGGCCCTTCTGGAACTGCGGGATCGGGCCCTGGCAGATCTTCTCAAAGCCGTTGGAACCAACGATGCAAGGCACCTCGACCATAGCCGTCGGGTCGAAGTTGGGCACAGCGCCATCGTTGGGGACGATCAGCAAGAAGCGCTCGAGCGTATTCTCGGCCAATGCGCAGGCAAGGTCGACGATGTAGTTGGCATGCACATCCGGCTCAAAGCCGCCGTCTTTAGCCGTACCCTTGGCGATGATGTCGCGGCAAGCGCCAAAGACCTTCTTCTCGCGGCCGTCCATAACCTCATTGGCGCGAGTGTAGTTGGGGTCGGACGTCTCGACGACATAGTCCGGGTACAGGTAATACTTGAGGTAGGTATTGGGAATCGTCTCGGGATCGACAGCATAGACATCCTTGGCCTTGCCGAAGGTGTGAATCCAGCTCTCCTCGACATGCTGCTCCTTACCGGCCTCGTGCTCGATGCCGTCCAGGTAGCCGTTCTTAGCCATGTGCTCCTTAATCTGCGGCATGAGGTCGTTGCCGTCCTTGTCGTAGATCTTGCTCCACCAACCAAAGTGGTTGAGGCCGTAGTAGCTATACTGCAGCTCGCGACGATCCTTGATGCCGCACATACGGCTCATCTTATCCATAAGGTCAATCGGCATGTCGCAGATGTTGATGATGCGGCTGTTGGGGCGCAGCACGCGGCAGGCCTCGGCGACGATGGCCGCGGGGTTGGAGTAGTTGAGCATCCAGGCGTTGGGGCTGTACTTCTCCATGTAGTCGAGGATCTCGATGACGCCACCGATGGAGCGCATGCCGTAGGCGATACCGCCGGCACCGCAGGTCTCTTGGCCAACGCAGCCGTACTTGAGAGGAATCTTCTCGTCGAGCTCACGCATGGCGTACAGGCCGACGCGGATGTGAGCAAGGACGAAATCGGTCCCGGTGAATGCGGTCTCGGGGTCGGTGGTGTAGCTAAACTCAACCTCGGGGGCGTTCTCGTGGAAGTAGATCTCGCAGGCCTTGGCCACGGTCTCCTGGCGCTCGGCGTTGTTATCGTAGAAGGTCACCTTGTTGACCGGAAAGCGGTCGCGCTCCTCAAGCAGCATCAGAGCGATGCCCGGGGTAAAGGTAGAGCCACCGCCGGCAATGGTCACGGCATAGTTTTTCTTGGACATGATGTCCTCCTCATTCTGGCCGCTTGCTCAATCCATCCCCGTACGCGGCCTGCACGGTTTGGAATTGTTACCTAGAAGTGGAGTTTTTTATCTCTAGAATCGGCCTTGCGGTGCATACCGGCTCTGCAAGGCCGATTGTTTCGATGGACGATGGTTTACAGAAGACTCTCGAACTTCAGAAGACTCTCGAACTTCTCGCGAACCTGCGGGACGCTAAGGCCGATGATGACCTGGATTGACTGACCTTGGACCACCAAGCCATGCGTACCGATCGCCTTGAAGGAAGCCTCGGGTGCAACGACGCTCTTGTCCTTGACGTTAACGCGCAGACGGGTAGCGCAGTTCGTTACATCGATGATGTTATCCGTGCCACCGAGCAGATCGAGGATGTTCTCGGCAAGCACCAAGCGCTCATCATCTTTACTCTGGGCGGCCGATTTGCCAGCAGCAGCACCGCCCTGCTTTTGCTTGTAGTCGGCCTTGGACTTGAGCTCGACCTCAACATCGTCATCCTCGCGACCGGGGGTCTTAAAGTCGAACTTGACGATCAGGAAACGGAAGACCACAACCCAAAGAGCGGTAAAGCACAGACCGACAAGGATGGAGATGGCGTACTGCAGACCGTGTGCGGCCCAAAGGGGCAGCCAGTCCCACGAGAGCATAGAGATGATGCCGCCGTCGAAGATACCCACGACGCCAAGGAGGTTTTGAGCCATGCAGCCAAGCGCTCCGAGCACGCAGTGGACGACGAACAGGCCGGGCGCGATGAACAGGAAGGTGAAGTCAAGCGGCTCGGTAATACCGCAAAGCATAGCGGTAAGGGTGACCGGGATCAGCAGAGCCTTGACGCGCTGCTTGCGCTCGGGTTTGGCGGTCATATAAAACGCAATGGCGACGCCAAGCGAACCGAAGACCTTAGTCCAACCAGGGCAGGTATAGGCAGCCCAGGGTGCGGCATCCTTAAGAGCAATGCTCGGATCGGCAGCCAGTTGGGGCAGGATGTTGGCCCAAGCAGCAAAGATGCCGCCGTTGACCGCCGCGTTGTCGTAATAGAACGGCGTATAGATAAAGTGGTGCAGGCCTGTAGGGATCAGCACGCGCTCGAAGAAAGCAAAGACACCCACGCCAAACGTACCGGCGGAAAGGATGAATCCCTGGAAGGCAGAGATAGCAGCCTGAACATGCGGCCACACTAGGCAGGCGATAAGAGCGACCGGAACCATAACGAAGAAACCGATCATATAGATGAACACGGAACCCGAGAACACGCCCAGCCACTCAGGAAGTTCGGTGTCGAAGAACTTGTTATGCAGCATCGTGGCGATACCAGAGATAATGAGCGCGCCCATGATGCCCATGTCAAGCGTTTTGATGCTTGCGATAGTGGCAAGACCAGTACCGCTGCCCGCCTCGACAGAATAGTCGACACCAAAGACAGGGCCCCACTGCCCCAAGATTGTGCTTACAAAGTAGTTGAAGGTAAGGTAGATGGCCAAAGCCTCCATGCAGCAGCGAGCGTTCTGCTTGTTCGCGAGCGAGATTGGCAACGCTACGCAAAACAGCAACGGCATCTGGTTAAAGAGCGTCCAACCACCCTGGAGCAGCACATTCCAGCAATCAAACCAAAGATGGCCCGCAGTGGCCATCTCGCCAAAGATCGCCTCGGTGGTAAACAGCGTACCCAGGCCGACGACGATTCCGGAAAATGCGAAAAGAATTGCAGGCGTGTACATTGCACCGCCGAAACGTTGTATCTTTTGCATCATGACGGGGAATCCCCCTCTCTTCATTCGGAGCGTCTGCGGTTTTGGCTTCACTCGAGACCGCAGACGCGCCGTTTGCGTGTACCTCGTGCAATAGGACGGGTGGGCCCGCTTCCCTGACTTCTTGCACTTACGTTTTATCACATCACTCATCTATACAAGTTAGTATAAGTACTACGGTCGGTCAACGGTTGATTATTGGCCGTAAACGGTATATGTCCAGTATTTTGCCTGTTAAATCTGACATAGCTGAAGGCTGCAATTTCTATTTCTTTTCAACTTGTATAGATGTGCTTGTCTATATCTATAGACATGCCTATACTTCATTACAACATTCACCGCCACGTTAAGGAGTCACCATGAAAAGCGCGGTCTTCTATGGAAAGCACGACCTCAGAGTCGAGGAATCGGCAAAGCCGGCCGTGGGCAGGCGCGACGTTCTGATCAACGTCAAAGCTTGCGGCGTCTGCGGTACCGACGTTCATATCTATGAAGGTGACAAGGGTGCAGCCGACGTTACCCCGCCCACGATCCTTGGTCATGAGTTTGCGGGCGTTGTCGAGGCCGTGGGCAGCGACGTCGCTGGCTTTAAACCGGGCGATCGCGTGTGCATCGACCCAAACCATCCCTGCGGCTGCTGCGAACCCTGCCGCGACGGAATCAACCACTACTGCGAGCATATGACCGGTTACGGCACCACCGTTAACGGCGGCTTTGCCGAGTACTGCTCCGTCGATATGCAGCAAGTCTACAAGTTGGGCGATCACACCAGCTTTGAGCAGGGTGCTATGACCGAGCCCGTCGCCTGCTGCCTGCACGGCATCGATATGTGCAACATCAAGCCCGGCAGCACAGTTGTCGTTATCGGCGGTGGCATGATCGGTCTGCTCATGATGCAGCTTGCCAAAAACGCCGGCGCCACCAAGGTCGTCTTGCTCGAGCCCGTCGAGGGCAAGCGCGAGGTTGCGCTCAAACTCGGCGCCGATCTGGCAATTGATTCCATCCACGAGGACGTCCCGGCCCGCCTGAAGCAGGAGGGCGTCGGCAACGTCGATGTCGTTATCGAGTGTGTTGGCAAGCCCGTCACCATCGAGCAGGCCATCCAAATCGCCGGCCACAAGGCTACGGTCATGATGTTCGGCCTCACCAAGCCCGATGAGACAATCACCGTCAAGCCCTTCGAGGTCTTCCAGAAGGAGCTTGTGCTTACCTCGTCCTACATCAACCCTTATACGCAGCGTCGCGCGCTCGAGCTCATCGACTCTGGCAGGCTCGACGTATCCTCGATGGTCGCCAAGGTGGCTTCCCTCGACGAACTCGGCGCCATCCTGTCAGACCCAGCTCTGCGTGCCATGGGTAAATATATAATTGACCCCAGCAAGTAAATCGATCGACACCTGCGCGAGCGGTCCTCATCCACCGCTCGCGCACTCAGCTCTAGGAGACCGTCATGGCGCGAGCCATCTTCCAAACTATTTATGACAACGTGAAGCAGTCGATTGACGACGGCACATACGCCTATCAGAGTTATCTGCCTTCGGAGACTGAGCTCACGCAGCTGTTTGACTGTTCGCGCATGACGGTCCGTCGCGCCATCTCGATGCTTGCGGCAGATGGTTACGTGCTCCCCCAGCAAGGCAAAGGCATGCGCGTCATTCGCAACATCAGTGACGAGAAGAGTCGTGGTGGCGGCGGACTCGAGACCTTTAAGGAAATCGCGGTCAACCGAGGCTTTGAGCTCAAGACTGTCACCACCGTCTTTGAGCTCCTCATCTGCAGCAAGGCGCTCTCCAAGATTACCGGGTTTCCCGAAGGCTGTGAGCTCACACGCGCCAAACGCATCCGTTATGCAGACGGACAAGCCGTGTGCTCCGACGACTCCTATTACCTAAGCTCACAGGTACCGGGGCTGACACCCGAGATTGTCAACGACTCGATCTATCGTTACCTCGAAGAAGACCTTGGCATTAAAATTGCCACGGGCAAACGCGATGTAACGATCGAGCATCCCACGCCCGAGGATACGCGCGTGCTCGATCTCGACGACTTTAACGCACTCGCCGTTATACGCGGGCAGACCTACAACGCCGACGGCATCCTTATGGAATACACCGAGACCAAACAGGTCCCCGGGTTCTTTTTGCTCCATGAAACCGTGACGCGCAACGGTACCGGTCGAACCGGCCACCAAAGCAGCATGAACTAACCATTTATTAG
>UQZU01000046.1 GCA_900545665.1 uncultured Collinsella sp.
CTCGTGGGCTCGGAGATGTGTATAAGAGACAGGCCTTGGTCGCAGTAGCCTTCTTAGCTGTCGTCTTGCGAGTCGTGGTCTTCTTTGCCGCAGGCTTCACCTCAGGCTCGGCCTTTGTGGGCTCAGCCTCAACTGGCTTCTCCTCGGCCTTGGGCTCCTCCGCGGCCACCGGCTCAGCAACAGCTTTAGGCTCGTCGACAACTGCCGTCGGCCTCTCAATCTCCGGGTGCATAAAGAAGTACAGGTCCAGATACTTGTCGGCCGAGCGCGTCCAGCTAAAGTCCTGGCTCATGGCCTGCGTGACCAGCTGGTTCCAAGCGTCGCGGTTATCCCAGAACAGGCGCGCCGCGCGGAACACCGCGTCGCCCATCTCGTCACCGTTAAAGTTGCTAAACGAGAAGCCCGTGCCCTCGCCAGTAAACTCGTTGTAAGGCTGCACGGTGTCCTTGAGGCCGCCGGTCTCGCGCACGATGGGCAGGGTGCCGTAGCGCATGGCGATGATCTGCGACAGACCGCAGGGCTCAAACTTCGAAGGCATCAGGAACATGTCGGCGGCGGCATACATGCGCTGCGACAGCGCTGGATCGAATTCGATGCGTGCGGCCATGGTGCCGGGGTACTTGTCCTGGAAGTAGCGCAGTCCGTCCTCGTAGTCGCGGTCGCCGGTGCCTAGCACGGCCACCTGAACGCCGCCGGCCAGAATGCGGTCGAGCGCGTACATGACCAAGTCCAGGCCCTTTTGCCGCGTCAGGCGCGTGACCATCACCATGAGCGGGCGGTCGTCGCGAACCTCGAGCCCCAGCTCCTCCTGCAGTTTGGCCTTGCACACGGCCTTGCCGGAGCGATCCTCCACGGTGTAGTTGGCGGCAATGCGCTTGTCGGTCGCCGGGTCAAAACCCGCCACGTCAATACCGTTGAGGATGCCCTGTAGCGCGTAGGAGCGCTCGCGCAGCACACCGTCCAGGCCCTCGCCAAACTCGGGCGTCTGGATTTCGTTGGCATAGGTGGGGCTCACAGTGGTAATGGCGTCGGCATAGCGCAGCGCGCCCAGCATGTAATTGACGCTGCAGGCGTCGCAACGCAGCTGCGAGGCGGCCGCGGGAATATGCGCCACACCCAGGATGTCCTCCATCACGGTGTCGCTAAACTGGCCCTGGAACGCCACGTTGTGGATCGAGAACACGGTCTTGACGCGGTCGTACAGCGGCAGGCCCTGGTAGAACTCGCGCAGGAACACGGGTGCCAGCGCCGTCTGCCAGTCGTTGCAGTGCAAGATGTCACACTCAAAGCCCTCGGGCAGGTGCTGCAGGCTCTCGGTGATGGCCTTGGAGAAGAACGCGAAGCGCTCGCCGTCGTCAAAGAAACCGTACGGATAGTCGCGCGCAAAGTAGCGCTCGTTGTCGATGAACATATAGGTGACGCCGTCGCGCTCGAGCTTCTCGAGACCGCAGTACTCGTTGCGCCAGCCCAGGCTCACGTAAAAATCGGAGAAGTGCTTCATCTGCGCCTTGTACTCGTCCTTGATGGTGGCGTACTTGGGCACCATCACGATGACTTCGGCGCCGGCGCGCACAAGCGCCGCAGGCAGCGAACCCGCCACGTCGCCCAGGCCACCGGTCTTCACAAACGGCGCGCACTCGGCCGAGGCAAACACGATCTGCATCTTTTTGCTGGAATCAGCCATATTGTCTCCCATGTTGTTATTCGAGAATAGCCGCCAGGCGCGAACCGGGCGGCTATTCTACATGTTACGAGCGATGTTGCGGTGCCAACGTTAACGTACGATGGTGGTGTCGGAAGTTAACGGAGCCTTGCCCAGCACCAGGATGTTCTCGGGCGTGCCGCGAAGCTCGGTGTTGGTGGGAACCACGTTGTTCTTGTCCAGGATGGCGTTCTCAACGCGGGCGCCGCTCTTGATGATGCAGCTCTGGTTGATGATCGAGTTGGTCACCGAGGCGCCTTCCTCGACCACGACGCCGCGCGACAGGATCGAATTGCGCACGGTGCCCTTGATGATGCAGCCGGCCGAGATGATCGAGTTGCACGCGTGGCTGCCGGTCGCATAGCGCGAAGGCGGCACGTCGTGAGCCTTGGTCAGGATCGGGCGCTCGGGATCGAAGAGCTGGTCGGCCACGGTCTGGTCGAGCAGGTCCATGCTGCGGCGATACAGCGACTTCTCGCTAAACACGCCCACGACCTCGCCCTTGTACTCGTAGCTGCACACGTCGATGTTGCCAAAGTCGCCCTGGAGCGCCTCGAGCAGGTCCAGATAGTCGGCGGCCTGGTAGTGGTCGATGATCTCGAGCAGCGTCTCGCGGTTGACGATGCAGCAGTCCATTGAGGCGTTATCGCCGTACACGACGCCAGCGCTCACGCCCGTCAGGCGACCGTTCTCGTTGATTTGCAGCTTGGTCTCGTCATCGACGTTGCGTGTGGCCTTGCAGTACACCACGGTCATCTGGGCGCCGGAGTTCTCGTGCGCGTCGATGATGGTGTTGAGGTCCATGTTAAAGATGATGTTGGTGCCCATCATCACAACGTAGGGCTTGTCCGAGCGCTGGAACAGCGTTTTGTTGGAGATGATGTCGCGCAGCAGGAAGCGCATGCCGCCCTTGGTGGTGCCATACGCGTTGCCGGGCACCATGAACAGGCCGCCTTTCTTGCGGTCCAGGCCCCAGTCCTTGCCCGAGCCCACGTGGTCGATCAGCGAGCGGTAGTTGCCCGGCATGACGACGCCGACGGTCTTAATGCCGGCATTCATCATGTTAGACAGCGGGAAGTCGATCAGGCGGTAGCGGCCCAAAAACGGAACGGACGCGATGGGGCGGTCCTTGAGCAGCACGCTACCGTAGGTCGAAGAGTAGTTAGCGGTGATATAACCGATGGCCTTGCGATTGATCATCGGATCATTCCCCCTTCCCGATAACGACGTCATTTCCAACGACGGCCGTATCCTTGGTGGTATCGACAGAGCCGAGCTTCACGCCCTCTTCGACCGTGGAGTTCTCGCCCAAAATAGCGCGGCAGATGTGCGCGCCGCTCTTAACGTGCGCACCCGGCAGCAGCACGGAGTCCTCGACCACGGCTCGCTCCTCGATGATGACATCGGTCGAAAGAATCGAGTGGCGAGCGGTGCCGTAGATCTTGCAGCCGTTGGAGACCAGACAGTCGTCCAAGCGGCCGTCCGGACCAATGTAGTGCGGCGGTCGCGTGGTGATGTTGGACATGATGGGGAAGTGCTTGTCGAACAGATCGAACTCGGGGTTGTTGCCCAGCAGGTCCATTGAGGTCTCGTGGAAGCTGGCGATGGTGCCGACGTCCTTCCAAAAGCCGTGGAACTCGTAGCTGTATAGGCGTTTGCCCTCGCCGAGCAGCTTGGGGATGATGTCCTTGCCAAAGTCGTGGCTCGAGCGCTGGTCCAGAGCGTCCTCCTCGAGCGCCTCGATCAGCACGTCGGCCGAGAAAATGTAGATGCCCATGGAAGCGAGGTTCGAATCGGGCTTATCGGGCTTCTCGGTGAACTTGGTGATGCGGCCGTCCTCGGGGTCGGTGGTCAGGATGCCAAAGCGGCTGGCCTCCTCCCACGGCACGGGCATGACGCTCACCGTGAGGTCGGCGTTGTTCTCAATGTGCGTCTTGAGCATCTTGCGGTAATCCATGCGATACAGGTGATCGCCCGAAAGAATCAGGACGTACTTGGGGTCGTTGGCCTTGATGTAGTCGAGGTTCTGCGTAATGGCGTCGGCCGTGCCCGCATACCAGGCGCCACCGGTCTGCGTCTCGTACGGCGGCAGGATCGACACGCCGCCATCGCGGCTGTCCAGATCCCACGCCTCGCCGGAACCCACATAGGCATGCAGCAGGTAGGGGCGATACTGCGTCAGAACGCCCACCGTGTCGATGCCCGAGTTGGAGCAGTTGGAGAGCGAGAAGTCGATAATGCGGAACTTGCCACCAAAGCTAACCGCCGGCTTGGCGATCTTTTGGGTGAGTGCCCCCAATCGGCTGCCCTGTCCTCCTGCGAGGAGCATCGCGATGCATTCTTTCTTACTCATCGATTTCTCCTTCTGTCATCGATGTTTCTAACCCATTAGCGGTGGGCACGGCGCCTGGTCGCGCCCACCGAGTAATGCCGTGTGGCAAAGGGAGCTCGCGCGCCTTTACGCGTGCCAGATCTCGTCGCGGTACTCGCGAATGGTGCGGTCGCTCGAGAACCAGCCCGAGGAGGCGGTGTTGAGCAGCGCCTTGCGGTTCCAGGTTTCCTGGTCGCCATAGCTGTTCGTGAGTTTCTCCCAGGCGTCGACGTAGCTGCGGAAATCGGCCATGACCAGGTCAGGGTCGTTGTTGTTCATGAGCTCGTTGTAGATGCTCTCGAAGTTGCCCGAAAGACCCGCAAAGGTGTTGTCCTTGAGCTCGTCCATCACGCGGCCCAGACGCTCGCGGTCGCCGTTGAGGGTATCCCACGCAAAGTAGCTGTTGGATGCCCAGAGCTGCTCGACCTCGGGAGCGGTCAGGCCAAAGATGGCCTCGTTCTCGCGACCGGCCAGGTCGGCGATCTCGATGTTGGCGCCGTCGAGGGTACCCAGCGTAATGGCGCCGTTCATCATGAGCTTCATGTTGGACGTGCCCGAGGCCTCCTTGCCGGCCGTGGAGATCTGCTCCGAGATCTCGGCGGCGGGGTAGATGAGCTGGGCGTTGCTCACGCGGAAGTTGGGGATAAAGCAGACCTTCATGACCTCGTTGACGCGCGGGTCATTGTTGATGACATCGGCCACGGAGTTAATGAGGCGGATGGTCTCCTTGGCGAAGGTGTAGCTCGAGGCGGCCTTGCCGCTAAAGATGAAGGTCGTCGGCGTCACGTGGAAGTTGGGATCCGCGATGCGACGGTTGTAGATGTCCATCACCTTCATGATGTTCATGAGCTGGCGCTTGTAGGCGTGGAAGCGCTTCACCTGAACATCGAAGACGGTGTTGGGGTCAATGACCAGACCGGTCTCGGCCTTAACGTAGGCGGCAAGGCGTTCCTTGTTGGCGCGCTTGGAGGCACCCACGGCCTTCAGGAACTCGGTGTCGTCCTTAAACTCCTTGAGCTTCTCCAGCTCAAAGGCGTCCTTAAGCCAGCCATCGCCAATGGCCTCGGTCACGAGCTTGGCATAGGTGGGGTTGGCCTCGGCAAAGAAGCGACGGTGCGAGATGCCGTTGGTCTTGTTATTGAACTTCTCGGGCGTCAGGGCATAGAAGTCCTTGAGCACGATGTTCTTGATGATGTCGGAGTGAATCTTTGCCACGCCGTTGACGCTGTGGCTGCAGATCACAGACAGGTTGGCCATGCGAATCTCGCCGTCCCACAGGATGGCGGTCTGGCGCAGACGCTCCTGCCAGCCCTCCTGCGTGGTGTCGAACGACTCGTGCCAACGGCGGCTGATCTCGTCGATGATCTGGTACACGCGGGGGAGGAGCTTGGAGAACGTGCCGATGGGCCACTTCTCCAGAGCCTCGGGCAGGATGGTGTGGTTGGTGTAGCTCACGACCTGCGTCACGATGTTCCAGGCGTCGTCCCACTCGAGCTTCTTCTCGTCGATGAGGATACGCATGAGTTCGGGGCCGCACATGGCGGGGTGGGTGTCGTTGGTATGGATGGCAACAAACTGCGGCAGCAGCTCCCAGTTCTCGCCGTGCTCCTTCTCAAAGGTGTCGAGCAGGCTGTAGATGCCGGCCGAAACAAACAGGTACTCCTGCTTCAGGCGCAGCAGACGGCCGTGCTCGCCGGCGTCGTTGGGGTAGAGGATGGCGCTGATGGCCTCGGCCTCGGCGCGCTCGGCGTCTGCCAGGGCGTAGTCGCCGCGGTTGAAGGCCTCCAGATCGAAGTGCTCCTCGACCGGCTCGGCGGCCCAGACGCGCAGCTTGTTGACGGTCTCGCCGGCATAGCCCACCACGGGGATGTCATAAGGGACGGCCAGGATGTCCTGCGTGTCCACCGTGCGGTAGAACGTGCGGCCATTCTCCTCAAAGCCCTCGACGTGGCCACCAAACTTAATGGTCACGGCCTTATCCTGACGACGGACTTCCCAGGGATAGCCGTGGGTGAGCCACTCGTCGGTGGCCTCGACCTGGCTGCCGTTGACGATCTCCTGCTTAAACAGGCCGTAGCGGTAGCGCATGCCGTTGCCGTAGCCGGCAATGCCCTCGGCTGCCATCGAATCCAGGAAGCATGCGGCCAGACGGCCCAGGCCACCGTTGCCCAGAGCCGGATCGGGCTCCTGGTTCTCGATGACGGATAGGTCAAAGCCCATGTCGTCGAGCGCCTCGGCGACCATGTCGCGCACGCCAAAGTTGAGCAGATAGTTGTCGAGCAGGCGGCCGATCAAAAACTCGATCGAGAAGTAGTACACACGCTTCTTGCCCTCGGCGGTGGCACGGGCGTCGCTCTTGGTGGCAACGGTGCGTGCCTTCTCGGCCACGAGCTTGGCCAGGGCGTTAAAGCGGTCCAGGTCGCTGGCGGCCTCGACGCTCTTGCCGCTGATGCTCATGACGGCATCGCGATAGAGCTCGGTAAACTCCTGCTTGTTGTCGAAGATCTTATTCATACGTTCCTTTCCCCCGGGGATATCTCCCGGAACGGTTATGAGTTACATCCTACGCCCCGGTGGGGCGGGTAATTACAGTGGTAACACCTTTGTTACGCTTTCTTGGCAGGAGCCTTAACAGCAGCTGCCTTGGCCTTGGGAGCAGCCTTTTTGGTGGCTGCCTTCTTAGCCGCAGTGGACTTGGCCGGAGCCTTGGCGGCAGACTTGGCAGCCTTCGCCTTAGCCGGAGTCTTCTTGGCAGCTGCGGTCTTGGGCTTCACCGAGGACGTGCGCTTCTTGGGCGCAGCCTTGGGGGCCTCGACCACGGGCGGCTTATAGCTACTGGGACCGCGGCGCTTAAGCACCACGCCAGCCAGGCCGGGCACCTTAATCTCGATGGAGTCCATCTGCCCGTTCCAGGGATAGGGCTCGCTCGAGCAAGTGTAGGGCTCCTCACCGGCATAGCCGCTGCCGCCAAACTCGGGACGGTCGGAGTCAAAGATGACCTCCCAGTCACCCTCGCGCGGCACGCCCACACGGAAGCTCTCGTAGCTCGCCGGGTCAAAGTTGATCAAGATCACCAGGTCGTCGTCGACGTCCTCGCCCTGGCGCACAAAGCTCACGATGGACTGCTTGGAGTTGTCCGCGTCGATCCAGGTAAAGCCGTCGTCGGTGTAGCCGCGCTCGTACAGGGCGGGCTCGGCGGTGTACAGGTGGTTGAGCGCCTTGATAAACGCCTGATGATGACGGTGGGTCTCGTACTCCTCGGTCAGGAACCACTGGATGGACTCGTAGTAGCGCCACTCAATAAACTGGCCGATCTCGTTACCCATAAAGTTGAGCTTGGCACCGGGGTGCGTCATTTGGTAGAAGGCGAGCGTGCGCAGGCCGGCAAACTGGCGCCACCAGTCGCCCGGCATGCGGCCGATGAGCGAGCACTTGCCGTGCACGACCTCGTCGTGGCTGAGCGGGCAAATGAAGTTCTCGGTAAAGGCATACATGATGGAGAACGTCAGTAACCCGTGGTTGCCGGGGCGCCACGGAAAATCGGTCTGCATGTAGTGCAGGGTGTCGTTCATCCAGCCCATGTCCCACTTGTAGTGGAACCCCAGGCCGCCGTCCTGCGGCGGATAGGTCACGAGCGGCCACGCGGTGGACTCCTCGGCCATCATCATCACGTCGGGGAAGTGAGCCTCCACGGCGCAGTTGACCTGGCGGATAAACGCGCTGGCGTCCAGATCCTCCTCGGTTCCGTACTTGTTGAACTTCTTTTGCCCCGGATCGTCGATGCCAAAGTTGAGGTACAGCATACTGGACACGCCGTCCATACGAATGCCGTCAACGTGGAAGTTCTCGAGCCAATACAGCACGTTAGAGACCAGGAAGGAGCGGACCTCGCCGCGGGCAAAGTCAAACTTGTGCGTGCCCCAGTTGGGGTGAATCTCGTGCTCAAACAGCATGTGGCCGTTAAAGGTGGCAAGACCGTGGGAGTCAGCGCAAAAACCGCCGGGCACCCAGTCCATGATCACACCGATGCCCGCCTCGTGGCACGCATCGATAAAGTGCATGAGCTGCTGCGGGTTGCCGTAGCGCGACGTGGCGGCATAGTAGCCGGTCGTCTGGTAGCCCCAGGAGCCGTCGAAGGGATGCTCCATAAGCGGCATGACCTCGATATGCGTGTAGCCCATGTCGCGCACGTAGTCAACGAGCTCCACCGACAGGTCGTCGTAGGTGTAAAACTCACCGCGTTGCGCGGGGAAGGGATCCATGGGACCTGGGTAGTTGCCGTACTCGTCCGGCTCGCCCTGCGGCGCGTCGCCGTGGCGCTTCCACGAGCCAATATGCACCTCGTAGATGTTGAGCGGCTGCGACATGTGGTTGTGGCCGGCACGGCGCTTGAGCCACGCGGCGTCGTTCCACTTGTAATCGTCAATGGTCCACAGCACGCTCGCCGTTCCCGGAGGGCACTCGGCCTTAAAGGCATACGGATCGGCCTTGTAGAGCTTTTCGCCCTCATTGGTTTCGATAAGGTATTTATAGAGCTGACCCTGCTCGGCGCCAGGAATAAAGCCTTCCCAGATAGCGCTCGTATGCACGGGCACCAGCGGGTTGGCTTCCTCATCCCAGTCGTTAAATTCGCCAATGACATGGACACTCTTTACGTCGGGCGCCCAAACGCAAAAGCGCCAGCCGCGCGTGCGCTGCTGCGTGTCGGGATGCGCGCCCATCTTTTCCCAGCTGCGCTCCCACGTGCCGATGCCAAACAGATAGACATCGTCCTTGGTGAGCTCCGGTGCGTGCGGAGCCGGTTTGCGGGTTGCGGGCTTTTTAGCCGTTGGCTTTAGCTTTGTATCGCTCACGTTTGATCCCATCATGACGCGGCAGCGTGTTGCCTTGGTGACTAGATGCGAAAGGTCCAAGGCTGCACGAATCGAAGGGACGGCGAAGTTTCTGTGATTCGTTCCACCTCGCGTGCTCGGTGGAACTTTCGGCAGAAACTACGATAACACCTGTGCGTTAGTTTTATGGACGAAAGCGGATTTGCGGGGGCGTTTAATCGGTAAGCGACATGTTTATACCACTGGCAGATTTGACGTGGTAAAACTCTTGACAGTTTTACCAATTTGGGTTTTAAAATTGTTTGGCTGACGTTTGGTAAAACGTTTTTAGCAGGATGTTTACCACTTGATATCGAAAGGTTTGTTTATGTCCCATACCGCCGCTCCCAAGGTTGCTTTTATTTTCGATTGCGACGGCACGCTGGTAAATAGCACCCCCGTTTGGGCCTATGCCCAGCCCGAGTTATTGCACCGTCACGGGATTGACGTGACCGTGGATGACTTTGCCCAATTTGAGCACCTATCGCTGGAGGACGAGTGCCAGGCCTACCACGACACGTGGGGCATTGGCGCGAACGGCGAGGAGTTGTATCGCGAGCTGGGCGAGATTTTGATCGATGGGTACTCCAAGGTGCCGCCGCGCGAGGGGCTCCTGGCTTTTTTGGAGCGGGCGAAGGCGGCGGGCATTGCCATGTGCGTTGCCACTTCCACGCCGGCCGAGCTTGTTGGGTCTGCGCTTGCGGGAGCCGGGCTCGACGCGTACATTGAGTTTGTTACCACGACGGGCGAGGCAGGACGCTCCAAACAGTTCCCCGATGTGTACGAGCTGGCGCTGCGTCGCCTGGAGGAGCGCCATGGGCACAAGTTTGAGCGCGCTTGGGTGTTTGAGGACGCCGTCTTTGGCCTAAAGAGCTCTGGGGTCGCTGGCTTTAAGCGTGTAGGTATTTATGACCCGCACGGCCGCATAAAGCGCGACGATGTGCGCGCCAACTGCGATATCTTTATCGACAGCTATGAAGACCTGGATCTGGCCCACGTGCTTTCGTTTGAGGGATAGGCGAGGACTGTGGCTTGCAAGGTATTAGTGGTCTGCGGCTCGCCCGTGGTAGCTAGCACGGATCTGTTGCGTAGACTAGCAGGGGAGTGCGACCACGTTGTAGCCGTGGACCGCGGACTCGATGCGCTGCTGAGCGCCGGCCTGGGCTGCGACGTGTATGTGGGGGATGCCGATACGGTGAGCGACGCTGGTCGTGCGTTGGTCGATGCCGCCACCGACTTTGAAGTTGAGCGCCACGACCCGTACAAGGACTATACCGATCTGGCGCTGGCGCTCGATTCCGTCCGTCGTCGCTGGCCGGGTGCCGAAGTAGTTGCGACTTGCGCTACGGGCGGCCGTCCGGATATGGCCCTAAGCGTCCTAGGCCTACTAGCTAACTGCAAAGACGCCCCAGTCTGGATTGCCGAAGACGAGACCACGGCCCGCATCCTGCATGCAAGTGAGTCGTGGACCATCGAGGGCGCCGAAGGCAAGACGTTCTCTATCATCGCCATAGCCCCTGGGACGGTGGTAAGCGAACACGGCCTAGAATGGGAGCTAGATCACAGCCCTCTGGGCTTGTTGGCGGACACGGGCATCAGTAACGTCGTCAGGTCAACAGCCACGATCCAAGTCCACACCGGCACCGCCATCGCTTACCTCTACAAGTAAGGGCCATCGCATCAGGGTTTTATCGGGACGGTGGATAGAAATAAGCGCTCGAAGAGTGATTATTTCTGCCCCGTCCCAGGAAAACCCGTAAGTAATAGATTCAACCCAAAAAAGTCCTTGCATCCCCGCAAACATTCCCCTATAGTATCTCCTCGTCACGGGGGCGTAGCTCAGCTGGGAGAGCGCTTGACTGGCAGTCAAGAGGTCAGGGGTTCGATTCCCCTCGTCTCCACCATCGTGAATGCAAAGGCCTTCGGTATTCCGAAGGCCTTTTTTCATGCCAAAATACCTTGCGCCGCAAACCCCTCCTACGCCAACAAAAAGTTGCACAATTTATTTCCCATTTCTGTACATAGTTTGTTACACAAACGCGATTATCAGTGTAGATCGCCGTTCCATTTGGGCTTCAGGAACGTCCCTAATCACCGCCACTACCTTAATAACCTGCATCAATGTGAACAACATCGCAAAACAGCCCCCTTGAACACGCTAAATGAACGAAGGTTGATTTCCGATCTCAGCCGAACACTTTGAGCGGATAGGCCGTTCCCGCAG
>UQZU01000047.1 GCA_900545665.1 uncultured Collinsella sp.
ACCCGACAGGGTGCGGAGCTGAGGAAACGCGCAAGCGTTTTCCAGCGCAGCACGCGAGGGCCGTAGGCCCGAAGCGAGAGCGGGCGGCGAAGCCGCACGCGACATCCCTCATCGCCCACCACTGATTTGATAGGCTCCCAGCTATGGGGGCCTTTCGTTTTTGGGTCCATCGCAGAGGGATTCGAACCCGTCAACACGTCTGTCACAAAGGCCGTGGCCAAAAAATGCCAAATATGAGATTCAACTGGTGACAGTACTCATATTTGGCATTTTTTGTCCAGAGACTCTCCTGACCATTGTAGATTTACGGCAAAAAGGGTTCCAGACCGTCCAATCATGCATCAAATGACGCACTGAAGATCTGGAACCCGTTCAAACTAGCTATGTTTTGCTCTCGCAACGCCAAAACACCCGCCAGGATCTCGATTAGGCTGTCCACGTCGGCTTCCTCGCACACGAGCGGCGGTAGGAGGCGCAGCGTATGTGCACCCGTGGCGTTGATCACGGCACCAGCCCCCAATGCACGGGCTACAACGTCGTGTGCATCACCCGCGGCATCGTCCAGATCGCAGCCGAGCATCAGGCCGCGACCACGCACCTCTACCACATGCGGAAGCTTAGCCAGCGCCTGCTCCATATAAGCACCCACCTTGGCAGCATGCTCGGCAAAATCGCCGCGCACGAGCGCAGAGAGCGTCGCGGCGCACGCCGCGACAGCCAAGCAGCTACCGCCAAAGGTCGAGCCGTGGTCACCCGGCTTAAACACGTCGGCGATCTCCTTCTTTGCCACCACGGCACCCATGGGCACGCCATCGGCAATGCCCTTGGCAAGGCTCATAATGTCGGGCTCCACGCCATAGGTCTGGAATGCAAACGGCTTGCCGGAGCGGAAGATGCCACACTGGACCTCGTCGGCGATAAGAACGGCGCCCACCTCGTGTGCCAAGTCGCGCGCCGCCGCCATAAACTCCTCGGTCATGGGGTGCACGCCGCTCTCGCCCTGAATCGGCTCGAGCATGACGGCGCAGACCTCGCTTCCCAGCTGCTTAAAGATCGAACGCAGTTCGTCGACATCGTTGGGCGTACAGGCCACAAAGCCACCCGGCAGCGGACGGAAACTGTCCTGTAGCCAATCCTGCATGGTGGCGGCAATGGTCTCGAGCGTACGGCCGTGGAAGCCGCCACGCATGCATACGATGGTGTTGCCGCCGTTACCAGCACGCTTGGCGTATAGACGTGCGAGCTTCATCGAGCCCTCGTTGGCTTCGGCACCAGAATTGGCAAAGAACGTCTCCCACACCTGCTCGTCCGCAGCCGGGGCACCGAGCGCAGCGGCCGTGGTCTCATCGCCGGCGGCAATGGCATCGGCCAGCACGCACGCACCATCTACGTCGTCGTTGGCAAGCTTGGACAGCAGCGCCGCGACCTGTCCACGCTGCTCGATGTAGAAGTAGTTAGACACATGCAGAAGCTTTTTGGTCTGAGCCTCGAGCGCCGAGAGCACTGCAGGGTTGCCGTGGCCAAGGCTGCACACACCGATACCAGCGAGAAAGTCGAGATACTCACGACCATCGTCACCGATGAGCTTCATACCGTGACCTTCGACAAACTCTACCGGCGAGCGACCAAAGGTATGCATAACGTAATGGGATTCGAGCGATTGCTGAGTTGCAAGTGACATGAGATGCCTTTCGTTGGGCGCCGTACGGCGCAGGGCTATGGGTGCAGGGACGCGACGACCACGGGTCGGCTAGACCGTCTGGAGCTTCTCGACCTCGTCGAGGTTCTCGGTCAGACGCGCCGCAAACGTCGAAAGCGGATGCGGATGCGTATCGAACTCGTAAGCCGTCTCGGTGGAATGGATCACGGTGCCGACGCCGGCATCGGTCAGCAGCTCCAGGAGCAGCGAATGCGGCGTCGTGCCATTGATGATGTGGGCACGAAATACGCCGCCGGTAAGCGCATCGACGGCCGCACGCAGCTTGGGAATCATGCCCTTATCGACCTCCCCGCCGTAGAGCATCTCGTTAACCTCGTCGAGCGTTAGGTTAGAGATAAGCGAATCCTTATCGCTAAAGTCCTTGTACAGGCCATCGACGTCGGTCAAAAAGATCGCCTTATGCGCATGAAGCGCCGCCGCGACGGCACCGGCGGCGGTATCGGCATTGATGTTGAAGAAACCGCCATCCTCCCCCGCCGCGACGGTAGCGATGACGGGGATATACTCGCTATCGAGCAAGCGCTCGATATAGTCGGTGTTGACGTGCGTCACTTTGCCCACGCGACCGAGCTCGGGGTCGAGCGGCTCGGCGATGAGCGTGCCGGCATCGCTGCCCGACACGCCTACGGCCAAATTGCCGTGGTGGTTGATGGCAGCGACCAGCTCCTGGTTAACCTTGCCGCCCAGCACCTCGCGCACGATATCCATAGTCGCCGGCGTGGTCACGCGCTGGCCGTTCTTAAACTCGACGGGAATATCGTAATGGCTCAGCGCCTCGTTGATGGCCTTGCCGCCGCCATGCACGATGACGGGGCGCATACCGATGATCTTGAGCAAAACGATGTCGCTCATCACGTCGCGGCGCAGCTGCTCATCAACCATGGCGGCTCCGCCATATTTGATAACAACCGTCTTGCCGGTCAGGTTCTTAATCCACGGCAGCGCTTCGAACAGCAGCTGCGCGGTTGCTTCGTTGGATTCGCTCGAACGACAATCGCGTGCGAATTTCATAATCTGCCTCGTCTTTCGTATCGTTATCACGCCGTGCTTCGCTGTCCGCAATGCGGCAAGATGCGCAGCGTGCCTGGAATCTAGGAACGGTAGTCGCCGTTGATGGAGATGTACTCGTGCGTGAGGTCGCAGGTCCACACGGTCGTTGCCGCGTCGCCTGCACCCAGGTCGGCCGAGATCACGATCTCGGACGCCTCAAAACGTCGCAGAGCCTCGTCCTCGTCAAAGGGAACAGTCAGACCGTCGCGACAGACAGGCATGCCCATCATGTCGATGGAAACGTCTTCCTGGTTAAACTTCACGCCGCACTTGCCGAGCGCCATGGCGACGCGGCCCCAGTTGCAGTCGTGGCCGGCGATGCAGGTCTTGACGAGCGGCGAGTTGGCGACGGCACGGGCGGCGATATCGGCTTCCTCGTCGGTGGCGGCGCCGGTGACGTTAACCGTCACGAGCTTTGACGCGCCCTCGCCATCGGCCGCGATGTTGCGCGCCAGGCTCTCACACACCTCGTGCACGGCAAAGGACAGTTCGTCAAAGGCATCAGTGCCCTCGACGATAGCCTCGGTATCAGCGGCAGCAGCGCCAGAAGCAAGCATGATGCAGGTGTCGTTGGTCGAGGTATCGGAATCGACCGTCACCTTATTGAAGGTCTGCTTAACGGTCGAGAGCAACAGGGCGTGGAGCGCCGCCGGCTCGACGGGGGCATCGGTAGTAATGACCGCGATCATGGTGGCCATATTGGGCATGATCATGCCCGAGCCCTTGCACATGCCGCCCACCGTATAAGCGTTGCCTGTGTGTCCCGCAGCCTCGCTGACGTAGGAAACGGCGTACTCCTTGGAGTGCGTGTCGGTCGTCATGATGGCGCGAGCGGCATCGGCGCCACCGTGGGCGGAAAGTACCTCGTAGGCAGCAGGAATGGCGGTCTCAAACGTGTCGATCGGCAGAATCTGGCCAATCACACCCGTGGAGGCAACCAGAATCTGCTGGGGCTCGCAGCCGATGACCTGCGATGCGATGCTGCATGTCTCGCGCGCGCATGCAAGGCCGGTCTCACCCGTGGCGGCGTTGGCATTGCCAGAGTTGATTGAAACACCGGCGATAATGCCATAGCCCTTGTCCGCACCGCCCAGGTTGGCACGGCTCACCTGCACGGGCGCCGCACAAAAGCGGTTGGTCGTAAACACGCCGGCGCCGGGACAGGGTTTATCAGGCACGACGAGCGCGTAATCCAGACGCTCGGGGTTCTTGCGGAACCCAGCGTGGATGCCTGCAGCCTTAAAACCAGCCGCAGCCGTAACGCCGCCCTCGACGGCGCGAATCTTGATATCAATCAGGTCGGTGTTCATCGTCCCTACGACTCCTTATATCAAACAAAAAAGCGGGCATCGGCTGGCACGCCATACCGGTCGCAACTACTAGACCAGCTTAAAAGTGGCGCCCAACTCGATACCCGACTACCAAATCGCTAACAATCGAATGTGCTACACCGGGCACGCCACTGTGAGCAAGCCTCGTCGCTCGTCAAAGCCAAAAACGATGTTGGCGCACTGGACCGCCTGGCCCGCAGCACCCTTGCACAAATTGTCGATGGCGCCCGTCGCCACCAGCACGCCTGCGCGCTTGTTGAGCGCGAGGCCAATCTGGGCGGCGTTGGTGCCGACGACCGAAGCCGTCTTGGGCTGCTGGTCGGCGTCGAGCACGCGCACAAAGGTGCGACCGGCATAGAACTGCTTGTAATAGTCGACAACGTCCTCAAGAGCCAGGGAGTCGATGGCCTGCGGCGTGAGCGGCAGCGTCACCGTGGAGAGCAGGCCACGCTTGAGCGGTGCCAGATGCGGGGTAAAGACGATGCGATCGGTCAGGCCAAGGATTTGCTCAATCTCGGGCGTATGACGATGCTTGCCTACGCCATAGGCCTCCAAGTTCTCGTCGGCGCTGCAAAAATGCGTACGAGCGTTGCAGGACTTGCCGGCACCCGTTACACCGCTGATGGCATCGACAATCACGGGACCGTTCTCGGCCACCCAGCCCGCACGCACGGCAGGAGCGGCAGCAAGGCTCGTTGCGGTGGGATAGCAACCGGCGCAGGCGACCAGCACGGGTTTGCCGTCGGCATGGCTGGAAGCAGCGGTCTCTAAGTCCTGGCAGAACAGCTCGGGGAGGCCGAAAGCACGCGTCTTGAGCAGCTCGGGGCTCGTATGCGCGGCGGCATACCACGCCTCGAACACGGCCGGATCGCTCAGACGGTAGTCGGCAGACAAATCGAAGCAGGAAACGCCTGCGGCAAGCAGCGCGGGCACCTGTGCCATGGCAGCCGTGTGCGGCACGGCAAGAAAAACCGCATCGCAGCTCTTAAGCTCGGGGGCGTCATGCGTGGTGAAAACCAGATCGCTCACGCCAGCAAAGCTCGGATACACCGCGGACAGCGGCTGGCCGGCATCGGCTTTGGACGTAATGGCAACAAGTTCAAACTCGGGATGGCCGAGCACGAGGCGAATGAGCTCGGCTCCGGCATATCCAGCCGCGCCGACGATTCCAACCTTCAATGACATATCAGACTCCTTGTCTGCGATTTATGCACCGATGCGCATTTCGCAGTGGTCGTTATGAAGTGGGTTGAAACTTTAGCACCAAAAGATGCATGAACACGTAAATGGCTTGCATATTCATGCATTGAAACAATCCCGACACATTCGCTTGAAAGAATTGACAAATAAATGCGGGCCCCATATTACCCAGTGCGCCTTACGGTGACGTTGCAATGTGGGACCCGCTACATGCGAGAATTTGAATTGTCGAAGCTTGCTGGGAGACTCGTTTAGAGCTTGACCGGCACCCATTCGTCATGGTTGCAGATAAAAGCCTCGGGATCCTCGACGCTAAAGAAGACGAGCGTGGGATCGCCTGCGCCCTCGTAGTGCTCGCCTAGGCGCTCCAGGTGCCTCCAGCCTGCCTCGCGCATATCGGGAGCGGCCTGGTCATCCAGACCCGCATGCCCGCGCAAGATAAGCCAGCCATGGCCCGGCCACCAACTCGTGGCCTCAAAGCGTTGGTTTTGCAGCAGCTCCTGCCACACATCCTTGGTGCGCGCCGTCACAAACCACAGCTTGCCGTCCTGGATCTGCGCAAACGAAAACGGACGCACATGCGGCTGCCCGTCCACGCTCGTCGCCAAGTACCACGCCGGCACCGACGTCAGATACTCCAACACCGTATTCAATCCGTCCATGTGTCCTCCTGTATTAGCCAGTTTGAGAGCCTGGTTTGTGTGAGCTAGAGCTCCAGGCGCTCCTCGCTGCCGTCGATATCACAGAAGCGGGCGGCAATGTTGCGGACCGAAAAGAAAGCAAGGCGGCCGTCGTTGGCGCTCTCGTGTTCCTCGCCGATGCCCACCATGTGCTTAAAACCCGCTTGACGCACCTTGTCGCTCGCAACTGCGTCGTCCTCAAGTGCGGCCTCGCCGGTCAACACGATCCAACATTCCCCCGGCTTCCAGCCCGAGAGCTCAAACTTGGAATTCGCGCTGAGCTCGGCCCACACATCCTTGTCGCGCGACGTGCAAAACCACAGTTTACCGTCATCGACCATGGCAAACGAAAACGGTCTCACGCGGGGCTGATGTCCATCGGCCACATCGGTCGTGGCCAGATACCACGCCGGAATGCGCCTGAGATACGAACAGGCGCGCTCAAGCTGAGCCGTGCGGTCGTTGTCGGTCATAGGGACCTCTTTCTTGCGCTCGAATCGCGCCTAAACAAGTTGAAGATTGATGACGATGACGCAGATGAGCAGCAACGCCGTCACCACCGCCGCGAACGCATCGCCGCGGCCAAATGCAAGCGCATGCAGGCGCGTGCGGCCCTGCTCGCCATGATAGCAGCGTGCATCCATGGCAGCAGACAGCGTCTCGGCATGGCGGAACACGCCGGTGAACAGCGGAATCGCCACACTGCCGAGCATGCGTACGCCACCGAGCGGACCGCCCGTCACGCGCGCGCCGCGGCTTGCTTGTGCATCGGCCGTCTGCTTCATCTCAGTGGCAAACTGCGGCATAAAGCGTAGCGCGATACCCATGATCATGCCGAGCTCGTGCGCAGGAAGTCCCACACGCGCAAACGGCGCGAGCAGGCGCTCAAAGCCCGCGGTGAGATCGAGCGTCGGCGTGGTGAGTGTAATGGCGCTCATGCCGGCCATCATCAACGTCAGGCGGCACGCCATAAAGACGGCAGAACGCAGCGAGCCCTCGCTTATCTGCAAAAATCCGAGCTGCCACAGGATGCGCCCATTCTGATCGGTAAACAAGTTGAGCACCGCGACCACGACGACGATTGCCAGCAGCGGCGCCATCGACGACAGAACGCGACGAACCGGCACCCGAGACACGGCATAGATCAGCACGACGAAAATTGCGACAGGGGCCAGTCCGCGGAAGCTGCTGACTGTGAGCGTCGTGATCAGAAACACAGAGCCCAAGAGCAACTTGGTTCGCGGGTCCAGGCGGTGAATTGCACTATCGCTGGGATAGTAACTACCAAACGAAAACGCCTCCATCAGCAGCCCTCCTCTCGCGCGACCGTCTTGGATTTAGCAATGTCCGCGACGTTAGAAGGACCGCCCGAGCGACCGATTAGCAGGTCCACCAACTCATCTGCCAGCGACTCAACCGTATAGAGGCCGTCAAAGCGCAGCGGCACGCCTGCCTTCGCAAGCGTCAGCGCCATGCGCTGGGCAGCGGGAACACCCAAGCCGATTGATTTAAGCTCATCCGCATGCGCAAAAACCTGAGTGGGCGTGCCCTCGGCAAACACCGCGCCCTCGTTCATCACGACAATACGGTCGCAGCAATTGGCCAGGTCATCCATGCTGTGCGAAACCATGACAACGGTCAGGCCATCGCGGTGAAGTCGATCGATGAGCCCTAGGAAATCCCTGCGCGCAGCCGGATCGAGCCCCGCCATGGGTTCATCGAGCACCAGGACTTCGGGCTCCATGGCGAGCACGCCGGCGAATGCCACGCGCCGTTGCTGACCGCCCGAAAGCTCAAAGGGACTCTTGTCGCCGACCGTGGAAAGGTCGAGGCCCACGCGCAAGAGCGATGACTCGACACGACGGTCGACTTCATCTTGCGGCAAGCCAAGGTTATGCGGACCAAACGCCACGTCCTGCGCCACGGTTTCGGCAAACAGCTGACGCTCAGGATATTGAAACACCACGCCGACCTTGGCCTTAACCGCGGCGGCGTCTTTCTTGTTTGACAGATCGAGCCCCAGCGCGCGAACGGATCCCTCCTGGGGGCGAATCAAACCGTTGAGATGCTGGACCAGCGTCGACTTACCCGAACCGGTATGACCTGCCAAGCCCAGGAACTCGCCGCGACGCACCGTCAGCGATACATCGCGCAGCGCCCACGGGCTGCTTGGGTCGTTTCCCCAGAGAGCCTGTTTGCTCGATTTGCCCGCAGTGGCCGAGCGCTTATGCCAGCGGCGGCGCTCGCGCGGACTGAGCGAATAGCTAAACGAAAGGTGCGAAATCTCGATAACGGGCTCCAGCGCGTCTGCGCCATCGAGCGCAGAGGAAACGTTGTCGGGAATACGAGGATCGAATGCGAAAGGCCGCCCGGCGATGCCTGTCCTACTCCGCTCGGCATAAGCCTGCGCTATACCGGCGACCATATCCGCCTCGCGCACCTGCGCATAAACGGGCACGCCCTTCGCACGAAGCGCCACGCCCAAACGGCACGACTCCGGCATATCAAGGTTGAGCTGCGCGAGTTCGTCCGCCTGCGTCAAGATCTCCTCGGGCGTGCCCAACATGGCAACGCGGCCCGCTTGGAAGACAGCAACGCGATCGGCCTCGGCAGCCTCTTCCATAAAGTGCGTAATCATCACGATGGTCATGCCACGATCGTGGAGCGCACGGCAAGCCTTCATGAGGCCCTTGCGCCCACGCGGATCGAGCATCGAGGAAGCCTCATCCAAGATGAGCACGCGCGGTTCCATGGCAAGTACGCCGGCAAGCGCCACGCGCTGCTTTTGTCCGCCCGAGAGCGCATGGGTCTCGTGGCGCTCAAAGCCCACCAGGCCCACGCCCTTCAGCGCCTCGCGTACGCGCTGCGCAATTTGCGCCGATGGCACGCCAAGGTTTTCGGGACCGAACGCAACGTCATCTTCGACAAGCGTTGCCACCAGCTGGTCGTCGGGATTCTGGAACACCATGCCCGCGGTCGAGCGAATGTCGTAGACCAGCTCGGGGTCGGACGTATCCATGCCGTTGATACGTACCGTGCCCGCATCGGGCTGCAGCAGCGCATTCAGGTGCTTGGCAAACGTCGACTTGCCCGACCCATTGCCACCGAGGATGCAGAAAAACTCACCGTCCTCGATGTTCAGATCGACACCGTCGAGTGCTTTCGCAACGCCGTCGTAGCTAAATGAGATGCCCCGACACTCAATCATGCGCGGCCTTTGACCTGGCCCTTTTTAGGCGTGATGAGGTTGGAGACCGCCTTGTACACCGCAAGCGTCAATACCGAATTAAGCACGGTCTTGATAAGGTTGAACGGCAGCACGGCAGGAATCATGAGCGGGGCGATCACATCGACCGAGCCATACCAGAACCATACGCCAATGGTAAGGTTCGCGACCATGGACAGCACCGTAGCGACAATGACGCCGAGCACCAGACCAATCACGGCACCCTTGTAGGTGTGCATCTTTTGGTAGACGATCGCCGCAGGCAGAATATAGCCCAGCGTAGCGACCAGGTTCATAAGCGCGCCGACCCAGTCACCCGTAGTGAGTGCATGGATAACGATCGCCATGGCGGCAACAGCAGTACCGGCACCGGGGCCATACGCAAACCCGCACACCATCGCCGGCACCAGCGACGGGTCATACGTCAAAAACGGCGCCGAGGGAAGAATGGGTAGCTGTACATACATAAACAACGCGCTCAAGGCACACATCAACGCCATGGTAACGAGCTGTTTGGTGCTCCACCTATTCGTGTTCTCAAAATGGATATGCTGCGACTGTTCAGACATAAGATCACCTGCCTCTTTCATCCGGACTCTAACCGTTGGTACTGGGATCTCACCAGTTCAGCCGGCATGCGAACCAACACACGCACGGGTCGCGGACTCATCGGCTCGGCCGCAGACGCCTCGCCTGCGCCACGGCACCCCTTTGGCACCGCCCGATTTACCGCCAGTGGGGAATTTCACCCCGCCCTGAAACAGCACTTGCAAGTGTAGCACCAGTAGGCTTTCGCGCAAGTATGCCAAGGGTAATTTGTGGCGGGGGAAACGCTCTAGAAATGCGGCCGGGACAGAGCGGCGCGACAATAACGTACCCGCCCATCCCAAAGTGCTGCGTTTTTCGCGGCAAAGCCGCGAAACAGCAAAAGGGAAAAGCCACCGCAACAACCACGTTCCCCATCCATCCCAAAGTAGCGCGCCTTTCGCGCAAAGCGCGAAACAGCGAAGGGGACACGTATCCCTATCGACCACGTCCTTTTCCGCCCGCCGACCTCAAGGCCGTGACTGTCTCTTATACACATCTGACGCTGCCGACGACGGAGAGAGTGT
>UQZU01000048.1 GCA_900545665.1 uncultured Collinsella sp.
GGACGCCGCCCTCTCAAGGCGGAGATCACCAGTTCGAATCTGGTACGGGCTACCATACATCTGATACCCGGCCTTCCCATGGAAGGTCGGGTTTTTATTTTCAAACAACCGTCTGCAATTCCCGTTTGAACCAGAGCTTTGCGTTCTGCCTATGGCCCTTACGGGTACAATATCCAAGATATTTTGACTGTTAGAAGGAGTCTCATGACGGAGTCCTCTCAGCATACGTCTAAGCCCCAGGTCGAGGTTGAGGCCTCAGGCGGAGATGACAATAAGAGCGCACGCCGCGGCGCCATCTTTATCGGCGTTGTGCTGGTGGGTTATATCGTCTATCTGGTGGTAACCGGGCAGATGGGGCAGTTCTGGGCCGCTATGTCGAGCGTCCAGGCGCCATGGCTCGTTGTCGCGTGTCTTTGCATGTTCATGTATCTGTTCTTTGGCATTGTGGCCTATGCGATCGCTGTCTGGCTCGACCCATATTCGCCCGTCGGCATCCGCGACCTGATCTCGGTCGAGGCGAGTGGCATCTTCTTTGGCAACCTGACGCCCATGATGATGGGCTCGACTCCCGCCCAGATCTACCGCCTGACCAAAGCGGGCCAAAATGTCGGCGAGGCCGGAGCAACGCAGTTCACGCGCTTTATCGTGTATCAGTTTGGCCTCGTTGCCTGGGGCGCTATCCTACTGCTTGCTCGCATGCCGTTTTTTGCCGAGCGCTATGGCGACATGACGCTGCTGTGTGTCTTTAGCTTTGGTGGGCACTGCTGCATCTTGCTGGGCATCTTCGCCGTCGCGCTCATGCCTAAGACCGTCACGCGCGTCGCCCATTGCATCATCAATTGGCTTGAGCGCATTGGTGTCTCGGCCACTAAGATCGAGGGATGGCGCACGTTTGTCGATGGCGAGATCTACTCCTTCTCCGAGAAGTTCAAGCTTTCAGCCGGACATTTTTCTTCCATGCTGCTCACGGTGGTCATCACCATGCTGCAACTCGCGTTTTTCTACCTCGTGCCGTATTTCCTGATGCTTGCCTTTGGCCACCACGAGGTCGACTTTTTCTCGGTCATGGCCGCGAGCGCCTTTGTCCAGCTGCTGAGCTCTGCGGTCCCCCTGCCCGGTGGAACTGGTGGCGCTGAGGGCGGCTTTGCATTGTTCTTGGGTCATTTCTTTGGGTCGGCTTCGACCGCTGGCTATCTGCTGTGGCGCCTCATTACGTTTATTGCGCCGACCATTTTGGCTGCGCCCCTGCTGGGCCTTAAGAGCGCCCACAACGAGAGCATCCATGCGCGCTGGGATCGCGTGATGCGCAAGCTCGGCCGCACGCCTCAGACGCCCTCTGCGCCCACTAAGCCGCACCCCGCTAATGCTGTTACTGTTGATCCCAAGAAGCAGGCTCAGAAGGCTTCTGGGACCGCTAAGCCGGCTCATAAAGCCTATGTGCGCCAGACAGGCGATGGTATTCGCGTATCTCCGTCGGTACTCAATAAGAAGAAGCACCCTAAGTCGCAGTAGGACAGTCGTGCGTTCTTCATGATGCGGGGCATATTTGTGCTGTATGGGGGATAATCCTCTTACGTAGATTATCTCTCATCTGTTGATGAATGCTCGCATATCGAAGGGACACGCCCATGGCAACCAGCAAACCGCGTCTTGATCGTCGCATCGTTCGCAGCCGTAATGCCATCCTTTCCGCTTTCGAGCGCCTGCTCATGGAAAAGCCGCTGGCAGACATTACGGTGAGTGCCATCGCGCGCGAGGCCAATGTCGACCGCAAAACCTTCTACGTGCACTTTGGCACGGTTGACGGCCTGCTCGATGCCATTGCCGTCGATGTGGTGGAGATGATTGTCGACTCGGTCGAGAAAACACTTGCTTCAATGGACGGCGACACCAACGAGCGCGCTCTTGGCGCGGCGGCGACCTTCTTTAAAACCGTTAACGAGGCACTGTGCAACAACTTGGTGCTCAATCGTCAGCTGATCGAGAACATTCCGCTCGATGATTTTATGGCTCGTCTTCGTGCGCCGCTCGAGCACGAGATTGCCGAGCGCGATCTGCTGCCTCAAGGTCTCAAGGACGAGATGTTCGACTACTATTTGGCGTTTTTGCTATCGGGTATTATCGGTATCTATCGCACGTGGGCGCTGTCTGACGGCTCGGTTCCTATTGAGCGCGTCTCTGAGGTCGCCAACGACCTGACTCTCAACGGTCTGTCGAGTCTGGAATCTCGCTTCGAATAGCATCGATAATTCAACAACTTAAAGATGTTGCGGTGGAATAGGGATCGTTTTGGTTATTGGAAGGCCGATCTAGTCCCTATTTCACCGCAACTTAGTAAAACTGTTTTGATGGTAAGGCGGAGCAGCCTCGAAGATGAGCCTCGAGACTGCTCCGCTTCATTTCTGAGCGTTTGTCATGTAGGGCAGAATTAATCGCCGTTTTTGAGTGTGCGGCCCTGTTTTTCGAACTTGTGCATGTCGCTATCGGCCATGCCCTGCGACTTGTCCTCGTGACGCTTGGCGTATAACGGATCTTCGGAGTCGTTCCAGATGCGGTCGGCGACAGGTGACCATGCCTCGGCGGCAGCCTGGGTCTTTTCGCGCAGCTGCTCGGGTGACTCCTTCTCGATGAGATCAGTGCTCATTGCGCCACTCTCGGCGACCAGTTTGGGCAGCACGTCGGGATTCTCGAGCATGGGGCATGGTTTGAGGTAGTTGTCGTTAAACGGCATGTTCTCGTAGTACTTCATAAAGAGGGGAGAGCGCAGCGCGTCAAGTAAGCTCACATCGTGGATGTTGGCGTTTGAGTAGTGGATGAACACGCACGGCTCCACGTCTCCGGCGGCGTTGATGTGCAGGTAGCGGCGGCCGCCGGCGATACATCCGCCTACAAACTCGCCGTCGTTTTGGAAGTCGAGCGTAAACAGCGGCTTCTTCTCACGCATTTCGCGGATAAAGTGATACATGTGCTCGCGCTGCTCGGGCGTGGGCATGAGCTCGGGGGTTGCATTGCGGCCAATCGGCATAAAGTGGAAGTACCAGCAGAAGAGTGCTCCCTCGTCGATCATCCAGTCCATGTTCTCCTCGGTAGCAACCGTATCAGCATTGGCGCTGGTCCAACAGGTGGAGATACCAAACGGCAAGTCGCGCTCGCGCAGGAGTTTCAAGGCGTGCTCGATCTTTGCGTAGGTACCCTCGCCGCGACGGGCGTCGGTGGTGTGCTCATTGCCCTCGGCGCTGATGGCGGGGACAAAATTACCTACGCGAATCATATCGTCGCAGAAGGCCTCGTCGATCAGCGTGGAGTTGGTAAAGCAGAAAAACACGCAGTCCTGATGTTTTTCGCAAATTCTGATCAGGTCGTGCTTGCGGACGAGCGGCTCGCCGCCGGTATAGATGTAGATATGCGTACCGAGCTCTTTGCCCTGTGTAACGATAGAGTCGATGTCTTCGAACGAGAGATTCTGCTTGTAGCCGTACTCGGCGGCCCAGCAGCCCGTGCAATGCAGGTTGCAGGCGCTCGTGGGATCGAGCAGGATGGCCCATGGAACGTTGCACTGGTACTTTTCGCGGTTCTTTTCCTGCTCTGGCCAAGCAAGCAGGTTGGCGTCGACAATGAGGGTCTTAAGCAGTTTGGTTCGCATCTGGGGATTGAGGCTGAATACACGCATGATTAGGTCATACCAATTGCCGCGGCTCTTGATGACATTGGTGAATGCCTCTCGCTGTACAGGAAATACGCTATTGGGGACCAGCTTGTTCACGAGGTCCATGATTTTGTCGATGTTTTCTTGCGGGTTGTCGTCGAGATAATCGATGAGCTTGTTGAGCGCTGCACGCTCTGCTGACTGTGTAAGCGACATGGGCATATCCTTTCACGTGTGCCTTGTGTGTGATAATACCCACTTGTGGATTAAACGAAGTATAAAGATTTGCAATGTGTCTATTCAACGAATCAATTTGATTTGGGGTGAAGCGTTATAGCGGACGCTCTCTAAGTTGCGGTGAAATAGTGTCAGATGGGGATGCGGACGATTTCTTGGATCGCGCCTAGGCGTATCCATTGGAATCCTCCGATGCGCCTTCGCACGCTTGCATGACCTCGATACCATGCGATCGTGTAAACTCGACGAGCTCTGCGTTGCGGGCGTTTATGGTGCCGAAGGCGGCGGGGCACACGATAAGGCTCGCGCAGTGGACGAGGAGCTCTTTGGCGCGGGCTATGGTTTTATCCCCGATCGGCTCGAAGGCGCGCTCGGCCACGCATTCCGTCGCCAGGTCGCGCGCGAGCTCGCAGTCGATGTCCCCTTCGTGCAGAACGCCCGCGTAGAACGCCTTGCCCTGCCGGATGAGCTGGCGAAACACAGCCGACCCCGTACCTGCGCCGGCGATGACGAATGTGTGTGCATCGCCGTGTGGGCGCCCAATTTCCACGCTGCCGAAGCGCTCGTTGAAGGTGCCATGTTGAAGGCCGTAGAGCTCGCCAATCGTCTCGCGCGTGAATATGTCCTCGGGTGCGCCGGCGCGGAAGACCCGGCCGTCCTTCACGCAAATCACCTTGTCGGCGCTTTTCTGCGCGAGCTCGAGTTCGTGGATGGACATGATGACAGCAACATTCCGCGATTTCGCAAGGTGGCGAAGTATTCGCAGCAGGTCGATCTGGTAGCGGATATCGAGATACGACGTGGGCTCATCGAGCACGAGCACACGCGGATCCTGCGCGATGGCGCGTGCGAGCATGACGCGCTGGCGTTGCCCGTCGCTTATCTGCATGAAGTCGCGCTCGGCGAGCCCTTCCACATGTGCGGTTTTCATGGCCTCGTCGACCCGATTATGGTCATCGGGCGTGAGTGTGCCCATTCGCCCGGTGTAGGGATGCCTTCCCGCCTCTACGATATCGCGGCAGGTGAGGAGCTCGGTCCGGGGGCGATCTGTCAGCATAACGGCAAGGTTCCTTGCGAACTCCGCCGTCTTCCATCGGGAAATCTCTCGCCCGTCGAGCTCGACCGCGCCGGCAAGCGGTGCCAGATGGCGTGTGATTGTTTTCAAGATGGTCGACTTGCCCGAGCCGTTCGGCCCGATGAGCGCCACGACGTCGCCCGCGCGAACCTCCAGATCGACGCCTTCGACTACGACCTTCTTGTCGTAGCCCGCCGACAGGTCGCTTATGCGGAAAAGCGGCGCTCCGTCAGCCTGCGTTTCGACCGGGGTTTCGAGGTTCGACTCCCCTCTGAGCGTTTTGGGCCGCGGCACGAATTTCTCCATCTACCTCACCCGCTTCTTCAGCATGAGCGCGATAACCACCGGCGCGCCGAAGATGGCGGTGACGGCGCTGATGGAAAGCTCGACGGGGGAGAACAGCGTGCGCGCGATCAAATCGCAGCCCGCGCAGAAGATGGCGCCTCCCAAGAAGCACGCAGGAATCACGCGGATGGGCTTCGACGACTTCAGCGCCGACTTCACGAGATGCGGAACCGCGATGCCTACGAACGACACCGGACCAGCGAACGCGGTCACGCAGGCGGAGAGCATGCTCGCTAGAAGGACGAGCACCACGCGGAAGCGTGCGACGTTCACGCCGACGCTTTTCGCGTAGGCTTCTCCCAGCTGGAAGGCTGAAAGGGGCTTCGATATCGCGAATACGCATGCGCTCACGGTGATCACCACGACCGCGATGACCGCGATGTCGTCCCAGCTCGAACCCGAGAAGCTACCCAAAGACCAGTTGTGCAGGTTCACGATGGACTGGTCGTCGGCGAAGGCGATGAGAAAGTTCGTCGCCGCCGAGCAGATGTATCCCACCATGACGCCCGCCACGATGAGCATGGCCATGGAACTTATGCGCCGTGCGATGAGGAGCACGAAGCCGATGGTGATAAGCGATCCCAGAAACGCTGCGGCCACCATGGCCGGCGAGGACATGGCCTGGTTCGTGCCCAGAAGCACGATCATCGTAAGCGCGACGACGAACTTTGCGCCCGAGGAGACGCCCAAGATGAACGGGTCGGCGATGGGGTTGTTGAAAAAAGTCTGCAGCAGGAATCCGGAGAGCGAAAGTGCCCCGCCGAGAAGCACGGCTGAAAGCACGCGCGGCAGGCGAATCTCCCAGATGACTTGGCTTTCCATGGAATTGGCCGCGCCGCCCGAAAGGATGCCGGGGATGTGGTCTGCGGGCACGAGCACGCTCCCGATGCACAGGTTGGCCCCGACGAGCACGATGAGGACAACAGCGAGCAGCGCCGTCACGACGCGACACCGCGCGGCGCGCCCCGATTCTTCGTATGTCATGGAAAGCCGGCTTCTCATGACGCTAGCCGAGCTTCCTCAGATAATGGAAGTCGCTCGCGTCATCGCCGGTGAACGCCCCGTGCAGCTCGTCGATAATGTCGGCGGTAGAAGTCATCTGCTGGTACATGTCGGCGCTTGTGACCCAGACGTTGCCGTTCTTTACAGCTTTGAACTGCGACAATAGCGCGTTTTTGCCTACGAAGTCTTTCAAGGTGGCAACCGATTCGTCGATGGTGCCGTTGTAGACGATGATGTCGGCATCCTTCGCCGTTGCGTAGAAGCGCTCCATTTCGAGCGTTACTGACGAACCTGACGTCGACGCCGTCTGCGCATCATCGAGTGCGTAGCTGCCGCCTGCAAGCTCGATCATCTGTGCCACGTAGTCGCCCGCCCGCCGCGTGACGGCGGCCCCGTTCGAGTTAATGTAGAAATACGCCACGGTTTTACCTGACGACGCGAGCCCCGACGTTTGCTCGACGCGGGCCTTCTGCTCGTTGAACAGGTGCGCGGCCTCGTCTTCCTTGTCGAACAGGACGCCGAAAAGCTTAATCCACTCGAGGCGCCCGAGTGCTTCGGTCTCGCTCGACGACTGTTCGGTGAGCACGACGAGCCCGAGCTTCTGCAGCTTTTCCTTCACATCGGGCGTGTGGTTGATCATGGTGTTCTCGATGGCGAGCGTGCAGCCCGAGGCCGATATTCGTTCGTAGTCGGGCGCGCTGTACTTGCCGCCGTAGGCGATCGCCCCACTTTCGAGCGCGCTTTTGAAGCCCGCGACCGAGCAATCGTCGGCCTTCGTGCCCGACATGAGGATGTTGTCGTTCGCATCGAGTGCGTCGACCAGGCACATCGTCGCCGACGACACAAGGTACACCTTGTCGGCGGGGCGCCTTATGACCGCGATGTCGGAGCTCAACCCATCAGGTACCTTCGCATCCTGCGGCACCACGAGGAAGCGCTCCCCGTTCGAAACGCAGATAAGCCGCAAGCCGCCTTCGAACTCGTCGACAGTGAAGTGCTTGGCGTATTCTAGCTGAAGCGTCCCCGTCGGCTCCCAGCCGCAGCCCAAATCTGCGTTGTGGAAGTCGGCCGCGGCGCTTGAAGCCGTTCCCGCAGGGGAGTCGCCGCTTGCATCGTCGGCCGTTTTCTTCTTCATGGTGGATGAGTCGAAGTAGAGCGTGTAGTCGATGGTGTGCGGCGTCGACATGGCGACGGTCTCGGCCGACACGGCGATGTCCTCGTCGAGCGTGACGGGTATCTCGAACGTGGAGTTGCCGCCGTCGTTTACGGGCGCGTAGTCTACGCCGTCGACGGTCATCTTGTCGTAGTTCGAACTCGACCAGGTGATGGTCGCGGTGTAGGTGTCGCCATCCTTCACAATTGTGGTGGGTGAGGCGATGCTTGCGCGCCCTGACCCGCCGGCAAGCGAGACGCTCACAGTGTATTCCTGAGAGCCCGCCGTGCCACCGGTCGCGTTCGGGCTCGCACTGCACCCCGCGAAGGGAAGCGCGAGCAGGGCGACGAGAATGCAGGCGATCACGCGCACCGCGATGCTGCGGCGCTTTCTGCTTTCCCCCTTGGGAAGAATCGACCGCATGGTGTTACTTCAGTGCGTCGGCGGGCAGATCGACGCCGGCGGATTCGAACACGAGCGTGCGGTCGTACCACCGCTCTTTTCTAATACTCCACGCGGCGCAGGCGGTGTCCTCGTCGAGCGCTTCAACGGGCACGTCGTAGGTGTACTTGCCTTCCGCGTTTTCCACATAGGGGATGAAGTCGGCCTCGCTCGCGGCGGCAGCCTCGTCGCCCGTGCCCATGAAGAGCTTGCCGTAGCCCGTGCCGGAAAGCGTCATCACGCAGTGCATGGAGCCGTTTTCCACGATGAGCTGGGCGTCCACAATCCTGAACATGTTCGAGCTGGAATCTACGGTGATCGGATAGGTGCCGTCGGCCACCTTGTCGGCGGTGATGGGGGCAGCGCTTGCGCCCTCGGGCGCATCGGCCGCCTGTTCGGTCTTTTCCTGGGAATCGGCATCGCTTGCCTTTGCGCTGTCGATTGAATTTCCGCCGCAGCCGGCGAGCGAGAACGCGAAAAGCGCCGCTGACAGGGCGAAGGCGAGGGTTTTCTTCAACATGGAGGGGGTTCCTTTCAATCGCTTCGACCGCCCGCGCCGTGCGGTGGGCGGGCGGGATGCGAATGCAACGGGCATGCGCCGTCAGTCGGGGAAGGCGCATGCCCGTTGCACGGGGACGCGACCGGCGCCCCCGTGCGCGGCGAGTTTACAGCTTGGCGATGGCGTCGTCCACGTGCGAGACGTAGATGTCGTCGACCGCGACGTTCTGTCCCAGACCCTGGAGCAGGCACGTCACTTCGAAGCCGGCGGCCACGAACTTCGCAGCCCAGCTGTCGGGGTCGGTCTCGTCTGCCATGTCGTTATTCGCGTGGTCGCCCGCGACCACCATGAACGGCGCGAGCACGGCCTTCTTGTAGCCTGCGGCGCTCGCGGCGGCGATAACATCCTCGCAGGTCGGTTCAGCCTCGACGGTGCCGACGAAGAACTGCGTCAAGCCCTCGTTCTTAAACACTTCCTGCATCTTGGCATAGTCGGCGTTGGAATCGGCTTCGGTGCCGTGGCCCATGAGGCACAGCGCCGTCTTGCCGTCGTCGAAGGACGCCATGTTCTCCTTAATGGCTGCGGCCACCTTCTTGTAGTCGTCGTCGGAGGTGAGCAGCGGGTCGCCGAGCGAGATTTTGTCGAACTTGTCGGCGTACTTGTCGAGCTCGTCTTTCACGTCGGTGTATTCCAGGCCACCCATGAGATGCGTCGGCTGCACGACGATTTCCTTCACGCCGTCTTCCACGCAGCGGTCGAGCGCCTCGGTCATGTTGTCGATCGTGATGCCGTCGCGCTTCTTCAGCTTATCGATGATGATCTGCGCGGTGAAGGCGCGGCGGATGTCGTAGTCCTGCCAGTACTTCTCGCGGATAGCGTCTTCGATGGCGCCGATGGTGATGTGGCGCGAGTCGTTGTAGCTCGTGCCGAAGCTCGTGACGAGGATGACCGGCTTCACGGCCTTCTCCTTTTCACTCGATTTCTCGGAACTCGCGGAGGTGTTGGAGCAGCCCGCGAGCGCGACTCCGGCGAGCGCGACGGCTCCGGTTGCTGCGGCGCCCATGAAGCCGCGGCGTGACATCTGGTCGGACATGGTTTTTCCTTTCCTCGGTTTGCCGGTCCCCCGGCGACAGTTGCTTGTCGGCACAAGCGAAAGAAAAGCGCACCCCTCGGGGTTCACAAGGAGCTAACGCCACGGCGATGCCGTGAGGAAAAGGCGAAGCAGTCTGGCTTGGGGCGCGAGGCGGTTCGCCCGCGCGTCCTATACAGTAATGTCCCTTGCCCAGGATTCCCACCTGGTTCCCTCCGCAAGCCAGCGCGGGCTGTGCGGGCGCCGCGCCGGTCATTTCCTTTTATCCGATTGTCATATGCTCGTTGCCGAATCTTTTACTATGATAGTGGGCACTTGTGAACGTGTCAAAGCCAGGGCGGGCGGCATTGCGCCTCCTGCCTGCGTATTTGCGCCGATTGCCGCCGCAGGCGCCGTGTTTTGCCCGCTGCGCGAATGGCGGCGTAAACGGTTGCGATGGGAAACGGGAAGGGAAGGCTCGGATGATTCATATCGTTGGCGCAGGCTCGGGCGCCGCCGACCTTATCACGCTGCGCGGGGCGCGCCTTCTGCGCGCAGCCGACGTGGTCGTTTGGGCGGGAAGCCTTGTGAACCCTGAGCTGCTCGCTGAGTGCAAGGAATCCTGCATCGTCTACGACAGCGCGCACATGACCTTGGAGGAAGTGCTCGACGTGATGTGCCCGGCAGATGCGCGGGGCGAGGAAGTGGTGCGCCTGCACACGGGCGACCCGTGCCTGTACGGCGCCATCCCTGTCTCTTATACACATCTCCGAGCCCACGAGACTACGCTGCATCTC
>UQZU01000049.1 GCA_900545665.1 uncultured Collinsella sp.
CGAGATGCAGCGTAGTCTCGTGGGCTCGGAGATGTGTATAAGAGACAGCCTCCATAGCGATCGGGCGCTACGACCTGGGCATGCAGGGCGGTGTCGTAGACCAGCTCCGCCAGATACGGAGCCAGACGTCGCTCGCCCGCGTCCTTGTACGCTTTAATGATGCGCGGCAGTGGATGCGCATAGACAGCGCACGCCAGGCAGCGGTCGAGTGCCTCCGCCATTGCCGAGGACGTGCCCTCGACCGAACACTCAGTGCACAGCAAATCCCCAAACGGGGCGCCGCATCGGGTGCAGCTATGACGTGGGTCGATGAGCGTGAGCGCGGTCAGGCAGTCTTGGCAAATAAGCGCACCGGCGCGCTCGCAGCCGGCACATCGTGTTGGCGACAATGCCTCGAGCGCCTCGCGTGCCACCCACTCGGCAAACGGTAGCAATTCGTCCGCAAACGGTAGGGCGCCGGCGCCCTGCAGACGGCTCAATATGTTCAGATGGCTCTTCAAGACACAACCCTCCCTACGTTCGGTCGCAGGGAGGGTTGTTGATTCGGCGCTATGATACCCCGATGCGCTCGGGGCAAGGCGGGCTAAATCCGCTCGCGGGCGTTATTCGCCGGCGGGCGGTTGTGGTGCGGACGAAGACGGGGTCGGGCCCTCGCCACCATCCTGGCGCGGCTTGCGGGAACGGCGACGGCGACGGCGCTTTTGACCCTGGTCGGCCGAGCCCTCGCCACCGCGATCCTCGCGCGGCTCGCGCTCGTCGCGAGCGGCGCCACGCGAAGCCTTGGCAGCCGCTCCCCCGCCATCTCCGGGACGACGGCGCGTGACCTTGACCTCGCCATCCGAGACCTGATCGGCCACAGAGGGCACTGAAGGCTTCTGCTGCGTGCCCGAGGAATGGCGACGGCGCGGACGCGGCGCGCGCTCCTCCTCGCCACGTGACTTGCCGCCCTTGTCGGCAGGCGCATCGGAAGCCGAGGGGCCCTTGGAAGCGGCACCAGCCTCGCGAGCAGCTGCGGCGCGAAAGGCGTCCTCGCGCTCCTCGCTCGACAGATGACGGCGGCGACGACGTGTGGGGTTCATGCCACCGCCGCGATTCTGCTGCTGGGGCTGCTGAACCTCGCGCTCGCGAGAGGCGTTCTTGCCCGCGGCTGCAGCCTCGGTAGCATCGCCCGAGCCCGCACGCTTGCGGCGGCGACGGCCACCGGCGGCCTCCTCGGCCTCGGGCGCCTCGGCCTTGCCGCGGCCCTTTCCGCGGCCACGGCCCTCGCCCTGACCCTGAGCAGCGCGGGCATCGGAATCGGCATCGCGACGACGGCGCTTGGGCATCGACGTGCCGGCAAGACGGTCGGCGCTCGACAGGCCATCGCCCACGTCGACGCCGTTCTCGCGGTCGAGCTCCATGAGCGCCAGACGCATCTCGGGCGACTCGATGCGCTCGAGCACGTCGCGCGTCACGCAGTCGGGGCGGCAGTTGCAGCCCTGCTCGGCGGCCTTCTTTTTGCAGCCCTCCGAGCACGTCATATCGGCCAGGTTGACCTTAAAGACTTTGCCGTTCTCCAGGCGCAGCACCAGCTGCTCACGCGGCGTGTCATACTCCTGGATACGCGCCTTGCCAAGCGGCGTATCGATGAGCGTCTTCTTTTTGGGCGCACGGCTCTTAAAGTCCTTGTAGGCCTCGAACTCGTAGCGCAGGCAGCACATCAGGCGGCCGCAAACGCCGCTGATCTTGGACGAGTTGAGCGGCAGGTCCTGCTCTTTTGCCATGCGAATCGAGACGGGCTCAAACTGTCCGCCAAAGCGCGTGCAGCAGAGCTCCTGTCCGCACTGGGCGTAGCCACCCACCAGGCGGGTCTCGTCACGCACGCCGATCTGGCGCATATCGACGCGAATGTGCAGCGTCGAGGACAGGTCCTTGACGAGCTGACGAAAATCGACGCGCTCCTCGGCCGCAAAGTAGAACACGGCCTTCTCGCCGCCAAACAGGTACTCGACGCCGACCGGCTTCATCTCGAGGTCGAGCTCCTTGACCAGACGGCGGAAGTCGACCATGGCTTCGTCGCCCTGGATGGCTAGGTCGTCCGCAAGCTGCAGGTCGATGTCGCTCGCCACGCGCAGCACGGGCTTGAGCGGCTGACCGATCTCGTCTTGCGGCACCTCGAAGGGATCGGCCGTGACCAGGCCGATCTCGGTTCCGCGCTCGGTGGAACAAATGGCGTAATCGGCCTCGAGGATATCCAGATCCTGCGGGTCGAACCACAGGTCGCGCGAGGCGTAGGTAAACTTAACGGGTACAACTAACGGCATTTCAGTGCCTTCCTGATATCGAACAGCATGACCTCGATGGCCAGCTGGGGAGTAACGTTTCTGGCGATGTTGCGCTCGGCGGTCGCGACTGCCTCGAGCGCCCGTGTGGCACCCGCAACATTCGTCGCGGCGGCAAGCCGCCCGATCGTGTCGCGCACGTCCTCGTTCACCACGTCGGCTGCCTCGTCCTGAAGCGTCAGCAGCACGTCGCGCATGAGCGTCCGCGCGCTCGCCAGCGCTTCCATGATACCCGAACGCTCGCGCGCGTTGAGTTCGCGCTTGTTGCGGTCCTCAAGCTGCTTCAATGCTCCACGCGACAGGTAGTCGGCGTTTTGCTCGAGCACCTTTTCCTGCGTGGACTTGACCTCGGCGAGCGGCGCCTTAACGGCGACGATGAGCGACTTGGCGCGGCGGAGCACGTCGGCCTCGTCGGCGGCGATGAGCGAATCGATGGCGCGAACCATCTGACGGCGGGCGTCCTGGCGCTCGGCGCTCTTGAGGAACTCGATGCCACGCGCGGGGCTTCCCGCTACTGCGACGGCCATGCGGCAACGCGCAGGGTCCTGACCGGTGGCGCGGCTCACGGCCTGCGCGGCGACGGCGGGCGACACCAGCCGAAACGGCACGCACTGGCAGCGGCTCACGATGGTGGGCAGCATCACGTCTGCCGAGGTGCCCAACAAGATGAACATAACGCCCTCGGGCGGCTCCTCGAGTGTTTTGAGCAGTGCGTTGGCGGTGTTGGCGCGCAGCTGCTCGGCACGGTCGATGATGTAGACCTTGGCCTTGGCACGGATGGGCGCCAGAAGCACATCGTCGAGCAGCTCGCGGGTCTGGGCAATGAGGTAGCCCGTGGCGCTCTCGGGCGTGTAATAGTGCACGTCGGGATGCGTGTGCCGCGCAACGCGCACGCAGCTGTCGCATGCGCCGCAGCCGTCCTGCTCGCACAGGAAGGCCTGGGCGAGCGCCCATGCGGCATCGAGCTTGCCGGCGCCGGGAGCGCCCAAAAACAGGTAGGCGTGCGATGCGCGGCCGCTGGCGACGGCGTTGGTCAAAAAGTCGCTCACGCGCTCTTGGGTGTCGAGCTTGGCCAGCAGGCTTGCCTGAGCGGGGGCCATGTTACTCGGCCTCCTGGGCAAGCGCGGCGGTGACGGCGTCCTGGGAAATGTCGAGGCCGTAGACGCGAACCTGCTCGACCGTCCGCGCGAAGACGTCCTCGATGGACGCGGTCGCGTCGATGAGCTTTACGCGGTTTGGTTCCTCGGCGGCGATGGCGCAAAATCCCTGGTAGACACGCTCTTGGAAGGCCATGCCCTTAGCCTCCATGCGATCTGCCGCACCGCGGTCGGCCATGCGCAGCGCCGCCTGCTCGGGCGTGATGTGATAGACGAGTGTGAGCGCCGGGTGCGTACCCGCGACGGCCAGGTTGTTGGCGTCGCGCACTATCTGGCGATCGAGGCCATCGGCAAACGCCTGGTAGCAGGTCGTGGAATCGTAGAAGCGGTCGCACAGGACAACCTTGCCGGCAGCAAGGGCGGGCGCGATGACCTCGTGCACCAGCTGGGCACGGGCGGCCTCATACAGCAGCAGCTCGCAAGTGTCGCCCATCGCCGTATTGGCGGGGTCGAGCAGCAGAGCACGGATCTTTTCGCTGATGGCGGTACCGCCCGGCTCGCGCAGGCTCACAACCTGGTAGCCAGCGAGTTCGAGCGCGCGGGCAAGCAGGCGCGCCTGCGTGGACTTGCCGGCGCCATCGACGCCCTCGAGCGTGATAAAGCTATGTTGAGCGGGCTCAAAAGCCATGGGCGCAGCCCCTTCCTACAAGGCGCGTAAATGCAGATATATCAACCAAGCCATGATACCCCAGTGCTCGGCGCGTCCCAAATCCAACCTAGCCATCGAGGCATCCCCGAAGTTGCGGTGAAATAGGGACTGATTGAAGCTCTGAGACCGCCAAACAGTCCCTATTTCACCGCAACTTATGATGGGGAATTTTGGACGCTGGGTATAATCGTCGTATTGCATTGAAATGTGGCGAAAGGAGTGGCAATGTCTCGGTATTGCGCCTCGTGCGGCAAGCTTCTTGCAGATAATGCCAAGTTCTGCACCTCGTGCGGTGCACCCGTTGAGCAAACAACCGCAAGCGATAGCCAGCCCGCTTTTGAGCAGACCGGTTCCCTCGATACGCCGCAAGCCAAGGCGGACGACCCCCTCGCCTATCGCCCCGACCCCGCCGCAGGCCCCGCAGCCGTCGAGACCACGCAGCGCATACCCGTCGCGAGCGGCTCGCCCCAACAGCAGCCGGCTCCCGCATACGCGCCCGCTTCGTCACAGACCCCCGCTCCCAAAAAGAGCGGCACCGGGCCGCTTATCGCCGTTATCGTTGTGCTGGTGGCGATCATCATCGCCCTGGTCGTTTTCTTTGTGATCAAGCCTTTCGACAACGCCGCCACGCAGACGACTGCCGAGGTAGCTAAGCTGCACCATGACGTCGACGACGATGACCTAAAGCCTCTCGGCGATCCCAACAGCCTGTACGACGATGATGACGATGACGACGACGAGGATGGCGGCGAAGCAACGCTCTCCGAGCAGAATCTCTACCGCCGACTGAGCGAATACTACGACTTGCTCGAAGACCTCGACAACTACGTCCGTGGCTGCGCGCAGAACTTCAACGGCAGCTATCTGGAAGAGGATCGAACCACCCGTCAAAATCTCGCCGACGTCGCCGAGCGCACGGAGGACACCATCGAGCAGTATTACGACATCGTCGAGGACCTAGACGTCCCGACGAGCTCCAAGAACTACAGCTCCTGGAAAGACATCGTTGCCCTGTACGACGACCTGGATCACCGCATTGACGCAATCTGTGATGCCTGGGAGATCAGCCTGAAATACGCCAAGCCTGCGGACCACAAGAATGAGATCGTGACGCCACTGTCGCGCGACAACGTGGCGGGCACCAATGACAATAAGTACCGTCTAGACTTTGAGGAGCGCTATCCCGGCGCCAAACCCGTCGAAGTGAACTAGTCGCATGCGACGTTCTCAAACGACTACTCATTAAAGAACGTCCCCAATGACTGCCTAGAAAACGAGCGAGGATCGCGGGGTCCTCGCTCGTTTTTGTTTTCGGCAATGTTTCGACTGCGCCGCTACTTGTCGGCGGCGGTCTTTTTGGTAGTCGACTTCTTGGCCGTCGTCTTTTTGGCGGTCGTCTTCTTGACCGCCGTCGTCTTCTTGGCCGTGCTCGCCTTAGTCGTGGTCTTGCGGCCGCGGGCGGGTTTCTTCTCCTTGGTCGGGCAGTCCATGTTCACGCAGATGCGCCACGGGCCGCGCGCCGTGTTGACCACCACGATGGGGGCGCCGCACTCGGGACAGGTCTCGCCCGTCGCCTCGAGCTTGCCACGCGCCGGCAGCGGATAGCTCACGCCGCAATCGTCATAGTTGGTGCAGCGGATAAAGCGCTTGCCGCTCTTCTCGCTCTTGTGTGCGATCAGGTCGCCATGGCGTCCGGCCTCGGCACACACCTTGCACTCGCCCACCTTAAGGTCGGGCTCGTAGTTGGTGGGGCACGTGGGGTTCACGCAAATCTCGAAGGCCTTCTGGCGGAACGGCTGGCACTTAATGCGCGGCGCGCCGCACTCGGGGCACACGGCCGCCTCGCCCTCGAGCGGGCTTACCTTGACGCCGCTCGGCACCGGATAGGTCACGTCGCAGTCGGGCCAGCCCATGCAGCCAATGAAGCTGCCACGGGTCTTGGCGCTCGTCTTCATAACCAGGTCCTTGCCGCACTTGGGGCAGGCGCCCACGCGCGCATCGGCCGTGACGGCGTCGCTGATGGCGTCGCCCAGCTCCTGCGTGTGCTTGAGCAGCTCGTCGAGCACGCCAGCCAGCAGCGCGCGCGAGTGCGCCACGACATGCTCTTCGGTATCCTCGCCGCGCTCCACACGGGTCATGTCGCCATCGAGCTCGCTGGTCATATCGGGGCTCGTGATGCGCGGGGCAAACTGCGTCAGTGCATCGATGATGGCGATGCCCAGCTGACTCGGCTCCACGGGATCGTTTTTGAGGTAGCGCACGGCGTACAGGCGCTCGATGATGCTCGCGCGTGTGGACTTGGTGCCCAGGCCGCGCTTTTCCATCTCCTGCACGAGCTTGCCCTGGCTGTAGCGCGCGGGCGGCTCGGTCTGCTTGGCCTCGAGTTTAATGTCGAACACGTCGACCGTATCGCCCTGCTCCAGCGGCGGCATCTGCTCATCGCGCTTGAGTCCATACGGATACGCCTCGCGGAAACCCGGGGTCACGAGCACATCGCCCGAAGCCACGAACGGCTCACCGTTCACGTCGAGCTCGAGCTTGGTGTTCTCGATGCTCGCGGGCCCCATGAGCGTTGCCAGAAAGCGGCGGGCGATGAGGTCGTAGAGCTTACGCTGGCCGCCGTCGAGCGTGGACGGATCGCCCTCGCCCGTGGGGTAGATAGGCGGGTGGTCGGTGGTCTCGACCTTGCCACGCGTGGGCTTCATGGGACCGGCGAGTACCTTTTTGCACACGGGTGCCAGCGCCGGGTTAATCTTTGCCAGGTCGCTCACCACGGCGCCCAGATCGAGCGTCGCGGGGTACACGGTATTGTCGACACGCGGGTAGCTGATGAGGCCCGCCATGTAAAGGGACTCGGCGATGCGCATGGTACGCGCAGGCGAGATACCCTCGGCTGCAGCGGCAGCCTGCAGCGAGGTGGTCGCAAACGGCGTGGGCGGCTGCTGCTTGCGCGAGCGCTTGGTCACCGCGGCGACGGTTGCCGTCGTAGCGCCGTCAACGTGACCGTACGCCGTCTCAGCAGCATCCTTGTCGGTAAAGCGCGCCGTCTTGTGCGCGATCTTAAAGCGATCGTCCTCGGCAGCGCCTTGCGCGGCACCCATGCCGCGAATCTGCCAATAGTCCTCGGGCACAAACGCCATGCGCTCGCGTTCGCGCTCGACCACCAGGGCAAGCGTCGGCGTCTGCACGCGGCCGGCGGAACGCACGTTGCCAAAGCCGCCAAACTTGGCGAGCGTCAGGTAGCGCGTGAGCACCGCACCCCAAATGAGGTCGATGTGCTGACGGCTCTCGCCGGCGTCGGCCAGGTTCTGGTCGAGCGAGACAAGGTTATCGAAGGCCTGCGTGATCTCGGCCTTGGTAAACGAAGAATACTGGGCGCGGGCGACCGGCAAGTCGGGCGCCACCTCGCGCACCTTGTTGAGGGCGTCCGAACCGATCAGCTCGCCCTCGCGATCGAAGTCCGTGGCGATGATGACGCTGTCGGACTTTTTGGCAAGGTTCTTAAGCGAGCGGATGAGTTCCTTCTCGGCCGGCAGCTTAATGACGGGTGCCCAGGTGAGATACGGCAGACTCTCGAGCTTCCAGCCCTTGATGGAGATGCCGTCGGCAAGAAACGGCTTGCGCTTGGTGTCGTAGGGCGGGCGTGCCAGGCCATCGGGCATGTCGGCCGGTAGCATCTCGCCGTCCTCGGTAACCGAATACCAGCCCAGCTTTTTATCGAACAGCACGCTGTCGCAAAAATCGGGCGCAAGGATGTGACCGGCCAGGCCGATGGTCACGCACTCCTCGCCCTTCCACTCAAAACGGTAGATGGCGGTGTTGTACACCTTGTCCTTTTTGGGTTTACCCGTGGACAGACGCTCGGCGATCTGACGCGCAGCGTCGTTTTTCTCGGCGATGATGAGCTTCAAAAGAGGCTCCTATCTCGTGTCTCTGCGGCTACGCCCGCCCGTATGGCGGCCGATTTACGCCCTTGCTTGCTCGATCTGCCCGATGAGCCAATCGCACCAGGCATCCATTCCCTCGCCCTTGCGCGCGCTCACGGCAAACCGCGGCGCCTGCGGATTGAGGTCATCGAGTGTCTTAGTATACCTATCCATGTCAAAATCGAAAGCCGGGGCCACGTCGACCTTATTGAGCAGCTGCGCGCCAGCGTGCTGGAAGATGCCCGGGTACTTGATGGGCTTGTCGTCGCCCTCGGGCACCGAGAGAATCATGATGGACAGGTTCTCACCCAGGTCAAAGTCGACCGGGCAGACCAAGTTGCCCACGTTTTCGACAAAGATGACGTCGATGTTCTCCAGACCGACGGCCTGGTCGAACGCGTCAACGGCCTCCATGATCATGTTGCCCTCGAGGTGGCACAGGCCACCCGTGTTGATCTGGATGGCGGGCATGCCGGCTTCCTTCATGGTGATGGCGTCGACGTCCGAGGCGATGTCGCCCTCGATGACGGCGCAGCGCAGGCCCGCCTTGTCACGCAGGCGCTCGTTGGTGCCCAGGATCGTGGTGGTCTTGCCCGAGCCAGGGCTCGACAAGACGTTGATCACATAGGTGCCTGCCTCATTAAATCGCTGACGCAGCTGATCTGCCAGACGCTCATTGCGCGACAGAATCGGCGACGCGATATCAATCGTTTTCTCAGCCATACTCAGCGCTCCTTACTTTTGCCCCTTTATACCCCGTCCCCAGGTGGCTGATGGGCTAATCGTCGGGGGTTTCGATTTCGATACTTGCGATGTCGAGTTCGCGGCCGTGCAGCAGGCGCACGTTGGCACCACCACACTCGGGACAGCGGCAATGGAAACGGTCGTGTTCAAAGACCTCACCGCAGTCCAGACACTCGCTTTGTGGATGGACTTCCTCTACGGCAAGCTCGCAGCCGCGCGTGAGCGGGTCCTCGTCGCGAAACGTCTCCCAGGCAAAGTCGAGCGCCTCGCGCACGACCTCGGTCATATCCCCGATACGAAGTGTTACCAAAACGGCGCGAGAGGCCCCCGCCCCACGCGCCGCGCGAATCACTGTATCGAGTATGCCGTTGACAATGCCAACCTCGTGCATACCGATTTACTCCTCGTCGTCCTCATCGTCCGAGAACAGGTCCAGACGGCTCACAAACAAGCCCTCCTTGCCCTCGCGCGCGGTAATGACCACGCGGGCGATGGCAAGCGAGATCTCGTAGAGCGAAAGCAGGGCGCCATACATGAGGCCCAGCGTAACGGGCGAGCCGTCGGGCGTAATCACAGCCGATCCCACAAGCAGGCCAACGTATACATAACGCCAGGCGCTGCGGAAGGCCGCGTAGGACACGATGTGGAAGACGGACAGGTAGAAGATGATGAGCGGCAGCTCAAACGCCACACCAAAGCCGATCATAAAGAGCAGCTCCATGTTGACGTAGTTCTCCAGATCGGGCAGCGCCGTAGCAACGGCCGAGGTCTCGCCGATAAGCCACTCAAAGCCCGCGGGGATGATGATGAAGTAGCAAAAGATTGCGCCCAGGAAGAACAGCACCGTCGAGGCGAGCACCGTGGGCACGACCCACTTGCGCTCGTTGGGGCGAAGCGCCGGCAGGAAAAATGCCAGAATCTGCCAGATGATCATGGGCGTGCACATGACCACGGCCATCTTGATGGCCAGCGAGAAGCGCAGGCCAAAGCCGCCGAGCGTGGTGGTGATGTAGAACTTACCGTCCGGCACAAAGGAGCGGATGGGGTCTTCCAAGATGTCGAGCACCACGGGCGTGGCGAAATACAGCACGATAGCGGCGGCGAACACCGACACGACCACGATAGTCAGGCGGCGACGGAGCTCTCCCAGGTGATCGAAGAGCGGCATGCGCGCAGGTCCGATAGGCATTACTCATCGCCTCCCTTCGAGGCGTCGGCGGCAGCGGCGTCGTCCTCGGCCTCGAGCTCGCGGGCGAGCTGGTCGACGACGGCCTTGCGCTGTCTCTTATACACATCTCCGAGCCC
>UQZU01000050.1 GCA_900545665.1 uncultured Collinsella sp.
GCAACGGTACCGGTCGAACCGGCCACCAAAGCAGCATGAACTAACCATTTATTAGTTGCGGTGGAATAGTTCCTAGAATGGCCAGCTTAAGGGCAAAACAGGAACTATTCCACCGCAACTTTTTTGGCCGGCAGGGCAGCATCTGTCCCACCGGCCATCATTTACGCTCTTTTAGCTAGTCTGCGAGCTTTTCCACCTGGTCGAGCATCTTGTCCAGCTTGGCCTTTGCCTCGGCCTTGACCTTCTCGGCTTCTTCGTGAGCCTTCGCCTTCTGGGCAGCCTTTTCCTCGGCTTCGGGGTCGACGACAACCAAGTTGGACGCGTCATGCTCAACCAACTTGAGCGCATGCTCGGGGCATACCTTGACGCAGGCACCGCAGCCCAAGCAATACGTGGACTCCAACGCAAAGCGGCCGCTTCCCACCAAATCGCAGGCGAACGTGGGGCATACATTGACGCACTCGCCGCACGACGTGCACTTGTCAAAATCGCACTCCGGCGTGCTCACCTGCATGTTCTGGGCAAGCTCGGGATGGTTCTGCAGTGTCGAGAGCACCAGCTGCCGCCCGTGCGTGAGCGAACGGCGACGCTTGGTCGTCGTGGTGCCGCACATGGTGTTGAGCGTGCGCTCCAGCTGGGTAATCTGATGGCGATGGGCCTTGAGCTTTTGCGTCACCGAGGCCAGCGCCGCCGTCGCCGGATTGAGCTTGGTCACCGTCAGGCCCGTGGTGCGGGCGATCTTTTCCATGTACTCCTTGCGCTCGTACTCGCGAAGCTTATGGCACCTGAGGCTCTTGGGGTCGACCTCCAGGCCCATACCCGTGCCAGACCACTCCTCGGCCTTCGCAATGGCCTCGCCCAGAATGTCCTCACCGCCGGTGTTGCGGCATTTATCGCACACGCCCAACGGCAGGTACACACTCACGTTGGGATAGTCAGCCAGTACCGAAAACCAGGTCTCGGCCGTAATATCGCCCACGCAGGCAACGACGACCTCGTTTTCGCGCGGCATGCGTTTGAGGGCACGCGTGCAGGTGACGTAGGCGGTCTCGTGGCTCGTAGCAGCAGAGACGATATCGTCATACAGGTTTTTAGGCGCCAGGCGCGGCGAGATGATCGCCTCGGTCGGACAGGCAGCGGCGCACAGGCCGCACTTGCGACAGGAGTCGAGGATCTCGATGGAGTCTTCCTCGACCTCGATAGCGTTGACCGGGCACACGTCCATGCACGCGGTGCAGCCGCTCTTTTCGTTTTTGCAGGTCAGGCACGGAATGGTATTGCCGCGCGGGCGCTCCTTGTAGTCGGCAGGATTCCACTGCGGCGCCGACGGATCGAGTGCATCGGTCACACCGCCAAGCGGGTTTTTAAGAAAGTCGAAACCCTTGCTGATCTCGATAATGTCATCAAACAGATCGTGTTCCTGCGCCATGCGCGGCCCCTCCCTGAGCAGTGCAAACAAGCAAGAGATAATGATACGCCATCGGCTCACGCCTCGGGCAAATTACACGCGGCGCATCTTTGCGGCAAATAGCCTATGCCTATCGCCGCCTCGATTGCACAAGGTCAATCAAGCGCCAAACTATGCCTCGCACATGAGCTGCACGAGCTTTTGTTTGGTCACCTTTGCCTGCTCGTTGGCCATATTACGCTCATTTCTAAAGACCGCATTTGCAACACCCTGCAGATCGGCATCGGAAATCTCGCCAAGGCCCAGCTCCTCGAGCGTGGTCGGCAGATCGACGCGCTGGCAAAACTCGAGCACCTGATCAAGCTCGGGTGCACGCTCCAGGCGCAGCTGCACCACCAGGCCAAATGCCACGGCCTTGGCGATATCGAGCATCTTGCCGCCGCCAATACCCACTACCATGTCGCAATACTCGGCCTGGGCTTCCTTAGCCATTTCGACAACGGCCTCTTCCGTACACGGACCGTCATAAATCTTAAAGAACGGCTCGCTTAGATCTTCGTCCAGAAATCCATCGACGATCTGCCTGCACAGCCGATCCTCGGTGCCTTGGTCAAACAAGACATAGGCAGCGCAGCCCAACCATGACAAATACCTGCCTTGACGCGACAGTTCGCCCGGCCCCTGAACATACCGGCCGGGACCGCCGTAAACCATAGGAAGCGCCATACGAGAATCCGCCCTTCATCAAACAACGATTGGTGCAAAGTAACCTTGCCCCTTTGCACCATAGCAAAAAGGGGCAAAGCCATCTGTTGGCTTTGCCCCTTCCTTAGCTTGATTTACTCATCCATGAGATAGTAGTGGCCCAGCGCGTCGGCGCCCAGGATGGCGTTTGCGACCATCTCGGGCGTCACCTCAAACGGCATGTTGCACATGGTGTCATCGGGCGCGCAGGCGGCCTCGGCAACAATCATGGCTTGCTCGCGCGTAAGCTCGGCAACGCCAAGTTCCTTCATCGTGACCGGCAGGCCAAGCTCAATGCAGAAGCCCAAGACTTCCTCGAGCTTCTCGGTCGGGGCATCCTCAAGTACCAGCTGGACGATAGTGCCAAAGGCGACCTTCTCGCCGTGATACATGCTGTGGCACTCGGGCAGCATCGTCAAGCCATTATGGATGGCATGGGCCGCAGCGAGACCCGAGCTCTCAAAGCCAATGCCCGAAAGCAGCGTATTGGCCTCGATGATATGCTCGACGGCAGGCGTGAGCGCACCCTTCTCCAGCGCAACCTTGGCCTTGACGCCATCGGCCATAAGCGTCTCGTAGCAGAGCTTGGCGAGCGCCAGACCAGCCATGCCGCGCTTGCCGCCAGCGCAGGTGCCGCCGTCGGCATCGTGCGTCGCCTGGGCCTCGAAGTAGGTTGCGAGCGCATCGCCCATACCGGAAACCGTCAGGCGCACCGGGCTCGCCGCGATAACCGTCGTATCCATCAGGACGATATTGGGGTTTGCCTTAAGGAAGAGGTACTTATCGAACTGGCCGTCATCGGTGTAAAGCACCGAAAGTGCCGAGCACGGTGCATCGGTCGAGGCAATGGTGGGGCAAATGATAACCGGGGACTCCAGGTAATAGGCGACGGCCTTCGCGGTGTCGAGGATCTTGCCGCCACCGACGCCGACGATGATGTCGCAACCGTTGTCGCGAGCGAGCGCAACCAGGCGATCGACCTCGCCCTTGGAGCACTCGCCGTTAAAGTCCTCAAACAGCAGCTCGGCCTTGGCCTCGGCAAAGCCGCCCTCGATCTTGGCACCGACGCGCTTCTTGCCCGAAGGCGTCACGATGACGAGGGCCTTAGCGCCGAGCGGCTCGACATAGGAGCCGAGCTTGGCGAGCTCGTCCGGACCCTGGATGTACTTGCTGGGGCTATTGAAAATTGCAGCCATAACTATCCCATTCTCTAAAAAAGAAAGGGGCTCCGTACGGATACGTGCGGAGCCCCTCATTACGATAACAAGAGTCGATTAGAAATCGATGTCGGTGTCGTAGTAGCAGGCCTTGAGGATCTTCTCGAAGTCGGCAGCCTTGGTCTCACGCGGGTTCTCCGGCGTGCAGGCGTCCTGCTCGGCGTTCGCGGCGATCTCGGGCAGCTTGGCGAGGAACTCCTCCTCGGAAACCATCTGCGGGTTCTCGGCGTCGACCTTCACGCCGCCATTCGCGTAATCCTTGATGGACTGCGGAATGTTGAGCTGGTCGTTGAGGTCGCGAATCTTCTGGACGAGCGCGGCGATGAGCTCCTCGTTGGTCTCGCCGGGAAGGTGCAGGATCTCCTTGGCCACGTAAGCGTAACGCTCGGCAGCACGCGGGTCCTTGGAGTTCCACTGGATGACCTTGCCCAGGTACATGGCGTTAGCGGCACCGTGGATGATGTGACCGTTCTCAAAGGCTGCACCGGTCTTGTGAGCCATGGAGTGAACGATGCCGAGCAGGCCCGAGGAGAAGGCGATACCGGCGATGCACTGAGCCTCGTGCATGTGCTGACGGGCCTCATGGTCGCCAGCATAGGACTTGGGCAGCCACTCGACGATCTCGCGGATGCCGTGCAGAGCGTTGGCGTCGGTGAACATAGAGGCGCAGGTGGAAACGTAGGCCTCCATGCAGTGGGTCAGAGCGTCCATGCCGGTATGAGCGCACAGCTTGGCGGGCATGGTGTAGGTGAGCTCGGGGTCGACGATGGCGACATCAGGAGTGATGTTGAAGTCGGCCAGCGGGTACTTGATGCCCTTGGCGTAGTCGGTGATGACGGAGAAGGCAGTGACCTCGGTAGCGGTGCCGGAGGTAGAGGAAATGGCGCAGAAGTGAGCCTTCTGACGCAGCTCGGGGAAGCTGAACGGCTGGATAATGTTGTCGAAGGACTCCTCGGGATACTCGTAGAAGACCCACATGGCCTTAGCGGCATCGATGGGCGAACCGCCACCGATAGCAACGATCCAGTCGGGCTCGAAGTCGCGCATAGCGGCTGCGCCCTTCATGACGGTCTCGATGGAGGGATCGGACTCGACGCCCTCGAACAGCTTGACCTCGAAACCGCCTTCCTTAAGGTCGTTCTCGACGTCCTGCAGGAACCCGCCGCGGCGCATAGAGCTGCCGCCAGAAACGATGATGGCCTTCTTGCCCTTGAGGTTCTTCACCTCGTGGCGAGCGCCCTCACCAAAGTACAGATCGCGAGGATTGGTAAAACGTCCCATACTGTGCCTCCTAAACAAGCCCCTCTTAGACTTGCGTATATAACGGAGCACCCGATTGGCTCCGTTAGGACCGTTTTGCGCGTTGCCGGCGATGACAATGCGCGATGTCTAAACGTCTCAACGCTCAGACAAACACTATTTTACCGTTCTGGTTGGTCAGTTATTCACCTAAAGCCAACAATGATGAAACGTTTTTTCTATCCCTGAAGACCCTTGTGCGGCATCCATACTCCCAAGCTGGGCAAACGTTTTATCAAGGTTGACCACATATCCCGGGCAGGACTGTGCCACTCCAAAATGCGCCCCGTTCGCCGCCAAAAATCGACCGTTTGCGGCACCGTGATACCACTCAGTCGTCCAAGGTGCCGACATTTGTGCGACATCCGCCTGACATCCGTCTTCGTGGTGCAAAGGTGCATGTCCAAGTGCGGCACCCCCGGTGTGCCACATGCGGGTAAACTAGAACCTTATATAGAGAGATTTGAACCCTAACCGCAGCAAAGGAGGCCCCATGGCATTTGATCCCATTCAAGAGGATTGCCATCGCCTCGTTCTTGAGGCCTTGCGCCGCGACAATATCCCGCTCACCGACGGTGCCGCCGTAGAGCGTCTGATGGAACAATTCACCCGCAACCCCGCGCCGCTCATCGTGCACGACCGCGACCGCGCCGGGCACCTCATTGCCAAGGTGGTCGAGGCTGTCGACTACCGCATTCCCTTTATCCCTGACGATACCCAGGCAGAGCAAGAAGAGGCCGCTGCCGAGAACATGCTTCGCGAGGCAGCCGCGCTCGACCCCACCAACTGGGATGCCCAGCGCATGCTGACCGCCCTCACCGCCGAATCCAACGAGGAATACGTACAGTATCTGGTGTCCAAGTGCGACGAGGTGGAGCACGACCTGGCGCTCAAGATCGCCTCGGCGCAGGACCCCTACGAGCGCGAGGCCGCTGGCGACCTTATGCGCCGCCCCTACCTGCGCTGGCTTGCCGCCCTTGCGTCGCGCGCCCTCATTAGCGGCCGCTATCGCATGTCGCTCGAAGCCGCAAACCGCAGCCTGGACTTTGCACCCAACGACCCCGCCGGCGTCCGCCATACTGCGATGCTTGCCATGGCAAAGCTCGAATACCCTGCCGAGGAGCTCAAACGCTTTCGCTCTGCCCACTCCGTGCCCTATCTTGCCAACACGCCGCTGCGCCGTCGTCCCAAGGACGCGGAGCGCGACTTGGACCCGTGGACGCTCATCGCGCTGATGAGCGCTGCCTGGCGCGAGCTGGACTACGAGGGTGCCGAGCGCTACTTGCGCATCCTTGCACGCTCGTGCCCGCACGCAGCCGAGGCGCTCTACTTCCAAACCGAGTTTCCCGATGGCGTCTATGCCCGCGTCAATGTGGGTGTGGGCTCCACCGACGAGCTTGTCCTTGCGCTGTCCGAGGCGACGCCGGTACTGCAGGAGGGCTTGGGCGCCCCCGACAACGCCAGCTTTGCCGCCTGGGTCGCCACCAACGATATCGTGCGTTCCCAGATCGACGAGCGCATCCTGCGGGCGGCCGAGCAGGGCTTGCCGTTTAAGGGAGGAGACCTCTAATGGATCCGAGCGTCTACATCCCCGCCTACCTGGAGCGCGCCTACGTTGCGTCGCACCCCGAACTCACCGATGCAGCACGCGAGCTTGTACATAACGACGTGAGCGTCAACCCTCATAAGTATGCGCAGACCGAGCATGCCCAGGCGCTGCTGTCCTATGCCGGCGTTCACCGCCACCTGCTTGACGAACTCCATCGCATCGAGGACATGGGCAGCGACGAGGAGTTTGAGCAGACGCGCAACCGCCTGTTCGACGATATGCGCGATGAGCTGCTCAAGATCGTCCGCATCGATGCGTATGTCCTCGATGCCCAGCTGCTCGCCATCATTTTGGCGGACACGCCCGTTGATGCCTGCCTGGGCGACCTGCTGAAGCTCGAAGCGACCGCGGCCGATTACCTGCAGCAAAGCGTGCCCGGGTTCGATATGGAAGCCCCACACTACTGGGCCAACAAGGTGCTGGCAGACGGCGTGACGACGGCCTATCTCACCGCAAGCGAGCCGGCGCTTATCGGGTGGCTCCACACGCTCGAGGCCATCTCGCAGCTGTGCATGGCGAGCGCTCGCTACCGTGCTGCCGTCAACTATTCTCGCCGTGTTCTTAAGGCGGAAGGCTATCCCACCCGAGCGGCAGGCACCGTGTTACTCGCCCTCGCTCGCCTGGAAGACGAGGACGGCTTTTTTGCCCTGGCCCACCAGCTCGAGGAGCAGATGGGGGCCGATGCCCTCGAGAACTCCCCCTGGTACCTACTCGCCCGCACGATCTTGCTGTTCAAAACGAACAAGATGCGCCCGGCGACACGCGCGCTGCGCGAGTTTGCCAACCGCTGCGAGGGCGGCGCGTTCTTTTTGCTGAACCCCATGTATCAGACGCCGTACCTTCCCTGCCGGCCCGAACCGCACGACCCCTGGGACCTTTCGCATCAGGCAGTTTGGGAGGCCGACGGCATCATCTCGGATACTCCCGACTTTGCCCCCTGGGCCAGCGCTTGCGAAGACGTATCGCAGCTTGCCCAGGAATTTGCGCGCCGTTACGGCTTTTAACGGCGCAAACGCCACGACCATGTCATTTACGTTAGGAACGGCTTCATGAACTTCCGCTCATCTCTCGCCTGCACCTCGAGCGATATCGCCCGCTGGGGGCTGCGCTCCGTCCTTAAGCGCCAGGGTGGCGTACTCCCCGGCCGTATCGCCATGAAGATCGACCCCGAGCTGCTAAGCGACCTCGCGGGCCTTGTCGACCGCAGCGTGGTGATCACCGGCACCAACGGCAAGACCACCACCTCCAACCTCATCGCCGATGCCGTTGCCGCCAGCGGCGCCACCGTGGTATGCAACCGCGCTGGCAACAACATGGAGCCGGGCGTGGTAGGTGCCCTGCTCGAAGCCCGCAGCAATCTTAAGCGTGCCGGCAACGGCAAGCGCGTAGGCGTCTTTGAGTGCGACGAGCTCTACACGGTGCGCGTCCTGCCCAAGCTCAAGCCGACCTACTTTGTGCTGCTCAACCTGTTCCGCGACCAGCTGGACCGCTACGGCGAGATCGACCACACCCAGGACGTCATCGCCCACGCGCTGGAGCTTTCGCCGGCAACGACGCTCATCTATAACGCCGACGATCCGCTGTGTGCCTCGATCGCCGCGCGCGTCCCCAACACGAGCATCACCTTTGGCATCGACGGTGCCACGGGCACCGAGTCCGATCGCATTAGCGACTCGCGTTTTTGCTCGCAGTGCAACGCGCCGCTGGAGTACGACTATGTGCAGTACGGACAGCTCGGCGCCTATCATTGTCCTTCGTGCGGTTGGGGTCGCCCCGCGCTGGTCCGTCGCGTGACGGGCGTTGAGCTCACCTGCAACGGCTACGGCTTTGACCTGAACTTTGGACCCGATACCGACGCACCCGCAACGCACATCGCCACGCGCTACAACGGCCTATACATGGTCTACAACGTTGCCGCCGCCTTCTTTGCGGCGCGCGAGTTGGGCGTGGACGCGGCGCATCTGCAGCCCACGCTCGATGCCTACGTCCCCGCCGGCGGACGCATGGGTCGCTGGGAGATCGCCGGCCGTACCGTCGAGGCAAACCTGGCCAAGAATCCCGTGGGCTTCGATCGACAGATCCAGTCCATTAAGACGGCGGGCGGCAGACTCTGTGCCTTCTTCCTGAACGACAACGACGCCGACGGCCACGATGTCTCGTGGATCTACGACGTCGACTTCGAGCGCATCGCCGATACCCCAGGGCTTGTCGCCTTTGCCGGCGGCACGCGTGCACACGATATGCAGGTACGTCTGAAGTACGCCGGCATCGACGCCGCCATCATCTCGAATATCGAGCAGGCGATCGGCGCCGTGGCAGACGAGATCGCCGATGACACCTTCTACGCCGTCGCCAACTACACGGCCTTCCCGCCGCTGGTCAAGGAACTCGACGAGCTTAAGGGCACCGATGCGAGCTCGGTTGCCTCCCACGCCGCAACGCGCGCCGATGGCAGCGCCGTCCCCACCGATATTGCGCCGGTCGAGCTCTCGCGCCCCCTGCGCATCGTCTACCTGTATCCCGATGCCCTCAACCTCTATGGTGACGGCGGCAACGTCATTGCCCTCGAGCGCCGCTGCGCCTGGCGTGGCATCCCCGTGCGCGTGGACGAGGTCCGTATGGGCGAGTCGCTCGATCTCACCGACGCCGATATCGTCATGATGGGCGGTGGCTCCGACCGCGACCAGTTAGCTGTGGCACACGAGCTGCTCGCTCAAAAAGACAAGGTCGCGGCCTATGTTGAGGAAGGCGGCTCGCTGCTCGCAATCTGCGGCAGCTATCAGCTGCTCGGCCGTTCGTACTATATGGGCGAAAATCGCATCGAGGGCCTGGGCGTCGTTGCCGCCGAAACCGTGCGCGGCTCCAACCGCCTGATCGGCAACGTCGCCGTCAAAACCGACCTGGCACCCGAGCCCTTTGTGGGATTCGAGAACCACGGCGGCCGCACCCTGCTCGATGCTGAGGCCACGCCGCTCGGAACGTCCGTCGTCACGGGTACCGGCAACAACGGCGACGATGGCTTTGAGGGCCTCATCTACAAGGGCGTCATCGGCACGTACCTACACGGACCGGCACTGCCCAAGAACCCCGAGCTCGCCGACCGGCTCATCGCCCACGCCCTCGAGCGCCGTGGCGACGCACAGGCCAACGCTCTGCTGCCGCTCAAGCCCCTCGACGACACCTACGAGCACGCTGCCCACGACGCCGCGATGAAGCTCCTCCCCTAACGCCCCGCCACCACAAAGGGGACAGGCACCTTTGTGGTGGTTTTGATCTGCCACGTTTGTTTGTCTCGATCTGTAACATCTAGGCCGTTAAAAGTCGTCTTACTGTTACAGAATGAGATGTTCGTCCCGATGCCCGCCGTCTGTCTCGATCTGTAACAGATAGAGCCGATTTGCCCGCCCAGATGTTACAGATTGAGATATTTGAAAATCGGAATAGAAGCCTACTCCTGTGTGGTGGTTTTCCAGTTTGCCAACGATATACGCGCCGGCAAAAAAGTCTGCTATACTCTTTCCCGCTGTCCCCATCGTCTAGCGGCCAAGGACGCCACCCTTTCAAGGTGGATATCGCGGGTTCGAATCCCGCTGGGGGCACCATTTAAATCGAGAAGCCCGTTGCCCACGCGGTGACGGGCTTTTTGCTACCGATATGCCGGGATTCGAACCCGACAGGGTGCGGAGCTGAGGAAACGCGCAAGCGTTTTCCAGCGCAGCACGC
>UQZU01000051.1 GCA_900545665.1 uncultured Collinsella sp.
CCCAACGTCCCCGACCCCGCCGCCGCGCCCATCCCCGTGCCGCAGACCGTCTCTCGTGACGCCCTCGCCGGTATGGGCGGAGCCGCCGCGACCGGCGCCGCCGTGGGCCTTGGCGCCGCGGCCGGTATTGCCTCCAACATGGCGAGCACCCGCGCCCCGCAGCGCCCGCTCGCCCAGCTCGTCGACGTAGTGAGCGGCGAGAGCCACAGCATCACTTCCGCGCAGGTGACCATCGGTCGCGAGCGTTCGGTTTCGGACATCGCCCTGCGCGACCCCAACGTGTCGCGCCGTCACGCCCAGCTCACCTTTACCGGTTCGGACTGGTCGATCGAGGACCTCAATTCCACCAACGGCACGCTCGTCAACAACCGCCGCATCACGCGCTGCCCGCTGCGCAACGGCGATCTGCTGACGTTTGGCCTGAGCACCTTTGAATTTAGGGGATAGTCGCTTATGAACATCGATATCGTCCTTTTTGCAGGCCGCATCGTCCTGGTCGCCCTGCTCTACATCTTCCTGTTCGCCGTCATGAAAACCGGCGTGGGACTCGTACGCGGCCAGCGCCGCGACTCCGCTATCTGGACGATCGATGTGGACAAGGGTCCGCGCGGCATCCGTGGCATCCATGTAGATATGCTCGGCCCCGTCATCGTGGGCCGCTCGCCGTCCTCGGACATCTGCATCAACGAACCGTTTGTCTCGGCCTCGCACGCACGCTTTTCGCTGCAGGGCCCGGCACTCATCATCGAAGACCTCAACTCGCTGAACGGCACGCTCGTTAACGGCCGTCAGCTGGTGGAGCCCGCAACGCTGCGCGAGGGCGATGAAGTCCAGATTGGCGACGTGGTCATGAAGGTGAACCGTCGATGATCGACGAGGAGAACAAGTCCGCAACCATGCCCGAGACGCCAACTGCCCCCGCAGCTGCGCCGGCTCATGCCGCTCCGGCGCGCCCTGCGACCGTGGAGCCCAAGGACACCGTGTTCTCCCTGCCTCTTTCGCATGTAACTCAAGAATATCCGGCACTCGTCGATGACGAGGACGCCGACACCGAGCAGCTCGACGCCCCCATCGGCGCGCACGCTGCCGAGCAGTCCGCGGAACCGGAGGCAACGCCCGCACCGGCTCACTTTGCCGAGCCCGTCGCCGAGGCGATTAACGAGAGCGCTGCCGTGTTTGCCGCCCCCGAGCCTGCCGCGCCGGTATTCCCCGTCGCCCCGGCAAGCGAGGCGGCACCCGCGCCCGCAACGCCTGCCGAAGTCGAGCAGCCCGTTGCCGCGCCCGCCGCAGCTCCCGAGCCCTCCGCTCAACCCCAGAGCACGCCCGCGCCGTCGCACTTTGCGACGCCCGAGCCGACGGCCGTCGAGCCGCAGCAGGACGGCGATCCCGCCGACCGCGTAACCGAAGATCTCAACCTTCCGGACGTCTCCGACGCCGAGTCGGGCAACGATGCCGACACCGTCTCCCCCGGCGACACCGCCGAAATCGATGTCGCCGCCGTGGAGGCAAAGCTCAAAGATCCCGGCTCGACCATGAGCTTTGAGCCGCTGACCGACGAGCGCATCGAGACCGACTCGACCTACGACGCCGGCACCACCACACAGCTTATGTGGGGCGCCCGCTCCGACGTCGGATGTGTGCGCCCGCACAATGAGGACTCCTATCTGGTGCAGTCGCCGCTCTTTTGCGTGTGCGACGGCATGGGAGGACACGCCGCCGGCGAGGTGGCATCCTCCATCGCCGTCGAAACCATCGCCAAGACGGCGCCGCAGTCCGCCGACGCCGCGCGCCTGGCCGCAGCCGTCGAGGCCGCCAACGCCGCCGTGATCGAGGCCGCCCTCAACGGCCTGGGCAAACCCGGCATGGGATGTACGGCCACCTGCGCCTACATCGAAAACGACACGCTCGCCATCGCCCACGTGGGCGACTCGCGCGCCTACCTGCTCCACGAGGGTACGCTCATCCGCGTGACCCGCGACCATTCCTACGTGGAGGAGCTCGTGGATGCCGGCGAGATTACGGCCGACGAGGCCCGCGTCCACCCCAACCGCTCGGTCATCACCCGCGCGCTGGGCTCGGATCCCGCTATGTATGCCGACCACTTTACCCTGCACATCGAGGAAGGCGACCGCCTGATTCTGTGCTCCGACGGTCTTTCGAGCATGATTCCCGATAGCGATATCGAGAACATCGCTACGCAGTCCTCGAGCGCACAGATCTGTGTCGACAACTTGGTGGACGCGGCGCTCGCCGCCGGCGGCCACGACAATGTGACCGTGGTGGTCGTCGACCTGGTCGACGACGGCGTCATGCGCGAGGCAAAACGCGTCCGACGCCGCAATGTCACCATCGCCACCGTCTTGGCCCTTGTCTTTGTGCTGATAGCAGGCATCTGGGCATACACGGGCGTCACCGGCTCCTATTACTTGGGAACCTACCACGGCAATGTCGCCGTCTGGCGCGGCCTGCCCGGCAAGACGCTCGGGGTCGAGCTCCACTGGCTCGAAAGCGAAACCAGCATCAAGCTGTCCGACCTGCCCGAAGACACGCAAAACCGCCTGAAGGCAGGCATTCCGCAAACGAGTGTCGACGATGCGCAGGACACCATTTCCAAGTACCGCCATCAGATTGACGAAGAGCAGACCCGTCAGGTGATTGACGCGCAAACGATTCGCAACAACACCAATCAGGAATCCACCTCCGAGTCAGATTCCGAGAAAACCGCCGAACAGTCAGCCGAGGCCGAAGCCTCCGATAAGAATTAGAAAGGGAGTGCCGCTTATGAGTCGCCGCAACACCGAACTGCTCTTGCTCATCGCCTCGGCGTTCCCCGTCATCCTGCTCTATGCGATGTACGTGCTCACCGCGGGTGCCACGATTTCCTTTGAAACGCTTGCCGTGCCGATCGGCCTGTTCGCCGCCTTCGCCGCGGCGCATATCGCCGTGCGTATCCTGGCGCCCGGCGCCGACCCCGCCATCCTGCCCATCGTCTTTGTGCTCTCGGGCATCGGCATCACATTCGTAACGCGCCTGGCCCCCGACCTCGCCATCTCGCAGCTCATCATCTTGTTTGTCTCGGTGGCGCTCATGGTGGGAACGCTCGCACTGGTCAAGAACCTCGACGTGGTCATGCGCTACAAGTACACCTTTGGCATCATCGGCATCATTCTGCTGATGCTGCCCATCTTTATCGGCACCACGATCTCGGGTTCCAAGCTCTGGATTCGCATCGCGGGCTTTACCATCCAGCCCGGCGAGTTCGCCAAGGTCTTTATCGTCCTGTTCCTGGCCGGCTACCTGGCCGAGAACCGCGAGCTGCTCTCCATCTCCAACCGCAAGATTCTGGGCTTTAAGATCCCTCGCCTGCGACTGCTGCTGCCGCTGTTTGCCGTGTGGGGTGTGTGCCTGCTCGTCGTCGTCTTCGAACGCGATCTGGGCTCTGCCGTACTGTTCTACACCATCTTCTTGCTGATGCTCTACGTTGCCACGGGGCGCTTTTCGTATGTCGTTATCGGCCTTGCGCTCTTAGCCGTTGGAGCCGTGGGCGCCTACAAGTTCCTGTCTCACGTTCAGGTGCGTTTCCAGGTTTGGCTCGATCCGTTTAAGGACGCCCAGGGCCAGGGCTACCAGATCGTCCAGTCGCTCTTCTCGCTTGCCGATGGTGGTCTGGTCGGTGTTGGCATCGGCAACGGCATGGCCAACAACATCCCTGTCGTCGAGTCCGACTTTATCTTCTCGGCTATCGGCGAGGAGATGGGCCTTTTGGGCGGCGGCGCCGTGCTCATCCTGTTTATGCTCTTTGCCGTGCGTGGCCTCACCACGGCTGCCCGCGCTAAATCCGACCTCGCCGCCTTTAGTGCCACAGGCCTTACGGCCGCCATCAGCTTCCAGGCCTTCTTGATCGTTGGCGGCGTAACCCGCCTGATCCCGCTGACCGGCGTCACTCTGCCCTTTATGAGCCAGGGCGGCTCCTCTCTGCTGGCGAGCTTTATCATCGTCGCGCTCCTGCTGCGCGCCGGTGACGAGGCGACCGGACGCGAGGCCGAGCTTACCGGCACCGGCACCATGGCCGCCATCACCGATGATCAGGTCGCATCTGCCGCCGCCCCGACGGGCACGCGCTTTGCCACCTCGTCTTCCTACGGCAGCGGCAGCCATTCCATCGGCTCGCGTATGCGCCGTCGCCTGCTCGACACGCCTGAATCCGGTGTGCTCGGCCGCGTTGCGCTCGCCAACCGTCTAACCCGTGCGGTGCTCGCCTTTACGGCGCTGTTCGCCATCCTTATCGGCAACCTCACCTATGTCCAGGTCATTAAGGCCAAGGACTATCAGGACATGCCGACCAACAACCACACCATCGCCCGCTCCAAGTACATCCAGCGCGGCTCCATCATCACGTCCGACGGCGTGACGCTGGCCGAGTCGCTGCAGCAGGAGGACGGCACCTACGTACGCTCCTACCCCAACGGTAACCTGGCAGCGCACGTGGTTGGCTACGTGAGCCAGCAGTATGGCACCACCGCCATCGAGAGCGTCATGAACGACACGCTCACCGGTTCTAAGGACTACTCCAGCTGGAACAACGCCATCGCGTCGCTCGCGGGCCAGACCCAGCCGGGCAACACCGCCAAGCTCACCATCGACTCGCGCATCCAGACGGCTGCTGAGCAGGCGCTCAAGGGCTTTAAGGGCGCTGTAGTGGTCATCGACCCGCGTACCGGCGCGGTGCTCGCATGTGCCAGCTCGCCCACCTACGACAACACCAACATCGATGCCCTGCTGCAGACGGGCGGCGGCGAGGACGGCTCCATGTACAATCGCGCCATGGACGCGCTGTACACGCCGGGCTCAACGTTTAAGGTCGTTACGCTTTCCGCGGCACTCGAGACCGGTACCGCCAGCCTTACCAGCACCTACCAGGCGCCCGGCTCCATGGACATCGGCAACGCACCGGTCACCAACTATGCCAACGAGAGCTACGGCACCATCAGCCTGCAGCAGGCCTTTGCCGTGTCCTCCAACGTCGTCTTCGGCCAGGTGGCAAACGAAGTTGGCGCAAACACGCTCGTACAGTTTGCCAACGCCTTTGGCTACGGCCAAAAGCTCGGCCAGGACCTGACCTCCGCGGCCTCCATCATGGCCGACCCGTCGCTCATGACCGAGTGGGAGACCGCCTGGGCCGGCGCCGGCCAGCCTGTCGGCATGGACCACACGCCCGGCCCGCAGACCACCGTCATGCAAAACGCCGTGATTGCCGCTGCCATCGCCAACAGTGGCGTGGTCATGGACCCGTACTTTGTAGCCCAGGTACTTGCCCCGGACGGAACCGTGGTCAAGACCACGCAGTCCCGCTCGCTGGGGCAGGCCGTCAGCTCCGCCACGGCCGGCCAGGTCAAGCAGGCCATGCTTGCCGTCGTCCAGTCCGGCACCGGCACCGATGCCCAGATCCCCGGCGTCAAGGTCGCCGGCAAGACCGGCTCGGCCGAGACCGGCGGCACCAACGTCAACTCTATGTTCGTTGGCTTTGCACCTTACGATTCACCCACGGTCGCCATCTCGGTGGCCTTGGAGGATTTCGACAAGCATGACGTCAAGGCCGCCAAGATCGCCGGTATCGTCCTGACCGCGGCGCTTGCCGCACAGGGAGCGTGATGCCCATGATCGAATCGGACACCCGAGGCGCGCCGCGGCCGAAGAGTTAGCGGCAACGCGCCACACGGCCCCAGCGGCCACATCGTAGGTACTACACACATCGTTGAGCGAATAGTTATGTTAGGAGCAGGAATGGAACAGAGGGTCCTCGGGGGAAGATACCTCCTCAAGGATAAGGTGGGAACAGGCGGCATGGCGACCGTCTACCGCGCACAGGACCAGGTCCTCGACCGCACGGTAGCCGTCAAGATCATGCTGCCGCAGTATGCTGGCGACGCAACCTTCGCCGCACGCTTTAAGCAGGAGGCCCAGGCAGCAGCCGGTCTCTCCTCCCCTTATATCGTGGGCGTCTACGATTGGGGCAAGGACGGCGACACCTATTACATCGTCATGGAGTACCTGCGCGGTACCGACCTTAAGAGCGGCATCAAGAGCCACGGCGCCCTCGACCCCAAGAAGGTCGCCCAGATCGGCTCGCAGATCAGCTCCGCGCTTTCGGTCGCCCACAAGCACGAGATCATCCACCGCGACATTAAGCCGCAGAACATCATGGTGCTGCCCGACGGCAACATCAAGGTGATGGACTTTGGCATCGCGCGCGCCAAGAACAGCCACCTCACGCAAGACAACAACGTGCTGGGAACCGCCCACTACGTCAGCCCCGAGCAGACCCGTGGTCAGGACCTCGGCCCCACCTCGGATATCTACTCGCTGGGCGTCGTGATGTATGAATGCGCCACCGGCCGCGTGCCCTTTGACGGTGACGACGCTATCTCGGTCGCACTCAAGCAGGTCAACGAGCTGCCTATTCCGCCGAGCCAGATCAACTCCGGTGTCGACGCCGACCTTGAGCGCATCATCCTCAAGTGCATGGAGAAGGACCCGGCAAACCGCTTCCAGACCGCCGACGAGCTGCGTCAGGTGCTCAACAGCTACCTGTCGGGCCGTGCCGTCAACGTCTCGGAGCCCACGCGCATCATCGGTGCCCCCGGCGAGCTGGGCGCCACCAAGACTCGCGAGCTTTCCGATCAGACGCGCGCCATGGTGCGTCCCGTCTCGGGCGTGAGCGGGCAGAATACCACCCGTAGCTCGGTTTCGGGCTCCACCGGCTCCTACGAGGTCGAAGAGCCCAAATCCAACAAAAACAAGATCATCGCCGCCGTGGTGGCAGCGGTTGCCGTCATCGGCATCGTGGTGGCCTTTGCCACAGGACTCTTTGGCGGCGAGCAGGTCACCGTTCCCGATGTACTGGGCAAGGACCAGCAGACTGCCGTCGAGCTGATCAAGGAAGCCGGCCTCGAGGTCGGCACCATCGACCAAAGCTACAACGACGATGTCGACGAGGGCAAGGTCGCCGAGCAGACGCCCAACGGCAACACCAAGAAGGCCAAGGGCACCAAGGTGAACCTGGTAATCTCCAAGGGCCCCAAGCCCTCCGAGAAGGTTGAGGTTCCCCGGCTTGTCGGCCTGACCAAGGACCAAGCAGAAGCCGCACTGGCAAGCGTTGGCCTGAAAGGCAACGCCTCCGAGGAGGCCAACGAGGCTGATGAGGGCCAGGTCTTTGAGCAGGGCACCGAAGCCGGTAAGGAAGTCGCGAAGGGCACGACCATCTCGTACAAGGTCTCGAGCGGCCCGGATACCACGTCCGTCCCCGACCTGACCGACATGACCGAGGCCCAGGCGCGCAACGCCCTCGATATGGCAGGCTTTGGCGTCGACGTGAGCTACCAGGAGAACGACTCGGTTACCGAGGGCACCGTGATCAGCTGGAACCCCAGCGGCAAGCAGAAGCCCGGCGCCACGATTACCGTCGTCATTGCCAAGAAGTCCGGCAAGGCCACCGTCCCGGGCAACCTGTACGGCAAGAGCATTTCCGCCGCCGTTACCGCGCTCAACAACGCCGGTTTCTATAACATTGGCTTCTGTGACCAGAACGGCAATCCCGTGAGCGGTAACGAGGATGCCACCGTTACGGGCGTCTCCCCCACCGGCAAGCAGTCCACCGACAGCACGATCACGCTGACGGTCGCACTTTCTGGCTCCACCTCGGGTGACGATTCCGGCACGACGACTAACTAGTCGACAACCCATCACCTGCAGCGGCTATGGCCGCAAACATATTCGCTCAGAAGCGCCCGCTTGCTCCCCGGCAAGCGGGCGCTTTGTTTATCGACAGGCCAAGGCTCCATAGCAACACAAAGAGGCCCGCAAAAACAAGCCTCCCAGGTGACAACAGAATATGTAATGCAGTAATTACTAGCCGCAGAACTTCACCATGGTCTCGACCACGAGCTTCTCGGAGTTGAGCTGCTGTATCATGATGCCCTGCTGGAACAGCGGGATGTTGGCGCGCGTGCGCTCCGGATCGGAGTGCTCGACGAACTCCTTCTTATCCAAGGTGCAGACCGAGCGCGACAAAACGACTTCGAAGCGACCCATTACGGCATCGCGCATGCGCTACAATCTCGGTTAATCTGTTAACCACCCGAAAGCAGCAGGAGGCCCCATGCCCACACCAGGCAAGCGCCCATCCATGCGCCAGATTGCCGTCGCGGCCGGCGTATCCGTCGCCACGGTCTCCCACGTCATCAACGGCAGCGGCCGTTTTTCCGAAGACACCCGCAAACGCGTGGAAGCCGCCCTAAAGGAATACGGCTACGTCACGAACATGGCGGCGAAGAGCCTCCGTATGGCCCAGTCCCGGACCATCGGCATGATCGTGCCGGACATCTCCAACGACTTCTTTTCCAAGATCGCCCTGCATGTGGAGCGCGAGCTGGCAACCGAGGACTACTCGGTCTTTGTTTGCAACAGCGCCAATGACCCCGCCCGCGAGCGTGACTACTTCCGCACGCTGGCAAGCAAGCAGGCCGACGGTATCATCTGTATCTCCGGCCTGCGCAGGCTCGACGGCGAGTTCGTCCCCCACGGAATCCCCGTGGTCTGCATCGACCGTGCGCCCGAAAACGACCTCGGTTTCCCACACGTGGGCTCCGACAACATCGGCGGTGGCTACATGGCGACCGAGCACCTCATCGAGCGCGGCTGCAAGGACATCCTGAGCATCTCGAGTTTTACCGCCAACTACCCCGGCAACGAGCGCCAGATGGGCTACGAGCGGGCGCTCGCCGCGCACGGAATGCCGCTACGCCGCGACTACCAGCTGTTTGTCTCGGGTAAGCAGCCGAGCATCATCGAGTCGGAAGAGCTCGTGACCGACTTCCTCTCCACGGGCTACCCCGTCGACGGCGTCTTCGCCCATAGCGACCACGCAGCCGTGGGCGCGCTGCGTGCGCTCGTTGCCGCCGGCAAGCGCGTACCCGAAGACGTCCGTCTCATCGGCTTCGACGATTCCGTTTACGCGCAGCTTCCGACGCCGCAAATCAGCACCATCCGCCGCTTCCCCGAGCGCCTCGCGCACGAGGGATGTCAGGCCCTGCTCGCCCTGCTGCGCGGCGAAGAGCCCGAGATGGAGACGCTTGTCCCCGTTAAGCTCGTGCAACGCGCGAGCAGCTAGACAGCGGGCAGCGAATAGCCGCGTTTTTCTCTCGCATGTGCTCTATCCCACGCGCGACATGCAAAAAGCCCGCCACCACACTGAACTGCGCCCCAAATCTTGGACGCCCTAAATAGCGACTAGGCCGCGAGGGC
>UQZU01000052.1 GCA_900545665.1 uncultured Collinsella sp.
CGTACGCTTGAACTGAGAAGGGGGAGGCCTCGCGGCCTCCCCCTTTTTTGCGTTTGCGGGCTTTTGTCTCACATAGTAGCTGTGTTTTATAACCCTCGTTTGTCGCATCTTCTGTGAACGGGCTACAATAACTTAGTCTGTGCGATATGGAGGTGAACATGGCTGAAGCTGGTATCGGCGTTGATATCGTCGAGATTTCCCGTATGAAATCAATTCTTGAAAAGACGCCGTCGTTTGCTCGGCGTGTGTTTACCGAAGAAGAGCGTGCGTATTGTGATGCATCATCGCGTCCCGCTGCTCACTATGCCAGCCGCTTTGCTTCGCGCGAGGCGGTACTTAAAGCTCTCGGCACGGGTTTTAGTCAAGGCGTTGGTCGCAAGGATGTTTCGGTTACGCGTGATAAACTCGGCAAACCGAAGGTGCTGCTCTCGGGCCGTGCTCTCGAGATCGCTCAAGAGCTGGGTGTTGTTGAGGTCGCTCTTTCCATTACGCTTACAGGAGACTTAGCCGTTGCGAATGCCATCGCGATTACCGAAGATGCTCGGCCTAAGCCAAAAGAGGAAAAGGTGAGCACCAAGAAACGCGTAGCGCAGACATTTAAAGAGGCTCGCTCTGTTTTAGATGAGCTTGAGCAGCTTCAGAATTCGGCATTGACGGAGCACCTGGGCGATGCTTCGCAAGATACGCTAGGAGCATAGATGAAACCGGTTTTGAGTACCGAAGAAGTCGTTCGTCTCGAGGATATCATCGAACGCGAAGGGACTTCGAAGGCCGAGCTTATGGAGCTAGCGGGTGAGTTTGCCGCCAACGAGGTCTTGAAGCTCAATCCCGATCGGGTTCTCGTTCTGGTCGGTTTTGGTAATAATGGCGGCGACGGTTGGGTTGCCGCCGATATTCTGAGCCATAAGGGTGTGGACGTCGATATCGTTTCTCCGGTTGAGCCGGATGAGATTCCTGCTGCTCTGGCACGTCATGTTGCTCGTCGTACTGCCGGCCGCGATGTGCACGTTTGCGTCGGCCCCTCGCGCGACGAACTCGAGGTTTTGATCGATAAGGCCGATGTTGTTGTCGATGCCATTTTTGGTACCGGTTTCCACGGGAATCTGCGTGCGCCGTTCTCCATCTGGATTCCTACGGTCAATGAATGCGCCGATTGTGTCGTATCCATTGATGTCCCCTCGGGCCTGAATGCCGAGACGGGCGTTGTTGATGACGACTGCATTCGTGCCGAGCATACGGTGACGATGATTGCGCCCAAGATTGGTCTGTATAGCGCTGATGGCCCTGAGTATGCTGGCGATTTGATCTGCGGCAATCTTTATGACCGTCTTGACGAGGTTATCGATGATGTCGACCACGCCGCCGAGATTGTCGAGCCCGGTGACTTAGTTGATTTCTTTGCTCCACTTCCTACGAATATCGATAAGTATTCCCGTGGCTCTGTGCTTATTGTCGCCGGATCTGCGCAATATCCTGGTGCTGCCATTATGGCGGCCAAGTCTGCAGCTCGCGCGGGTGCTGGTTACGTGGCAGTCGCGGCTCCTGACGCCTGCGCTAATCTTATTCGCATGGCACTTCCTTCGATTCCCGTCTTTGCTATTCCGTCTGATTCCCGCGGCTCCTTTGGCGCCGCTGCGCGCATGACGGTGTGCGAGATTGCAAAGAAGTACAGCTGCGTACTGTGCGGTCCCGGTATGACGACGTCTGCCGGCGCTATGCAGGTGGTTTCGGGCTTGCTCGAGCTTGATGTACCGCTTATTTTGGATGCCGATGCACTCAACTGCCTTGCTAAGATTGCCATTGACGGTATTGATAGTAACCCCGAGATGTATCGTCGCGAGCAGCCGTTGGTTATGACGCCGCACTATCGTGAGCTTTCGCGTCTGGTTGCCGGTGACGAGGTGAACGACCTTGGTACCGCGATTGCGGCCGCGCAGAAGGTTGTCTGGGCTGCAGGCTCCGACAATCTGGTGGTCATTGCCAAGGGGCCGACGACGGCTATCTGTGGCGTTGAGCGTGTGCTGCTGCCACTTTCGGGTCCGGCTTCTCTGGCAACTGCCGGTTCGGGTGATGTTCTCGCGGGTATTTTGGCCGGCACGCTTGCCACCATGCGCGACGAGATGGATCGTTGGGAGTTGCTGTATTCGTACGCCGTCGCACTTCACAGCTACGCCGGTTTTGCCGCGGCGATGGAGTATGGTGAGAAGAGCGTTATCGCGACCGATCTTATCGACTTGATCGGTCCTGCCATGGAGCTGGCGGCAAAGGATGCGCTCGAAGATCTGGGAATCATGGACGAAGGGTCGGATGACTAATCATGAATAAAGCCGATTTGACGCGCTGGTCCTGGGTCGAGATCGACCGTGGGGCGCTCCGTCGTAACACGAGGGCCTACAAGAACTTGCTGAATCCACGTCAGCGCCTGTGCTGCGTGGTCAAGGCCGATGCTTATGGCCATGGAGCTGTTGAGTGCGCCAAGATCATGTATTCGGCCGGTGCCGACATGTTTGCCGTGGCGACGGTTAACGAGGGCGTTGAGCTCCGACAGGGCGGGATTACGAAACCCATCCTCATCCTAAGCGAGCCGCCTATCGAGGCCATTCCGACGTTGCTCGAGTTTGATATCATGCCCTCGGTCTATACGTCTGACTTTGCTCTTGCGTATGGCGAATGTGCCGTCGCGGCGGGCAAAGTGGGCAAGTATCATCTCGCCATCGAGACGGGCATGAATCGTATCGGCGTTCACTACACGCAGGTGCTCGACTTTGTCCGCGGTATAAATTTCCATCGCGGTATTCAGTGCGACGGCGTATTTACGCACTTCGCCACGGCCGATGAACCTTCGGGCTGGGACTACAAACTGCAGTGTCAGCGCTTTACCGAGGCCGTTCAGGCCATTAAGGATGCGGGCTTTGAGTGCGGTATCGTGCACTGCGCCAACACGCCGTCCTCGATGCTCGACCCTTCGATGCATTTTGATATGATTCGCGCCGGCGTTGGCTTGTATGGAATGCAGCCGTGCGAGCTGAGTGGCCGCGTGATGCAGCTTGATCCCGTTATGAGCGTCCATGCGCGTGTGACGCGCGTGGCACACCCTGCGATGGGTGAGGGCGTGGGCTACGGTTTTACCTACCGCGTACCGCGTACGCGCGTTCAGATCTGCACGCTGCCGATCGGTTATGCCGATGGCCTATCGCGTACGCTTTCCAATCGTATGGATGTGCTGTATCGCGGCGAGCGCGTGCATCAGGTTGGCAATATCTGCATGGACCAGTTTATGGTCGCCATTCAGTCCAACCCGGCACACGAGATTCCCGAGGCCGAGTATGGTGACGAGATGATTATTGTCGGCCGCGATGGCGATGCCGAGATCACTATGGACGAGATGGCCCGACTGCGCGGAACGATTAACTACGAGGTCGCCTGCGGCTTTGGCATGCGTCTCGACAAGGTCTACGTGTAGGAGCCGCTATGGGCGTCATGCACATCCCCGGCCATACCCATCAGGCACCACGTGAGGTCGCACTCGAGGAAATTGAGGCCGTTCTGGGCGATTGTCACCTCTGCCAGCTCTACCAGTCGCGTCACAATATCGTGTTTGGCGTGGGAAACCCCCGCGCTCGTGTGATGTTTATTGGCGAGGCGCCGGGCCGCAATGAGGATTTGCAGGGCGAGCCCTTTGTGGGGGCGGCAGGCGAGGACCTCAACGGCATTTTGTCGCTGGCGGGGCTCAAACGCGAAGACGTCTACATTGCCAACGTGCTTAAGTGCCGCCCGCCGGGAAACCGCAATCCACGTCCCGAGGAAGTGCTGGCTTGCTCGCCGTTTTTGCGTGAGCAGATTCGAAGCATCTGGCCCGATATTATCGTGACGCTCGGCAACCCCGCGACGCACTTTGTGCTTAAGACCGAGATTGGCATTACTAAGCTGCGCGGCAGGTTCCACCAGATGGGGCATTTTGTAGTAATGCCCACGTTCCATCCGGCAGCAGCGCTACGCAATCCGGCGTGGCAGGAACTGCTGGAGGAAGACTTTAAGATGCTGGGCGACTATCTGGAGCGACATCCCGCACCAGAGGACGCCTCGGAATAATAAGGAGCATATATGTCCCTGGAGCGCCTGGGGGTAGGTACTTACAAAACGACTTGCGCTGCCGATACGGAGTACTTTGGCGAGCTAATTGCACCGTGCCTTGAGGACGGCGATGTGCTCATCCTGACCGGTGGCCTGGGGGTGGGCAAAACTCACTTTACCAAGGGCGTCTCGCGCGGGCTGGGCGATGAGCATATGGTTACGAGCCCTACGTTTGCGCTCATGGCCGTTCACGATCAAGGCCGTATTCCGCTGTTTCACTTTGATCTATACCGTCTGGAGCATGCCTACGAGCTCGAGGATACGGGCATTTTCGATGTGCTGGGCTATGAGGGCGCTTGCCTGCTGGAATGGGGCGAACAATTCCAAGACGAGCTGACGGATGAGTATCTTTCGGTGACGCTCAAGCGTGATGAGGGCGACAGTGATGTGCGAACGATAACGCTCGAGGCGCACGGTGACCGCGCAATGGAGCTTTCCCATTTGATTGATAAGGCTGTACAAGATGAGCTTGCATAACGACAACGCGCTGGTGGTGGCGCTCGATACCTCGACCGACATGCTTGCCTGCGCGGCAAGCTGGATTGATGGGCAGACGGGCGAGACGAAGCTCGTGAGTGGCGACCACATGTGTCGCCGTCACGCCAACGTTGAGCTCGTGAATACCGTTGATGGCGTGCTGGCTCAAGTCGGTCTGGATCGCAGCGATGTTGGTTGCTACGTGGTCGGCCGCGGCCCGGGGTCGTTTACGGGTGTGCGCATCGGCATCTCCACTGCCAAGGGCCTCGCGCGCGGTGCCAATGTTCCGCTGCTGGGCGTGTCGACGCTCGACGCTTGCGCTTGGACGGCGTGGAAGGCTGGCGTGCGCGGCAAGCTTGGTATCTTGGCCGATGCCATGCGCGGTGAGGTATATCCGGCACTATATATGCTGGGCGATGAGGGTCCCGAGCGTCAATTTGAGCGCGAACACGTGGTCAAGGCCGCCGTGGCGCTCGATGAGTGGCGCCGAGCAGCGGACTGGGACCAGGTTCAGCTGACCGGTGACGGTCTCGTGCGCTATGGCAAGCTGCTGGGTGAGGACGAGACCGCCCGCTGCGTGGAGCGCGACCTGTGGTGGCCTTCGGGCGAGGGCTTGCTGCTCGCGCACGCTGCGGGTGACGGCGATCCGGCTCGCGTCCTGCCGATTTACACGCGCCTTTCGGATGCCGAGGAAAACGAGCGCAAGCGTCTTGGTCTTGCCGAGAGTGCGCAGAGCGAAATTACGGGCGTTGCCGATGAGCTCGCCGGTCGTCATCTGCAGTTCCGTCCCATGGGCGCGGCGGATGCCGAGGGCGCGAGCGCGCTAGAGGCTGCCTGCTTTGAAGGTGCCGGACACGAGGCGTGGACGCCGGGCATGTTCCTGTCCGAACTGGGCGAGGACGTCGCTGCGCCGCGTAGTTGGTGGGTGGCACACGACGACGGCAAGCTGCTGGGCCTTGCCGGCGGTATGGTCGTGGACGGTGATGTGCAGATTCTGGATGTCGCCGTCGACTCGGCACATCGCCGTGAGGGCATTGCCCGCAAGCTGCTGTCGCATGTGAGCTATGATGCCCAGATGCTCGGCTGCACCACGGCTTCGCTCGAGGTCGAGGACGGCAACGAGGGCGCGATTGCGCTCTATGCCGCTCTGGGCTTTACCGAGGTGGGTCGTCGTCGTGGCTACTACGGTGTCGGCAAAGACGCCATCGTCATGACGGCCCCACTTCCCCTCGTACTTCCGGTCGATAACGCCTCGCCCGAGCCGACGGCAGCCGAGCAACGCGTATGGCCGCTGCCTGCGCCTGGGCGCTCCGAGGGGGAGCGCGCCGAAATTGAGCGCCGCCGCCTGGTGCTCGCTATCGAGAGTTCCTGCGACGAGACGGCCGTGGCGATTATCGATGCGGATGGCAATATGCTGGCCAACCAGGTGTCGACACAGATTGATTTTCATGCCCGCTTTGGCGGCGTGGTGCCCGAGATCGCCTCGCGCAAACACGTTGAGGTGATTGTGAGTGTCGTGGATGCGGCGCTCGAGGATGCCGCAGCATCGCTTGGTCTTGAGGGTGGAGCCATTGCTCCCAGCGAGCTTGCCGCCGTGGGCGTGACACAGGGTCCGGGCCTGGTGGGCGCCCTCGTGGTGGGCGTTGCCTTTGCCAAAGGCTTTGCCTACGCTGCCGGTAAGCCGCTCGTATGCGTCAACCATCTGGAGGGGCACCTGTTTGCCAACCTGCTGGCGCAACCCGACCTCAAACCGCCGTTTATCTTCACGCTTGTCTCGGGTGGGCACACCATGCTCGTGCACGTGAAGGCGTGGGGCGACTACGAGGTGCTCGGTGAGACGCTCGACGACGCTGTGGGCGAGGCCTTCGACAAGGTAGCCAAGGCGTTGGGTCTGGGCTATCCCGGTGGCCCCATCATTTCCAAGCTGGCCGAGACGGGCAACCCCAAGGCGATCGATTTCCCCCGTGCGCTTAACAGCAGGGGAGACTATCGCTTCTCGCTTTCGGGCCTTAAAACCGCTGTGACGCTCTACATTGAACAGGAGACCAAGGCCGGGCGCACGATTCACCTGCCCGATCTGGCAGCTTCGTTTGAGGCAGCTGTCTTTGACGTGCAGTACAAGAAGGCCAAAAACGCATTGCACGCTACCGGATGCAAGGAATACTGCATCGGTGGCGGCGTCTCGGCCAACCCGCATCTGCGCGAGATGATGATCAAGAAGCTTGGACGTCAGGGGATTCGCGTAACGGTGCCGCCCTTGTCTGCCTGTACCGATAACGCAGCCATGATCGCGGAGGTCGCCCGCCGTAAATTCGACCGAGGTGAAATCTCACCGTTCGACGTCGACGCCGATCCAAACATGACGCTGTAGCTGTTACGGCGCGGTCCCCGGCGCTGCCCGGGCGCCAGCGGCCGCATATGAACTTTCCTGCTCTACAGTCCTGCTCACGACGGAGGCCACATTAAGTGGCCTCCTGTT
>UQZU01000053.1 GCA_900545665.1 uncultured Collinsella sp.
TCTCCGTCGTCGGCAGCGTCAGATGTGTATAAGAGACAGACGTGCAGCCCATTGGTGAGCTTCACGCGCTTAGTGCATGGATAGGGGATATGCCCGTTGTCATCGAGCAGATGATAGCGCTTGGCAATCTCGCGTGCCTCGCTACGGGTCTCGGCGGCCTTAATCTTGAGCGAAATCTCCTGCAGCTGATCCCAGGTGTAGTCGTCAAGTGAACCGCGGATGCCGTCCAGGTAGTCGGGGATACCAAAGCCATGGGTTGCCGCCCCGATAACGCCGAGCCCCGCAACGGCCGCGACAACGCCACCGATAATAAAGCGGCGGCGGGTCATGGCATCGTGCCGGGCCTGCTCCAAGATCTCTCGTGCGCGCTCGCCGGCGACGTCGACCTTAAGGTGCGTGCCAGAATCGATATCAATCGCGACCTCGTCTCCTGCGCCTTCGCGGCCCTCGGATTCGGCATCGGTGAGGAATGCCGAGAGCACCTCGAGCATCTGCTGTTCGGTGGGACGATCGCACTGCTCGACCGAGATGCCTTTCATGATGATTTGGACGAGCGTCTCGTCGTCACTGCATCGCGGCTCGAGCGGTGTCGGCTTGGTCTTGGTCTTTATGAGGTAGAACGAGCCGGTTGCCGCGGCGCCCGTCGACTCCACATCGAACGGCTTGCGACCGCTGTAGAGCTGGTACAGAATGCTCGAAAGCGCATAGACGTCGACCGCGGGCGAGCGGCGAAGGGCCGCGATGCCTTCGATATCCTGCGTGAGCATCTCGGGCGCGGCGTATGCGGGCGTGGCAAAGCGCCAGATGTCGGCACGCCGGGTGATCGTGTCGTCGCCGAGGGCCATGGTCGCGGAGCCCATGTCGATGAGGCAGGGGTCAAAGGAGCAATCGGCAATCTGCTGCTCGAGCGTTCGGCTGGTGGTACGGAACATGATATTGGCGGGCGACAGGTCGCGATGGATGACCGGATTCACGAGCCCCTGGGTCATCAGGAGTGCGCGAAGCACGGCGTTTCCAACGGCGGCCACCATCTGGGTGGTTAGCCCGCCCGAGACATCGTGCGGAAGCAAGGGCAGCGCCTGCTTGAGCGAGGTGCCCTCGACCCATTCCATGAGGATGAGCGGGTCGTCCTCGCAAGAACCGTAGCCATAGACACGCGGAAATCCGCGAAGGTGTGAGACGGTGCACAGATGACGGTACTCCTCGAACAGCGCGGCGGTGTTGGCCAGATGCGCGGCCGATTGCTCGGCGGAGCGGTCGGGGGCTTGTCCGGAAAGGATGGCGTTGTTCTTGAGTAGCTTGACGGCAAAGACCTCGCCGCTTGTGTTGGTCGCGCGCAGCACGTGCCCGATGTTGCCGTTGTCGCGGTGGGCCGTCTGGAGAATAAGCGTCATAAACCGACGTTTGGCGTCGTCCTCGGCGCTGGGGTCGACCGCCACGGCGGTATCGAACGTATCGAGACGGATGAGTTTGTCGCCATAGGCGCTATCGGTAGTATCCATGGCGTTCCTTTGTCTGGCATGGGTTGCCGCACGTATACGTGAGCAGTGCGGATATCGGTAAAGTACCATGATAGCCGCACTGCCCACGTATACCGCTGAGCATTGTCGTTTACGACGCAGAAGGTAGAAGACGCAAGACGGACGGCGACCGTCTTTCGATCGCCGTCCGCGCTAGTCCACAATGACAAGGAATGCCGTGTAGAGACCCAGATGGAGCCTGTCGCTGTTTTCGATTTCCACTGGGGGATAGATCTTGCCGGGCTCGCGTTGGTCGCGCGGCGGCTCAATCACAATATCGCCGTCGCCCGCGCCCGATTCGAGCACCGTGCCGTTGGTCGACCCAAGGCCCTGGGCGTACCAGTGCTCACCCTCGAGCCAAATGCGAAGATGCTCGCGCGATGCGTCGGCGCCCACATCGGTGATGCTGGGTGAGGTTTTGGGCAAAGAACCAATCACGGTGCCGCGCGGATCGCGTGTGAGGGGATGGATTTGCATGTCGGCGCAGTTGTCGGCATGGGTTCTGAGCAGACCGAGGTTGGGGGCGACGGTGCGCGGCTGCTCCAGGCTGCTCATAAAGCCACGTCCGACGGTAGTTTCGGTGGTGCCAAAATGCCCGCCCGTCTTGCTGTCGCAAAAGCGCTCGACGGTGGCCACGCCCTGAACGGGATCGGCGAGCGCCCCCGTTGCCACAAAGAGCATAAGGTAAAGCGTGCTTTTCTCGCGCACGGCATTGCCGTCAAAGTTGTCGATGCGATTGAGGGCATTTGCATATAGGCGGCTGTCCAGCTTGTAGCTGGTGAGAGCCGACATCATTTCGTTGGCGGCCGGACCGCGATAGTGCTCGGCGATTGCCCGATAGGCGGACTCGCCGCCGCCGAGCTTGCTGCAGATTGCCGAGGAAAGGTTGAGCGTGGTGACAGTAAAGTCGCTGTAGATGGAGGGCGCGCACTGGTCAGGCTTGCGATGGACGATGTAACGGGTGAGATACGAGCGGTTGGAAGAGCACTTCTCGAGCAGGGTACTGCCGAGATAAGAGTTTCCATTGATAAGCATTCGGGCGATCTCGAGATGTTTAAGACCGCCGAACGAGCGAATATCGTTATAGAGGACCGAGCAAGGCGTCTCTGCTGCCACGGATACCTCCTTTGATTGCTTCCTAGCCAATATGGCGATAGGAATTAATGGCCCCCGGTGGGCGACGTATTAAATGGCTGCGCAATATATAGCGTAACCAAAGCAACATTATAGGTCACGTGTGCGAAGTTGCAGGAAGACTGAGAGATTTGGTTTGGACTGGACGGAAATCCCCCTCTGTCTTGATCTATAACAATTAGGACCGATTTTACTCGGTAACTGTTACAGATTGAGACGTTTGTGAGCCGTGTCGACCGTTTGTCTCGATCTGTAACACGTAGAGGAAGATTTGCCCTGTAACTGTTACAGATTGAGACAATCAGCCGGGCCCACCTCGTCCGCCTCGTCATCTGTGGTTTACGTGGGGGCATACGGAGTACGGGTATACTAACCGGCGGCGAATCTGCTCCATCGCTTAGAGCTGCTGCGTCTGGACGGCGCGTGATAGGGCTGCCAAAGCGATCGCCAGCGTGCTGAGCAACGTCCTCTCTGTGCGCACCCGTTTTTGTATGTATTAGCGCACTACCAAGCACGCCCGCGCGGCCGCATGCCGTGCCCATTGCGCGTGCAGATAAGGAACAACAACATATGCGTAATTCTGTATCCGACGTCACCGACGCCGAGATTCTTGACGAGACCCGCGAGGCTATGGCCCAGGCTGCCTTCGATGCCGCCGATGAGGCCAACGCTGCCCAGGCCGTTGAGTCCGCCACCGAGAGCCTGCCCGCCTTTGACGAGCTGGGGCTTTCCGACGAGATACTTCGTGCTATTGAGAACCTGGGCTACACGGCGCCGACGCCCGTGCAGGCCGGCTCGATCCCCGTGGTGCTCGAGGGCCGCGACCTGCTTGCCGCCGCTCAGACCGGCACCGGCAAGACGGCCGCCTTTTTGCTGCCGACCATGAACAATCTGGAGCACATCGCTCCTCCCAAACCCGTGCGCGAGTGCGGTGGCCGCAACCGCCGTCGCGGTGCCAAGAAGCCCGAGGGCAACGGCCGCGGCCCCGTGATGCTCGTCATCACCCCTACGCGCGAGCTTGCCCAGCAAATCGACGAGGTCGCAAGCAAAATCGCCGACGTCACCGGCCATGTTGCCGTGACCGTCGTGGGCGGCGTGAGCTACAAGCCGCAGACCGCGGCACTTAAGTACGGTTGCGACATCCTGGTCGCAACGCCGGGCCGTCTGGTCGATCTGATCGAGCAGGGTGCCTGCCACCTGGGCGAGGTCAAAGTGATGGTACTCGACGAGGCCGACCGCATGCTCGACATGGGCTTTTTGCCCGCCGTCCGTCGTATTGTGCGCGAGACGCCGGCCGAGCGCCAGACGCTGCTGTTCTCGGCGACGCTCGACGAGGAGGCCGTGGGCGAGATCACCGACCTGGTGAGCGACCCGGCACGCGTGGAGATCGCGCCCGCTACGTCGACCGCCGACACCGTCGACCAGTTTGTATTCCCGGTGTCCATCGAGGCCAAGAACAACCTGCTGCCCGAGTTCCTCAAGAAGGAGGGCCCGGAGCGCACCATCGTCTTTATGCGTACCAAGCACCGCGCCGACAGCTGCTGCCGTCGTCTGGAGCGCAAGGGCATCAAGGCCGCCGCGATTCACGGCAACCGCAGCCAGGCCCAGCGCGAGCGCGCGCTTTCTGCCTTCCGCGACGGCACCGTCGACGTGCTGGTGGCAACCGACGTGCTCGCCCGCGGCATCGACATCAGCGACGTGCGCTACGTCGTGAACTTTGACGTGCCGGCCGAGCCGACCGACTACATCCACCGTATTGGCCGTACGGGCCGCGCCGGCGAGCTGGGCTGGGCTATCACGTTTGTGACCGAGCAGGACGTCGACGAGTTCTACGAGATCGAGAAGCTCATGGACAAGACCGCCGACATCTACGAGGCCGGTGACTTGCATGTGGGTCCCAACCCGCCCGCCGTTGACCCCGAGCGCGATCCTGCCGCCTTTAAGGTGAAGAAGAAGACCAAGCGCGGCAAGTCCAAGAGCAAGAAGAAGCTTGAGCAGGCGCGTCGCGACGGCAAGCGCAACGGCGACGATTACGGCGATGTGGCCGGTCGTTCCAACCGCGGTCGCGACGAGCGCCGCGGCGACGGCGAGCGTCCGAGCCGTCCCAAGCGCGGCGGCAAGACCCGCGTGCGCGAGGGCGTTCAGGCTCGCGTGGACGAGGCTGTGGAGAGCGTGGCCCGCGAGGTGGCTGCCGAGGAGCGCGGCGGTGCTGCTGCCGCCGAGCAGGCGCCGCGCGGCAACCGTGCCGAGCGCCGTGCCAAGCAGTTCCAGGGCGAGGCGCATCGCCGCCGTCGCGAGGATGAGGATCGCGGTGGCCGTCGTCGTGTCGAGCGCGAGGACGAGGGCCGCGGTTCGCGCGGTGGCAAGCGCGGTTCGGGCGACCGCCATCGTTCCGGTCGTGATGACGAGCGCGGCGGCCGTGATGAGCGTCGCGGCGGCGAGGGTCGTGGTGAGCGTGCTGCCCGTGGCGGTGAGTCCCGTGGCGGCAAGCGCTTTGAAGAGCGCGGTAGCCGCGGCGGCGAGCGTCGCGAGGGTGCTCGCGGCAATGGCGGCCGCGGCGGTGCTGGTCGTTCTAACGAGTCGCGCGATCGTCGTGACCCGCGTGCCAGCCGCGATCGTCGCGATGACTGGCGCAACTACGACGATACCCGCGAAGAGCGTCGCGGCGGCTACCGTGGTGGTCGCGGCGGCAACCAGGTCGGCTCCCGTGGCGGCCGTGCCGGCGGTCGCGATAACCGTGGCAGCTATGGCAACAGCCGTGGCGGCAAGCGCGGCGGCAGCTCCCGTCGCCCCGGTGACGGCGGCGGCAAGCGCAAGTAACATACGCATCGCCCGCTAGGGCGAGGCGAACCAAGGGCCCCGAGCAACTACGTTCGGGGCCCTTTCTGTTTGCCGTATCCGATCGCTAGTTCAAATGTGATTTCCTCGGGAATGCATCTAGAGGATGCCGTGGACCTGTTTCCTGCCATGCGGCAATGGGTCCCATGGGGTGCGCCGTGCATTTTTTGGAGTATTCTGCAGTTCGAGTTGTCTGCATATGATTCGACGTCGCCAACGGTGGCCTTCGGATATCCCTGGCGAGCGTTCTGAGTCAGATTTCACCGTTTTCCGGAGCAGGGGCGCGTCATTCTCGCCATGTCGGGACTTAGAATGATACGGCGCCCTACAGTTTTGCCCACCCGCGGCGGTGCTGGCGTGGTTACGTTGCAGAATACTCCGTTTTTTGCACGGGCCAGGATGGGGTACCTCAGGAGAACACAGCGGTATCCCGTAATTATATACAATCTGTACCGTAATTTATACAAAACGAAGAGGCAGACAGTGTAGGGTGGGTGCATTGGGGTGCTTGGTGCATCAAAACGGGGACCCCACGTGCCGTATACTCTGGCTGGATGTGAAAGCGGCTTGACGCGTTGCCAGGCGTAGGGGGAGGGTGTCTAGATGAGCGTATTCGAAATTGTGTTTAGTCCGACGGGTGGAACGCAGAAGGTGTCTGGCCTTATGGCCGGGGCACTGGGCAAGAATGCCGTTACCGTCGATCTGACCGATAGCGGGCTAGATTTCAGCGCTGTCTCGATGACTGAGGACGACGTGGCCGTAATCTCTGTGCCGGCGTATGCCGGTAGAATCCCGGCTGTGGTGGCTGACCGGTTGGGTATGGTGCGCGGCAACGGGGCTCGGGCTGTTTTGGTTTGTGTATACGGAAACCGCGCGTTTGAGGACACGCTCGTAGAGCTGGAGGACGTTGCGAAGCATGCGGGATTCCGGGTGATCGCGGCAGTTGCAGCCATTGCAGAACATTCCATCGCGCGACAGTTTGCTGCCGGTCGTCCGGATGCGCAGGATGCGGCGCAGCTCGCAGAGTTTGCGCAGCAAATTCAGCAAAAGCTGTTGGCTGAGGATGCGTCCGAGCCCTCTATCCCCGGCAATCGTCCTTATAAACAAGTTGGAGGTCACCGCATGGCACCCGAGGCAACAGGGGATTGCGTCTCCTGCGGTGCATGCGCCGCGGCGTGCCCCGTTTGTGCTATCGACAAAGGTGACCCCAAACGAGCAGCTGGCGAGGCGTGCATCTCCTGCATGCGCTGCATTGCCGTATGTCCGCGAGGCGCTCGTAAGCTTGATCCCAACAAGCTATCCGCTGTTTCCCAGATGCTGAGCAAGGTTTGCGTCGTGCGGAAGGAATGCGAGCTCTTTCTCTAGCGCATACGAAATTGGTGCAATGGGACCAGGTTAATCTGCGCCAACCTGGTGCAAACAAACCTGTCCCCAATGCACCAGAGTGAGGAGTGTTCCCGAGTGCCGGCAGAAAAGGAACGTCCCTAAGTGCCGCCTAAATACCGTTTATCGGAGAAAAAGGTTGATTTCCGATCTCAGCCGAACACTTTGAGCGGATAGGCCGTTCCCGCAG
>UQZU01000054.1 GCA_900545665.1 uncultured Collinsella sp.
GAGATGCAGCGTAGTCTCGTGGGCTCGGAGATGTGTATAAGAGACAGCTGCAAACCCGCCAGAGCGGCAATCTGCCTTTCAACTTCGGCGGCATGATCAAAAGATCAATGCCACCTCGTTTCAAGGCACCTTGCTCGCTCTGGCGGGTTTTCGCTGTCGGTGCCAAAACATCGGCGTAACACTTGGCACATGGGTAGTCATTGGGGACGTTCTTAAACGACTGGTCAAAGGGGGCACTCTTGATGCACTTGGCACTTGGGGACGTTCCTTTTAATATGAGCAGGACATTGTCAAGAGGCAAAATCGGGCCTGGCCCCAACGATATGGGGTCAGGCCCTATCCCTATATCAGCCCGTCCGCGGCGACCTCGGCGTGTCTTACCGACGCTCGTCTTTGCAGTTTAATATCCGCCCGCGGCGATCTCTCGCTGGGCAATCCGTTGCTACGGCTGAGGCTTCTACGTCGAACCGACAGTCTGTGCACGCGTGTGGCGCCCTGGGCGCTCGCAGAAAAGGGACCTGAGGTTCGCCTCAACGGCTTCGGATCGAACCGCTTCCGGGGTGACTGGCTTATGTGCGGGGGACCGCCCCCCCTTACGCCTCCTCGGCCATGAGGCCGACCGCCCATACCCAGCAGGCGAGCTCGCGCGCCGTGGCCACGTTCGCCTTGTTGCCGTGGACCCCGCGCGCGAGCAGCGCCTCCCGCCTCTCGACCAGCCTCCGCACGCCCTTGGCGGCATGCCTCCGGGCGCCCCGGTCCGGGGCCTGGCCCTTGGCGAGGTCCTTCGGCCGCCCCGAGCACGTCAGGTAGTGCCACGCGGCCTCGACCAGCGTCTTCCTCAGGTGCTTGTTGCCAGCCTTGGTGATCGCGCCCCTGCGGTCGCTCTCCCCGCTGGAGTGCTCGGAGGGCGTCAGGCCGACCCACGCCGCGAACGAGCGGGCATTCCTGAACCTCGAGAACTCGCCGGCCTCGAACACGAGGTCGGCGGCGGACGCGGTGTCTACGCCCTTGAGGCAGCGGAGGGAGTCGACCCTCTTCCTCCACCTGGGCTTGCGGGCCTCGGCCTCGACGAGCCCCTCGAGCCTCGCCTTCTCCTCCGCCGCCCGCCTGACCGCGTCGACGTAGTAGGCGAGCACGTCGTTGTCGGCCCTCTCCGCGAACCTTATCGACTCGATCCGGGACCAGTGCGCCCGGGTCCAGTTGCCCTTCCTGCGGCCGGTGGGCGTCCTCTCGTCGAAGACGAGCCCGTGCCTGAGCAGGAACTTGGAGAGCCGCTGCTTCGAGCGCGAGAGGTCGTCCCTCGCGTCCTCGAGCGCCCTGGTCAGGTCGCGGGCGGCCTCGCACTCGTCGTCGGGGACCCACACCTCGACCACGTTGCCGACCGACAGCATGCGGGCGAGGAACTCGGCGTCGTTGCGGTCGTTCTTCCTGCGCCTGTCCGCGCTGGGCTTGATCATCTTCGAGACGGCGCCGACCACGCAGTCGACCCCCAGGCCGGAAAGCCTCTTCTGCAGGTCGAAGCCCGTGACCCCGGACTCGTACACGCACCTGGCCCTGGGGTCCACGGAACGGACCCACTCCGCGACGGCGCCGGCGTCGTAGCCGAAGGTCGCGGCACGTACCTCCCCGGTCATGACGTCGAGGGAGACGGCCTTTATCGAGCGGGCGTGGACGTCGAGGCCGATGAAGGTGGTAGTATCGAGCATGGGAGCCCCTTCCATGAATGCGGCGTGGCCGCCACGGTTGGATTAGACACTCACCATTGTCGGCCTAATCCGCGGTCTTTCATGCAGCAGGGGCTCTCAATGTTTTTATGTCCTGCTCATATCGTCTGTACCGGCAGTTTGGGACACTCCTTGCTTCAAGAGGCTGGCGTGCGTCAACCTATTCTCGTTGCAGTAAAAAAATCGCCCCGTTCTTGGTTGAGGACGGGGCGATTCGTCTTTTGGACTTGTGCAGCCAGGCTTATGCAAAGCGGGCGACGAGCTCCTGGAGCACGTCGGTCATCTTGACGAGCGAACTGACCGGGACGAACTCGTTGACGCCGTGGTAGCAATAGCCGCCGGTGGAAAGGTTGGGGCAGGGCAGACCGCGGAACGACAGCTGAGCGCCGTCGGTGCCGCCGCGAATCGGCAGCACTTGGGGCTCAACGCCGCAGGCAAGGTAGGCTTCCTTGGCAACATCAATAAGCTCGGGATAGTCACGAACGATCTCGGCCATATTTCGATACTGCTGCTTAATCTCGACCGTCACGCGCTCCTCACCCAGACGCTGGTTGAGCATCGAGGCGGCGGCATCAACAAGGTCGAGTTTCTGCTGGAACTTGGCGGCGTCATGGTCGCGGACGATATAGCGCGCTGTGGCGTGATCGACGGTCGCAGATACACCCTCAAGGTGATAAAAGCCCTCGTAGCCTTCCGTATACTCCGGGCGCTGCACGTAGGGGAGCAACGCGTTGAAGTCACAGAACAGATTGCCTGCGTTGACCATACGGCCCTTAGCGTCGCCCGGGTGGATGGACTGGCCCTCAAAGCGGACGGTCGCCTCGGCGGCGTTAAAGCACTCCCACTCCATCTCGCCGATGGGGCCGCCGTCGACCGTGTAGGCGTACTTGCAGCCAAAGGTATCGATATCCAACAGCTCGGCTCCGTGGCCGATCTCCTCGTCAGGGCAGAAGCAAATGCCGAGTGCGGGATGGGGCAGAGAAGGGTCCTGAGCGATACGCGCGACAAGCGACATGATCTCGGCGACGCCTGCCTTGTCGTCCGCGCCCAGCAGCGTGGTGCCATCGCTGCAGACCAGGTCCTCACCCGCGAGGTCATTCAGGGCGGGAAGCTTGGCGGTACTCATGGCAACGGGCTTACCGTCAACCGTGCCGCAGACCAGGTCGCCGCCTTCGTAGTGTACGATGTGCGGCTTCACGCCGGCGCCCGGTGCAACTTCGGTGGTGTCGAGATGGGCGATCAGGCCCAGGGCGGGCTTGTCCTCAGCGCCCGCACTTGCGGGGATATGCGCGCAGACATAGGCGTGCTCGGTCACGTGGGCATCTTCCGCACCAAGCTCGCGCAGCTCTTCAGCCAGCACGTTGGCAAGGTCAAACTGAACGGCGCTCGAGGGTACCTGGTCGCAGTTTGCATCCTCGGACTGCGTGTTGATCTGGACGTAGCGCAAAAAGCGTTCGAGGACATCGGGGCTCGTGGTGGTGTTTTCCATAAAGACCGCTCCAATCTTGGTCGTCGTGTGCAACAAGAACTCTAGCACGGTATGCCACGGCATACCACGACGCTTGGATGGGGTAGAATCAGCCATTGAATGCAGAAGGGACGGAAGATCATGGATACGACAAATAGCTCGCGCGAACTACATCTGACGGTGGCGAACGAAGACTACTTGGAGTGCATGGTTCGCATTGAAAGCGAAGAGGGGGAAACCAACGGCGTGCGATCGGTCGACATCGCGCAGCGCCTTGGCGTCTCCAAGGCATCGGTCAATAAAGCGGTTTCGGCGCTCAAGGCATCCGAGCTTGTCGAGCAATCGCACTACGGCAAGGTAATCCTGACCGATCGCGGTCGCGAGGTTGGCACGGCTATCTGGTACCGTCATCGCCTCATCCGCACGTTTTTGGTTCAGGAGCTCGGTGTCGAATTTGAGCGAGCCGATTCCGAGGCCTGCATGATGGAGCATGCGCTATCCGAGGACACGATGAGCCGCTGGCTCGCCTATCTCGAAAAGCAGGGAATCAGCGTCGAGGAATAGCGGGATATATATGGATACGAGTTATTACAACCGCTTTGGTGCCGAGGAACTTACGCGCCGCTTGTCGAGCGAGACCTTGTTGGCGCAGGGCCCCATGGGCAGTGTTCTGTTGAGTGAGTACGATGCCGCCGACATTCCACCGGCGTTTTGGAATCTGGCAGAGCCGCAGACCGTTTCTCGTATCCATCGCTTGTATGTCGCCGCCGGCGCGCAGGTGCTCATTACCAACACCTTTCAGGCATCGAGCTATGCCCTCAAGCACGACCAGATTGCGCCGTCCGTGGCGGAGGTCAATCGCGGGGCCGTCGACGATGCCCGCCAGGCGCACCCTCAGCTGCTGCTGGGCTCGATGGGCCCGATCGGTATTGAGTGGTTTGCCGAGGACTCTGCCGAGTATCGTGAAATCCGAGGCATTGCGCGCGAACAGGCGCACGCCTTGCTCAATGCCGGCGTTGACGGTCTGCTGATCGAGACGGTGACGTCTATCCGTAATTTGCAGCCCATGCTTGCCGGCGCTCGAGATGCCGCCGACGGCATGCCTGTTCTGGTGAGTTTTGTCGTTGACGATAAAGGCGACCTGTTGGGCGATGGCCTCAACATCGAGGCAGCCGTTTTGTACGCCGAAAAACACGGCGCAAACTCGGTTGGTGTTAATTGCTGTTCGCTTGCGGCCGCGAACGCGGCGGTGCCCAGGATGGTTGCATCGGCGACTACTCCCGTCACGGTGCGTCCCAACGTAGGCGATCCGGTCCAGACTCAGGATGGCCCCGTATGGCACGAGAACCCCGAAGCTTTCGCGCGCGCATGCATCGAATGGAGACATGCCGGTGCCGCAATGGTGGGCAGTTGCTGTGGAACCACGGCAATCACTACGGCCGCGATGGCCGAGGCGCTCGATATATAAAGGGCAAAACCGCTCCATACGAGGCGTTTTTTATTGCTTGCATGTCCTCGGCAGCATTTGCCCAAATGGTGAATGCTGGTGCCGGCAGGTTGCCGAGTGCATGTTGCGGGTATACCCCATGCGTACCATGATCCAAACACTGTGAGGTGTCTGCGCGTGTGCGCGATAATTCATTTTGGAACTGACGGCTGGCGCGCTCGCGTCGATGAGGACTTCACTGCCGATAACGTTGCCCGTATCGCTGATGCCGTCGGCGAGTTGTGGCAAAAGACCAATCCGGGCAAAACGGTATATATAGGGTTCGACACCCGGCCCCTGGCGCGCGAGTTCGCTGAGCTTGCGGCGGGCGTGCTAGCAGCGCACGGGCTAGACGCCGTGCTCGCTTCGCGACCTGTTCCGACCCCTGCCCTTACGTGGGCGGCGGCTTATGACGGTGAGGCGTGCGGCGCGCTCATGGTGACGGGGTCCCATCATCCGCAGGGTTATCTGTGCCTCAAGATTCGCATGGGTGACGGCTCGACCGCCAACCAGGATGTCATCGAAGAGCTCGAAGAGACCATGGCTCCCGAGCCAATGGGGATCGAGGGGCAATATCGCACCGCGGATATCATTCCTGACTATATGCAGGCGGTGGCATCGTTTGTCGATGCCGAAGCCATCCGCGCCGCGCACCTGCGCGTGGTTATCGATCCCATGGGCGGTGCAGCCCAGGGCTATCTAGCCGACTTGCTGCGCGAGCTTGGCGTTGAGGCGCACGAGATTCACGCCGGGCAGGCGTCTGACCAAGAAGATATCTGCCCCGACCCCGTTGAGCCGTGGGTGGACGCTTGCGAGCGCACGGTTATCGAGGACGGAGCTTGCGCTGGCCTGGTGACCGACGGCGACGCCGACCGCATCGGCGCGGTTGACGAGCGCGGCAGATATATACATCCGCATCAGATCATGGCGCTCGTTTTGGGCGACTTGGTTCAATTTCGTAATTTGGAGGGGCGCGTCGTCGTCAATCTTTCGTGCTCGACACTCGTGCGTCGCATTGCCGAGGCGCTTGGCTGCCGCGTGACCGTCAAGCCAGTCGGTTTCAAATATATAGCGGCAGAGATGAAGAAGGGCGGCGTCCTCATGGGCGGCGAAGAAGCCGGTGGTATCGGCATCGCCGCGCATATGCCCGAGCGCGATGGAATCCTCGCCTGTCTGATTCTGTGTGAGCTTATGGCAAAGACGGACGCGCCTTTGGGCGTTCTGGTCGACCAACTCGAGGACAGTTTTGGTAAGACGAGCTACGGTCGACGCGATTTGCGCCTTGAGGCCGAAGATGCCGAAACGTTGCGAACCCTGCTGCCGGGCGTAAACCCCAAGTCGATTTGTGGCAAGGTGCCGCAAAACGTTAGTCATATGGACGGCTTGCGTTTGTCATTCGAGGATGACACGTGGCTGTTGGTCCGTCCTAGCGGGACCGAACCAGTGGTGCGTGTCTACGCCGAGGGGTTCTCGGTGGAAGAACGTGATGAGTTGCTCGATGCTGGCTGTGCTTTAGCTAGGGGGACGTATCCGCTTTAACCATGAGACTGCCTTATATAAAGAGATGCTCGGCGAGCGGTAGTTAACGACTGGCAAACGTTAGTCGGATCACAAGATGTGTAGGAAATGTGTACGCCCAGATTCCCGCCCCCGGGGCCCCTCCGGTCTGGCAATATATCTCCTTGCCGCGCGGCCCGGTGG
>UQZU01000055.1 GCA_900545665.1 uncultured Collinsella sp.
GATGCAGCGTAGTCTCGTGGGCTCGGAGATGTGTATAAGAGACAGCGGATGTGGTGCTCAAAATCGTCACGGAAACCGCGGATAGCCGTAAGCGCCATGGCGCCGGCCTCGTAGCCGATGGCGCAGTCGCTCGAAAGATAGATGGTGCGGGCGGTGCGCTCGATCAGGTTGAGCGTGGACTCGTCGGCGCGGCCCTCGAGCACATCGGCGAGCAGGTCACTCAGCGCGCTCAGGCCCACGCGGCAGGGCGTACACTTGCCGCAGCTCTGGGTGGAGCACAGGTTGACGAGCGCTGCCGTAAACTCAACGGGACACGGGGCGAGCGAGCTCACCGCCAGACGGCGCCCGAGCGCATCGTGCAGGTCGTCCATGACGGCCTGAGCGTGGCTGCGTTCCATTACGTGCAGTCGTGCCATAAGATCCCCTCTCATGTGGCAGCCCGGAGGCGAGGCCGGGCGAAAATGCTACACGCACAACACTGACCTAAAAAGTTGTTAGGTCTCCACACGGTTCGGCAGGCGGTATAAAATGTCACCCTCAGCGGTGAAATAGAACATTACCGCAGATAAATGCCATATTTGATAAAACGCGTTACCAAATGACAATGCCCCGCCCACGCAATCACGTGGACGGGGCATTGCTCCAGGTATGCGGTCAGCGACCCTGTTGCTTTTACTTAAGCTCGGGCCAGTAACCCTTGTTGGCCTCGATCATGTCGTCGAGAACCTCCTTGGCGACCTTCATCGACGGCACGGTCTTGTTGAGCGTAAAGGCCTTAAGCGCCTTCTCGTACGAGCCCTCGATCGTAGCCTCGACAATGAGCTTCTCGGAGTTCAGCTGCTGCATCATGAGGCCCTGCTGGAACAGCGGAATGTTGTCGCGGCTGATGACCTCGGGGCCGTTCTTGCCAATGTAGGCAGGCAGCTCGACCATAGCGTCGTAGGGCATGTTGGGGATGGCGCCCTTGTTCTCGCAAATGACCAGGAAACGCTGCTTGGTGTCGTTCTTCAGAGCGATGGCCAGGTCGGCAATCCAGTCGCCGTGGCTACCCGCATAGAACGTGCTCTCGTCGATCTCGCCCGTCTTCTCGTAGTGATCGATACCATCAAAGAGGTTCTTCTCACGCGTCTCCTCAACCTCGTTAGCACGGGTGCGCTCGGGGTTGGAATGCTCGACGAACTCCTTCTGCTGCAGGTAGTAGTTCAGATACGTGTTGGGCAGGTACTCCGGGAAGCACTCCATGATCTCGTACTCGCCCTTCCAGACGTAGTACCAGCTGCCCTTGGTGTGGCGGTTCTGCTCGGGGTGCTCGTCGGTGGCCTCCTCGGGCTTCTTGGCCATCAGCGAGCCCATGCCCTTGAGGTAGGAATCGGGCAGCAGGATCTGGTGCTCCTTGATGTACTCGCGCAGCTGCGGGAGCACCTCCTCGCCCTTGTGGCGGATCGAGGTGAACCAACCAAAGTGGTTGAGGCCAAAGTAATCGTACTCGACATCCTTCTTGTCGATATCGAGCGCGGCGCAAACCACGTCGATGATTGCGATCGGCATGTCGCAGATGTTGATGATGCGAGCGTTGGGACGCAGCACGCGGCAGCCCTCGGAAACGATGGCGGCAGGGTTGGAGTAGTTGAGAATCCAGTAGTCCTTCTTGGCGTACTTCTCAACGTCATCGATCAGCTCGACCATGGGGAAGATGGTGCGCATGCCGTAGGCAAGACCGCCGCAACCGCAAGTCTCCTGACCCACGCAGCCGTGACGCAGCGGAATCTTCTCGTCCTGCTCGCGCATGGCGTAGCCGCCCACGCGCATCTGGGCAAACACGAAGCTCGCGTCGGTAAAAGCCGTCTTCTTGTCGGTGGTCACCGTGAGCTTGATGTCCAAGCCGAGGTCCTCGTGCAAAATCCAGTCCACGAGCACGCCGATCTTGCGCTGGCGCTCCTCGTTGATGTCGTACAGACGAATCTCGTCAACGTCGAGCTCGTCCTTGCGCAGGGCGATGGACTTGACGATGCCGGGGGTAAAGGTGGATCCGCCACCACACAGAGTAATGATCATTGTTTACTGCTCCTTCTCAATTGCGTTTTCGACCTTGTCGCGCATCTCGGCGACCTTCATGCCAAAGATGATCTGGATATTATTGCCGTTGCGGTTGATGCCGCTGTTGGGCACGTGGTTGATGAGGTCCTCATTGATGAGGTCCGGGTTCTTAACGTTCACGCGAAGACGCGTAAAGCAGTTCTCGAGCTCCTCGATGTTGTCCTTGCCACCAAGACCTGCGACCAGGTCGGCAATACCTGCATCGACGCCCTCTGCGGGAGCTGCGGCAACAGCGCCCTGCTTCACCGCGACAGACGCGGCGGCCTCGCCCTCGGCAACGGACTCGGCGAGCTCGGACTCCTCCTCGCGACCAGGCGTGTGGAGGTTGAGCTTCTTAATAAGGAAGGTGAAGAGGAAGAAGTACAGAGCGGCGTTGACGACTCCGAGCACGAGCATAACCGGCCAGTTGGTCTTGTCGACACCGAGGACCAGGTTGGAAACCACGATGTTGATGATGCCGCCTGCAGTCGAAGCGGGCACGGAGAGAACCTTGAGCAGAACCAGGAAGATGCCGGAAAGAACCGAGTGAACGACAAAGAGCACGGGAGCGGCAAAGACAAAGAGGAAGTCCATGGGCTCGGTCACGCAGGAGAGCACGGCGGTGATGATCAGCGGGATGATAACGGCCTTGGTCTTATCCTTGTTTCCCTTGTAAGCGGTGACGATAAAGGCGAGACCGATACCGATGTAGGGCCATAGGTTGTTGAAGGTGTAGCTGTTGAAGTAGGTGCTATCGGAGAAGGGCTGACCCGTCATTGCCATCTCGGCAACACGGATGGGATAGGCGCCGGCGATAACCTGATCACCCAGCGTAAGGGTGCCACCCACATCGGAGAACTGGAACGGGGTGTAGATGAGGTGGTGCAGACCGGTGGGAACGAGCAGCTTGTTGAGCATGCCGTAGATAAACAGACCGATGTTGCCCGACTCCTTAATGATGCCGGCAACGGAGGAGATGGCACCCTGAACCGGAGGCCAAACGATGCAGAAGCCAGCGCCCATGATCCAGGAAATGATGATCATGATCAGGAACGGGAAGCGAACGCCCGAGAACATCGAAAGGGCAATGGGGAACTGTTTGTTCGAGTACTTGTTGAACACAGCACCGGTGATGCAACCGAGGATGATGCCGCCAAATACGCCGGTATCGAGTACCTGGATGCCCATAACGGTGGCCTGGCCGGTTCCGGTAAGGCCGAGCATGCCGCTCGCATCGGCAAGAGAGCCGGTGGCGTTGAGCACGATGTTGTTAGCCTGCAGGAACAGGAAGAACGACATCAGGGCGATCAGCGAAGCATGGCCCTTGTTCTTCTTTGCCATGGCGCCGGCGATGCCCACGCAGAACAGAATCGAGAGGTTGTTGATGATAAACATCAGCGACTGATAGACAACGGCGCCCACAAGCTGGAACGGACCGGAGCCCAGTACGGGGACCAAAGCGCAGATGGTCTTGTTGGTCAGAATGATGCCCACGATGAGCAGGATGCCGGCAACCGAGAGGTACATCATCGGCTGAACGATCGACTTCGCGAACACCTCCAACGGCGCTTTGAAATTGAACTTCTTTTTTGCGGTCATAGCGGTACTCCCCTTCCTTTTCCGCAAATTAAGACAGATGTGCCCTAGACAAGACCGTGAGCCTTGCCTTATATCAATCGATGTGTGGGCACGTTATGCCTAGAGACCAGGTTCTCCAAGCAGGTTAACAATGTGATATGCGAGATAACTCTTCTCGGCATCGGTAACGACAACGTTATAGGTAGACGACAAGTGGGCGGCTATGGCGTCCGCGCACGAGAATGCGCACGGATACGCCGTTTCATCGATTCGGAACAGCGCGTCTCCGTTGATTTGCCCGGCCGTAGGATCGAGCGCTCGCTGTGCGAAAAACTGTAGGTGACGAACGAAACGTTCGTAAGGCAGCGAGGTGTCATCGAGGGTCGTGGCATAGCGCTCGGAAACAATCGCGAGCACGTCGCGAACAAGCTGGACCGAAACAATCAGACGGTCAGAGCGCTGCGGCATGGTGGCGTTGACGATATGCAGCGTAATGAAACCCTGCTCTTCCTCGCTCATCTGGATGCCCATATACTCCTTGATAATCTGCAGCGCACGGCCCGCAAGTGCATACTCCTTGCGATAAAACTGCTGAATCTCGAGCAGCAACGGATTCTCACAGGGGACGCCCTTGCGCTCGCGCTCCAAAGCAAGGCTGATATGGTCTGCGAGAGCGATGAGAATCTTGTCATTGATATCGACATTGAGCTCTCGACGAAGCATCTGAACGATGTCCTCGGAAATCACGAGGTTGACGGTGGGGATGGACTCTAAAAGATGTGCCAAGCGGTCGATCGTACGCGAATCCTGAGAAGTTCCCTCCTGCAACGCGTAGGTCTTTTCGACTGATGCCTCGTCGATGGCATCGCCGGCATGACGGCCAAAGCAGAGGCCTCGACCGATGACGATGAGCTCGGAGCCATCGTCCGAAGTGACCATTGCGACGTTGTTGTTAAAAACTCGCTTGATAACCACGGTACCCACCACAAGAATTTACTCGGAAAGCCAGATGACAGGCTCTTTAACAGCAACAGGGCCGGAAGCATGCTCGCGAAGAGTCGAGTTCTCCGAACGCTCGCACACGATAACGAAGACCGTGGGATCAAAGCCGGCAGCGCGGACCGCGTCGAAATCGACCTCGACGAGGGGCTGGCCCGCGTCGACATGGTCACCCTGGGCAACAAGCGCATGGAAGCCCTTGCCCTCAAGTTTAACAGTGTCGATTCCGATATGCAGCATCACCTGAGCAGAGCTGTCGTCGGACATGATGCCCAGCGCGTGCTCAGTCGGAAACAGAGCCGCGACGGTGCCGGAAACAGGAGCGCACACCGTTCCCTCTTGGGGAGCCACGGCAACGCCATCGCCCACTGCACGGCTGCTAAAAGCGGGGTCATTGGTATTTTCTAGATGAACAAGCTCGCCGGAAACGGGAGCGAGGATTTCGAACTCGGAAGCCGCAGTCGTCTGCTTATCCGAGCCACCCATTAGGCGAGAAAAGAAACCCATGGTGACATGTCCCTTCATAAATATAGCCCAACCAAAATCAATTGAATGCGCCCATTGAGACACACCCGTTCAAAGACTTTGGTTAGGCCCACGTCCGAGGTGACTCGTTAACCTTCCGCATTTCTTTTACGGGGGTTATTGTAGACAAGCCCAAAGCCGGAACAATCATTATGACCGGTGAACGGTATTTTTTCTCCGATACCTTGATTATCAACTTCATCCGAACACCTCCCACATTCATCCGCACATGTGCGG
>UQZU01000056.1 GCA_900545665.1 uncultured Collinsella sp.
ACAGGAGGCCACTTAATGTGGCCTCCGTCGTGAGCAGGACTGTAGAGCAGGAAACCTAAGCCGGTGTCCCCACTCTCCCGGGGCCGAACGCCCTAGTTGTTGAGCATGCGGTCGAAGCTTCCCGAGTCGCCATCCCGATAGTCTGCGGTCATCAGAATCTCCTGCGGAATGCGCCCGCCCTCGCGCAGCACGTTGCGGAACTGCACGCGCGTAACCATGGGCAGATCCTTGATCGTCGCTGCCAGGTTCTGCGGCACACCCTGGTTGGCAGCCGCGGGCTCGCACTCTCCGCCGGCCTTCACGCGACGCTTATGCTCGGCGAGCATGGCGCGGTACATGCCGGCATGCAGGCGAATCTCAACCACATTGGCATTGCGAGCCTGCTCGACGATGCGCGCGCCCTCGCGATCGATATCGCCCACGTAGTAGACGTAGTTAAAGCGATAGCCAATCTCGGCCAGATAATCATCCAGTGCGTGCGAGACGCTCGCTTTGCAGCCGCCGCCAAAAATCACGCCGCCCACCTTGATGCCAAAGAGCTTGGCGTGCTTGCGGCCACGCAGCAGCTTGACGATCTCGTCGTAGGTGTCCAGGTTCTCGACCATAATGAACGGCTTGTCGGCTCCCAGCGTAAAGAAGCCCGTAAAGTGCACGGGGCGATTGGGGGCGACCTTGATCGCCTGCATGCTGATGCCCTTTTCGGTCATACGCCTGATCAGGCGCTCACCGTGCTTGCCGTCAAAAGCCTTCTCGTCGTTAAAGATCTGGTAGGCACGCTGGCGGCGCGAGGCAACCGGCGTATCGGCACCTCGGTTCTGCTCGATCCAAGCCTGGATGATTGCGATTTCCTCGGCAATCTTGCGGTTGGACATCTCGTTGTGCTGAGTGCGCTGCGGAGCCTTTTTGCCGTCCTTGCCCTCGACCTTTACGATCTGTGTCTGCTGCTCCTTGATCTTGGAGAGCGCCATAGGCGTGGGGACAACCTTGAGCAGCTGCCTGCCTAAAACGCGGGCAAGGGCAAACGCCGAGACCTCGCCGTGGGCGGCCGACTCGGGCTGCTGGGCAGCAGTATCTACTGCGGCAGACTCCGGCTTCTTCTGAGACTTGCGCTTAGAATCGCCTTGGGAATTGCGCTCGCGCTTCGGCATAGACGCCTGCTTCTGCGGACGATCGGACTTGCTCTCCTTCGCTGACTGGCGCTTAGGCTGCCCCGAAGAAACCTCGGCCTTCGCATCCTCGTTCTGCGGCGTGGTCTTCTCGGTTGCAGTCTCGGCATGGGAACTGCGGCCTCCACGATGGCGACGGCGGCGAGGCTTGCTCGACGCGCTCTGCTCCGTCTGCTCATCAGTAGGCTGCTGGCCCTTGGCCTCGGCATCAACCTCAAGCTGCGGCTCAACAGGCTTTTGCTCGCGAGCCACCGGCTCAACGGCCTTCTCGTCCTGGGTGGTCGAAACCGACTCGCCCTTCTCCTGACGCTTTACGGGATACGCACGTCCCGCAAAACCGCGGCCGGGACGACACGAACCCGGAGCCTTCTTGGCAGACTCCTCAACATCGTCTGCAACCTCAGAAGACTCTTCAACCTCACGCGCGGCATCCTGCGCTGCAGCCTTAAAGTGAGCACCGCGACGACGCTTGGGCTCTTGGGCCTCCACGGGCTTTTGCTCCTTCGTGGGCTTCTGCGACTCGGCAGCAACCTCGGTCTCAACAGCCTCGGCATCCGTCTCGCCCTTTCGAGCAACGGCGCGACGGAAGCGCTCCTGCTGGGCGCGGCGCTGTGCATCGCGCTTGCCGCCCCCGCCAAAACCGCCGCGTCCTGCCTTGGCCGTAAAGGCACGCACGACGTTCTCATCGAGCAACTCATCGGTATCGACATGCTCACGCGGAGCAGCTTCTTCCACAGCAGGCACGTCAGCGGAATCCTCGACGACAAAATCCTCGACGGACTCGGCAGGCTGCTCCTGGGCATCGCGGATCTCGGCATTGATGGTATAGAACGCCGGGCGCCCGTTAATGCCGCTACCCTCGATCTTGGTCACGATATTTGCCGCGATAAGCTCATCGCGCATCGCCTTGGTGTCACATTCCTTATCGACGGAGCGGAAAATTTGCGCCAGCGCGCTCGACTTGATCTTGAGCGCCTTGCGGCAAAGCAGGTCGTAGGCAACCAGCTTGGCACGCTCAGCAGAAAGCGATGTCTGGCTGCTCAGACGCTCAGCCAGGGCATCGACATTATTTTGGTTATCGGAATATACCGTCTTGGCCACGGGGCCCCTTTCATATGCACACATATACGTCTATATGGTACAACGCGCGCCCTTATCCACGCAAAACATCTGCGAGAGCACTCGAGCGTCACCCGCTTTTGCATGAAAAAAGACCGAGCCCGCGAAGTCGCGGACCCGGTCTTTCCGAGTCAAATGGATGGGAGATTCAACCCGTCCGACCGACTAGGCCTTGGCGGCCTCGGCGTCAGCGGGAGCCTCGGCGGCAGCGGCGCGACCGTACTCGGCCTTGCCCATCTCGGACCACTCGGGCTCCTCATCAGGCATGGAGCCAGCCTCCTTGCCGAAGAACTCCTTGAGGCAGTTGACGGCGACGATGAGGCCCAGGACCATCAGCAGGACGGCAAAGACGAGCTGCAGGCCCTTGGTGGCGGCGACGGAGACGGCGGCCGTGGTGGCGGTAGCCGGGATGGTGCCGAAGAAGCCGTAAGCCTGGACGGCGGCCATGCAGCCCATGGCGCTCTGGACCAGCGAGGTGAAGGTGCAGCAGAGCAGGAAGGCGACGGGCACGTAGAGCATCCAACCCTTGCGGCCGGTGCACTTGCAGAACACGGCGAGGGTGATCATGGTCATGCCGCCGAGCAGCTGGTTGGAAGCACCAAAGAGCGGCCAGATGTTGGCATAGCCACCAAAAGCGAGGGCGAGACCGGGAAGCAGGGTGACGACCGTGGCGAACCAGGGGTTGCCGAGGACCTTCATGTAGCCGGCCTTGGACTCGATGGCCAGGGCGTCGTTGGTCTGGGCAAAGAACTCGGAGAACGAGGTGCGGGCGATGCGGGCGACGGCGTCGAGCGAGGTCAGGGCCAGAGCGGAGACGTTCATGGTCATGAAGACGGTAGCGAGCGTGCCGTCAACACCGAAGGCCTGCATACCGCGGGAGATGCCAGCGGCGAAGATCTGGAACGGGGTGGAAGCGACACCGGCGTTGAGGGCGCCGGTACCGGCGGTGTTCATATCGGAGAACATGATGCCGGCAACGATGATGGCAAGGATGCCGACGAAGGACTCGACGATCATTGCGCCGTAGCCGACCTTGACGGCGTCCTGCTCCTTCTCGACCTGCTTGGAAGAGGTGCCGGAAGAAACGAGGCTGTGGAAACCGGAGAGAGCACCGCAAGCGACGGAGACGAACAGGACCGGGAACATCATGCCGGAGGCAGTGGAGAAGCCGGTGAAGACCGGAGCGGTGATAGTGGCCTGACCGTTGACGCCCAGGACGACGATGCCGAGGACAGCGCAGACGATCATGACGATCATCATGATGGAAGTGAGGTAGTCACGCGGGGTCTTGAGCATCTGGATGGGCATAGCGCCAGCGAAGACCAGGTAGACCATGACGACGGCGAACCACTGGAATTTATCCAGGTAAACCGGGAACTGCATACCGACGGCGAACATGAGAACCATGAGGACCACGCCGGTGACGAACTCGGCAGCGCCGGTGAGGTTGAACTTCTTCTGGGCCCAACCAAAGGCGATAGCGACGAAGGTGAACAGGATGGAGATGGTACCAGCGCAGCCGGCGGCATAGGACTTGGTGAAGTCGATGGCACCGGTAGCAGCACCAGAAGCGTCAACGGCCGGGGTGAACATGAACGTCTTGCAGACCATGTCGGTAAAGGCGGCGATGACGATGATGCAGAACAGCCAGCAGAACAGCAGGAACAGGCGACGGCCGGTCTTGCCGATATACTTCTCGATGAGTTGAGCGAGTGACTTGCCGTTGTTCTTCATCGAAGCGTACAGGGCACCAAAGTCGTGGACGGCGCCAAAGAAGATGCCGCCGACGAGGACCCAGAGCACGACGGGCAGCCAGCCAAAGGCCATGGCGACGATCGTACCCGTGACAGGGCCAGCACCGCAGATCGAGCTGAACTGGTGCGAAAACGCAGTGAAGGCGGAGACGGGCGAGAAGCTGTTGCCGTCCTTCATGCGCTTGGCCGGCGTGAGGGCCTCTTTGTCAACGCCCCACTTGTTGGCCAGCCAGCGGCCGTAGCCCAGATAGCCGCAGGCGAGCACCGCCGCGGCCACAACCATGAGCAAAACTCCGTTCATTACATTTCCTCCTCTAAAAAGAACTTCCCAGACATAAAAAATGAGGGCCGTCGGTTGCGCTCGACGGCCCTCATCTTTATCAGCCGCCCGTTATCGTACGGGCTAGCTGTATGTGCTAACCCGCATCAGATAATTACTACGCTGATAATGTTTAGCTGATGCGTGAACATGTCTAAGAAATCCTCTTCAATCATGATGTGAACGATCCGTGCGTGTTCACATCCCCCAGTGGTTGAGAAGGAGTATGAAACTTTAGTTACCTAAAGTCAACGCAAATATGTAATGAATTTTCAACTTTTTTGATTTTCTCGGTATAAAACGCCACTGACCTAGGACTTTACCCGACAAAAGTTTTTGCATGAGAGATGCCCCTGAGAGCCGCGGGAGCCGGGCGGCGCATATGAACTTTCCTGCTCTACAGTCCTGCGCAAGACGGAAAGCACATTAAGTGCTTTCCTTTG
>UQZU01000057.1 GCA_900545665.1 uncultured Collinsella sp.
TACCTGGTCAACACTGGCTGGATTGGCGGCGGCTACGGCGTGGGCCATCGCATCGAGCTGGCCTACACGCGCTCGCTGGTCGCGCGCGCCCTCGACGGCACCATCGAGGACAGCGAGTTCGTGCACGACGACATCTTTAACGTCGACATTCCCACGACGTGCCGCGGCGCGCCCGATGGCATCCTGGTGCCGCGCCAATACTGGCAGAGCACCGCGCGCTATGACGAGGCCGCGCACAACCTGGCGGTGATGTTCGAGGAGAACTTCGAGAAGAAGTACTCGCACCTGCCCGAGTCCGTCAAAGCCGCCGGTCCGCACGCTCAAGTACACGCCGACGCCCGTCATCGCGGCCGCGGCCTGCTGGGACTCCGCCACTAGCTTCGCCGTGAGTCCATATCCACCACAAAGGGGACAGGCACCTTTGTGGTGGTTTTGCTCGCGTGGATGACTCGGGTTACAATACGCCTGACATATCGTCCCCTTCTCCGGATGGGGACAGCGCAAGCGTTCTTGTGACGGCACCGTAGGACTTTGAAGGTGGCCGTTGTAAGGGCGCTTTTTGTTTAGGCGCCCTCACTCGGGCGCGCACAATGAAGGGAGAGCGTATGAAGAGCTTTATTGCCGAGGATTCATTCTGGGAGCTGTTTCCGCAGGCAGCGGTCGGTGTTGTGGTCGTGGAGGGCATGAAGCCCACGGCTCAGATTCCTCAAGAGGACGTGGATGCGATTGCGGCGTTGCTCGACCGCGCCAATATCGATGCGGAGCGTCATCTGACCAGCGACACTATCAGCGAGAACGCACCGGTCAAGGCATGGCGCGAGGCCTATCGTCTGTTCAAGACCAAGAAAGGCGCGCGCTGCTCGATCGAGAACTTGCTCAAACGCGTGCTCAAAGGCAAGCCGGTGGGCCACATTACGCCCGCGGTGGATATTTACAACACGGTGTCGCTGACCTACGCGCTGCCCGTGGGAGGCGAGGATCTGCATGCGATCGAGGGGGACCTTCGCCTGAAGGTGACCGACGGTGGCGATGCGTTCTTGCCGCTTGGCGAGGAGGCGGACGATCCGACGCTGCCCGGCGAGCTCGCCTACATCGACGATGCGGGCGCTGTGTGCCGCTGCTGGAACTGGCGCGACGGCGTTCGCACGGCGCTGTCCGATGATTCGGCCGATGCGTTCCTGGCGATTGAGTGCGTGGAGCCCGAGCGGATGGGGGATTGCCAGGCTGCGATCGATCGCTTAGCCGAGCTGCTTGAGCGCTATCTGGGAGCGACGGTTGTCATTAAGACGCTTGTGACCCGCGACAATCCTTGCGTGGAACTGTAGCGGCGCCTAGAACCTATTGATGCCCCAAACCACCACAAAGGTGCCTGTCCCCTTTGTGGTGGTTTTTATGTTGATGGGTTAACAAATGGGGTATTTGGGTACGGGTGTCGCCTTATGCGACTAAGATGTTTACCCGTTAGCATTATGCAAACGAAAGGCGGTCGTCTCCCATGCAGCAGAGCGACGAGACACGTTTCGAGGACTTTGTCGGACTGATCAGCGGACTCTACAAGGAGATCCAGCGCATTAAGACGTCTGAGGGCGCTAGGCTGGGTCTCAAGGGCTCCGACGTTATGTGCCTGTACTATCTTGAGCGCAGCAAGGATGGCCTGACTGGCGCCGACCTGGCTCGCATGGCAGGCGTGACCCGCGCCGCCGTCTCGCGTACGCTCGCGCATCTGGAGGAGGGTGGCTACGTCGAGGTCGATGATTCGGGCGATGCCGCCGTTAAGTATCGTGCTCCGGTGCGCCTGACCGCTCTGGGCGGCGAGAGCATGAGCGAGGCGGACCGCATCATTCGCGAGGTGCTCGATACCACCGGTAAGGCTATGGGTGTGGAGCAGCGCGAGCAGATGTATGCGTCGCTGCGCACGATTCTCAACACCCTGCGCGAGATCTAAGGCCGCCAAGGCATTTGCTACCCATTAACAACTGCATCGTCCCGTTTTAAGCGCGTATACCGTGCCGGGGCATTGTTGTCAAAATTCCCTGCGCGGGACCTGCGCAAGAAAGGATTCGTTATGTCCGTCCGCATTATTACCGATTCCGCAAGCGATTTGTCTCCGGCGGAACACCCGGCGCTGGCTGTTTTGCCGCTGTCCGTCACCTTTGGCACCGATGTGTACATGGATGGCGTCGACATCGATCACCAGCGCTTTTACGAGATGCTCGTGGAGCGCGATGAGCTGCCCAAGACCGGCCAGGTCAACCCGTACGCGTTTTCGCAGGCTATTGCCGAGGCGCGTGAGGCCGGCGATGAGGCTGTGATTATTACCGTGGGCGCTAAGCTATCAGGCACCAACCAGAGTGCCCGTACCGCACTTGCCGAGGCACCAGGTGGCGACGTGTTCGTGGTAGACAGCAACAATGTCACCCTCGGCGAGCGCGTCCTGGTCGAGTACGCGCTGCGCTTGGTGGACGAGGGCCGTAGTGCGGCCCAGATCGCGGCGGCCGTCGAGGCCGTGCGTGACCGCGTGGCCGTCATCGGCCTGCTCGAGACGCTGGAGTACCTGGTTCGCGGCGGTCGTCTATCTGCTGCGGCCGGCGCCGTGGGCACGCTGCTCAACGTGAAGCCCGTGGTGGCTGTCGAGGACGGCCTTATCGTGCAGCTGGGCAAGGCGCGCGGTTCCAAGAACGGCCGCAACCTGCTGAACCAAAAGGTCGAAAAGTCAGGCGGCATCGACTTTTCCATGCCGCTGGCGCTGGGCTATACGGGCCTTTCGGATGCGGTGCTCAAGAAGTATGTCGAGGACAGCGCGGCACTGTGGGCTGGCCACACCGAGGGCGAGTTGCCCGTTCACACCATCGGCGCCACCATCGGCACCCACGTAGGCCCCGGCGCCGTCGCCGTAGCCTTCTTCCAGCCCGCCAACTAACCGACCTGCCATAAACCACCACAAAGGGGACAGGCACCTTTGTGGTGGTTTATGCTTTTCCGGGTGGAAGGGAGCGAGCAATGGCGTCTGAGGGCTTTTTTGAACGGGTGTACGAGGTGGTCGAGCAGATCCCCGAGGGGATGGTCGCCACGTATGGCCAGGTGGCGCTGCTTGCCGGTCGTCCACGAAGTGCGCGGTACGTGGGGTATGCCCTGCATAGTAATCCGCGCCCCGGCCAGATTCCCTGCCATCGTGTGGTGTTTGCCGACGGTCGCATTTGCGAGGGCTTCGCTTTTGGCGGTCCCGATGCTCAACGTGAGCTTTTGCTAGGGGAGGGTGTGGCGTTTAAGGACGACATGCACGTCGACTTGGCCGCCTGTCGCTGGCCTGCCGGGCTCTAGCGGTTCTGCCGTGGCGAAAACCACCACAAAGGCGCCTGTCCCCTTTGTGGTGGTTTTACGCTGTAGGTTTACCAGAGCTAACTTATGGAGAAGGTGTGTTGGCGTACTTTGCCGTCAGAAAGTAAACCACGGTGAACTATATTGGTTTCAGCAACGGAGCAGGCAATAGGCGATGAAAAAGCCTGCCCTGTTGAGTTTGATTCGCATTCCTCCCCTCTGTGCGATTCAACGGTGTACTTCGGGAACAGGCCCGCTGGCAACTAGCTGCCGGCGGGCCTGTTCCTGTTTGTCGAGGGGGTGCGATGGACGGAGCCGAAGCGGTCCGGCTCCAAAAAAGGCGGACGCCGTAGCGCCCGCCCTAAAGCAATCGAAAGCTCAAGCCAGCAGATCGGTCTAGTACACCATGCCCATGGCGTCCTGAACCTCTGCCAGGGTCTGATCGGCGATCTCGTTGGCGCGACGGTTGCCCTCGTGCAGCACGTCCTTCACGTAATCCAGATCGTTCTCGTAGCGCTGGCGACGCTCGCGGATAGGTGCGAAGTACTCGTTGACGGCCTCGGTCACGTACTTCTTGAGCTGGCCGGAGCCGCCCATGCCAATCTCCTCGGCAATTTCGACCTCGGAGCGACCGGTGCAGATGGCGGCCGTCGAAAGCAAACCGGACACGCCGGGGCGGTTCTCGGGATCGAACGTGATCATGCGCTCAGAGTCGGTCTGGCTCTTCTTGATGCGCTTGGCCGTCTCCTCAGCGGTCATCGAGATGTTGATGGCGTTGCCGTAGCTCTTGCTCATCTTGCGACCGTCAAGTCCGGGCAGTAGCGGGGTCTCGGACAGCAGCGCCTCGACCTCGGGGAACACCTTGCCGTAGCGGTTGTTAAAGCGGCGGGCGATGGTGCGGGTGAGCTCGATGTGCGGCAGCTGGTCGCGGCCGACGGGCACGACGTTGCCCTTGCAGAACAGAATGTCGCAGGCCTGGTGCACCGGGTAGGTGAGCAGAAGGCCGGTAAGCTCGTGGCCCGAGGCCTCCATCTCGGCCTTGACCGTGGGATTGCGCGCCAGCTCGGCCTCGGAGACCAGCGACAGGAACGGCAGCATGAGCTGGTTGGCGGCGGGCACGGCGGAGTGAGCGTAGATCATGGTCTTGTCGGGGTCGATACCGCAGGCAAGGTAGTCCATGACCATGTTGTACACGTTGTCCTGGATGTGCTCGGTGGTGTCGCGGTCGGTGATGACCTGGTAGTCGGCGATGAGTACGTTGGTCCTGGCGCCCATGTTCTGCAGCTCCACGCGGCCCTTGAGCTGTCTCTTATACACATCTCCGAGCCCACGAGACTACGCTGCATCTCG
>UQZU01000058.1 GCA_900545665.1 uncultured Collinsella sp.
GTGACCTCACGGTACTTGTAGCCGGTCGACATGTCGTTGTGGTATTCGATCTTGTGCGGCCAGCGGGCAAGGATCTTCTCGCACACGCCGGTCTGCTCGATCACCTGGTGCGGCGTGAGACCGCAGGCGGGGTCGTAGGGCATGTCGCCCGTCAGGTACTCCCAGTCGTTGGCCTTGAGGTCGTACATGACCAGGCCGCCCATCTCGCCGATGTAGGAGTTGAGGCCGAGCACGCGGGCGTCCTCATGGATCATGGTGCGATTGCGACCCGAGGTGGGGACAACCTGGATGCCGGCACGAGTGAGCGCGACAACCGCCTCGACGAGCTTGGTCGAAGGATTGCCGTCGTTATCGCGCAGCACGCACGAGCCGGGGGCGAGCATCGTGGCGTCCAGATCGGTAAAGATATACTTGACCTTGGCAAGACGCTCGCGCATCTCGCCCGAAAGCTCGGCAACGGTCGGCAGGATATTGTGGGACATGGTCACTCCGTTTACATAGAAGGGGCTGGTCTAGGCGTCGTACGCCGCAAGGGTGCGCTTGAGAATCGAACCGTCGCGCTCACAAGGCTCGGGTCCGTTCTTGCGCAGCATACACTCTTCCTCGCCCTTACCGGTCACGATGACCACGGCAGGACGGACAGTTTCGCGCACGGCAGTCTCGATAGCGGCAACGCGATCAGTCACGATTTGCCAGTTATCATTTCCCTGCGCTTGAACGTTGCGCGCGATCTCGGCGCAGATGTCCTCGACATCCTCGGGGCCGGGGTCATCCTCGGTAATCACGATTCGGTCGGCATACTTGCCAGCGGCGATGCCCATCGTGGTGCGTCGATCGACACCCTTACCGCCCGTAGCGCCAAATACAACCGCCAGCTCGCGCTCGGGATAGTTCTCGCGCAAGTCGCGCAGGAGTGTCTCGAGGCTCATGCCGTTATGTGCAAAATCGACGATGCCCAGGATTTTGCCCGATACGGACGGATAGAGCTCCATACGACCGGGAACGAAGACGCCCTCAAAGCCATGGACGATACCCTCTTCGGAAATGCCCAGGGCCTCGGCGCAGGCAATAGCGGCAAGCGCGTTGGACACATTGAACTTAACCGGCGTGGGAATCACAATGTCACGCGTAAAACGGGGCGTGCGCACCGTTGCCACCACGCCGCAGTCGCCATTGCGAATCGCCAGCGCAAGCACGTCGGCACGCTCGTCGGTCAGGGAGAACGTCACCGTACGTTCGCAACGAGATGCCGCCTCGAGCACGCGATCAACCTTATCCATATCGAGATTGACCACGGCAAAACGGCTCTGCAAGAAGATTTTGAGCTTGCTGGCAAAGTAATCCTCGAGCGTCGGATGCTCAATCGGCGAAATGTGATCCTCGCCGATATTGGTAAAGGCGCCGACTTCAAAGTCAATCTTGCCCGTGCGCTCGTATTTGAGGCCCTGACTCGATGCCTCCATAACCAGCCACGGGGCACCCGCCTCCGCAGCATGTGCGATGCGAGACTGCAGCAGGAAGGATTCGGGGGTCGTCAGCTTGGAAGGGCCCGTCTCGATGCCGTCGTCGAACTCAATGCCCGTATTAAGAGCGGGTCGATGACAGCCCGTAAGCTTGGCCTCGTTGGCGAGGATGCCGCGCAGATAAAAGCTGCAGGTCGACTTGCCCTTGGTGCCTGTAAAGGCGCAGACCTTCACCTTACCCGACGGGTGCCCATAAAAGGCATCTGCCACCACGGCGAGCGTGCGACGAATATCGCTCACAATCACCGCGGGAAGATCAACATCGTAATCGACCTCGGAAACGTAGGCCACGGCGCCATCGGCGATTGCCGAAAGCAGGTACTCGCGCTTAAACGCACGGCCTTTGCAGACAAACAACGTGCCCGGACGCACCTGGCGCGAGTCATCAGTCGCAAACTCAATGCGCTGGTCGCACGAAGCGCTCGGTCTGGAAACAACAAGGTCATCTTCCTCGAGCAACTCTATATAGCGCATCAGAGTTAGCTTCTCTTGTGTCGGACTCGACATACAAAGACCTCTCTCGCTAAATTCAGCCTTAAAGGGCAGAAGACGTCCCGCGGCAGAAACGATGAAACATTCTGTATTATCAACCATCCTAATATGCCACCTGACCTTGCGCGCATCACAGCCTTCTAAAAAATTGCATGGACTGTGCCGTGGTCTAATAAATGGCAACAGTGTTCACCCTGTGTAAAACCAAGGAAATCTGGGTGCTGTTCTTTAACATAGCGTTCGCAACCACGTCCCGCCGCTTCGCCTGAAGATCGGGACGTGGTTTTTTCGGTTCGCTCGGCGCTTATGCCCTATCACGAAACAAAAGATTGGCATGATAGTAAAGATTATTTGACATCAGCTGCCGCAATCCTTGCGGCAGTACACCTGAGCCGTCAGCAGAAAGGATCTTGCATGTGCGGTTTTGTCGGTTTTACCGGTACAGATGAACAGAGTGAGCTGGTTCTCACGGCCATGATGAATCGCATCATCCACCGTGGTCCCGATATGGGCGGCCAGCATATCGTCGACAACGTTGCCCTTGGTTTTCGTCGTCTTTCGATTCTCGATCTTTCCGAAGCTGGAGCCCAGCCCATGTCGAGCGACGACGGCAAGGTCACGATTGTCTTCAACGGAGAGATCTACAACTTCCAGGAGCTTCGTACCGAGCTGGAGGCGGCCGGCTACGCCTTCCACTGCAACGCTGATACCGAAGTCCTGGTACACGGTTACGAGGAGTGGGGCGAGGACCTGGTCAACCGTCTGCGCGGCATGTACGCATTCGTGATTCACGACCAGAACAAGAACAAACTCTTTGGTGCTCGTGACATCTTTGGTATCAAGCCGTTCTATTACTACCAGGCATCCGATGGCTCGCTGCTGTTTGGCTCCGAGATCAAGAGCTTCCTGGACCATCCCAAGTTTGAGAAGGCTGTCAACCACGACGCGCTGCGCCCCTACCTGACGCTGCAATTCCCTGCCACGGAGGAGACCTTCTTTAAGGGCGTGTTCAAGCTTGCCCCGGCGCATTGTTTTACGTATGACCTGACGACCAACACCATGGACATCAAGCGTTACTGGAGCTGTGACTTCACCGACGACAACTCCAAGACCTTCGAGGAGTACGTGGACGAGTGCGACAAGGTCGTGCACGAAAGCGTCGCTGCGCACCGAATCGCCGATGTTAAGGTGGGCTCGTTCCTTTCTGGCGGTGTCGATTCCAGCTACATTGCCGCCTGTCTCATGCCCGACACCACGTATTCTGTCGGCTTCGATTACAAGAACTTCAACGAGACCAACTACGCCGCCGAGCTTTCCGACAAGCTGGGCATCAAGAACGTGCGCAAGATGATTACCGCCGACGAGTTCTTTGATGCACTGCCCGATATCCAGTACCACATGGACGAGCCGCAATCGAACCTGTCCAGCGTGCCGCTGTACTATCTGGCGCAGATGGCTTCCAAGGAGGTCACCGTCGTCCTTTCGGGCGAGGGTGCCGACGAACTGTTTGCCGGCTATGAGTGGTACGAGGACACCCCCGAGATGCGCACCTTTAAGAAGCGCGTGCCGCTCGGCGTACGTCGCGCCCTGGGCTCACTCGTTCAGCATCTCCCCTACTTTAAGGGCCACAACTTCCTGACGAAATGCGCCGAGGTTCCCGAGCGCTGGTATGTGGGTCAGGCAAAGGTGTTCGATCCCTCCGAGGTCGACGAGGTGCTCAAGCCCGCTTATGACACCGGCAAGAACGCCGCCGAGATGTGCGCCGAGTACTACAAGCAGGTTCCCAACTGCTGCGAGCTTTCCAAGAAACAGTATCTGGATATGAACATGTGGCTGCCGGGCGACATTCTGCTCAAGGCCGACAAAATGTGCATGGCGCATTCTCTGGAGCTTCGCGTCCCGTTCCTGGACAAGAAGGTCATGGAGTTTGCCGAGCACATTCCCGCCAACTACCGTGTTAACGAAGAAGGTTGCAAGCTCGTCCTGCGTCACGCCGCCAACCGCACGCTGCCCGACGAGTGGGCAACGCGCAAGAAGGTGGGCTTCCCCGTACCGGTCAAGTTCTGGCTGCGCCAGCAAAAGTACTACGACTACGTAAAGGAATACTTCACCGCGCCGTGGGCTGCTGATTTCTTTGACACCGATGCGCTCATGAAACTGCTCGACGATCACTTTGAGGGCCGTGCGCTCAACCAGCGCAAGATCTATACCACGCTGACCTTCCTCATCTGGTACAAACGCTTCTTTATCGACGAGGGCAAGGGCGCCGAAGTCGCCGCTTAGATTTCGTTATGAATTAGCGGTGAACCACGCAGGGTTTCCGCTATACTCAATCTCTGCGGGCGATTGGCGCAACGGTTAGCGCAGGTGCTTTACACGCACAAGGCTGGGGGTTCGAATCCCTCATCGCCCACCACTGATTTGTTAGGCTCCCAGCGATGGGGGCCTTTCCTTTTTGGGCCCATCGCCGAGGGATTCGAACCCGCAAGGGTGCGGAGCTGAGGAAACGCGAAGCGTTTTCCAGCGCAGCACG
>UQZU01000059.1 GCA_900545665.1 uncultured Collinsella sp.
CAGCGTCAGATGTGTATAAGAGACAGGACCGATATGGTGGGCGATCGCGTCAAGGTGAAGGCCAACATGGGCCGTACCCGCGTCGTCGAGCGCATGGGCACCATCAAGAGCGTCCACCCCGCCGTCTTTATCGTCGAGGTTGACGAGCGTCGCGGCCGCAAGTCGCGTCAGTCCTACCAGTATATCGATGTGCTCACCGGTCAGGTCGAACTGTTCGACCCCGAGAGCGGCGAGCATATCTTTACCCCGCTCGGCAATCAGCTCGAGGAGCATTAACGGTGACCGATCGGTCCCTGACTCTTTCCGCGCCGGCAAAGATTAACCTCTACCTGGGGGTTCATACCGAGCGCGATGACCGCGGCTACCACAGGGTCGATTCCCTGATGGCGGCCGTCGGTCTTTCCGATACCGTGACGGTCACGCCGGCGCAGGCGCTGACCGTCCAGACGGTTCCGACATCAGATTTTCCCATGCAAAAGAATACGGCGTATCGGGCTGCGGTTGCTATGGTCGATCATTATGGTCGCGAGGCAAACATCTGCGTGACGATTGAGAAACGCATTCCATTGTGCGCCGGCTTGGGCGGCCCCTCGACGGATGCGGCCGCGGTCATTGTCGCCTTGGCGGAGCTCTGGGGCATTGATCGCACCGACCCAGCGCTCGACGATATTGCGCGGGGCATTGGTGCCGACGTCCCGTTCTTTTTGCACGCGAGTCCTGCGTTCTACGTAGGTGGGGGAGACGTGCTGGCAACTGAGTACCCCGCGCTGCCCGCGACGCCCGTCGTGCTGGTCAAGCCGCGCGAGGCAAGCGTTTCGACAATTGAAGCCTATCGACGTTTTGACGAGGCCCCGGTGCCTGCGGACAAGCCCGGCGCGATAGCTTCTGCCTTGCGTGCTGGTGATGCCGAGACGGCATATGCACTCATCCATAACAACCTTGGTGTCATTTCCGCACAGATGGAGTCGCAGATTCAAACGGTCCTCGACTGGCTGCGTAAACAGGACGGAACCGTTGCTGTAGATGTGTGCGGATCGGGTGCCTGCTCGTTTGCCATTTGCGACACCGCTGCCACGGCCGAAAGGCTTGCCGATGCTGCCCAGCAAAATGGCTGGTGGGCCTGCGCGACTGAGCTTATTTCCAACACGGTTCAAATCGACGCGCCAAAGAAATAAAAATTTCTCTAGCACGCGGCGAAAATCTTTGTTACTATAGTCGAGCTAACGGGTTGTGGCTCAGTTTGGTAGAGCACTGCGTTCGGGACGCAGGGGTCGCTGGTTCAAATCCAGTCAACCCGACCAGAGCATAAGAAGGGACCGCTTCTTGCGGTCCCTTTTTTTAGCTATTGTTGTGATACCGCGGCACCCGCGGTATACTCATTCGAGCTTGTCTCGCTGTATTGTGGAGGTCTACATGTTTGGACTGAGGGCTCCTGAGCTCATCATTATTCTCGTCGTTGTCCTGATTATCTTCGGGCCCAAGAACCTGCCGAAGCTCGGCAAGTCCCTCGGCTCTACCGTCAAGAATATCCGTGAGGGTATGGAGGGCGACGATAAGGCCGAGACCAAGCAGGCCGAGGAGGTCGTGGTCGAGCAGTCCGAGGAGGACAAGGAGATCGCTGAGCTCGAGGCCAAGCTCGCTGCTGCCAAGAAGAAGCAGGCAGAGGACAGCGACGCGGACGCAGAGTAGTCCCATCCCTTTGGGGTGAGCACCTGACCGGCTTGCCCGCAGGCTAGCCGGTCTTTTTCGTTTTGTTGACAGTTGATTGTTTGATCAGAGTTGGGGAGATATCCGTATGGACGCAAGCCAGATCGTACTGACCGCTGAGGGCCGCCAGAAGCTCGTCGAGGAGCTCGCTTGGCGTGAGGGCGATTACGCCAAGGAGATCGTCGAGGACATCAAGGAAGCCCGCGCGTTCGGCGACCTTTCGGAGAACTCCGAGTACGACGCCGCTAAGGACAAGCAGGCCCAGAACGCCGCTCGTATTGCCGAGATCCAGGCCATCCTCGCCAACGCTCAGGTTGCTGCCACCACGGGCGACCTGACCGTCTCCATCGGTTCCACCGTTTCGCTGATTGATCCCAACGGCGAGGTCATGGAAGTCACGCTCGTCGGTACCACCGAGACCAACTCGCTCGAGCACAAGATTTCCAACGAGTCTCCGGTCGGTCACGCCATCATCGGTCACGGCGAGGGCGACTCCGTCGAGGTCGTTACGCCTTCCGGCAAGACTCGCGTCTACACCATCGCCAAGATCGCACGCTAGACCACGGTCCCGCGTAAAGGTATGTTTTCGCTCCCTGGGACCGAATCCTGGGGAGCGTTTTAGTTTGAGGAGCTAACTTATGGCAGAGAACCAGAACGCCGCCGATCAGGCATCGACGCTCAACGACGAGCGCGCCACCCGCCTGGCCAAGCGCGCCGCCCTGTTCGAGGCGGGCCAGAACCCCTATCCCGAGCACTCTGAGCTTGAGGACTACGTCGCCGATATCGAGACTAAGTACGCCGAGCTTGCCGATGGCGAGGACACCGAGGACGTCGTGAAGATCGCCGGCCGCGTGGTCGCCAAGCGCGGCCAGGGCAAGATAATGTTCATCGTCGTGCGCGATGCGACTGCCGAGATTCAGCTGTTCTGCCGCATCAACGACATGGACGAGGCTGCCTGGAATACGCTCAAGGCCCTCGACCTGGGCGACATCCTGGGCGTGACCGGCGTGGTCGTGCGCACCCAGCGCGGCCAGCTTTCCGTTGCCCCTAAGAGCGCGACCCTGCTTTCCAAGGCCGTTCGTCCACTGCCCGAGAAGTTCCACGGTCTTTCCGACAAGGAGACCCGCTATCGCCAGCGCTATGTCGACCTGATCGCCAACGACGACGTTCGCGAGACCTTCCGTAAGCGTTCGCAGATTCTCTCTACCTTCCGTCGCTTTATGGAGTCCGACGGTTACATGGAGGTCGAGACCCCCATCCTGCAGATCATCCAGGGCGGCGCTACCGCCAAGCCGTTCATTACCCACTTCAACGCGCTCGATCAGGAGTGCTACCTGCGTATTGCCACCGAGCTCCATCTCAAGCGCTGCATCGTCGGTGGTTTTGAGCGCGTGTTCGAGATCGGCCGCATCTTCCGTAACGAGGGCATGGACCTTACCCACAACCCCGAGTTCACCACGATGGAGGCCTACCGTGCCTTCTCAGACCTCGAGGGCATGAAGGCGCTCGCCCAGGGTGTCATTAAGGCGGCTAACAAGGCCATCGGCAACCCCGAGGTCATCGAGTACCAGGGCCAGACCATCGACCTTTCTGGTGAGTGGGCCAGCCGTCCCATGACCGACATCGTCTCCGACGTGCTCGGCAAGCAGGTCACCATCGACACGCCGGTCGAGGAGCTTGCTGCCGCCGCGCGCGAGAAGGGCCTGGAGATCAAGCCCGAGTGGACTGCCGGCAAGATCATCGCCGAGATTTACGATGAGCTGGGCGAGGACACCATCGTCAACCCGACCTTCGTGTGCGATTACCCCATCGAGGTCAGCCCGCTCGCTAAGCGTTTTGAGGACGACCCGCGTTTGACTCACCGCTTTGAGCTGGTCATCGCCGGCCACGAGTACGCCAACGCATTCTCCGAGCTCAACGACCCGGTCGACCAGGCTGAGCGCTTTGCTGCCCAGATGGCCGAGAAGGCCGGCGGCGACGATGAGGCTATGGAGTATGACGAGGACTACGTGCGCGCCCTCGAGTACGGTATGCCTCCCGCGGGCGGCATTGGCATTGGTATCGACCGCGTGGTCATGCTGCTTACTAACCAGGCTTCTATCCGCGACGTCCTGCTGTTCCCGCACATGAAGCCCGAGAAGGGTTTCCAGTCCGGTGCCGCTGCCGCCAAGGCTGCAGAGGCCGGCAACGCCGCGAGCCCATTCGTTAAGTCGCTTAAGCCCACGCTCGATTACTCCAAGATCGCCGTTGAGCCGCTGTTTGAGGAGTTCGTCGACTTTGATACCTTCTCCAAGAGCGATTTCCGCGCTGTGAAGGTCAAGGCATGCGAGGCCGTCAAGAAGTCCAAGAAGCTGCTGAACTTTACGCTCGACGACGGTACCGGTACCGACCGCACCATCCTCTCCGGTATTCACGCTTATTACGAGCCCGAGGACCTGGTCGGCAAGACCTTGCTCGCCATCACCAACCTGCCTCCGCGCAAGATGATGGGCATCCCCAGCTGCGGCATGCTCATCAGTGCCATCCACGAGGAGGATGGTGAGGAGCGCCTCAACCTGATCCAGCTCGACGCCTCCATCCCCGCCGGCGCAAAGATGTACTAACTAGTTACGCGGTTCTACGAACCGCGTAACGGCTCGACGCTGCGCGGGCCGCATTTGGACAATCTGACGTTCAACTTCAAGGGCGC
>UQZU01000060.1 GCA_900545665.1 uncultured Collinsella sp.
CGAGGTAGCCCTCCTGGTCGAAGTGCATGATCTCGATCTTCTCGGTCTCCTTCATGTGTGTCCTCCCATCACATGTGCGCAATTCTATACATCGCGCTTCTTGCTGATACCAATTATAGCCATACGATTGCTTGTTATTTAATACCAATCCAAACTCACGGAGATTTGCGGCGAACGGTCGGTTTCCTCGCCCGAGTGGTATTACAACGCCAATAGTTGTCTATTTCGAGCGCTACTGCCAACGGGCTCCCCACAACTCGCCAGCTATAAAAGCGTTGCGCCAGACCCGCCCAAGCGTTTCCGGCGCAACCGCGCAGTTTAGTTATTCGGCTTCCATCTCCGCTGTCACACGGCGATACATCTCGATAACCTGAGTCGTCGCCTTGGACGGATCCTGATAGTAGCGGCCGTCACACGTCTCGGCCGAGACATAGCCCGTATAGCCGTGACGTATGAGTGCCTCGAGGTCGGCACGCATATCACGCTCGCCGTCGCCCCAGGCAAGATGCGTCGTGCCACCGCCCACATCGACAAAGTGGGTGTGAACGATCTTGTCGCCCAAAACCTCAAAGTAGCCGTCGATTGTGTCGCCGGCAACTTCCATGGCGCCAAAGTCGATACATGCCTTCAGGTTGGGGCGATCGACCGCCTCGAGGATGCGCGCGACATCCTGTGCCGTATTGACCAGCACGGACTCCGACGGCTGCAGTGCCTCGAGCGCGACGCGAATACCGCGTGTGTCAGCGTAGTCGCACACCGAGCGCAGCATGGCGACGCTGCGGGACCAGGCGTCCTCAGCTGGCTCGTCCAGATAGGCCCAACCACTCGTCACCAGAATCTGCGGCACGCCCAACTCAACGGCAACGTCGATCACATTCTTAAAGTACGAGAGGATGCGTTTTTGGCCCGCCTCACCGCGCACCGCGACGTTCCACGGCTTGGGGTTGTTCTGCTCGGGGCACACGCACACGATCTTGATACCGTATTGGGCGGCAAGATCGCGAATCTTATCCACCGAATCGTGCTCATGGCAATCCACATACAGGTGCATCGAGCCGGTCCACAGCTCGATATTGCGATAGCCGGCCTCACCTGCAGCCTTAAAAAACGTCTCGATGCTGTAGTAACGATGGTTGATGTTCATGAGCGAAAGCTCGGGTACGACCATAGCCCTCCCCTTTCGTACGGAGTTTTAAAAAACAGGGGGCCGCCGCAGATGCGACAAGCCCCCCAAAGATCGACGCAACCGTTAGACGCGATGGAAGCGCGATTCGAACATATTAGGCAAGCACGCCAAAGTAAGCGCCGATGATGCCCACGACCATGGTGCAGAGGATCAGGACCATCGGGTTGATCTTCTTGGAGAGCAGCCAGTAGTAGAGCCAGAAGGCGGCCATACCGAGCATACCGGGCATGATGCCGTCCAGGATGTCCTGGAGAGTCTGAGCGGAGTCGCCCTGACCAATGGCGATGGGCAACGAAGCCCAGAACATGTCCTTGCTCATGGCGCCGACGACCATAACGCCGACAATGCCGACGCAGGCCATGATCTTTTGCATCAGGCCGGTCTTCTGAGCCTCGTCGAGGAAGCCAATGCCTAGCTCATAACCCTTGATAGCGCCAAAGATACGAATCAGGAACGCCGGGATGTTGTAGACGAGCAGGAAGGCGATGGGGCCAAAGACGTTGCCGGCCTGGCACAGGCTGATGCCCACGGCAGCGGCGACGACGCGCAGGGTGGACAGGAAGAAGGAGTCACCCAGGCCGGAAAGCGGACCCATGAGGGCGGCCTTGATGTCGTTGACGCTCTCGGGCTCAACCTCGCCACGAGCGACCTTTTCTTCCATGGCCATCGCGATGCCACCCACGAAGGGAGCGAGCTGCGGGGTGATGTTGAAGAATGCGCTGTGACGATGCAGGGCCTCGGCGTAATCATCGGGGCGGCCGGCATAGATCTTCTTGAGCATGTTGGCGACCATCAGGCAGAAGGCAATGTTCATCTGCTTGTAGTAGGTCCAGGAGAATTCCATGCCCAGGGCGCCGGTGTTCACGGCGCTCTTAATGAGGTCGGAGCGAGTAATCTGGTTCTCGGAATTAGAAGTCATCGTCCTCATCCCCTTCCACAGAAAGCTGGGACTGGGCGCCACCAAGGCCCAGCAGGTCGTACTTGTCGATGCCGATGATGATTGCGATCAGGGCGACGCCGAGGACGGGCACGTTGGCATAGGAGCACAGCAGGAAGCCCAGGAAGTAGAACGGCACGAGCTGCTTGGTAAGCACCAGACGGCCGAGCATGGCGAAGCCCATGGCAGGCAGGATGTTGGCTGCGACGCCAAAGCCATCGAGGACGAACGTCGGGATGAAGTCGAGCAGGCCCTGAACAGCGTCGGCACCCAGATAGAAGGAGACCGAGCACAGGATAAAGGCCAGGACGACAATCACGAGACCGATAATCCAGTGCATAGCGTAGATACCCTTGAGGTTACCCTTGCTGGCAAAGACGTCGGCACGGTCGACCAGAAGGGGCATACCGGCGTTGACGACGTTCTTAATGGCCAGGCACAGAGTGGCGATGGGCATCGCGAGCGCGATAGCGGCCTCGGTGCTCTGACCCAGCTGAATAGCGAAGGCGCAGGCGAGCACACCGCCAATCGTCTCATCGGGCGGCACGTAAGCGCCGATGGAGATAGAACCCATGAAGAGCAGCTCGAGGCTCGCACCGATGGCGAGGCCGGACTGCAGGTCCCCGAGGACTATGCCGACGAGCGGGCACAGAACGATCGGGCGGAACGCATAGAGCGTACCGAGCTGATAATCGAGCTTACCGAAGGCAGCGATAAGCCCGATGAGGATCGCTTGAACAAGCATTGTTCCTCCCTTTGATCCCTCTTGGATCCGCGCGGCGATTCCCGACTTGTCAGCGCGCCCTTTTCCATGCCGACAATCGCCCAGACAGATCCAGCTTGTACCGGTGTGCTGTTAACACCTAAACCGGTGCAAATGATTTGATACCAATTATATAGTCATGCGAAAACTATTTAATACCAATCGCTCAACGGGCGTGTACTCCCGGTGAACGGTAGATGGGGGTAACGGGTAAAGCGTTTATCCGGTACGCCCACGAATAGGGGCGGCGCCGTGCGCGCCGCCCGTGGTTCCCAATTAGAGGGCGCTTAGGGCATCGACCTTGGGGTCGTCGGCCAGAGCGCGAATCTCGACCTCGACACCGCGGCCGACGAGCTCGCGAATGTCCTCTTCCTCGGCAGCAGTCACAAAGATCTGGCGGGAGATCTTACGGGCATCGGGACGCTGCTCGTCCTTGGACTTGGTGTTGCCCAGGTTGATGGAGGTGATCTGCGGGCAGCCGTCGACAAGCTGCTTGGCCTCGGCGATGCTGGTGACGCAGATGATCATCTTGTACTTATCGGTAACACCGGAGTTGATGGCCTCGATGGCGTGCTCCATGTCCTTGATGACGAGCTTGACGTTGGCCGGCTTTCCCATCTTGAGCGTAGTCTTCCAGACGGGATCGTTGGCAACCTTGTCGCCAACGCAGAAGATGCAGTCGGAGCCCAAGCCCTGGACCCAAGAGACGGCCACCTGGCCATGAAGCAGACGATGGTCGACGCGAAGCAGTTGAATCATGATTGACCCCCAAAGGTCTCATGCCGGAAACCCGGCCCCATTAATAGCAGGCGGTGACTAGAACTCTTCCTCGTCATCCGCATCGGTCAGCAGGTCGTTGACAAACTTGACGCGCGTGTCGTCAGCCGCGAGGATCTCGCGGATAACCTGATCGGCGGGAGCCTCCTGGTCCGAAAAGAGCAGCTGGATCAGCAGCGGCAGATTCATGTTGGCAACCAGGTAGGTGTTGGGGCGCGTCTGGACGATCTTGGTGAACTCGTTGTTGACGCTGCCGCCAAACAGGTCGGTGCACACGATTACGTCGTCGGCGGGGTCGAAGGTCGCCAGGAGCTTGGCGGCCTCCTCGGCGACGTCGGTGCGGCCGTCGACAAACATCGACAGGTCGTGGACGTTATCGCGCGCGCCCGAGAGCAGCTCGGCGCTCTCTTTGATGCCGGTCGCAAAATGCGCGTGGCTGGCAAGGATGTATTGCCTCATTGCGGTTTCCCCCAAATGGAATTAGTAGTCGAACTGGTGGTAGTAGCGGCGGTACTTGAGGTTGTGCTTGGTGACC
>UQZU01000061.1 GCA_900545665.1 uncultured Collinsella sp.
ACCCCCAGCCTTGTGCGTGTAAAGCACCTGCGCTAACCGTTGCGCCAATCGCCCGTGCGGAGAGAGTATAGCAAAACAATCGCCTCATTCACCTCATATCCATTAAAGGTAACTCGCGCGTGTCACAGCGGAGCTGATTCAGTTGAGATTGCCTGAACATTCCGCCCCTCTTTACGCCCTCGGGTATACTCAAAAGCTACTGATTCGATTTGATGCCCAGCAACAGCAGAGGGGATAGTATATGTGCGGTTTTGTCGGTTTTGTCGGTGGGACGGATAACCAATCCGAGGTGCTCACCAAGATGATGGACCGCATCGTCCATCGCGGTCCCGACATGGGCGGTCAGTTTATCGACGGCCGCGTTGCCCTGGGCTTCCGCCGCCTGTCGATCCTCGACCTGACCGAGGCTGGCGCCCAACCCATGGCCAACGAGGACGGTAGCGTCGTCATTGTCTTCAACGGCGAGATCTACAACTTCCAAGAACTCCGTTCCGAGCTCGAGGCCAAGGGCTACAAGTTCCACTGCGGCGCCGACACCGAGAGCCTCCTGCACGGCTACGAGGAGTGGGGCGAGGCCGTACTCGATCGCTTGCGCGGTATGTACGCCTTCGTCATCTGGGACAAAAAGAAGAACAAGCTTTTTGGCGCCCGCGACATCTTTGGCATCAAGCCGCTTTACTACTATCCCATGGCCGATGCGGGCGACGGCGCTCCGGGCGTGCTCTTTGGTTCCGAGATCAAGAGCTTCTTGGACTACCCGCACTTCCACAAGGCGGTCAACAAAAAGGCCCTGCGTCCGTACATGACGCTGCAGTATTCGGCAACCGAGGAGACCTTCTTCGAGGGTGTCTACAAGCTGCCGCCGGCGCACTACTTTACCGTCGATATCCCGACCGGCAAGATGAACATCGAGCGCTACTGGGATTGCGATTACTCTGCCGTCGAGAAGCCGTTCGAGGAGTACGTCGATGAGCTGGACGAGGTCGTGCACGAGAGTGTCGAGGCCCATCGTATCGCCGACGTCAAGGTCGCGTCGTTCCTCTCCGGTGGCGTCGACTCCAGCTACATCGCCGCTTGCCTCATGCCCGACAAGACCTTCTCGGTGGGCTTTGACTACAAGAACTTTAACGAGACCAACTACGCCAAGGAGCTTTCCGATAAGCTCGGCGTCGAAAACGTTCGCAAGATGATTACCGCCGACGAGTTCTTCGGTGCGCTCGAGGACATCCAGTATCACATGGACGAGCCGCAGTCCAACCTGTCTTCCGTGCCGCTGTGGTTCTTGGCCGAGATGGCCCGCAAGGACGTCACCGTCGTGCTTTCGGGCGAAGGCGCCGACGAGCTCTTTGGCGGCTACGCCTACTACGAGGATACGGTCCCGGTGCGCAAGTACAAAAAGATGGTGCCGCTGCCCGTCCGTCGCGCGCTCGGTAACCTGGCGCTGCATATGCCGTACTTCAAGGGACATAACTTCCTGGTCAAGGGTGCCGAGATCCCCGAGAAGTCGTTCCTGGGACAGGCTCTGGTATGGCCGGAGCGCGAGGTCGACGGCGTGCTCAAGCCCGAGTACAACACCGGCGATGGCGCCTTCGAGCTTGCCGCTCCCATCTATGCGCGCGTGAAGGGTCAGCCCGAGCTGGTCAAGAAGCAGTACTTGGACATGAACATGTGGCTCCCGGGCGACATTCTGCTCAAGGCCGACAAGATGTGCATGGCGCACTCGCTGGAGCTGCGCGTGCCCTTCCTGGACCGCAAAGTCATGGAGTTCGCCGAGCACATTCCCGACCGCTACCGCATCAACGAGAACGGCAACAAACAGGTACTCCGCCACGCTGCCAACAAGTCGCTGCCCGATGAGTGGGCCACCCGTCCCAAGGTGGGCTTCCCGGTGCCGATTGTCTACTGGCTGCGCGAGCAAAAGTGGTACGACTATGTCAAGGAGTACTTCACCGCGCCGTGGGCAAGTGAGTTCTTCAATACCGACGAGCTCATGCACCTGCTCGATCTGCACTTTGCGGGCAAGGGCGATTTCCAGCGCAAGATCTATACGCCGCTCGTGTTCCTAGTGTGGTACAAGCGCTTCTTTATCGACGAGGGCCAGCCTTCTGTTCAGGCTGCCTAGCCTCGGCTTACGAACGCCTGCGCGTAACGGCTCCTCCGGGAGCCGTTTTTGCGCGAGCACGTTTCAGTTACTATGAAAACCGTCCCTGCCAAATGGCTGAGAAAGGTGAAAGATGCACCATTCGGATTCCGCGACCGTGACCACGGTCGATACGCTTGCCAAGCTTCTCGATGTGTGCGGCGAGCTGCGCGCATCAGAGCAGGTTGACGAGCGTGCCGTGACCGGCTGCTCGTTTGATTCGCGCGCGGTCTCGGCAGGTGACGTGTTCTTCTGCAAAGGTGCTGCCTTTAAGCCCGCGTTTTTGAGCATGGCGCTCGATGCGGGCGCCGTCGCATTTGTGTGCGAGGAGTCACTGGTCGAGTCTCTGGAGCCGCTGGCGCAGGAGAGCGGTGCTGCGATGCTGGTTGTTGATAGCGTTCGCACGGCCATGGCCCTGTTGCCGCCGGAGGTCTACGACCGTCCCGACCACGACGTCAAGATCGTGGGTATCACCGGTACCAAGGGAAAGACCACGGCCGCTTTTATGCTCCAGTCGATTATCAAAGCGGCGGGCGAGTCCTGCGGCATGATCGGCTCGGTGAGTACCGACGATGGCATCGAGTGCTACGAGAGCACCAATACTACGCCCGAGGCCCCCGAGGTCTGGCGCCATATCGCCAACTGCCGCACGTCCGGTCGCCAGTCCATGGTCATGGAGGTTTCGAGCCAGGCGCTCAAGTACCAACGCGTCGAGAATCTGCCGTTTGACGTGGCGTGCTTCCTCAACATCGGCCGCGACCACATCTCGCCGATCGAACACCCCACGTTTGAGGATTATTTTGAGAGCAAACTCAGGATCTTTGACCAGGCAAAGACCGCCGTGGTGAATCTAGGCACCGAAGAGGTTGACCGTGTGCTAGAGGCAGCGTCGACGGCCGAGCGCTTGGTGACCGTTGGCGTCGAGCATCCCGAGGCAAGCCTGTGGGCGAGCGATGTCCGCATGCTCGGCTTTAACATCGAGTTCAACTTGCACGGCATGAGCGCCGACGAGTCCGAGGCGGGGGAGAAGGTCCTGCTGGGTATCGCGGGCGACTTTAACGTGGAAAACGCGCTGGTCGCTATCGCCGCTGCGCGCGAGATCGGCATCGGTATCGAGGCTATCAAGAAGGGCCTCTCAAAACTGCGTGTGCCGGGCCGTATGGAGGTCGTGGAGTCGAAGGACGGCCGCGTGATTTGTGTCGTCGACTACGCGCACAACCAGCTTTCGTTCCGCTCGCTTTTCTCGTCGGTGAAGCGCGCGTTTCCCGCCCTGTCTCTTATACACATCTCCGAGCCCACGAGACTACGCTGCATCTC
>UQZU01000062.1 GCA_900545665.1 uncultured Collinsella sp.
GGCCCTCGCGGCCTAGTCGCTATTTAGGGCGTCCAAGATTTGGGGCGCAGTTCACAAGCGGTCCGGGCTTAATAAACGATGGTGCTCCATGGCGGATTCGAACCGTCGACCTTGGGATTAGAAGTCCCCTGCTCTATCCAACTGAGCTAATGGAGCAAATAACCGCACGCCCAAGCAAGCGCAAGCCCGTTAGGCGCAAGTAATTATAACCTAGTTGAACTGCTCGCGGTACGCCTTGCAGACCTTATCGACCGGGCCGTCCATGCGAAGGTCACCCTTCTCAATCCAAACGGCGCGCTGGCAGATGCGCTCAACCTGCTCCATGGAGTGCGAAACGAACAGAACCGTCACGTCACCGCTCTGGATAAAGTGCTGGATGCGGTCCTCGCACTTCTGCTGGAAAAACACGTCACCGACGGACAGCGTCTCGTCAACGATCAGAATATCGGGCTCGGTAATCGTCGCGATTGCAAAGGCGATACGCGCCACCATGCCTGAAGAGAAGTTCTTAAGCGGCATATCGACAAAATTCTGCAGCTCAGCGAACTCAATAATGCCGTCAAAATTGGCGTCGATGAACTCCTTGGTATAGCCGAGCAGCGCGCCGTTCAAATAAATGTTCTCGCGGGCGGTCAGCTCGGGGTCAAAACCGGCGCCAAGCTCAATCAGAGGCGCGATGTTGCCGTGCACCTTAACGCTGCCCTCGCTGGGCTCGAGCACACCGGCGATAATCTTGAGCATCGTAGACTTACCGGAACCATTGGTGCCAACCAGACCCACGACCTCGCCACGATGAATATCAAACGAGATATGCTTGAGCGCCCTAAACTCCTCAAAGAACAGCTCGTGCTTGGCAAGCTTAATGAAGTACTCCTTGAGGTTGGTCAGCGACTCGGACGCCATGTTAAAGATCATGGTGACGTCGTCGACCTCGACAGCCAGAGGCTGCTCGCTGTAATCAACAACAGATTCAGTCATCACAGCACTCCTTAGATGTAGAGGATGAACTTGCGCTCGGACTTATGGAACACGGTATAGCCAATAATAAGCGCAAGAACCGCCCAGGCAACGCACATACCAAACGTCATAAGCGAGGGCGTAGTCTGGAACAGGAAGATATCGCGCATAAACTGCAGGTAGTTGAACATGGGGTTCGCATACATCAAGATACGCACGAGATGCGGCATTTGCGCAATATAGTCAGTCGTCCAGAAGATGGGCGTAATGTAAGTCCACGCCGTAATGACGACGCTCCACAGATGCATAACGTCGCGGAAGAAGACCGTAAGGGCAGAGAGCATCATGCCCAGGCCCATGCAGAAGCACATAAGCAGCAGCAGGCAAACCGGCAGCAGAATAAGGTGCCAAGAAGGCATAACGCGGAACCACAGCATGACGATGGCGACGGCGACCAGCGAGAAGGCAAAGTTGACCAGCGAGAAGAGCACCTTCTGCACCGGGAAAACCCAGCGGTGCACCTTAACCTTCTTGAGCAGAGGGGCAGCGCCCACGATCGACGTCAGGGCCTGGTTAGTAGACTCAGACATGACGGCAAAGGTAATGTTACCCACGATCAAGTACAGCGGGTACATCTCGGGCGTCATTGAGCCATTGCGGCCCTGGCCAAAAATCGTCGAGAACACGATGGCCATGACGATCATCATCAGCAGCGGGTTGAGCACCGACCATGCGACGCCCAGAACGCTACGGCGATACTTGATCTTAAAATCCTTGGTAACCAGCTGACGAAGGATAAACGCGTCCTTCTCAAATTCGTTCTTAGCAAACGTCGCAGGCAGACTGCGAGTTTCTTGTTGCTTTGTCTGATCCGACACGGATGCAACTCCTTTACTCGTAATCGTTGACAAACGAACAGTATAGACCCGACGGCCATGCAAACGATTCGCGCAACAAAACTGGAGAACTAACCCACATCTTAGGATGCCAGGCCCAAACGGCTATACTTTCTAGGATTGAATGTATAAGGAGCATTAAGTGAATTCTGAATCCATCGCCGTCATCATCCCTTGCTACAACGAAGCGCTCACGATCGGCAAAGTCATCGATGACTTTCACCGCGAGCTTCCGCAGGCGACGGTCTATGTCTATGACAACAACTCGTCGGACGATACCTCACGCATTGCCACCGAGCACGGCGCCACAGTCCGCTTTGAGCCCCGTCAGGGAAAGGGCAACGTGTGCCGCCAGATGTTTCGCGATATCGACGCCGATTGCTACCTGATGGTCGACGGAGACGACACCTACCCCGCCGAGGCGGCCAAGGCCCTCTGCGAGCCCATCCTTAACGGCACGGCCGACATGACCGTAGGCGATCGCCTTTCCAACGGCACCTACGCCGAGGAGAACAAGCGTGCCTTCCACGGCTTTGGCAACAATCTGGTCCGTGCCATGATCAAGTGGATCTATGGCTACAGCTTCGATGATGTCATGACCGGCTACCGTGCCATGAGCCGCCCGTTCGTTAAAACCTTCCCTGTGCTTTCCGAGGGCTTCCAGATCGAAACCGAGCTCTCGATCCACGCCGTCGACCACCGCTGGCGCATCAAGGATGTGCCCATCGAGTACCGCGACCGTCCGGAAGGTTCCGAGTCCAAGCTCAATACCGTAAGCGACGGCATTAAAGTCGTTGCGATGATTGGCACGCTGTTCAAGGACTACCGCCCTCTGAAGTTCTTCAGCCTCGTCGCGCTTCTGTTTGCGGTGATCGGCCTCGCCTTGGGCACGCCCATCGTTGTCGAGTATTTCCAGACCGGCCTCGTTCCGCGCTTCCCCACCGCCATGCTCGCCGCGTCGTTTATGTTCCTGTGCGGTCTGAGCCTTGCGACCGGCTTCATCCTCGATTCCGTGGCAAAGGTCGAAAAAAAGCAGTGGGAGGTCAACGTGTACAGCAAATACGCCTACGATGACCAGCCCGGCAGGTCCGCCACCACGCCAAGCGAGTGAAAGATCTTCCGCAAAATACTATTGGCACCACTGCGCAGATAGCCATCAACAAGAAAAGCCGCCGTTAAAGAACGGCGGCTTTTACTCTCGAAAAGTTGATAGCGGCTAGAGCGTCTTGAGGTACTCCCCAAGCTCTTCCTCCCAGTCGGGCATGTGGAACCCGACCGACTCGAGCCTGGAAAGGTCGAGCGCGGAGTGGACCGGGCGCGGGGCGACGGGGCCGGAGGCGGTCGCGTAGTAGTCGGCGGTACTCACCGGCACGACCTTCTCTCCGTTGCCGTTGGCGGCCTCGAAGACGGCGCGGGCGATCTCGGCCCAGCTCTTCACGGCGCCGGAGCCGGTGCAGTCGTAGGTTCCGTAGGGGGCGTGCGTCCCCAGCACGTGGAAGATGGCCCCGGCCATGTCGCGCG